>JAEURQ010000004.1 GCA_016788425.1 Chthonomonas sp.
GAGCACCGCGCAACCGTCCTCAAGTTCTTCCGGGCCAGCACGATTCAAAATCCACCCAGCGGACTCATTCACGGAACCAAGGGCGGTGCCTATGTTCACGTGGACAATATCGACAGCATTTTCACGATCAATGAGCTTCGAGAAGTCGCGAAATCCATTGCTTCGGTCGAAGGGATTGAGGACTGGCAAAACCACGGCAACGTACTTGCAAGCCGAAACAAACCCAAACTCATCGTCCTTGCTTGGGAATTCGAGATGGACCTTCGCCGAAGGGTTGAGGGCGTGGAAGCCGAAACCGGAGTCGAAATCACGCTGAAGTACATTCCCCGCGAAATCATGGAGCCAAACCGAGACACGGTTCAGTTCTTCGACGCGGCGGCTCTGGATGCAGAAGCCGTGATCAAAGAAAAGGACGGAAAGAAGCAAATTGACGTGAAGCTCACGAACTTCTACCCGGCCCTCACCGAAGTCCCCGATAAGGAACTCGAAGCTCTGAAGGAACGGGCGGTGAAATCACCCTTTGACTTCATCGACTTTTGGGCGATTGATTTTGAGTACCGAGAAGACAAGCCGTTCGAGCACCACTGGCAGGATTACCGAACCCGCAAAGATCGGTCGCTCAAAACGACTTCTGATTTGGGTTGGGAGTATGAGACGAAAGGCTTGAAGCGAATCTGCGTGAAGGTGATCGACGTTTTTGGGATTGATACAACCAAGGTGATCGAGGTGAAAGTGTGAGTCAAGACTTTTCCGCTTTGGAGCCACTTTACGCACCTTGGGAGGAGCCGAACAAGCACCGCGTCAAAGACGTGGGAATCGTTCCCGGTCGTCGCACTTCTCGGGCAACCCTAGTTCCCTACATTCGGAGCCAAGTTTCGGATTGGCGACACTCGGGTTACGAAGGGGCGAGCGAAACCACGAAAACGCTTCTCAACCACTGGTTCGAAACCGCCCATGAGGACGACTTTAGGTACCACTTCTGCCAGCGAGAGGCCGTTGAGACAATCATTTGGCTTGCCGAAGTCAAGCGGTACCTGATCCCCTCAGACCTCTTCAGTTCGATTCTCTCCGAAGATCACCCGCACTACACCGCCTTCACGAACGTCAAGCCGGATGATGACCACTGGGGACGATATTGCTCGAAGCTCGCAACCGGAGCGGGCAAAACAAAGTGCATGAGCTTGGTCATGGCGTGGAGCTACTTCCATAGCCTCTATGAAACCGACTCTCCCTTCCCTCGGCATTTTGTGGTCGTCGCGCCAAACCTGATCGTCTTCGACCGACTGAAGGATGACTTCGAGTCGGCGAAGATTTACTACTCCGACCCGATCTTGCCGCCCGAGTTCCAAGAAGATTTCAATATGCAAGTCGTCATGCAGGACGACTCGGGAGGAGGAAGTTACCGGGGAACGATCTACCTTACCAACGTTCACCGCCTGTTCCCCAAAAAATCCGATAACGAAAACGTTGCCGGAAGTTCAAGCATCCTCGGACCGACCGTCAACAAGAACCAAGTTTTCAAGATTGGAGAGCTTCTCCGCAATCGGATTTCTGAGCATCCTTCGGTGATGGTGCTCAACGACGAAGCGCACCACTTGCACGACCCCGAATCGGCCTGGAATGAAGCGATTGACGCGATTCACCGCCAAAGCATCACCAAGGGCAACCGAGGAGTAGTCCTTCAAGCTGACTTTACGGCGACTCCAAAACACAACAACGGAGACCTCTTCCGGCATATCATCAGTGACTTCCCTTTGGGTGAAGCGGTTGACGCAGGAATCGTGAAGGTTCCGGTGATTGGACGGTCGGAGGAAATCAAGGCCAATGACGCCGCGGGAGACGCTTTCGAGAAGTACCGAACTCACCTGCTCTTGGGCTATCAACAGTATCAATACATGTGGGACGAGTGGAATCAGGTTCGAAAGCCGATTCTTTTTGTCATGTGCGAGACCGCGCAAGCCGCGAACGAAATCGCGGCGAAGCTCAACGACGATGAGCGGTTTCCGTTGCTCAAGGGGAAAGTCCTAAACCTTCACACCCGACTCGAAGGAAAGATCGTCACGCGCAAATCTGGAAAGCAGGAGTGGAAGGAATTCGTCTACTCGGAAACCAAACTCAAAGACGATGACCTCAAGGAGATTCGAAGGTGGTCGGCTGACCTTGACAAAGCCGATTCTCCTTACCGATGCGTCGTTTCGGTTTTGATGCTTCGGGAAGGTTGGGACGTTCGGAACGTGACGACCATTGTTCCGCTTCGACCGTACTCAGCGAAATCGAACATTCTTGCGGAGCAAACCTTGGGTCGAGGTCTCCGAAGAATGGAGCGGCCCGGCCCGGACGCACCCTTCGAGCGCGTGACGGTCGTCGAGCATCCTTCGATGCTCGCACTTTACAACGAAGAACTTGAGCAGGAAGGACTCGAACTCGGCTCAATCGAACTCAACGGCCCGAAGCCTCAAACGGTGCCGATCTTTGTTGACCCCAAGAAGGACACTGAGGCACTTGATATTCTCATTCCCCAGGTTTCAGATTCAATCGAGACGACGGTCACGCTAAACGAGCTTCAATTTGAGGAGATAGAAGCTCAGTTTCGGAAGGTTTCGAACGGCAAATTGCCAATTGGAAAAGCAAAGTCGGGGGCGATCAAGTTTGAAGAACGGACGCTTTTTACAGACGAGGTCGTCAAGACCTACGAAATTGATCGTGGTTTGTTGGCCCAAGGCTATACCGCTGTTTCCGTGTTTGTGAAGGTGCTTGAAAAGGCCTGTCGGCTACAGAGTGCCCATTCGACTCTTGCCCCGCTCGTGCAACGGTTCATCGAGGAAGTTCTTTTCGAGCGGCCCATCAGCTTGTTTTCGGGAGAGGTCGATCATCGGCTTGCGGCCCTAGACGTGCGAGAGCATATCGAAGCAACCTTTGCCCCTCTCATCAAGAGCCAGACCAACAAGGAAACCAAACGCAAAAAGCAGAGTTCCGGTCTTGCGCTTTCCTCTTGGAGAGCCTTTCAAGCAACCCAGAGTCCAAAGCGACCCTGCGAAGAAGCCGCGAAGACACTCTTCAACCTCGTCGCTTGCGCTAACCATTTCGAAGCTGAGTTTGCGGCCTTCTGCGACGATTGTCTAGACGTTTCGTCTTTTGCGAAGAATGCCGGACCGCAAAAGCTCGCCATTGACTACCTCTCTGCCAGTGGTCGGCCCGCTCTCTATTGGCCCGATTTCTTTGTCCGATCAAACTCGGGGACGAACTACCTTGTTGAGACAAAGGGCCAAGAAGATTCTTCCGTAGCACTGAAAGCAAAGGCCGCTATCGAGTGGTGCAAGGCCGCTTCGAGCGAGAAGCAAAAGTGGGAATATGCCTTTGTCCCTCAGTATCTATTCGACCAGAACACTGAGCCGTCGTTGGAAGGATTGCTTCGAGCGTGTGAACCAAAGAAGAAAGCCCTAGTTGAGTCACTCAAGACCTCTCAATTGGTTTTGCCGCTCGACTCCACTTCGACCGAAACCCGAGATCAAAAGTCAGCCGAATTCTTGAGCGACATTGATGTTTCCTCTCTACCTGAATCTATTCTTCAACTCGTCAAGCAGAGCATTCTTCAGTTGGACTACGACAAACGAATGCAAAGTCCTCGTTACGGAGCCTGCTTCCAAACGCTCTTTGAAGCACTTGAAAATCTCTGTGGCACACTCCTGATTTCCCTCGCCTCACCGATCATTCCCCAGTCACCGAACGAGCATCGAACATTCTTTGATCCCTACTTACCGAGTGGGGTCGAAAACCTATCTCCATTGCTTCGTGATCAGGCAAAGAAGCTTCGGCGCAACGTTGTTGACCGAGGTCGATCAAATCTCTTGGGCAACTTCTTGTTCATGCTTGGATTCTCTAGGCAAACTAAGTTCAGCCAGGTTCATGGGGTCCCTATCTGGGACGCAGTTCGAGAAGCTTTTGGCGATTCATCCTTCGATGAACTCTATGATCAGATTGACTCCTGCAACGCTTTTCGAAACACCTACATAGCTCATGGAGATACTCCTCTGACTGATCCGGCTCTAGCCGAAGACAATCTGAGGAGCTGGATACAGTGCATCATCGAGCTACATTCCGAAGTGAATTCTAGGACTTCCCATTAAGAAGGCGTTCTAGCCCATTCACGGCATCGGATTCCAGTGCCGGAACAAGGTGAACGTAAGTGTCGGCGGTCAAACTGATTTGCGAGTGCCCGAGGACATCAGAAACAGTCTTGATGCTCACTCCAGATTGAAGCATCAATGTTGCCGCAGAATGCCGCAGATCATGAACTCGGATTCTTGGCTCTTCGATACGGTCCATGAGTTCATCGAGAATTCGTCCGACCTTCCTCGGATCGAGCGGTGTACCGATTGAAGAAGTAAAGACGTGTCCGCTGTCAACCCATTCAGACCACTCTTCCTTAAGCTGCAACTGACGCTCTCGCTGTGCCCGGAGTCGTTGCACGAGGATATCCGGGAGCCTCATTGTCCGCTTTGACTTTTGGGTCTTCAGTTGGGTTAGCAATAGAACCCCATTTTCGTATTGAAGTTGGCCCAACACTTGGACTGTTCCTTCTTCAAAATTGACTGCTTCCCACTTCAACCCGAGTGCTTCCCCTTTCCTCAAGCCAAGGGTAAGAATGGTCTGTATTAGCAATCCTTGGGGATGATCATTGCAGGCGGCAATCAACTTGACAGCGACTTCGTCTCGCAGTGCTGAAGCGGTCTTGTGCTCCACTCTTGGCGATTTCGTCTTTCGAACAACGTTTTGCGTGAGGAGGTCGTCTCTAAACGCCTGTTCGAGCATGTTGTTGAGAACAATCCGAATGATTCGAATTGTATTCGCTGACTTGCCTTGCTTTTCGTGGAGCCGAAACAGGTTCACGACTGATTCACGCGTGATGGCACTCAGCTTCAGACTCCCTAGGTACGGACGAATGTAGCTTTCGACCATGAGTTGGTAGCTCCGATACGTTGAAGGCCGCACTTCGGATTGACGTTCGTTCAGCCACTGCGTGAGGTACTCGCTTACCGTTGGTTCCTGTTTGGAAAGGTCCTTGCCGCGTCCTCGTTGGCGGTTCATTTCTTCGAGCCACTTATTGCCTTCAACCTTTGTTTTTGCGTTGAAGGTCTTGTGACGAGTTTTGCCCTCGGCGTCCTTGACCTCTATGCGACAAAACCAAATGTCTCCTTTCTTCGTGATAGAACCTGAACCTTTCGCTCGACGGTTTGTTGTACGTTTCATTAAAAGTCACCTCCTAGCTTGCCCTTAAGAAGCAGACCCGCCCTTGCCGCCCTTATATCGCGCCTGAGGTTCGCATCACTTTGAGAGATTGAGAGGTCTGGGAACCGAACTCGCATAACTCGTCTGACTTCTGCCAAATCTGGTTCCGAACTTCCGAGTTCGATGGAGACGAGGGCAAGAGCCTTTCTCGTTCGAGTCAAACTCTTTGTTTTGAACATGTGCGAACGCACTTCGTTGTATAGATATCCGACGTCCTTGACGCTCATCCAAACCGGAACGCGGAGAGTGATCAGAGAAGCAATGGGAAACTTGTCGTTTCCCGAGACTTCAATAGACGGAACACGGAAATGCGGGACTTCTCCCAGGAGGATCATTCCTACGATCTCCGATCTAACCCAAGGCACAATTCCCGAAATGCGGGCAACTAGGAATCCGAGATCAACCAACGGTTGATTTCTCGGTGAGTAAACGATAACCGCTGAATTCGAGCCGACCCGAACCGACAGAAGCTTCGGTTCATCTTGCTCTTGAACTTTGACTGACGCGGCTTTTGCCCGCAACCGACTGATGAGTTCTTCAGCATTTGTCCAAGGCAGTTGCTTTTTTATGGCGGCAAGTTCTTCACGAAACAGTTTCTCTACTTCCGCTTTTAGTGCAAGCGAAGTGAGCCACTCTTCTCCTTCATCGGTATCTAGAAGGGCCGCGTCGGACTCGAAATCAGTGACGCTCGTGACACTGTTTTTGCTCCCGAGATCATTCTTGACGCGAGAACGCACAGACCCAAGTACGTCCTCAATCTCTTCCCGAAGTTCAGCCAGGTCCGCCGAACTTTGGCTCGCAACGAAGTTGTTGTAAGCATTCGTTACTTGAATGCTATCACGGAGCCTTCTGAAGTCAGCGTCGGAGAGTTGGCGTCCGGAAGCTTCTTCTAGATTAGCTCTGCTATCCTCTGGCATCATTTTATATCGTTTCATTCTGATTATCGTTCTTGATTATGATTCATTTGTTCATGGGTGTCAAGAGTGCCCTGTGAACAAAGAGGACAATCATGGAGAAACAGTTTTTCAAGACAAGTGAAGCCGCCGAAGTGATCGGCATTTCCCGAACAGGAATCTACAAGTTGATCTGGCAGGGACGCCTCGCCAGTATCCTGATCAACGGCCGCAACCGGAGGATTCCCCGAGCGTCACTCGAAGAGTTCATTCGGGCCGAGAACGACCGGGCAAACCACGTTCACAAGGAGGTAACTCAATGACTTGCCTTCAATGGTCAAGAAAGTACGTGGACTTGGGGTTTTCTCCAATCCCGTTAGCCAAGGGAAAGAAGCATTGCGCGTTGAGGGGATGGCCCTCGAAGGACTTCACGTCGGACCTCGAAGCATCATTTCGAAGCGCATCAGGAGTTGCGCTCCACTTGAAGGACGGCTTGACTCAGGTTGACTTCGACTGCAAGGAGGCTGAGCTTCTCGGTCAGGAACTATTGCCTACAACTGGAGCAATCAGCGGAAGGCAATCAAGTCCCCAAATGCACCTTGTTTTTAGGGTGATTGGACGACCCGTAAAGCGGTCTTTCAAGCTGAGCATGGGGACCGGGCGGGACATGATCGTCGAAATTCGCTCTGCTATGGGGGCGAGTGAAGGGGTTGCTATGCCAGTGGAACCTAGCTTTCATCCAGAAGGAGAGCAATACGCTTGGCACACACTAGGGGAGCCTGCTGAGGTGAGTGGCGAAGACCTCATCAGAGCGTGTGTCGAGGTGACGATTGGAACAGCGATAGCAAGAGTCGCGAAAAGTGGCTCCAGGCATGAAGTTTATCTTCGTACGGCTTCAGTGATGCTTCGCCGAGGTTGGACTTCGGAACGAGTCAAACGAATCTTTCGGTCCGTTTGCCGCGTGATTGGTGACCAAGAAGTGAGCGATAGATTGAAGGCAGTCGATACAACGGAATCGAAGATTGAGAATGGTGAAGCAGTCACGACTGACGAAGACTTATCGGAACTGTTTTCTAACCCAAAATGCTTCGGCGAATTCGTGAGGTTAATTGAGGGAGATTCTACTTCACCGAGTAAGAGAGCGAAAAATGAGACCGATTCACTCAAAAGAAGCATCGTAGACGAATGCCTCAAATTGAGTCGCGTCAAGGATAGAACTGGCATCGTGTATGTTCGGATTCCAACACGGCAAGGACACAACGTCGTATCAATCGAATCGCGTGACTTCAATGATTGGATTTCTTCGATAGCCTTCACAAGGTTCAAAGCACCAAGCAAGCAACTGATCCAAGACTCCATTCACTATGTACTCAGTCTCACGAGAACGGACGCAGAAACCCCGACGGTTCAGCCGAAGGTTAGATGCTCCAGAGAAGGCGATATCATTTGGGTTCAGTTGGGGCCGTCAAGGTTTGTGAGAATCGACTCTAACGGCTGGGAGGTAGTTTCGGAATCTCCAGTTTGGTTCTTATGGTCGCCCGCGATGGAGGAGCTTCCGGACCCGAAGAATGGACAAAAACTAAGCATAGTCCGCGAGCTAATAGGAATCTCAAGGAACTACTCTTGGCTCGCAGTTTGCTCATGGTTAATCTCCGCCACGGCGGGCCAAGGCCCGTTTCCGGTTCTTCTTGTGAACGGGCCTCAGGGCTCCGGAAAGTCAACTCTTTGTGCCGCCCTGAAGAGCCTAGTTGATCCTGAATCAAGCTCTTCTATTGGAAGCGGCAACCTTAGTCAAGAACGGCTCTTCCAACTCGCCAAAAGAAGGCACGTCCTGATGATCGACAACCAAAGTACAGTGTCAGCGGAAATGAGCGACGGACTTTGCCGACTCGCTTCGGGTGGCGAGGTGATCAATAGGCGGCTATACACTGATGACGAAGAGCTTCACTACCAGGCGAGCAGACCTCTCATTCTCAACGGAATAACAGAGTTCGCAACTGCTCCAGACCTCCTTGACAGATCAGTTCTCTGCATACTTGATCCCGTCTCGCCAGAGAAGCGGAAACTGCTAGCCGACTTAAATACTCGTCTCCAGAGCTACAGGTCAGAGCTTTTAGGGGCGATCTATGGCGCGATCTCTGTTGGCCTACGGCGAATTCAATCTGGTTTCAAACCTGAGTTACCTCGAAATGCGGATTCTATGCTTCTCGCGTTGGCTTGCGAAGAGAGTTTCGAGTGCCCTCAAACAACGTTACTGGAAATGATCGAGGAGACAAGTTCCGTACAATCGGAAGTCGCACTGGACAATTCTCCGGTTGGAAGAGTTGCTCTGATTCTAGGGCGCACCGGTTGGAAAGGAACCTCAACTGATTTTTTTGAGGAAATGAGTCAACGAGATATGACAAAACCAGGCATGGGCCTTACGTCGCGTAAGGTCAAGCGTGAGCTTGACCGTCTCCGAGGTGATCTGTTCAAGAAAGGGGTCTCGTACGATACGAAGCGCACGAATGAAGAGAGATTGATCATTCTGGAACCCCTTCTGGACTCGGTTGAAGAACCCAAGAAGTCATTTCGAATCTCGAAGAAGAATCCTGAGTCTTGAGAAGTGTTCAAGGACGTTTCTGGACGTTACTGTAGTCTCAATGTAGTCCAAACTAAAACAGGGAGCCACTAAATGCAGAAAATCCCGCTCCGAGGCGGGATTTTGAACCTAAAACTTGGTGGACCGTGTAGGGCTCGAACCTACGACCCGCTGATTAAGAGTCAGCTGCTCTACCAACTGAGCTAACGATCCATCGGACAGCCACCATTATACCACGCCCAAAATGCGTGAGCAACCCGAGCGACTCGCAATCGGCGAGCAGGGGCGGCGCGAGCCCGGCAAGGAACAGGGCAAACTCTCCGGCATGACGCCGCGCGTTTACCGATGCCCCCGCGCTGACCAGCTGTGGCAAGCACAAGACCTCCAAATCCGGCCCGACGATTGGATTGACATCCCCTGGTCGGAGCCGTTTGTCGACATCGAAGGGGACCCGAGCAAGCCGCCGCGCCACCAAACCCAGGTCAAAATCGCCTACGGCGAGCACGGTCTCATGATCCTTGCCCACATGCAAGGGCCGGAGATCTGGGCGACGCTCACCGAGCGCGACAGCGTCATTTTCCACGACAACGACATCGAGCTGTTCCTCGATCCCGATGGCGATGGCGAGCTGTATCTCGAGCTCGAAATGAACGCCCTCAACACGGTTTGGGATTTGGTGCTCGTGCGGTCCTATCGCAATGGCGGGCCGCCGCTGGATTCGTTCGACGTGAAGGGCTTGCAAACCGCGGTCCGGATTGATGGCGAACTCAACCTCGCCAACCCGGCGAACCTCGGCTGGTGGGCGCACATGCAAATCCCGTACCGCAGCCTTAAGGAACTCGCCGGCAAGCAAAACTTCCCGCCGCAGCCCGGCGACGAATGGCGCATCAACTTCAGCCGGGTGCATTGGGATGCCGAAATCGTCGAGGGCCGCTGGCAAAAAGTCCCGGATCGGCCCGAGCACAATTGGGTGTGGTCGCCCATGGGCGAGGTGGATATGCACCTGCCCGATCGCTGGGGGCGGCTGCAGTTCGTCTAGCGCGGCATCACTTCAAACTGCGCGCCGAGCATTTGCCCGCGATACGAGAGCGTCCATTGGCCGTTGGCGTTGGCCTGCACGGTGCCGGCCAGCCGACCCTTGTTGCGCACGGTCACGCGGGCAAACGGCGAGGCAATTCCGCGCACCAAAAGCGTGCCGCCCATCGGCTGCACCTTAATCAGCACCGGTCGAATCGCGGTCCGCTTATCGCGGAATCCGCTCACGCTGGCGTGGCCGCCCAGGCCGCGCGCGGTCAACACGTTTGTGCCCACGATGGTCTTGGTCGAAAACGACCAAGCGCCCATTTCGTTCACCTCGGTGCGGGCCACGTCGCGCCCGTTGAGCAACAATCGCAGCGAGGTCCCCGGCTCGGCCAGGCCGTTTAGGGTCACCTCTTTGCCAAACTTTCCAAGCGGCGCCGGGTTCAAAATTGTGGGCCGGTTCGGGTCATAGACCATCAGTTCCAGCGAGGTCTTAAAGTCGCCGCTTTGCACGCTCAGGGTGTGCTCGCCGGGCGGTTGCGGCGGCAAGTGCGCCATCCATCGCCGGTCGGCGGTCGCGTGGGTCACGGCCAGGGTTTGGTCGCCCAGCCGAATCACCACCTTGGCGTCGGCGGGGGCGATGCCGTTTAGGCTCACGCCGGTGGTTGGCAATCCGCGGGTGGGTTCCGTCGCGTCAAATACCAGCGGTTTGCCGTCGGCGGTTTTCAGCTCCTCCGGAAGGTCTTGGGCGGGTAGCGAAACAATGCCGACCAACATTCCCGCCGCGATCAGCGCTTTGGCCGTATCGATCCAGCCGTAGCTACTCATGCGGCTGCTCCATGGCTTCGGCGGCGTAAATCGCGGCCGCTCGTCGCCAACTCAAAAAGTCCAGGTTTTGCCATTCCTGCGGGTGAATGATGTCGCGCAGGCGCTCTTCGCTGGTCGCCGCAAGATCGCTGTACTTGAGAATCCCCGATTCCCAAAGCCGCTGCTGATACACCGGGCCGATGCCCTCAATGCGCTCGAAAATGTCCTTGACAATCGCCACTACTTTGGTCGATCGGGTCTCGTGAATCTCCTTAATCGCCTGGTCCAATCGCCATTGGTTCGACCGCACGCCGAGGCGTAGCTCGTCGTTTTCCTGCTTCAGTTGGCTCAGGGTGTGGGTCAGTCGCACGTTCTCGTCGCGCAGCTTCATCACGTCCTCGTTTTCGCCTTCATATATGGTGGGCGTCGGTTCGGCGGGAGTGGACACGGGCGCCGGGACGGGTTCGGGCTGCTGGCGAAGCCTGCGCCGCAAAATCGCGACGTCCACCAGCCATTCCAAAAGGAACCCCGCCAGCAGGCCAATCAGTGCGCTCCGCCAATCCATGTGGCAAGTATGGCAAACCGCTTGCGGTTCTCAAGCTAGTAGTTTTGCTGGGTGACATGGAGTGCATCTTTTGTATAATGCGGGTAAGTGAAGTTGCGCCGAGCATTTACCTTAATGGAGGTGATCACCGTCATGGCGATCATCGCGATTTTGGCCGCCATCGCGGCGCCGCATCTGGCCTCGGCGCGACAGCGCGCTGAGCAAACGGTGACCGTCAACCACCTGAGGCAATCCGCGATGGCGCTGAGTCTCTATCGCAGTGAAAACGATGGCGACGGCAAACTTGGTAAGCCGACGCAAATGGGACTGCCGCCTCTGAAGACGTTCGCTTTCCAGTTCGGCGACCGATTCATGCGCCCGCTCCCCTGTAGCTATCGCAAGTCATCGGACTACATTTATTGGGCGCTGGACTTTTCCCGCCCCGAAGAAGACCCCGAGCCGTGGGAGTGGGTCGTCGCGCAAACGGGCGAGCAATCGCCGCTCATTTCCACTACGGACTGTACCGACCCAGGCATCAACCGGCTCAGCGTTTACGAGCGAAAGCTCGGTCTGGCGGTGCAGTTGGACCTCGGCTTGATCCGGCGCACGCGCACTGGCAACGACAGTAGATTGGCGTGGTGGAAGGATTGAAAACGCCCATAAAAGTCCTGCGGGTGTTGGCGGTGTTGTCGATTGTGGCGAGCTTCGGCATCATCTACTGGGTTTATCAGGGGCCAGACAGCGTCCGAGGTGCCGCCCGCAGGCTCGGCACATGCCTGGCGAAGGAGGATGTTGAGTGCATCATGTCCTTCGCCACGCCGGAAGAACTGGCGCAGTATGACCTGACGCCGGCGCAGGCGAAGAAGGTGGTGCGGGACATGCTCCAACTCCGCCGAACCCGCGCCAAATACGATGGTGGCAACCAAAAGGTTTTTGCCGAAGCCACCGATAGCGAGAGCCCAAACCCGGAGTTGGGAGTGGCATCGGTCGTGGTGCCGCTCAAGTTGCATCGTGGCGGCGAAACTGCCTGGGGCACATTTGTAACACGGGTGGACCGCAAGCCGGTCGCGCCGGAACTGATCACCAGCATGATCACCTCGTTTATAACGGACGAACCCACCCCCGCCAAGGCCGATCCGAAGCTCGCCAAGATTCTGCGCATGATTCGGTTTGCCGAGCAAACCGGCCCCGCGTTGGAGCGCATTGGTGCCCGCGGAATATGGCGAAGCGATGAACTGCGCCTGATGTCGTTTGCTGAGTACGCCGCCCGCTACCGCCGCTCGGTCGAAGGCATGCCCGGCGGACGCGAGCAGCTAGCCCTTCTGAACGAGCTCAATTAAGTTGCCAAAGGGGTCGCGGAAAAACACGTACCGATAGCCGAACGGGGGCACCGGCGTAATCTCGCTGATGACCTCAATGCCGTTGGCCCGGGCTTCGGCGACGGCCGCCTCAATGTCGGCGGTCTCCAGGGCAAAGTGCCGCCAACCTTCGTAGGGCAAACTTGCGCCGACGTCGCAGTGCTCGGGTTCGGTGCGGCGCGCATCGGGCGTGCCGAACAGCTCGATGATCGCGCCTCCCGGATGCGAAATCAGCACAATTTCGAGCGTGCCGACCGCCACCCGTCGCACGTCGCCAAAGCCCAATCGGTCGCAATACCAAGTGATGGCCGCCTCCAAATCGGGCACGGTGAGTCCAATGTGGTGAGCGACGCCTAAAGATTGCATAAGAAAATTATGGCGGGCCCTAAAGATTTCGGCGCGGCGAACCGTTATCCAATTGAGGCCCCTTGGGCCAAGCAGAAAAAGGCAACCCTGGGGGCGACCCCTTGGACGCAAAGCCTAGGATCTCGCCGACGCGAGACAGCCGGGACGCCTGTTTGAGATTTCGGAGGAAACAATGAGAATTTCAGACATTGAATTGAAGAAGGTCGTTGAGACCCAAGGCTACGCGATGGTCGAAGCCGATCACGGCTTTGAGCCCTCCCCTCGAGAGAGCGACATGGAAATGATTCGAGAACTCACCGCGAAGGTCATTGCGATGCCCGACCGCGAAGAGATGATCGCCGACCTGAAAGAGCGCATTGCTCGCGGCGAATACAATCCCGCTGGTTCGGACATTGCCGACACGATGATTCGGCGATCGATCGCCGACCGTATTCGGTAACCCGGTTCGAGTTGGATGACGTCATAGTGTGGAGGTCTCCTGCGCGGCGGTGGTGCTTACTGAGTCAGGTGCAGTCCGTGTTCGCTTCCGCTGACGGTGGCGAAAGTGCGCTTGAAGGCAACTCTCCACGGACCTAAGAGCCGCACCGGCTCTCAAGTGTTTTGTCTTCCGGTCACCGCTCAATAAGGTGGGTGGGCTACAATGACTGCACCCCACCCAATTCAGCTGAGCCCGAGGCGACTACTTAATTCTCGCTCAGAATGAGTAGGATTGCAGCCGCTGACAGGCTAAAGGCGATTGAAAGACAGGTGTAGATGTGACCAGCGTAAAGCCTGGCATAACCGCAAGTGACTGCGGTGGAGCCTCCACAACTGAAGGCCGCGCTGACTAATGCAAGTCGTAGTGACAAGGCATGTTCTGATGTGGATTGTTTCATAGTCATCCCCACTAACTTGGAGACTCGCCCTGCGCGAACTTGGTTCAATAATTTTGTGCAAAATGCACATAAAGATTCCAGATGGATTTCATGACCGAGATATTGGCAAATATTGCATTAAATTGTCTATCAAGTGTATTAAAAGACGCTAGATTGCACGCGCTTGCTCATCAGTCGCGAGCCGCCAATTTGCGGCGATAGAGAAGGTTGTTTCAGGAATACGGATTCACGAGCAATTCTTGATGCATTGGATCAAAATTGCATCTATTGTCGTCTGAAGATTAATGGAGAAAAAATGAAATGAGCCTTGCCAAGCAGAATTACGAGCATTCAACATCTTTTCCGTCTATCGGACGGGCAGTGAAAACACTAACCACCGCAGTCTCGGACCAGTTGGGCAGAAAGCTTCTTGACTTGTATCCAGTGTTTGCGAAGCGAGAGGGGGGGAATGGTCGCACGCCATACGAGTCGATCACCAAAGGGAGAGAAAAGCGCCTTGCGAGGTACCTGATCGTCGCAGATTCACTGAGGGCGTTGGTGGATGAGCCTAGCGAGAGCGTATTGGCTGCCTACGAAGAAACAAAAAGGCTGGTTGCGGCGGCTGAGGTTGTTGCCGAGGGCGTGACTCTGGGCGCTCTGCCTGCTGCGTCCGGCCGCACGACATCTGTCCGCGGTTTGATCGTCAAGAAAGATCCCGGTCTTGCATTCGTGAAGCTATGCGAATTGAAGGCACCAGAAGATTTCTCAGAACTGAGGGAGTTTCAGGCAAAACTGCGCGACTCGATTTCGATGCTCAACCCGGCACAGGCAGCACAGCGTGAGCAAGGCATATTGGATGCAGTGCTAGGGGGACATCTTTACGGCGCCACATCTCATTCTAAACGGGATATCACGGAGTTGGTTCGCCAACATCAGGAAAATGAACGGACTTCCAAGTGGCTAGTCTCATGCCGCTCGCGCCTAGCGAATTTGAAGTTCCCTGCCCCATATCGAGACTCGTGGAGGTTTCTGGACCAGATTTTGGCCGGATCGTCAACTGCGGGGCGAGACCGTTCCGAGCCGAAGTCGTCGTTTCGCGGGGAGCACGCGATACTCATAGATCATCAGCACGATACCGCCGCTCAGCGGCTTGCGCCCGCGACATCAACCAGCCAGTGGGAGAATGTACGGCGATTTTCTCGTCCTCTCCATACGCTCTATTCCCGGCAATGTTGTTTCGATTCAGCAGCGGCACCCCAAAAAGTGTCTCACCGCATTAAGGGCTTATTGCCTAGTCTGATTCGTGCATTATCTGACGAGCAGGTCCTCCTTCACGATAAAGAGATTTGTTGCGCCGATGTTGCTCCAACCGCTCTCAATGCCAACATTCCGGTTTACAAAACAACGTACTTTGCTGCAACTCTGTCGACCAGATCTGTCGCGCTCGATGCTTACAGTGAGGACGGCGCCAGAACGTTTGACGGTCTTGGTATGGTGGAAGAAGATGGTACTTGGCTCCTTTTGAGGTCAAATCATACGATCAAGCCTCTTCTTGTCATGGTGCTCCTTGTTACAAACGATTCCCAAGTGATCTTTAGCTTGCCGAGGTCCTGCGGGCACTCGAGTGCAAAAACATGGTTGCCAACCATCAGTGGATACATGATTCCCGAGGATTTCAACAGTAAGTCCGAACTTGTTTCAGCTGTGCATGCTTGCAGCCAGCGGATGCTGAGAAGTTCTGCCGTGCCCTCAGTCGACTACGACATCCAGTGCACTGGCTTCGGCCTCGACGCGTGCTATGGGCTTCGACCAACCTTTTTTGTGCTTGCTCGGACGAAGACTGTAGAAAGTTCCCAGTATGTGGAATGCGCGTCAGATCCTAGCACGATTTTTCGTTACCATAGCTTAGTTGCAGACAACCCACAAGTTTCGTTTAATGAACTGCTTAACCTGCCACGGTATGCGCATGCGGACATGCTGCAGGCCAGCTTCTACTTTGCCCGCCAGTACTTTGAACTTCTTCGTAGGCTCGGATTGCCGGCAAGCGTTGATGCGATCGGAAAGCTAAGCTGGGCTGGCCAAGAGCCTGGGGAAGGTGGGGACACCAGTTAAGTTGACCAAGAGTGAAGGCTCTGTCGGGGGTTATCCCCTTCCACTTGTTGGTGCCGCTCGAATCAGGACTCAAGTCGAAAGCGGAACGTCAGCGATCCGACCGAGAAACAGCGCCCAACGTTAACGTTCGCTTAAGCGGATGTTAAATGAAACCGCGCACAACAAACCCTTAAACTTCCCGCGAAACACTCGTCCTCGGGGGCCGAAACGGCAACCCGGAGACGACCATGAAAACGGGATCCATTCTATTTCTTGCCGCTGTTGCGACAAATGCCTTCGCCAATTTCACGGCGGGCAACCTTGTGGTGGCCACGATCGGTGACGCGGGTGCGGACAACCTGAACCAGCCGGTTCAACTGCTGCAATACACCAAGTCCGGTTCGGCCGTCGGTTCGCCGCTGAGCCTCAACAACCTCGGCAGCCGCAACATCACCACCGACTGGGGCGAAACCTCGGAAGGCGCGCTCGAACTCTCGGCCAACGGTCAGTATCTGATGATCGCCGGTTACGACGAAGCCCCGCTCAGCGCGCTGTGGAACAAGTTCGACTCGGCCCGCGCCGTGGCTCGCATCAACCCGGCTGGTCAAGTCGAGTTCTCGAGTCCGTTTAGCCTGTACGATCAAAATCTGCAACTGGGCGACGGGGCTCGCGCAGTGGCCTCGCAAACCGGTAGCGACTTTATTGTCACGGGCGGCGATGCTGGTCTTTACAAGGGCACCTTTGGCAACCCGACCGGCACGCAAGTGTTCAATCCGGCGCTCTCCACGCGCATGGCCAAGTACTTTGGCGGCAACTTCTACTTCAGCGGCTCCAACGCTTACTATGCGTCGGAATCCGGCAGTGGCGTCAACGGTCTGACCACCTGGTCGACCAACCCGGCCGATTCGTTTGCAAAGCCGGGCCTCTTCGCTACCCCGAACACGAATGGTGGCACGCCCGGCAGCGGCCGCGACTTCGAATTCGTGGATGCCAACACCATGTACTACGCCACGTCTTCGGGCACTGTCGGTTTGGTCAAGATGGTTCGCACGGGCGGCGTGTGGAGCGAGGCGTATCGCCTGGCTGGCACCGGCTTCAACAGCATTGCGGTGGACACCAGCGGTCCGCAAAACGTGATCTACATCACGGGTTCGGCGGGCGCTGATCTCTTCAAGATCACGGACATGGGCACCGGCTTCTCGGCGACCACGAGCATCGCGACGGCTCCGGCCAACACCCGCTTCCGCGGCGTGAGTTTCGCTCCGACGAGCGGCGCGACGATCAGCGGTTCGATCAACCTTGGCAGCTACGTAGGTAGCGTGTCGGGTAGCGCGACGGTGGCCGTCACGTTCCAACTGTTCGATTCCAGCAGCAACTTGGTGCAAACCTCGACGGTCAACGTCGCGCCGAGCGCCGGCATTGCTTCGTACTCGCTGCCGGTTACCGCGAGCGTTTCGGGTGCCGTCACCCTGCGCGCCGGTGCCGCCACTTGGCTGGTTCGCCCGGTCTCGACGACGATCGGCGCGACGAACGCTAACTTCGTGCTTCCGAACGGCGACGTCGTGAAGGACGGCATCGTGGACATCGCTGACTACTCGGCCCTCGCCGCCGCGTTCGACTCGAACTTTGGCGACGCCAACTACCTCGCCGGTGCTGACCTCAACAAGGACGGCATCGTGGATATCGCGGACTACTCGACGCTGGCCGCCAGCTTCGACCTCGGCGACCTCTAAGACCAACCCTGCGAGGGCGGAGATTGTCCGCCCTCGCTTTTCCACCTCCACAACCCCCATGAAGAAAGCATTCACACTCATCGAGCTTCTCGTCGTGATCGCGATTATTGCGATCCTCGCCGCGATTCTGTTCCCGGTTTTCACCAAGGCTAAGATGGCCGCCAAGAAGACCGCCGACCTGAGCAACTCGAAGCAAATCGGCATCGCTCTGCAGCTTTATCTCAACGAAAGCGACGACGTGTACCCGCCGAGCAATCACCGCGAAAACGACGATCCCGACAAGGAAGTCCATTGGAGCTGGATGATTCTGCCGTACATGAAGAACGAGCAGATTTTCATCTCCCCCGCCGACAAGGTGGGCGGATGGGCCCCGACGACCTGGAACGTACTGAATAACAACCGCGGCTTCGGCGTGCCGTCGTTCCAGCAAAGCCTGGGCCGCAGCACCAACCCGGGAACCCGACAGGTGGCCCGCATTAGCTATGTCGCCAATCAAAACCTCATCGGTCGCAAGCGCCAAAGCACCGACACCAGCAACGTGGTGCCGCAGTTTGAAGTCAACGACGTGAGCGGAACGATTATCATTGCTCCGGCCACCGAAGCCCCGCGGTGCATGAACGCCGATTGGGTTCCGGGCGGCAACGGCGGCGAGTTCCGCACGTACCGGCCGGCGTTTGGCATCGCCAGCAAGGGTCAGCGCGCGCTCAGCGGCTCGGCTCAGCCCTCGCTCGGCGAACAACCGCTCGAAGCTCTCACCTGGGCCACCGCGACTCGCATTTGGAACTGCGAACAAAACGTCGTGGGTCCGGATCACACGTTGCGATTTACGCACAGCGGTCGATTCGACGCGGGGAACAACTACGTGATGGCCGACACCAGCGCGAAGTACTGGAACACCGCGGCCACGTTCAGGGCGCAGCGATTCGCGTGGGGCCGCAAGGGGTACAGCGTCGGATTCCTGACGGTGATCGACCCCGCCACGGGCCTCGCGCTCGAATAGTTAGCAAGCCGGGGGGCGAAAAACTTCGTCCCCCGGAGGGCCTTTCCCACGTATTATTGAGTGAAGGGTCGCTCGTTGGCCCGGTTGAGGAGTGACTATGACCAAGAAAACGAAAATTATCGCCATCGCCGCCGTGACCCTGCTGATGACCCCGATCGCGGTTCCGCAGATCAAGCAGATTATCAAGGTGATTGGCGTGGGCGCCGCCGTCAAGCAGTTCAACAAGGACATTAACAAGGCGTTTAACAAGCTCGCCAACCGCAGCGACACGGCCACCAAGATGACCAAGGTCGTCCCGATTCTCACCGTCGGCATCGGCAAATCAAACGCCATCGGCGCCGCCCAAGTCATGGGTCCGCCCAGCCTGGTGAAGCGGGTGAACGCCGTGGCCGCGCCCGAAACCGAGCTCTTCGGCAAGGAAATTCGCATTCGCGCGCTGATCCCGGTGGAGGACATGGACGTGAGTAAGGGCATCGACACCGTGGACGGCGTCGGCGTCAGCGGCATCGTCGATCTGAAGCTCTAACTTTGCAGAATCTCGTCTAGCGCCCGGCTGGTGTTCGCAATGCGAACCATCGGCGAGCGGGCGTAAAGCGGAATCATCTCCGCCGTGAGTGGCCCTTCGTACCCAATGGCGCGGAGGGCCTTCATCACGGCCGGGAAGTCCACATCGCCTTCGAGCAAGTCGACAAATCCGGCCGCGGTGCCCACCGATCGTCGGAAGTCCTTCATGTGGATGGCGGCGATTTTGTCACCGAGGTGCAGAATCCAGTCTTCGGGGTAGCCAAACGGCAGGATGTTGCCGACGTCGAGATACGCGCCGATCCACTCGCTATCAAACTGGGCGAGAAACATTTCCATTTCGCCCGGCGACATGAGGATCTTGTTCCAGACGTTCTCGATGCCCAGTCGCACCTTGTGCTCGGCTGCCAGCGGCAACACTTCGCGAAGTCCGGCGGCGGCGTTGCGCATGACCTCGCCATACGGCTGCGGAGCACGATCGGGCAGAAAGAACACGTCCACCGCGCCGGGAATCGTCAGCAGTACCGTCGCTCCGAGCCAACTGGTGATGCGGATCATCGCCCGCAAGTCTTCGATCGCGGTTGCCCTCAGCGCCGGATCAGTGTCGCCCACCGAGCGACCCCAATACATGCCGCTGGCGACCGTGTGCAAGCCAACTCCTTGCGACTCGGCATAGGCCACAATCTCGCGGCATTCCGCCTCGGTTGTGGAGAGGCAGAGCTCGGTGTCGCAGTTAATGGCCAGTTCGAGAGCGGGGAAACCGTTGTCGCGCGCCAGGTCAATTGCCTCGCGAGCCGGGAGCGTGCCTTCCAGACCGCCCGGGAACGACCAATAGTTGATCGCCTTGATCACTGCGCGGCCTCCTTCACCTGGCGGATTTCGTCGAGCGTGACTTCCAGCGAACGCAGCGCCGAAGTCGGCGTGCATCGGTCCATCGGGCGGCCCGTGGTCAGGCAGTCGTAAAAGTATTTCAACTCGTGGTAGTAGCCGCCGAGGTCGTTGAGGTTGCCGCCGATATCGCCAGCGCTCATGCTCGCGAACACGGGCACAAAGTTGGTCCCGTCGGCTTGGAACACCGTGAGCGGACCGCCATCGAAAATCGCCGCGCCGCGCTCAAAAATCGCTCGGAAGGCGTGCTTGAACGGCGTCTTGGGGGGCAGGTTCCAGCCGCCCTCGGCGTGCACCACGGTCTTGCCGAACCGCATGGTGGTGAAAATTTGGCTCGGGCCGCGATCGTCAATTGTGCCGCGCGAGAACACCTCGTCGGGTTGCCCCAGCAGATGCAGCGCAAAGTCGGTGTCGTGGATGTGCATGTCCAGCGCGGCGCCACCACTCCGGGCTTCGTCGCCGATCCAGCCGTCAATGCTCCAACTCGGGAACTCGCCGTAGCGAATAAGGTTCAGCGAGAGCAACTCACCCAACTCGCCGGACTTTTTGAGCCGCTCCAACTCGGCGTACTCGTTCCAAAAGCGAATGCAGTGCCCGATCATCAACTGCCGGTTATTGCGTTCGGCGGCGGCGATCATTGCCGTGGCCTGAAACGAATCGCGCGCCATCGGCTTTTCGCAGAACACGTGCTTGCCGTGGTCCAGCGCGGCGATCGCGGTTTCGGCGTGTACGTCGGTCGGCAGGCAGATATCCACGACGTCAACATCGTTGGATTCGAGAATCTCTTTGAGGTCGTGCACCACGGTCGCGCCGTGATCGGCGGCGAGTTTCTCGGCACCTTCCATGCGGCTGGCGTGGGTCGCCACCACCTGCACGTCGGGCAGGCTTGAATAGACCGAACTGTGCATGCGGCCCATAAACCCGCATCCGACCAAAGCGACTCGAAGCATGGCGCGAGTTTACTAAGAATTGCCCTGACTTTGGTCCCGCCCTGCGGAGGGGGCAACGTGTAGAATGCGAAGGTATGTCTTTGGTCGAAGCTCGCAACCTCACGGTCCAATACCGAGCGTTCACGGCCCTCCAAAACTTTAGCGCGAGCATTGGTCCCGGTTGTACGGGTCTGCTGGGGCCAAACGGGGCGGGCAAAACGACGTTCATCAAGACCATGATGGGGTTCATTCGCCCCGCGGTCGGTTCGGTGACCGTCCTCGGATTGGACTCGGCGACCGAGAGTCGCAAAATTCGGCAAGCCGTCGGGTTTATGCCCGAGCAGGATTGCCACATTCCGGGCATCAGCGCGGTGGGCTTTGTCGCCTATGCCGGAGAGCTCTCGGGCATGCCCGCCGACCAGGCGCTGCGCCGCGCCCACGAGGTGCTGGAATACTGCGGCCTCGGCGAGGCGCGCTACCGGCTGGTGGAGACCTACTCCACCGGGATGAAGCAGCGCATCAAGCTGGCGCAAGCTCTGATTCACGGGCCGAAACTCTTGTTTTTGGATGAGCCGACGAACGGCCTCGACCCGCGTGGTCGCGAAGACATGCTGGAACTTGTGCGCTCGATTTCGCACGGCAAGGATGTCAACGTGATTGTGAGCTCGCACTTGCTGCCCGACATCGAGCGCACCTGCGACCAAGTGGTCGTGGTCGCCAAGGGCGAACTCCGCGCGGAGGGATTGATTTCCGACCTGACCCGCCTGGAAGGCGCGCCGCTGGACATCGAGCTCAAGGAGGCCAGCCCCGGCTACGTGCACGCCCTGCAAGAAGCGGGGCTTCAATTCATCCACGCGCTCGGCAGCACGGTTCGAGTGCGCGGCGAAGGCCGCCCCGAGGAGACCGGTCGCCGCGTGCTGGAAATCGCCCGGAAAGCCGGTGTGCAGGTTCGCGGCTACCAGGTCGCCACACGCAGTTTGGAAGAAGCATTTTTGGAGGTCATTCGATAATGGCGAGCGAAGAACACTATCTGTCCCCGGTCGCCGACCTCACCTATCGCAACTACGATGGGCCGCTCGGCTCGGTCAAGGCGCGTTGGCTGGCCATCGCCCTGTATCAACTCAAACGCAGCATCAAGAACCGCTTCCTGTGGGTCATGGCGGTCGGCTCGGGTTGGTACTACTTCATGATGATGATCATCTTCTTTTTCCTTGAGCAAGTTGTTGGTCAGGGAGGGGAAGCCGGTCAGCGGCAGTTCAAGGAGTTTCTCGCGCGCATCAATTGGCGGGACCAGTTTCTTCTTGGCTTCAGCTACAGCCAACTCATCTACTTCATCTTGGCGTGGATGCTCGGCGCGGGCGCGATTGCCAACGACAACCGCTCTAACGCGCTGCTCGTGTATCTGAGCAAGCCGTGCAGCAAGTTCGACTACGTATTCGGCAAGTGGATGGGCGTGTTTATGCCGCTCTTTGGCCTGCAGATGTTGGCGACCATCTTCTTTTGGCTCTACGGCGGGCTGAGCTTCAACTCGTATGGGTTCATGTCGCAGGCGGGTGTGGTGATCCTGCAGATGATCCCCGTTCACCTGATGAGCGCGGCGCTCCTGGCGAGCGTCGTCATTGGCATTTCGAGCCTGTTCAACCAAGGCCGGGTAGCGGGCTCGACCTTTGCCGGGGTCTATCTCATCACCAACTTCTTTACGCAGTTTGTGGTGATGACGATCTTGAGTCAGCTGCGAGACGGCGGTTCCCGCTTGGCCAACGTCAAACCGGGGCTATTCACCATGTACTACTGCTCGCTGGATGGAATTCAAATCGGCCTTGCGAAAATCCTGCTGGGCACGGATGGCTCCCCGGCGTTTGGGATCAATAGTCGCTTACCGAATATCCCGATACCGAGCACATTCCTCATGGTGGCGGCGTGGCTCGTTATCTGCCTCATTGGCATCGGCATCGCCTGGAAGAAGGTGCAAGCCGTGGAGGTGGTCTAAATGATTACCTTCGAGTCGGCGAGTCGCTGGTACGGGCAGGTTATCGGCATGAACGATGTCACCTGCACGATCCCGAGCGGAGTCACGGCGTTGCTCGGCATGAATGGCGCGGGCAAAACTACGATGCTGCGGCTGATCACCGGGCAACTTCGGCCAACCACTGGTCGCGTGCTCGTCGAAGGTATGGAGCCGTTTGCCAACCCCGATGTCTACCGCCTGCTAGGTTATTGCCCCGAGATTGACAACTTCTACGAAACCATGACTGGCACGCAGTTTGTCACGCACCTCGCGCGGCTGGCCGGTTACGACGCGGCGGAGGCTCGTCGTCGAGCGGCGATGATGATCGAACGCGTGGGCATGGCCGAGCGCGCCGACCGCAAGATCAAGGGCTACAGCAAGGGCATGCGGCAGCGCATCAAACTCGCGCAGGCCATGGTGCACGACCCCAGGGCGATTCTGCTCGACGAGCCGCTCAACGGCCTCGACCCCGTGGGCCGACGCGAATTTATGGACTTGCTCCACAGCTTTGCGCAAGAGGGCCGCACGATTTTGGTGAGTAGCCACATTCTGTTTGAGGTCGAGCAGATGACCTCGAACATCGTGCTCTTGCATCGCGGAAGGTTGCTGGCGAATGGCAATATCCGCGTGATCCGCGATTTGATCGACCGGTTTCCGCACCGGATTTCGATCCACACTCCGGCGCCCGACCAAGTCGCCAGTTTGCTGGCGCAGCAGGCTTTCACGATCTCCGTGCGCAAAACGCGCGACGGCGTGGAAGTCGAGACTCGCCAACCCGACCAGTTCTATGAGTTCATTCCGCAGGTCGCGCTTGATCATCAATTGCCGATCGTCGGCTTTAGCAGCCCCGACAACAACTTGGAATCCGTGTTCCGCTACCTGGTGACGACATGATCGGCTACATCTTTAGCAGTAGTTTCCGCGAGTTGATGCGGCCTCGGCGCGTAGCGCCGTGGATTTTGGCGATCGTCCTGATTGCCATGATCGGCGCGTTCACCGCCACGCAAATGCGCGGCACGCCCATCCGGGATGCGTATGGCTCGATCTCCTCGCTGTTCATTTTTCGGCTTGTCGCGCTCATGAGCAGCGTGTTCAGCGTCGCGGTGGTGGCGCAAGAAGTCGAGCAAAAGACGATTGTGTATTTGCTGACCCGGCCCGTGGATCGGCGGACGATGCTGATCGGGCGCGCGCTGGCGAGTGCGGCCACGGTCGGCGCGCTGTCCTCGCTCGCGGTCATCGTGTTCCGCCTGCTTGTGATGCGCAATTCGCCGCAATTGTGGTCGGGTGTGGGCGCGGAGCTGCTCGCCGTGAACCTCGGCGCGTTTGCCTACGCCGGGCTGTTTGTGTTCATTTCGCTGCTCGCCAACAAGGCGACCACGATTTGCTTGCTCTACGCGTTCGGGTTCGAAACCTTCACCGGCGTTACGCCGGGCTCGCTGCAGTACGGCTCGATTTTCGCGCACATGAACGGCATCGCGCAGCATCCCTCGCTCAGCAGTGGCGGCGTGCTCAGCGGCCTGAGCGGCCAGTCGAACAACAACCCGATCTTGCCCGGCGTAGCGATTCCGGTGCTGCTGATTGTTGGCGCGGCCGGGCTCAGCATCGCCGCGTACTGGTTCTACGTGTTCGAGTTTCTGCCGCGCGAGGACGCCGAGTGACGCGGATTGGGGCCGAGATTTGGGCGGCCGATGGTTTCGCCGCTCTTCGCGGCAAGCGAGTTGGCTTGGTGATGAACCAAGCCAGCATGCTTTCGGACTTCACCTCGACGCTGGATGCGATGCTCGCCGCCAAGGTGGACCTACGCACGGTTTTCGGCCCGCAGCACGGCCTTTGGGGGCACACCCAAGACAACATGATCGAGTGGGAGGGCGAGGGCGAAACCGGTTCGGGATTCCGCATTCTTTCGCTGTACGGGGAGCACCGCGAGCCGACCGATGCGATGCTGGCCGGGCTCGATGTGTTGGTGGTGGATCTTCCGGATGTCGGCGCGCGCTACTACACGTTCATTTGGACGCTGGCCCTGTGCATGCGGGCCTGTAGCCGCGTGGGGTTGCCGGTGGTGGTGCTCGATCGCCCGAATCCGATTGGCGGCGAGGTGGTCGAGGGTCCGCGCATGCGGCCCGAAATGGAAAGTTTCGTCGGGCTGTTTCCGATTGTCGCCCGCCACGGCATGACGATCGGCGAGATCGCGCGCTGGCTCCAGGCGACCCAGTTTCCGAAGTGCGAGCTCTCGGTGGTCGAGATGGAGGGCTGGACTCGCAACATGCATTGGCCGCAAACCGGTCGTCCGTGGGCCATGCCCAGCCCCAACATGCCGACCTACGAAACCGCGCTCGTCTACTCCGGCATGTGCCTTTTTGAGGGCACGAAAATGAGTGAGGGTCGCGGCACGACGCGCCCGTTTGAGATTCTTGGCGCGCCCGGCGTGGACGGCGCGCGACTCGCCGCGCTCCTCAACGCCGAGCAATTCCCGGGCGTGGTGTTCCGTCCGTACTCGTTTGAGCCCACGTTCCAAAAGCACGCGCGGCAGATTTGTGGCGGCGTGCATTGGCACGTCACCGACCCGTTCGCGCTCGAATCGGTGGAGGTGACGTTCGTAATGCTGCAGTTGCTGTGGCGGCACTGGCCGGATGTAGCGATCCACCAAGACCCGCCCTACGAGTATGTGTGGGATCGTCGCCCGCTCGATCTGCTCACCGGCGACCCAGCGCTCACGGCGTGGATCGAGGAAGGTGGTCCGCGGGAGGAATTGGAAGATCGGCTGGACGCGGACGCGTCGGCCTGGCGCGCGGAGCGGCAGCCGCACTTGTTGTACGGCTAGCACTATAGCTCTTAGTGCTATAGTTAGCGGATGGCGAAGACTTATCGGTCAAGTGCAATGGTGTCGGCGCATCAAACCGCCGACGACCTGGCCGAGATCGGCCTGATCAGCAAGCAGACGATGCGAGAATTTGATGACGCCTGTCTCACAACGATCGGTGTTCTGAGCGCTGAGGAGATTCGCGACATCCGGCTTAAGGCTCAAGTCAGCCAAGCGGTTTTTGCCATGTATCTCAATGTTTCGGTTGGCGTGGTCAGCAAGTGGGAGCGTGGAGAAAAGCACCCGTCGGGCACCGCGCTCAAGCTACTCACGGTCGTGCGAGAGAAGGGCCTTGAAGCCATCGCCTAGAACGAAGGTGGAATGGTGGTCGGTACGGGATTTGAACCTGTGACCCCTACAATGTCAATGTAGTGCTCTACCACTGAGCTAACCGACCCGGTGAGGGGATTATACCACCCGGACTTTCGCCGTGTTACTGCAGTCGCGGGGTCCAATTCGCCAGCGAACTGCGCGTCAAACTGGCCAGTTCCATGCGCGTGGATTCGCTGCCGCCGACCGCGTAGAAGCTGTAGCCCTTGGTCTGCCAACCGGTGCCCTGACAGCAGTACACCACGGTGCCGCACGGCAGCTTCATGCTCTTGCCGGCGGTGAAGTCGCAGTCCAGGCCGGGGCGCATGTATACGCGCACCTTTTCGCCTTCGACAAGTAGGTCCATGCACGCCCATTCTTTGCCGCATTCGACCTTCTGAATCTGCCCCACGGTCATCACGGGAACGTCGAAATTGGTTTGCTGACGCGCGTAATCGGCGGCGGCGTTGGGGTTGGAAACCACCAGCTGCCCGACCACCGGACCCTGCGCAAACAGGTTCGGATCGCCCGCTCCCGGTTGGTCGCTGCGCCCGAACATGCTCGGCGCGATCAACACGCCGGCAACCACGCATGTGGCGGCTCCGGCGAGCACCAGGCCCAAGCCCCAGCGCTTGCGCGCAGGCATGGGTTGATTCTTAAATTGGCATTGGGCGCGGAGTCGGTCTAGCGGCACCGAATCGCCTTGGCAACACGAGCCGATGGCTTGGCAGCACTGCTGATATCCCGCGAGTTCGTCTCGTAGCGCCGGATCGTTCGCCAGTTGCTCGTCGATGCGGGCGCGGTCGGCGGCGGGCATCGTCCCGTCCAAATAGCTGAGCCAGCAGGTTGGTTTCATGAATTCACCTCGATGCGCCCGGTGAGCTTGGTGCGGATCATTTGGCGTCCGCGGGAAAGGCGCGAGCGCACGGTGCCAATGGGAATATCCAGGGCTTCGGCAATCTCTTGATAAGTCATTTCTTCAACATCAAACATGTGCACCACCAGGCGATAGGATTCCGGGATGCATTCGAGCGCTTCGAGCACGGATGTGGCTTCGAGGCGACCCGAAATCTCGGACCAGCCATCGCCCACGGGCGGCTCCCATTCTTCGGGAAACTCCTCGGTCGGGTGGCGTCGCTTGTAGCGGATATCGGTGAGCAGTTCGTTGCGCAAAATCGCAATCAGCCAACTGCGTAAGTGGCGACCATCGAACGATTCAAAGTTCAATAGCGCCTTTTGGATCGCGCCGCTCACCAAATCCTCAGCGTCGTCGGCGCTGGGAGTCAGGCGACGCGCAACCCGATACAGCGTCGGGAGCTGCTCGACCAGGGCCTGTTCAAAGCGGTGGCGCGAGCGTTTGGCAAGGAAGGAGGGAATCACGAGGCGAACGGCAGTTGGTTCGAATGTACCAGCTTGATTCATGACGATTCCCTGCACACCTCATGAATGCCAGATGAACGGCCAAAGTTCCACGTTTGTTCGGGCGGGCCGTTCGGTACACTATCGGCGAACGGTCATGGAAGTTCAAACCCGCATGTCGAGCGAATCCATCTCCACGCTGCAACGCGTTTTGCGGCAAGAAGCCAACGCCATCGCCCACTTGGCCGATCGCCTTTCGACCGCGTTTGAAACCGCCGTGGATTGGATGCTCGCCGGCACGGGGCGGGTGATCTGTTGCGGCATCGGTAAGAGCGGGCATGTGGCGCGCAAAACCGCCGGAACCCTCGCCAGCACGGGCACGCCGAGCATGTTTTTGCACGCCGCCGAGGCGGTGCATGGCGATCTGGGCATGGTCACCTCGCAGGACATCGTGCTGCTCTACACGCACAGCGGCGAAACCGATGAGCTGGTCAAGCTGTTCGCCTCGCTCAGCATGATCGGGGCGCGCACCATTTTGATTACGGGCCGCCCGGATTCCAGCGCGGGCCGCCTCGCCGACTTGGTGCTCGATACCGGGGTGACCGAAGAAGCGTGCTCCAACAACTTGGCTCCGACCACGAGCACGACGGTGATGATGGCGCTCAGCGATGCGCTGGCCGTGGCGGTCATGGAACAGCGCGGATTCAGCCGGGAAGATTTCGCTCGATTCCACCCCGCAGGCGCGCTCGGCAAGCGTTTGCTGCTGACCGTGCGCGACGTGATGCGGCAAGGCGAAGACTTGGCGCTGGTCGTCCCGGCGACGCCGCTGCACGATGTCATGGAGCTCATCACGCGGGCTGGCTCAGGCGGCGCGATTGTGGTGGGCGAGGCGGGCGAGATGCTCGGCTTTATCTCCGATGGCGACCTGCGACGCGCGATTCTTGCGGACGCTGAGAATCTTCATCGCGAGGCCAGCCTGATCATGAACGGCGATGTGAGCGTGATTGACCCCGAGCTTTTGGCTGCCGATGCGCTGGAAACCTTCCAGAATCACCCGCGCAAAATCGGCGACATGCCGGTGGTGGAGCGAGGCCGCGTCGTCGGCATGCTCTCGCTCAAAGACCTCCTGCGGAGCGGAATCTTTTGAAGCCGATCGTCGGCATTATCATGGGCAGCGAAAGCGACTTGCCCACCATGCAAGCCGCGGCCGATGCGCTGGCCGAGTTCGGCGTGCCGTACGAAATTGATGTCGTGAGTGCGCACCGCACCCCCCGCAAGATGGTGGATTACGCCGAAAGTGCTCGCGACCGCGGCCTCAAGGTCATCATTGCGGGCGCCGGCGGCGCCGCCCATTTGCCGGGCATGGTCGCCGCGCTCACCACGCTCCCGGTGATTGGCGTGCCGGTGCAAAGCAAGGCCATGAGCGGGATGGATTCGCTCTACAGCATCGTGCAGATGCCGGCGGGAATTCCGGTGGCAACCGTGGCCATTGGCAACGCCCGCAACGCGGGGTTGCTCGCGTGCCAAATTTTGGCCGTCGCCGATGCGGATTTAGCCGCAAAGCTCGACACCTTCCGCGCTGACCAGCGTCGGCTGGTGGAAGAGCAGTCCGCTCGCGTTCGCCCGCAAGGGTAACCTGCTGGTTCCGAGCCTCGTGGTGAAACTGGTGAGAATCCAGTGCTGTGCCGCAACGGTGTGAGCCATCGCTCAAGTCCGATCCCGCGTCGCTCGTTGTCACATCACGAGCATGAAACACGCATTTACTCTTATTGAGCTTCTGGTCGTCATCGCGATCATCGCCATCCTCGCCGCGATCTTGTTCCCGGTGTTCGCCCGCGCCAAGTCCGCCGCCATTGATACGAGTTGCCTCAGCAACATCCGTCAACTCGGCCTCGCCTGGCAACTGTACGCCAACGACTCCGACGACACGGCGTGCCTCTCGTACATCTACAACGGCTCGCGGGAGATCGCGTGGGATTTCGACACCGACTACGCGACCGGCGAGGTGAAAGGCGGGCTCCTGCACCCCTATCACAAGGATCAGCGCATCCACGCGTGCCCGCGGTTTCGCGGCGAATCGTGGGGTCGCCCGACGACCGGCTACGGCTACAACACGTCGTATGTTGGCGGCGAGGAGTTCGCCGGCAAGCCGCCTGCAATCCTCTCGAACCTCGATCCGGCGACGATCGTGTTCGCCGACTGCGGATTCGGATCGCCGGTGAAGGGCTCTAACTTCCTGCGCGCGCCGAGCGACCCGTTCTTTGCCGGCGGCAAAGGCGACTTTCGTCACGCGGGCAAGGCGGCAACCTTGGAGGCGAGTGGGCGCGCGGTGTTTGTGAAGGTGCGGTACCT
This sequence comes from Chthonomonas sp., assembly GCA_016788425.1. Lineage (NCBI taxonomy): Bacteria > Bacillati > Armatimonadota > Chthonomonadia > Chthonomonadales > Chthonomonadaceae > Chthonomonas > Chthonomonas sp. Next base: position 29,764 of record JAEURQ010000004.1, read on the forward strand.
GGCCGAACAATCTGAGCCCACCTTGGGCGCGTTGGGCCCCAATGATCGGCAATATGGCGGCGAAAACTAAGGGTTTGATTAAAATTTCCTAAGAAAATTGCTGGGCCCCTTGAAAGTGCCGGGTTCGTTCCGTATAATTGTAGATGGAACCGGACTCCATGCCGGTTTCGATCTAGGAGCGAAGGAACGCGCCCGAACACGATGATTGGGAGACCTCATAGGAAACTTAAGGAAGTTGTGAGGACAAGCAATCGGACATGTTCACCCCGCGATCCCAAGATCCCGGATCCCATTGGAGAAAAAAACACAATGAAGAACATGTTCAAGGTTGCTCTTCTTGCTGTGGTTGGCGCGATGACCGTCGTTCCGGCCCTGGCTCAAGACAACTTCCCGGATGTTCCGGAAAATCACTGGGCTTTTGAAGCCGTTGAAAACCTGAAGCGAGAAGGCATTCTCGTTGGTTACCCGGATGGCCGCGTTCGCGGCAGCCGCTTCATGACTCGCTACGAGTTCGCCGTTGCTCTCAACGCTGCGTACAAGAAGCTGATGTCGATGAACAGCGGTCTGGCTGATCAAATCGAAGAAATGAAGAAGATGGTCGGCACCGGTAGCGATGGCGATCTGAAGGCTCAACTCAGCGACCTTCAAAAGCAGCTTGCTGCAATGAAGAGCTGGGGCGACGATATCGCCGCCATGAAGAAGATGGCTGGCACCTTCGAAAAGGAACTCGCATCGCTCGGCGTTGACGTCGAAGCCATGAAGAAGGACCTGGAAGCCATGAAGGGCGGTCGCTCGACCCCCATGATGGGCATGCCGATCAGCATCAGTGGCGAAGCCAACGTGATCGTTTACGCTGGTAACAGCCGCGACGGTCTGAAGCACATGACCAAGGATGGACACATCGTCGGTCAAGCTGCTACGGGCGGCGCCTCGGTCGGTCTGACCAAGGACACCAACATCTACCACGACGTCGCAGTGAGCCTCGGTGGCACCAACAGCGAAGGTCCGAAGTGGAATGCAACGCTCGTGTTTGGCAACCTGCTCTCGGGCGTCGGTAGCCAAAGCCTCCGCAACGGCGGTACCTTCAGTGACAACGTGAGCGGCGACGTTCATGTTCAAGATCTGTCGGTGAGCTTCAACGAATCGCTGCTGGGCCTCGGCTTCAGCGCCGAAGTTGGTCGCGTTGGCTTCATGGTCTCGCCCTATATGTTCAAGAAGGGCAACACCCTTCCGTACAGCAACGTGTCGTACTACAACGACGGCATGTACCGCTTGGACGGTGCTAAGGTTGGCTTCGGCTTCGGTGAAAACACCAAGCTGATGGTCGTCGCTGGTAAGAACAGCAACCGCAACACCACCAACGGCGCTGACCTGAACGCCATCCCGTTTGGCGCAGGCAAGGTTGACGGAACCCTGGCCATCGTTGCTGACATCAAGGTCAACGACATGCTCAGCGGTAAGGCTGCCTACCTGTTCCACGATACGGAAACCCCCGGTGCTCCGAACCGACTCAACGTCTACGGCGTTGACGGTACGATCAAGATCGGTGGCTTCGGCATCAACGGCGGCTACAGCGAATCGCAATTCAGCACCAACACCAACAACGTTGGCGCTCGCGGTAAGGCTGCTTACGCAAACACCAGCTACAGCGTGAACGACAAGGTCGGCATCGGCGTGGAATACCGCCGCGTGAACCCGAACTACGTCGCCGCTGGTGACTGGCGCCGAATCGGTACCTTCTGGAACCCGACCAACATCGAAACTTGGACCGGTATGCTTGATGTCAAGCTGAACGACACCATGAGCCTCAGCTACATGGGCGAATTCGGCGACCTCAACTACAACGGCCCGACGACCGACATCGTTAGCCACGTTGCAAAGCTGAACTACAAGCTCGGCGATAACTGGAAGGTTATGCTCGGTTACGAAGACGTGAAGGTTGACTTCGCACCGACGTCGCTCTCGCAAAAGTGGGCTTCGCTCGGCTTCGGCTACAACCTCGGCACCAATGCCATGCTTGACTTCGCTTACGAATTTGGCGAAGCTCGCAACCCGGTAACTTGGGGCACGGGTGCCACCGGCACCTACAAGGGTGGCTTCCTTTCGAGCCAACTCCGCATCAAGTTCTAAGGAACGAGAAGCAGAGTGAAGACGGGCCGCGAGAAATCGCGGCCCGTTTTCTTTATGCTTGCGGGCGGACCTGCGCGCGCAGCTCCTGAATCTCGGTGAGCAGTTCGAGCATCACCTTGTCCTGCACCTTCAGGTGCTCCATGATCATGCAGATTTCCTGGCCCGCGGTCACATTCACCTCGTAGTCGTTATGCGCCACCAGGCGATCCTTCTCGGCTTGCCGATTCTGACTCATCATCACCACCGGGCCGGTGTACGCCGCCTGAAAGCTCAGAATCAGGTTCAAAAGGATAAAGGGGAAGGGGTCAAACGGCTTGCCGGCGCGGACGTTGAACACGATCCACGCGGTGAGAATGAGGCTCTGGCCGCCGATAAACCACCAACTGCCGACCAGTGAGCTGATGCCGTCGGCCAGGCGTTGGCCGGCCGTCTGCGCCTCGTCGTGCTGGTCGTTGACGTTGCGGGCGGCCGGGCGCGGATTCGCCTGATAAAGCGGACTAGAGCTGAACGGGTCCACACCTTAGCATAACCCCGTTCAACGCTCGGCCGAGCCGCGTCTACGCGAGATTTTCGGGATTCAGACCGGCGAGTTCCGGCAACACAAAGAGGCCGTCCTTGCGGACGAGCACTCCGTCCATCCAGATTTCTCCTCCGCCGTAGTCGGGCCGCTGAATCAGAACGGTGTCCCAGTGGATCGCCGACTTGTTGCCGTTGCCGCCGGGCGGCGGATAGGCGTTGCCGGGCGTCAGGTGGAAGCTACCGGCGATCTTCTCGTCGAACAGCGTGTCCTTCATCGGGTGCAGCACGTGCGGGTTGAAACCGATGGCCCACTCGCCAAAGTAGCGCGCGCCTTCGTCGGTATCCAAAATCTCGTTGAGCTTGGCCGTGGTCGCGCCCGATTCGGCGACCTCGATCCGGCCGTTTTTCACCTTGTAGTGAATGTTGTTGAACTCGGTGCCTTGGTACAGCGACACCGTGTTATAGGTGATTTCGCCGTTCATCGAGTCCTTCACCGGGCAGCTGAAACACTCGCCGTCGGGGATGTTTGCCTCGCCGCAGCAGGCGACGGCGCCGATGTCCTTGATGGAGAACGTGAGGTCGGTGCCAGGCCCCTTGATGTGCACCATGTCGGTGCGGTTCATCAGGTCTTCCAGCGGCTTGCAAGCCTCGGCCATCTTGCCGTAGTCCACGCAACACACCTTGAAGTAGAAGTCCTCAAAAGCGCTCGTGCTCATGCTCGCCTGTTGGGCCATCCCCGGGCTCGGCCAGCGGGTGACGGCCCACTTGGTGTGCGGAACGCGCTGCCCGAAGACGACCGGTTGACCGTACTCACGCTGCCACATGCTCATGATGTCGCCCGGCACATCGGCCATTTCGGCATAGTTGGCCCCGCCGCGCAATGCGATGTACGCCGTCATCTGCTTCATTTCTTCCAGCTCGATGTGGGCGATCGTCCGCGCGTTCTCGGTGGTCATGCCCAGCATCAGTTGACGCTTGACGTGGGCTTGCTCCAGCCGAACGGCGACCTGTGCGCCTTTGGATTGGGCAATGCGGACGAACTCGGCGATCGCCTCGGCGGGGATGTCGAAGGCGTGGATCAAGAGCTTATCGGAGCTATTGAGCTTGGTCGAGTGGCCGCAGAAGAGCTCGGCCAACTGCGTGACGCGGGGATCTAGCATAGGCGAAAGCCTACCAGGATGGCGCGGCCCAGATGGTGCGACCATCGGGAGTAGTGGCCTGGACCAGCCGCGCATCGAAGGCTTGCGCCAGGCTTTCGGGGGTGAGCTCGCGGCTGACCACTTGCCCCGCCTTGAGCAGCAACACCTGGCTGGCCACGCTGGCCGCCCAGTTCAGGTCGTGCGAGGCCAGCACCACCGTGCGACCCGAACCCCGGATTGTGGCCGCCAGCGCCCCGAGGTGGGCGACATCGAGGTGGGCGGTGGGTTCGTCGAGCAGCAGGATCGGCGCGCCGGTGGCCCAAGCCCGCGCGATGAGCGCTCGCTGCAGTTCGCCGCCGCTGATGCTGCGCACCGACTGCCCGGCGAGTTGTCCCAGGTCAAAGCGCGTGATCGCCGCCGCGACATCGGCGTCTCGACCGAAGTAGGCGGCCGTCGCCACGAGCTCGCCGACGGTGAAATCAAACGCGTGGCTTTCCGCCTGGGGCACCCACGCGATGCGACGCGCGCGCTCGAGGTCCGGCAGGCCGTGCAACGCGTCGCCGCCCATTTGCACCTCGCCCTGACAGGGTTCCAGGCCGGCCATTGCTCGCAGCAAGGTGGATTTTCCGCTCCCGTTGGGGCCGATGAGCGCCAGAATTCCGCCGGTGACAACCTCCAGTGAAGAGACCGTGAGATGAAACCCGCCCTTGGTCACGCGCAGGTCGCGCGCCGTGATGTTCATCAGCTTTCGGAGCCCGCGAGGAACGACTCGTACATGTGCGCGAACGGGCCTTGGGCATCCAGCAGAGCGCGGAACGGGCCTTGCTCAATGATCTCGCCCTTGCGCAGCACCACGATTCGGGTGGCGCGGGCCGCGGTCGTTAAGCGGTGGGCAATCAGCAGCGTCGTGCGGCCCGGCATGATCTCGTCCAGTGCCTCGGTCACGGCCTTCTCGCTCACGGCGTCGAGGTTGCTGGTAGCTTCGTCCAGCAGCAGAATCTTCGGCTTGCGGATGAGTGCCCGCGCGATCGCGATGCGCTGAGCTTGGCCGCCGCTCAGCCGCACACCACGCTCGCCGAGTTGCGTCTCAATGCCGTTCGGCATTTCGTCAATAAATCCACTCGCGTGAGCGGCAACGGTCGCCTCGCGAATGTCCGCCGCCGAGGCCTCGGGCGCGGCCATCTGGATGTTCTCCGAAATCGAGCCGGCGAACAAAAAGTTGGTTTGCGGCACCACGCCAATCTGCCGGCGATACCAATCGGTGTCTAACTCGCGAACATCGGTGCCGTCGTAGAGAATCACGCCCGACGTCGGGTCGTAAAACCGCATGAGGAGGTCGGCGATGGTGGACTTTCCCGCGCCGGAATTCCCGACAAGCGCGAGGCTTTCGCCGGGCCGAATCACGAAGCTCACCGACCGCAAGGCTTCGGTGCCGTCCGGATACGTAAAACTCACGTCGCGGAACTCGATTTCGCCGCGCGAGGTGCTCGGCACCAGCCGACCGGCCGTCGCCGTGTCTTCGGCGGTCACGCTCATGACCTCGGTGTAGATGCGGTCGCTGGCGGCTTGCACCTGAGCCTTGGTCTGCTTGAGCGAACCAATGGATTGGATCCCGCGGTTGATCGCGTCCAGCGTGATGACGAACCCGCCCAGATCGGCCGCGCCAAGCTCTCCGCGCGAAGCCAACACCCCGCAGAGATAGACCACGATGCCGAGCGCCACCGCCCCGATGAACTCGACCATCGGCTTGAGGGTGGCCACGCGCCGGGCGGCCTTTAATTGTGCGGCGAGCAGCGCGTCTGAATGCTGCGCGAACTTGCGATCGGTGACTTCTTCCGCGCCAAACGCCTTGACAATTCGCGTGCCTTGCAACGACTCGTTCATGAACGCGGTCACGTGCCCGAGATTCTCCTGGACTTCGGCTTGCGCAACCTTCATCTTGCGGGCGTTGCGTTGAATGAACAACACCATGAATGGCAGCACGAGCATCGCCGCCAGAGTCAGCTTCCACTGAATCAGAACGATGACAACGAACCCGATGGCGACTTTGATCGGCCCGTCAATCGAATCTTTCAGCGCGACCACGGCGTTCTGGTAGACCATCACGTCGTTGGCGAGCACGCTCTGAATCGCCCCTGCGCGCTTCTCGTTAAAGTAGGTCACGGGCAACCGGAGGAGCCGCGCGAAGAGTGCCTGCCGAATGTTTTGCGTCATCCGCGTGGCCGCTTCGGAGAGAAAGTACGACTGACCCCGCGTGAGGAAGTACTTGATGCCGAACAGCACGATGACGCCGAGACTCATGTAGGTCAGCAGCGAGTAGCTGCGCTCGCTGATCGCGACGAGCAGATACTTGACCAGCAGCCCGGTCAGCGAAATGAGCGCCGCGGCCCCCGCCGAGCAGAGCAGACCCTTGTAGATCGGGCCGCGCTGTTCGTACAGCTCGTTCTCAATTCGAGGATCGAACTGGGCGAACAGGCGACGCATGACCGAACGCGGCCTCTACTGGCCGACCGACGTGACCGCGTGTTGCGGCACGCGTTGGCGACCGAGCACCTGCATGACCTTGTCCACAATGTGCTGAGCGGTGGGGTAGTACGCCTTCTCCTCGCTGGTGGCGCTAGGCGCCGGGCAATCGGGGAGCGTAACACGTAGAATCGGCGCCTTCAAAGCGTGGAACGCCTTTTCGACGATGCGCGCGGCAATGTCGCCGGCGACGCCGCCGGTGTACCAGCCGCTATCGCAAACCACGACGTGGCCGGTCTTGCGAACCGAGCTAAAAATGTGGTCTTCATCCAGCGGAGAAATCGTTCGCGGGTCAACAATCTCGACGTTGATGCCCTGTTGAGCGAGCACCATCGAGGCTTCTTGCGCGAGCTTCACCATGTAGCTCACCGCCACAATGGTCACGTCGGTGCCGGTTTTGAGGGTGTTGGCCTTGCCGAGCGGAGTCTTGTAGTACTCAGTCGGGACGTTGCCCTCTTCCGAGTACAGCCAGCGATCGTCAATGTAGATCACGGGGTTGTCGTCTTCCACCGCCGCGCAAAGCAGGCCCTTTGCATCGTAGGGAGTAGCCGGCATCACAACCTTGAGGCCCGGGACGTGGTTAAACATCGCGTGGATGGCCTGGCTGTGCTGCGCGCCTTGTTCGCCGCCGCGATTGATGATGCCGCGGATGACGACGGGGCAGGCTTGTTGCCCGCCAAAAACGTAGCTCCAGTTGCTCGCCTCGTTCACCACTTGCTCAAAACCCATGAGCAGGAAGTCCAGGCGTGGGTGAATGGTGATCGGTCGCATCCCGGCGAGAGCCGCGCCAATCACGACGCCGTTCATGCCGTTTTCGCTGACCGGCGGATCGATCACGCGTCCGCTGGGGGCGTACTTGGTGTCGAGGCCGCGGGCGGTTTCGCCGACGTACCACGGGTTGAGCACGCCTTGGCCGAGGACAAACACGCGCTCGTCGCGCTCCATGGATTGGTGGAAGCCTTCGTTAATCGCGAGGCCGTAGCTCAGCTTTCTCATGCTTGCACCCCGGTGAACACGTGCTCAAGCACGCCGCTGCTGGCGGGTTGTTCGCTGGCGCGGGCGAATTCTGTCGCGTCGTCCACTTCGGCGGTGACCTCAACGCGCACGAGTTGGAGCTCGGCAGAGGAGGAGAATCCAAGTTCAATCATGGTTTGTTCGAGCTGCGTTATCGGGTCGCGATCCTTCCAGCTTTGCAAGACTTCGGGGTCGCGGATGCCGACGTCAAGGTCGTCGCTCGGGCCGACGTGGCCCAGGTAGCGATAGCATTCCGCTTCAATAAAGGTCGGCCCTTCGCCCGCCCGGGCGCGGCGCACGGCTTCCAAACCGATGTCGTGCATCTCGAGCACGTTCATGCCGTCGGCGCGGATCGAAGCGAGTCCTTCCATTTTAACGAAGGCGTGAATCGCTTCTTGCGTGCGGCGATCGAGCAACGGAAGGTGGCTCGACATGTAGTTGTTTTCGCAGACGAAAATCATCGGCAGTTGATGCAGAGCGGCAAAGTTGACCGACTCAAAGAAGATGCCTTCCTCAGTCGCGCCGTCGCCGAAAAAGGCCACGCTCACGTAGTCGCGGCGTTGCAGCTTGGCGGCTAATGCGCCGCCGACGCCGATCGGAATCGTCGCGGCGACCATGGGCACCGTGCCCAGCATGCCGATTTCTTTGTTAAAGAGGTGCATCGAGCCGCCGCGCCCCTTTGAGCAACCGGTTTCCTTGCAGAGCAACTCGGCCATCAGCGATCGCATGTCGCCGCCCTTGGCGAGGTAGTGGCCGTGCGAACGGTGGTTGCCGTGTACCAGGTCGTCGTTGCGGAGCGCCTGGCAAATGCCAGCGGCGACTGCTTCCTGCCCGATGTAGAGGTGGCAGGCGGTGCGGATTTCTTTCGAGCGCAACAGTTCGGCCGCGCGCTCTTCGAAGAGTCGGATGCGGACCAGTTGGCGGTGAAGTCGGGAGAGTGTGGCCGCGCCGTGCGAGCGACCCCTTTCGAGCAAATCAGACATGCGAACAGTTAGTTTACCTGGGACGACCCCGCTCCTCGAAAGTTTCGGCGGACAACCGGGCGGCAGCAATCTTCACAAAAATGTCATGATTAACGTCATGGATGCATCGCCCTCTGCTGCCACCATTCCCGCTGTTTCTCCGACCCGCATTGCGCCGGGCTGTTGCGGGTTGCTTCAACTGTGTCGCCCCGGATTTGTCGCCGTGAACACGATTCACTGCGCCCCGGAGTACGTCAGCCGCTTTACCGACCTCTTTGAGACCCGCGCCCAAGCCATTGACCGCATGCCCGGATTTCTGGGGATGTACGTTCTGGCTCCGCACGAGGAAGGCGGCCCGTATCTGGTCATCAGCCACTGGGTCAATGGCGAGGCATTTGAGGCGTGGACCGGCTCGCCCGAGTTCCACGAGGGCCACAAGCGCGCCTTCGCCGACCTCAAGGCTTATAAGGAGCGCGGCGAGGAGCCGCCGATGAAATCTTCGTTCCACACGTACACGGTCCTCACCGTCTAAGACCGGGATTGTCAGGAGAGGGTGCCTTGTGGTATCCTCTCTTTTCGCGTCAGACCCTGGCGCAACCGCGTGCGTAGTGTCGCCTCGCTAGAGGGGGCAAACCGCTCGAGAACGGTGTTATTTATGGCTAAAAAATGTTTAATCGAAAAGCATAAGCGTCAAGCGGAAACGTTTGCGCGTCTCGCTGCCGAAGAGCGCGAGATCATGCAACTGCCCAAGGAAAAGCGGGACGAAGCGCTGGCTGCCCTCACGGCACGCCGCGTGAAGAACCGCCAGTTCAAGACTCGCAAGTACAACCGATGCATGCTCACGGGCCGCGCCCATGGCTATGTCGGCTACTTCGGGATTTGCCGCCAATCGTTCCGCGAACTTGCTCACAAGGGCATGCTTCCGGGCGTGACCAAGTCGAGCTGGTAAGCGCGACTGTTTTTCTGAGGAACCAGTATGCATAGTGATCCTATCGCGGACTTGCTCACGCGTATTCGAAACGGCGCGAGCGCTCGACATATGAGCGTGGATGTGCCGAACAGCAAGATTAAGGTGGATATCGTCAAGATTCTCGAGGCCGAAGGCTTCGTGAAGTCGCACGAGATTTCGACCGAAACCAAATTCCCGACCCTTCGAGTTCACCTCTCGTACGACAACAAGCGCAAGCCGCTGATCCACAAGCTCACCCGCGTGAGCCGGCCGGGTCTTCGCGTTTACAAAAGTTGCGACGATTTGAGGCCGCTTCGCAGTGGTCTGACGACCCGCATCCTGAGCACGAGCCAGGGTGTCATGACCGATCGCGAGGCTCGCAAGCGCAAAATTGGCGGCGAGATCCTCTGCGAAGTCTACTAAGGAGCGCAACGATGTCAAGAATTGGAAAGCTTCCGATCAAGGTGCCGGCCAACGTAACCGTCACCATCGACGGCGATAACCTCGTCACGGTCAAGGGACCGAAGGGTGAACTCAAGCAAATGGTCGCCCGCGAACTGACCCTGGACCAAAGCGACGGTGTATTGACCCTTGCGCGTCCCAACAACCAATCGCGAAACCGCGCTCAGCACGGCCTCGCTCGCACCCTGATCAACAACATGATTGTGGGCGTGACGCAAGGACACTCGAAGTCGCTCCAAATTATTGGGGTTGGTTACCGTGTGGCCGCCGAAGGCAAGGGCCTGTTGCTGAACATGGGCTACTCGCACCCGGTGCGCATTCCCGCCACCGAAGGAATCGACTTTGACGTCAAGGTAGACGACAAGGCTCGTACCCAACATATCGTCGTAAACGGCATCGACAAGGCCCTGGTGGGTCAACTCGCCGCCGACATCCGCAAGGTCCGCAAGCCCGAACCGTACAAGGGGAAGGGGATTCGGTACACCGGAGAAGTCATCAAGCTCAAGGCTGGTAAGCGAGCCGGGGCGAAGAAGTAAGGAACTCATATGGCAACTAAAACTCGATCTCAACTTCGTGTCATTCGCCACACTCGTGTGCGAAAGACCGTTTCGGGTGCCGCCGAGCGCCCTCGACTGGCCGTCTTCCGCAGCCTGAAGCACATCTCGTGCCAGGTCATTGATGACAGCACCGGCCGCACTCTGGTCGCCGCCAGCTCCATGGAAAAGGATCTCAAGGCCACCGGCAACGTGGAAGGCGCGACCCTCGTCGGTCAAGCCATCGCCAAGCGCGCCGCGGAAGCTGGCATCAAGGCCGTGGTCTTCGACCGCGGTGGGTTCCGCTACCACGGACGTGTGTCGGCTTTGGCCGAAGGCGCCCGCAAGGGAGGACTTGAATTCTAATGAGAATGCAACAACGCAGCGGACAACGCCGCCCGAGCAACCAGCAACAAGATGGACCTCAGCTCGACGTGCGCGTCATCCGGTTGAACAAGGTTTCGAAGACGCACAAGGGCGGTAAGACCATGTCGTGGTCGGTTCTCGTCGTGGTCGGCGACAACAAGGGCAAGGTCGGGGTTGGTCTCGGCAAGGCTCGCGGTGTCCCCGACGCCATCCGCAAGGGTGAAGAAGCGGCGCGCAAGGACATGATGAAGGTTCCGATGATCGGCACCACCATCCCCCACGCCGTGGAATCGCGATGCGGAACGGCCAGCGTGATGCTCAAGCCGGCTTCGCCCGGTACCGGCGTCAAGGCCGGTTCGGCCATCCGAGCATGCCTCGAATGCGCCGGGGTCCACGACGTGCTCGCTAAGTCGCTTGGCTCGCGCAATCCGGTGAACATGGCGTATGCCACCATCGAAGCGTTTAAGGAACTTCAAGTCCCCGAGCAAGCCGCGTCCCGACGTGGGCTCGACTCGTCTGAGCTGATTCCTTGGCTTGCCAAGGCCCGTAAGGAGGAAGAGGATAATGCTACGCATTGAACTAGTGAAGAGCCTGATCGGCCAAAAGCCGGTCACGAAGAACAACGTCAAGGCCCTGGGCCTCGGCAAAATCAATAGCTTCGTGATCCAAAAGGACACTCCGCAAGTCCGTGGTCAACTCCACCGCATCCAGCACATGGTGACGGTGACCGAGATCGCTGACGAAGCCCCGAAGAAGGCCGAAAAGAAGACGGCTAAGAAGGAAAGCTAAGACATGAGTTTGCACAATCTCCGCCCCTCCAAGGGCTCGACCAAGCGCCCGCGACGACTCGCTCGTGGGATCGGCTCCGGCCTCGGCAAAACCGCTGGCCGCGGCATGAAGGGTCAAAAGGCTCGACGACAAGTCCACCCGAACTTTGAAGGTGGACAAACGCCGCTTCAACGCCGCTTGCCGGTCAAGAAGGGTTTCCGCAACGTGAACCATAAGGAGTTCGCGATTGTAAACCTGGACGACCTTGAGCGACTGTTTAAGGCGGGCGACACGGTGAGCCCGGAAACCCTCAAGGCAACCGGCATCATCAGCGGGATTAAGGACGGCCTCAAGATTCTGGCCTTCGGCGACCTCAAGAAGAAGTTGAGCGTTTCGGCGCACAAGTTCAGTAAGGCTGCTCAGGAAGCAATCGAAAAGGCGGGTGGTTCGGTGACCGTGCTGGAAAGCAAGGCCAAGAGCAATCCGGTGAAGAAGGACAAGAAGGGCGAAGCCGCGCCGAAGGCCGAAAAGGCCGCGAAGGCGGAAGCCAAGGCGCCAGCCAAGAAGGCCGCCGCCACCAAGACTGCTCCGAAGACGACGAAAGCCAAGAAATCGGCTGAGTAACGACCCCAACCCCCAGCACAACAAAGGAACAACAACAGGATGAATATGGACGCATACGGCCAAGGCAGCGGTGACAAGAACCTCAAGATGAATCTTGCGGATACCATTCGCCTTGCCTGGGCCGATGAGGACCTCCGTACGCGGATCATGTTCATCCTGAAAGTGTTCGCGATCTACGTGGCCGGTATCCACATTCGGGTTCCGATCCCCGGGGTCAACATGGAAAGTTTCGCCCGCGCGGTGGGCTCTTCCACCTTCTTCGACCTGATCAACACCCTCGGTGGTGGCGGTCTGAAGAAGATTTCAATTTTCGCTCTGGGCCTTGGCCCGTACATCACGTCCAGCATCATCATGCAGATCCTGACCTCGGCCAATCCGGCTTGGAAGAAGGAAATGGCGGAAGGCGGACAGTACGCTCGGCAGCAACAGAACAAGCGCACCAAGGCACTCACGCTCTTGCTGTGTGTGTTCCAAGGCATCACCTTTTTGCGGATGATCTCGAGCGCTGGCGGCGGCACATTCTCGCCGTTCGTCATGACCTCGGTCATCATCTTTTGGACGGCGGGTTCCTACTTCCTCCTCTGGCTGGGCGAACAGCTTAGCGAAAAGGGCATCGGAAACGGCACTAGCCTGCTGATCTTCGCCGGGATTGTCATTGCGTTCCCCTCGCAGATTGAGGTGATCATCAGCGGTATCCGCACCGGCAACCTCGCGTTTTGGCAGCCGATCGTGCTCATCGCGATGTTCTTTGCGAGCACCTGGTTTGTTGTTCACTTCACCGTCGCACAGCGCCGAATTCCGATTCAGCATATGCGGCGTCAGATGGGCACCAAGGCCATGGGCGGCGGAACCAACTACCTGCCGTTCAGCGTGAACATGGTCGGCGTCATTCCCATCATCTTTGCCTCGGCACTGCTCGCGTTACCATCGCAGTTGGCGGGTGCCTTCAAGGCGGGAACACCGACGTATGACTTCTTTCAGTCAGTGCAGCTCTTCACCTACCCGGACTTTTCAAGGTGGCAAGGGTATGTGGGCGCCTTCGTGTACATGGTGCTGATCTTCTTCTTCACCTACTTCTACACGGCCATTCAATTTAGTGTCGACGACATCTCGGACAACCTCAAACGCCACGGATCGTTCATTCCGGGCGTCCGTCCGGGTAAGCAAACGCGCGACTTCCTGGACACGATCATCTCCCGGATCACCGTCATTGGAGCGTTGTTCCTCTCGATCGTTTCGTTGTCGCAGTTCCTGGTGCCGCTCGTGGTGCCGGTTCGTGGCCTGAGCCAGATTTTCGGGACGTCGCTGCTCATTATGGTGAGCGTCGCGCTGGAAACCATGCGGCAGATCGAGGCGAACTTGATCATGAAGCAGTACGGCAACTAAGATTTGGATCGGAGGGGTCTCCCCTCCATCTGAAACCTGTGCGCACAACGGCGTGCGCACTCGAAAAACATGAACATCATCCTCATTGGACCGCCCGGCGTGGGTAAGGGCACGCAATCGGAACTGTTGCAACAGCGTCTTGGGCTGTTGCCGCTCTCCACTGGCGTTATCTTCCGTCAGGAAATCGAGGCGCAAACCGATCTCGGTCGTCTCGCCAAGCGCTACATTGACCAGGGTCGCCTGGTTCCCAACGGCGTCACCATTGAGATGATCGCGAAACGTCTTCGCAACTCCGACGTGCGCCACAAGGGATTTATTCTGGACGGCTTCCCGCGGACCATTGATCAAGCCGTGGCCCTCACCGAAATCGGCGAAGAAAACGACATTGACATTGATGGCGCGGTCTCGCTCGAAGTGCCCGACGATGTGATCGTGGGTCGCCTGAGCGGTCGCCAGGGCTGCACCAAGTGTGGGGCGATTTACCACTTAACCAACAAGCCACCCAAGCGCCCGGACATTTGCGACAACTGCAATTCGCCGCTGTTCATCCGCGCGGACGACAAGCCGGACGCGATCTCCGAGCGACTCCGCATTTTCCACGAATCCACGATGCCCGTGATTGCCTACTACGAGGGCAAAGGCATGCTCACCCGGGTGGACGCGAGCCGTGAGCCGGAAGATGTGTACGCAGAGATCATCGAGAAGTTTAAGGCTCCGGCATGATCCACCTGAAGTCGCCGGAAGAGCTCGACATCATGCGCGAGAGCGGCCGCATCCTCGCCCGGGTGCTGCGCACCGCGGGTGAAATGGTCGCCCCCGGCGTCACTCCGCTGCAAATCGACGGCGAGATCCACCGCATGATCACCGAAGCCGGTGGCCAGCCCTCGTTTTTGGGCTACAACGGCTTTCCCAACAGCGCCTGCATCTCGGTGAACGAGGTGGTGGTGCACGGGATTCCGACCGACGTGCCCCTGGTCGAAGGCGACCTCATCGGGCTCGATCTCGGCGTGTATATCAACGGATTTCATACCGACGCGGCGTGGACGTTCGCGGTCGGGAAGATCAGCCCGGCCCACGTCAAGCTCATGGAGGTCACCGAGGCGAGTCTCTACGCCGGCATCGCGCAGGCGAAGGTGGGCAACAAGGTGGGCGATATCTCCAGCGTTATCGAGAAGATGATCACCAAGGCGGGCTACGGCAACGTGCGCGAGCTTGTCGGTCACGGCATCGGACGGAGCCTCCACGAGGAGCCGAGCGTGCCGAACTACGGCATCGCCGGTAAAGGGCCGGTGCTCAAGCACGGCACGACCATTTGCATTGAGCCGATGATCAATCTCGGCACGCACAAGGTGAAGACGCTGCCCGACAACTGGACCATCGTGACCGCCGACCGCAAGGCGAGTGTGCACTTTGAGCACACGATTGCGGTGACCAAAGACGGCCCGCTCATCCTCACGCAGGAGTAAAGTTGCCCTGAGGCAAGGGGTGGCTGGTACACTCCGCATTGAATGGCGAAAAGAAAATTTCACCCTAAGAAGGACAAACACCCCGACGATCACAAGGAGGAGGGGATTGAGTTAGAAGGCGTTGTGCTGGAAAACTTGCCCAACGCGCGCTTTCGCGTGGAGATTCCTGACCTTCAAACCGAAATTTTGGCCCACGTCAGCGGAAAAATGCGCATGAACTGGATCAAGATTTTGCCGGGGGACAAGGTGAAAGTTGAAGTTTCGCCGTACGATCCCACTAAAGGTCGGATCACTTACCGTATGCGTGTCTAAAAAACCCGCGAATGGAGTACCCATCGTCAATCAGGCGTGGGTATACTCCCCCATTGCGTTGACGAATCTTTGTCGGCGCGTTTGCTCCGGTTTCGGGGCGCCATCATAAGACCAGACGTAACAAAGCCATGAAAGTTAGGGCCAGTGTAAAGAAAATTTGCGACAAGTGCAAGGTGATTAAGCGCGAGGGAGTCGTGCGAGTCATCTGCGTGAATCCTAAACACAAGCAACGTCAAGGTTGATCTGAGGAGAACTGAAGAAACAAACTTATGGCTCGTATTGCCGGGATTGACTTACCACGAGAAAAGGCGGTTCTTTACGCCCTGCCGTTGATTTATGGGCTTGGCCCAAAGACGACGGCCGACCTGCTTGAGAAGACGGGCTTGGACCCGCGCAAGAAGGTGAAGGACCTGACGGACGCTGAGATTTCGAAGCTCCGCGAAGCGATTGATTCGGACTACCAAGTCGAAGGCGATCTGCGTCGCGAAGTGCACCAGAACATTCGTCGCCTGATGGAAATTGGCTGCTTCCGCGGCCTGCGCCATCGCCGTGGTCTGCCGACTCGTGGTCAACGCACGCGCACTAACGCTCGAACTCGCAAGGGTAAGGCAAAGACCGTCGCCGGCAAGAAGAAGGCCCGCAAGTAAGGAACGGATATGGCACGAAAGACAACTACGCGAGGAAAGCAAAAGGAAAAGCGTCAGGTGGCCAGTGGGTGTGCTTACATTCACAGCTCCTTCAACAACACGATCATTTCGATCACCGATCCGCAAGGCGCGGTTCTGGTTTGGTCCAGCGCTGGGGCAGTGAACTTTAAGGGTAGCCGCAAGGGTACGCCGTTCGCCGCTCAAGTCGCCGCCGAACGAGCCGCCAAGAACGCGATCGAAGGTCACGGCCTTAAGAAGGTGGAAGTGAACGTGAGCGGCCCTGGTGCGGGACGCGAAACCGCGATCCGATCGCTGGCTGCCGCCGGCCTTGAAGTAATCGCCATTAAGGACATCACCACGATTCCCCACAACGGTTGCCGCCCGCCCAAGAAGCGCCGCGTCTAATCGCTCGCATTGAATTTTTCAAGGCCGGAGTAGCAATGCTCCGGCTCTGACCTGAACAACCATCACATGCCGTACATTCAGACACTTGAACTCAACTCCACTTACGGGAAGTTTGTCCTCGAGCCGCTAGAGCGCGGTTACGGGCAAACGATTGGTAACGCACTTCGCCGTGTGTTGCTCAGCTCGATCAATGGGATGGCCGTCACCGGCATTCGTATTGATAAGGTTTTCCATGAGTTCGCTCAGATCCCCGGCGTGAAGGAAGATGCGACCATGTTCATTCTGAACGTCGCCAACCTCGCCATCACCAGCGACATGGAGTTCCCGCCGACCGAACCGGTCAGCTTCACCATCAGCGTTAAGGGTCCGGGCAAGGTCACCGGCGCCGACGTCGTCTGCCCCGAAGGCTATTCGATCGCCAATCCTGAAGTTTATCTTTGCTACGTGAGCGACGCGAAGGTCACCTTCAACTGCGAACTGCTCGCCGAATGGGGTTCGGGCTACGTGCTTCCGGATCGCCACGAGCGCTGGAAGGGCCTCATTGGCACGCTCGCCATGGGCACGCAATTCACCCCGGTCCGCAAGGTCAACTACATTGTCGAACAAACACGCGTGGGCAACCGCACCGACTACGAGCGCCTGGTGCTCGAAGTCACCACCAACGGCAGCGTGCCGCCGAACGACTCGGTGACGCAGAGCGCGCAGATTCTTGACAAGTACTTCAAGATGTTCTTCGACCTCGGCAAGGCCAGCATCGACATGGGCTTCGACGAAGCCGAAGCGGAAGAACCGGAACTCAGCAACGTTCCGGAAATCAAGATTGAAGAAATGGACTTCAGTCAGCGCACGTTCAACTGCTTGCGCCGCGCCGGGCTCCTCACTCTTCGCCACCTCGCCACGGTCACCGAAAGCGACCTCATCGGCATTCGCGGTTTCGGCAAGAAGTCGCTCAACGAGGTCCGCGATAAGCTCGAAGAGCACGGTCTGGCCATTAAGCCTCCCAAGGGCGGCTACCGACCGATTGATTTTGACGACGACGAAGAAGAAGACTTCGACTGAGATTTAACTAAGGACAAAGACTATGTATCACAAGATTGATCACCGTAAGTTGGGTCTTCCGCACGATCAGCGGATGGCGCTCCTCCACAACCTGTGCCGCCAATTCGTGCGCGTGGGCTACGTGCACACCACGTTTGGTCGCGCCAAGGAACTGCAACGCATGGCCGAAAAGCTGATTACGCTGGCCAAGGCCGATACGCTGGCTTCGCGCCGAGCGGCGCGCAAGATTCTCGTCGGTCACTCGGCGAGCACGCCGAAGCCCGCTCGCCTGCTGGCCGGGAAAAGCGATATCGAGAAGCTCGAAATCCTCAAGCAACGGAGCCTCATCAATGGCGAAGACCTGGTCAAGCACCTCTTCGATCACGTGGCTCCGCGCTTTAAGGATCGCAAGGGCGGCTACACCCGATTGACCAAGACCGGGATGCGACGCGGCGACGCGGCCATCACTGCGGTTCTTGAACTCGTCGACTAAGCCACGCCGCATACAACTCGTCGTCGCTTACGACGGCACTGACTTTTGCGGCTGGGCCGCACAACCGGACCAACGGACGGTCCAATGCACATTAATAGAAGCCGTGCGCCAGATCTCGGGCGAAGATTGCGAGATCATTGGAGCAAGCCGCACCGATAGCGGAGCTCACGCCCGGGGACAAAGTTGCCATTTCGACTGTAAGGTCAACTTGCCCACCGAGCGATGGGCCCGCGTTCTCAACCGCCAACTGCCGCCCGATATCGCGGTGGTTCGAGCGCGCGAGGTTCCGGAGCACTTCCACGCTCGATTCAGCGCTCGCTGGCGCACCTACCGTTACCGTATCGCCCGCGACAAAGACCCGCTGGCCCTACGAACGGCCCACTGGGAACCCCGCGAACTGAACTTGGCGAGGATGCAACAGGCCGCCGCTCACCTTGTCGGCGAACATGACTTTCGCTGGTATAGCGAGCAGTGCCAGGACGTGGAGAACACCGTGCGCAAACTTGCCTACCTCCATGTGACGCGCCACGCTGACCAAACTTGGATCGAGATCCGAGGCAACGCGTTTGTCCGCGGCATGATGAGGAGGATCGCCGGAGGGCTACTGGAAGTCGGACTGAACCGACGCCCCGCCCGCGATTTGGCCGAGATGCTCCACCCGCGCGAACGCGAATCGCACATGCCCCCGGTTGTGCTGCCCGCGCGCGGACTGACCCTCCTACGGGTCAGTTACCACCGACAATTTCGAGATCTCCGTGAAGACGGAGGACTTGGGAAACAAAAAAACTCGATACAGGAAAGCGATGAATAGAACATTCTCAGCTAAGCCGGCGGAGATCGACCGCAAGTGGCATATCGTAGACGCAACGGGACTTCCCGTTGGTCGCATTGCCGCCCAAGTCGCTCAAGTCCTGCGAGGCAAACACAAGCCAACCTTTACTTACAACCAAGATTGTGGGGACTTTGTCGTCATTATCAATGCCGATCGTGCCGTCCTTACGGGCAGTAAGCGCGATGAACTGATCTACTGGCACACCATGTGGCCGGGCGGACTCCGCAGCGTTAGCCGCGGTAAGATGCTCGACGAAAAGGCCGACCAGTTGGTCGCCAAGGCCGTTTGGGGCATGATGCCCAAGACCAAGCTGGGTCGCGCGATGTTCAAGAAGCTCAAGGTTTACACCGGCAGCGAACACCCGCACGAAGCCCAACAACCGACCCCCCTGAAGGTGACTAAGTAATGGCAGCAGATCGATTTTATGGCACCGGCCGCCGCAAGTGCGCCGTCGCCCGTGTTTGGGTGAAGGCCGGCGAAGGCAAGATCCTCATCAACGGTCGCGATTGCGCCGAGTACCTCGGTCGCCCGGTTCTGGAAATCCTCGTGAAGAGCCCAATCGCTCTTCTCGACATCGACGGTCGCTACGACATCACTTGCTTGGTCAAGGGTGGCGGCATCTCCGGTCAAGCCGGGGCCATTCGACTCGGCATTAGCCGTGCGCTGATGGAGATGGATGCCAACCTCCGCCCGTCGCTCAAGCGCGCCGGTTTTGTCACCCGCGATGCTCGCATCAAGGAACGCAAAAAGTACGGTCGCAAGAAAGCCCGCCGCGGCTTCCAGTTCGTCAAACGCTAAGCGTTTTTTCGAACTCACGACCCAGAGCCCCGTTGCCCAGCAACAGGGCTCTTTTTTGTGCGTAACTTAAGGAGTGCGTCGCTACGGAATCGAAACGGAATACGGCTTTTTGGTGGAGGGCCATGGCGCCGCCGACCAAGTGGAGCTGGCGCGCGACGCCGTGCGCCTCGCCCCCGGCTTTGCCGACCGCTGGGATTACTCGCGCGAGCATCCGCGCCGCGATCTGCGCGGGTTCTCGGTCGAGGCGCTGCAGGTGGATCCCACCGACTGGAAGTTTGAGGAAGGCTCCCGCGCCCGCCAAAGCAGCGCCGATACTCGCGCCGACCGCGTGCTGTCGAGCGGGGCCCGGTTCTACAACGATCACGGCCACCCGGAGTTCGCCACGCGCGAATGCGCGACCCTCGCCGAACTCGTGGCCCAAGACCGCGCCGGAGAGGAATTCGTGCGGCAGGTGTGCGCGCTCTACGCGCAACAGAGCGGGCGACGAGTTGAGGTCTACAAGAACAACACCGACTTTCACGGCGCAAGCTACGGCACCCACGAGAACTACTTGGCGCCGCGCCACCTCGGATTCGATGGCCTCGCGCCGGTGCTCATCCCCATGCTCATCGCGCGCACTGTGCTCTGCGGCGCGGGAAAGGTTGGGCGCGAGGCGGGCCCGGAATGCGACTTCCAGCTCAGTGCGCGGGCCGACTTTTTCTCCGAGACCGCGAGCGTGGACACGCTCTTCAAGCGACCCTTGATGAACACGCGCGACGAGCCGCACGCGCCGGAGAACGACTGGATTCGGGTGCACGTGATTACCGGCGACGCCAACATGATGCCCGGTTGCACCGCCCGCAAGGTCGCGTTGGCGCAGCTCGCGCTGGATCTGGCCGCGCAAGGGTGGAAGCCGCCACGCCTGGAGAATCCGGTGGCCGCGTTTCAGCAGGTCAGCCGCGAGGAATGTTTCCGGCTCGCGGATGGAAGCTTCGAAACCGCCGATGGGCTGCTGTGGCGATACTTGGACGCCGCGGGCGAGGCCCCGATCGCGCACCATTGTCGCCGACTGCTGGACTTGCTCGCCGAAGATTGGCGTCTGGCCGCGCCCGAGATTGATTGGGCGGCGAAGCGCTTCCTTATTGAGCACGCAGGCACGGATTCGTTGGCCGAGCAGCGCTCGCTCGACCTGGCGTATCACTCGCTGGACCCGGAAACCAGCCTGTACGCGGGTCTGGAGGGGAGCGGCTGGGTTGCCAACCCCGCCTTGCCCAATGAGCCAAAGGTCATCACCCGCGGCCAGGTTCGCGGACACTTCGTCAGCCAGTTTGCGGAGGCCGTGGAGGCGGTCACGTGGTCGGCGATACGGTTGCGCGGCGGCCGCACGATTGAATTGCGGATCGAAACCGATTACCCCGCGTCCATCTTGGCGACATCTGACGTAGAATCGTGTATATCCTTAACGGAACAAGCCCATGGGAATTCAAGCTGATCGACGAACAATGCCGGGAATGCCGGAGCCCGAGCGCAAGCTGGGCGACGAGAGTGGCCCGAGCAAACCCGACCTGAAAAAGCCGGCGCTGCCCAACGAACTGCTGCGCCGCATGAAGAATGTTGACCCCGACCAGGCGAAGAAGTACCGCCAGCGATCGGGCGAATGACGTTTCAACAGCTCGTCAAGTGGCGGCCCTCGCCGCTCTCGCCGGAGGTTCCGGATACGCATGGCACCACGGTTATCGCCTTGCGCTATGCCGAGGGTGTGGTGATTTTGGCCGACCGCCGCGCCACCATGGGCAACCTCATCATGTACGATCAGGCCGAGAAAATCGGCGCGATTGACAACTCCACCTTGCTCGCCATCAGCGGGTCGTTTGCCCGCGCCATCGAGGCGATTCGTATGCTGAAGCACAGCTTTAAGTATTATCGCCGCGCGCAGATGGTCGAGATGTCGGTGGAGGGCAAGCTGCAGGAAATTGGCCGCAGTGTGGCTGCCAATATGGCCGCCAGCATGGAGGGCGTGGGCATCTACATCCCCATTGTGGCCACCTACGACAAGCCAAAAGACGAGTTTTTGATCTACTTCTTCGATGGCGCCGGGGCGCGGTTTCCGCACCCTCACTACGCCGCGGCGGGGAGCGGCTCGGAGCGGATTCGCGGGATGTTTGACTATATCACGCGCACCAAACCGGCTTGGGAAAAGCGGCCTTTGGCCGATGTGTTGGGCGATGGCCTGACCATGCTGGACATCGCCGCGGATTTGGATTCGGCGACCGGCGGCTGGAACAAGGTGCTCCCTTCGGCTTATGTGCTCACCCGCGAGGGCGCGGCAAAGGTGGAAGATGCGGTTCTGCGAAAAGCCGCGGACGCGGCGCGGAGATAGGGCGGTTATGCACTTTGACCTCGTGCCGATTGGGGACGTAGATGTTCAGCTCGCGGCCAAGATCGCGACCCTGCAAGACGGAACGCGCGAATGGCGCGGCGAATTCGAGTCCATGTCGCCCGAAGAACTGACCTGGCAGCCCTATCCGGACGGGCCGAGCATCGGCGGCTGCATCTTGCACATGGCGGGTTGCGAGGCCTGGTGGCTTCAGGCGGTGGTGCGCGGCGAGGAACTCGACGCGTCGAATCCGGCGATCGCTTATGATGCAGCGCTGGACCAAGATAACCACGTGTGGCCGACTCCGCCCGCCGAAAGTCCGGAGTGGTACTTTGACATTCTTTCCGCGCAACGCGAGAAGACGATTGCTCTCATCACGGAGCACAACGATCCGGACTCGGTGCATGTCCGCCCAAGCGGAAACTCGTTTACGTTTCGCTGGATTGTGGCACGCCTTGTGCAACACGATTCGTATCACGGTGGGCAGTGCGTGATGCTCCACGAAATGTGGAAAAAGCGCGGTTAGGCTTTAACAACGCGATAATGGCCGATCATGCGCCAAGCGAATAGCACGTCCTCAAACTGCGTGCCACGCCCGATGTTGTGTACCATCAGCGGCGTCACGCCATCGTTCGCAAACTGGTTGGTGACCATTCCGGTGTGAGCGCGGCCATCCTTCAGCCGCCAAGTCACGATATCTCCCGCGCGAAAATCGCTCGGCTTGTTGGATAGTGGAAGGCTATAGCCTTTGCGCGAAAACCACACTTCGAGGTTAAGCACGCGGCGATGATCGATGTTGCGATCGGGCTTGCGCAAACCCCAGTTTTGCGGATACTTGTTAAAGTGTTTCGCCATGTCCTCATGGAGTTCCTTTTGCAGATCGATATTGGCCGCGCGCAGCGCGCGCACAATCACATCCGCGCACACCCCGCGCTCCATCGGCACATCGCCGCCGGGGTACTTGAGCTGCACGTAAGCCGGGTCGTAGAACTTGGTCAGCCGCGCCTGCTCCTTCGCACTGATCATCACCGCCGACTCGCGCTCGGTCATCGGGGTTTGGCGCGTCGTCGTCGTCTTCGTTTGCTGGCAGGCAACGAGGACGAGTGCCGCCGCTCCGAGGCAAAGGGTTCCGAGTTTCATGAGGGTCCTGATGATAGGATACTTGAGGTTGCCAAACGCGCATTGGCCATACCTTCCTTGCTTCCTTGCGGCAGCCCGAGCCCCCGTCTGGGCAAAGCGACTAGCGTGAGCGTAGTCGCGCGGGCGTGGCAAGTGGGCAGACGGGGGCGGGCCAGATAAGATAAGAGAGTTGTAAAAAGTCGCTCAGGAACTTGCTCCGTCACAACTCTATTGCTATACTGGCTATAGGTGGAGCACGTCGCAGTGCGAAACCTGAGGTTTTGAAAGTGTGCTCTCCACAGCCTGAACGGGACCAACTTCTCCTCTACTATAGGGCCATCATTGGTCACAGCGAGCTTGCGGAATTGGTATCATCAGTTGAAATTGAGGATGGCAAGAACGGACTTCAGCTGGTGCTTGTGTTCCGATACGCACCTACGACTGAAGATATTGAGGATGCTGACGTTACCGTGACTGAACTCTACGCTAGCTTTCCAAGCCTACAACATATCGACCTTGCGATTATTCATGGGGACAAGGTTTGGCAAGTGCCAGATTGCCTGAACGACTAGCAATTACATGTGGTGGTTAAGTGGAATTTTGCCGAACTACGAGGTGCTGCTCTACAGCGCCTTTATCCTATGCTTTGTCTTAGGGCCAGGGATGATGTACCTAGTGATTATTCTCCTCAGTGCATCTATACTGCCATTGATTCTGGTGACGTGGAAGGCTCTGCGCAAGAAAGGCACTCGCTGGTCCGAATGGCTGCTCGCGGTGTTCATCTTCTTTAGTTGGCTTCAGCCGTTTGTCCCTCAAGACCCGTCGTTCCTCCTGCCAAATATCTTGCTCCTCTACTTAGGAACCATACTGGCTTACACGTACATCTCGAAAACGACCAACTGGTTTAAGAAATCGTCCAAGCAGAGCAAGGTCTAGGGATTGTTGAAGTACAACCGTTTCCTCAGATTCGTGTGTCGTACAGTACTGGCCCATCCGCGATCCTCGCTGCTGCACCTACGAGGACCGGGCGGTTTGTGTCGCCACTCTCTTGGCGAATGCATTCGGAGCGCTGATCGATTGGGCATGATACGAACACTTCACTCGCGAAAGCCCGAGCTAGTACCGAGGCAAAGCGAGTAACGAGTAGGGTGCGCTCTCCAAGCGCCGCAGCCTCAGCCCCCGTCTGGGCAAAGCGACGAGCGAAGCGTGGTCGCGCGGGCGTGGCAAGTGGGCAGACGGGGGCGGCGCACAAAAAGTCCTCCAGAAAGTTGTTTCGCCACAACTCAGTTGCTATACTGACATTTGTGGAGCGCGTTGCAGAACGAAATTGGAGGTGTTGACATTGCGCGCTCAACAGCCTGGTCCGGACGGAGGTAGTTAAACATGAGAAGGTTTGCCCTGCTTGTTGCTTGCAGTTGTGCGTCGTTCGCTTTGGCGAAAACGCCCGAACAGCTGTTCATCGAACAGCGCTTTGACCAAATCAAATCCATGAAGGCACCGCCGAAACAGAACCAGTTCAGCACAGTGGTGTACCGATTTTCACGGGTGCAAGGTGAAAAGGGAAGACTGAAGCACATAAAGGAGTATCTTACAGCCCTTCGACCTCATTTTGACTTAAACAGCAGTTCATTCAGAGGGGGAGAAGATTCGGACCGCAAAGTCGAGGCGATTATGGCTTCGGTTAAATTTCTTACGGTTAAATATCAGAGTACTGAAGCATTCAATTGTTTCTTTCAGATGACATCCGATGGTGCGATTGCCGAGTATTGGGACGAGGAGGTTCGAGTTGCTGTATGCGGCAGCTACGCCGCAGTGAATGAGTACTTGAAGCAGAATCCTAAAAAGTATCGTGACTTGCTCTATACGTTGAGCGTATATGGCCCGCCACCGGAATCACAGCGAAAAACTGTACCTATCTCGTTGAGCATTGCGAGGCGCAAAAAGCTCGTCCACTATGAAAGGCTCATGAAGGACTGGTTGAAGGTCAAAAGTGAGTTCGGGGATAAGTGGTGGCTAACGTCATTTTTGCCATATTCGAATTGCTCTTCATCCGTGCAAGTTTAGTTAGCACACCATGTACGGCATAACTCTCGGACCCCGCGCATTTATTAGCATTTTCGAATCCAGTGCAATAGAGTTATTGGCGATATCTGCGCTGGCAGTGGGCGGTTTGATTAACTTAGTTTATCTGACTAAACTCTCGCGGGCAGCAAGGGTGCAAGACCCGATCACAGCACGCCGTGCGAAGAAGGCGCTTGCGTTTGTGGGTATCGGCGCAGTCGCCTTCTTACTCGCGCCAGATCCTCCCGGACTTGGGTTGCACTGGCTCGATGGGGTCTTTGCCCTGTATCTGGCTGCCTGTTCCATTGCTCATCTAAGGGTCTTTTCGAGTGGGTTGCATAGAACGTGACGGTGAGTGCTTTCCAAAGCGACCCCAAACGTTGCCCCAGCCTCCTATCTCGCGGCAGCCTCAGCCCCCGTCTGGGCAAAGCGACTAGCGCAAGCGTAGTCGCGCGGGCGTGGCAAGTGGGCAGACGGGGGCGGCGCATATAAGAGAGATATAAAAAGCTCTCCAGGAACTTGTTCTGCTAGAGCGCGGTTGCTATAATGAGTTGAGCCTACGGATATTCATGATCAGGTCAAAGCGCAACATGTCGAACTCAACAAGATCATGATTCATTCAGGGATTGCAACGTCCGTTTTGTCAGACCATATTTACTGGCCCTCCACAAATTTCCTTATCTTCATTGGCTTGGGCAGTTTGCTCGTGCGATGGTACGTTTCAAGAGTCGTTCAACATGTCGAAGCAAATTCAAAGAGTAATGCAAATAGAGTCGGGCTTGATGTTTCTGAATTTTTTCCAGATTTAGTCATTCGGAAAAGGCAAGTGCTATACTTCTTCTTAGTTGCAGTTGTCACATTTGTTTGCGTGGACTTCTTCTCGAAACGGAATTCTCATCTTGATCAGTCATTGGTTAATCTGTTGGTTTTGATTTTGTTTTCGGTGATGCTCTCTTATGCCGTGCTAACCTTTCCTCATTGTTCTCTAGCCAAACTTGTTATTGAACCAGCTAAGAATCCTGAAGAGGTTAGATAAGATGATATTGAGCACTGCAGTGCTGTTTCTGGGTGCAGTCCCTTACTTGCTCGTGGGTTCCTCCGAAGGGAGATCTGGGTCTCGTGCTAAGAATTGGCTTCTTGCGAGTGGAATGGTTGCGTTATCCTACTCGTCATTCTTCCTGAGCTTGTGTGCGTTGGTATCGTGGAGAAGCCAGGTAAATCCTTCCTTTGCTCCCAATGGTGGGCCAGAATCCCTGGAAACATTTCGACATGCGTCGGGTTCTGGTGCATTGTTGCTACTTGCTTTTGGTGTATCATGACATGAACCATTTTCAATTGGGCGCGAGTAGGCCTTCGCATTTTATGTGGACCGTTCGCGGGCATGATGCTCGGAGTACCTATTGCCGGCACGATGCCGGAGTTTCTATATCTCGGAACTTAATATGTCACCCCCTTATTGTGATCAACAGCTGACGGGATGGCCGCCGAAGCCGCCCTCCAAACATTTCGTCTTCCAAGTTCTTGGAATAGTAGCACTGTGAAGTTTATATTTCCTGCCGTATTTGTCGTTTCAATTTTCGTAAGCAGTTTTCTTATCGCTAGAAAGTTGGTGCGTGGTGACAAAGCGAATATGCAACTGCTCTTCGGGCACGCCCTTTCCGTCTTGCCAGCTTTTGTAATGCCGGATGCAGTTCTTACATATATGTGGGGTTTGCTTTGGGCGTGGACGTGGAGCGTCGTTCTGGTCCACACGGAGAGCAGATGAGCCCATCGCAGATTGGAATTACCGGGATTGTTGGCGCTACGCTCCTCATCAATATCTGGTTGGCTAGGCCAAGAGCCTTGAAGTTTGTTTGCGTCTGTCTTGGAGTTGCTGTCAGTTTTTGGCTGTGGAACTTGCCCACTGAGGGAGCGATGCTTGCGCACGGCTTCGGTGCTTTCGTCATATCCTATTGTGCTATCTTTATCCAAACGCGAGCCTACTTCAGAAGAAAATGATATGATCACGGCAGCTAGATTTAATAGACTCCTGACAAAGGAGGTGTAAACGATGAGCAGTTACATGGAGCAGTTACCGTCAAGAGCGATGGTAGATTTGATGGACGGACAATACGTGCTGCCATTCATTGCGATCGGCGCCTTTCTGTTGGTTTCGTTCACATGTTTGTTGATCTTCCTCGTTGCCCGAGCTTGCATCGCGAAGCATTGTCGATCTGTCTGGTCCGCGATTGCCATCGCCATCGGATGTTGCCAATGGCTACTCCTCTGCATCTGGCCCCTCGGGCCCCTGGGGGGCGCCATGGTTTTCGGTGACGCGCTTTTGCTTGTTTCCCTGATCATCGGATTTTATGTCGGCACCAAAGGATTCTTGTGCACGCGCGTCAAGCCTCGCTCGCATCTGGGAGTGCTTGGGCAACACGACTCCATGGGTGAAGGTATGAGGGACTAGAGGCGATGACAAAGTGGTGGATCGTGGCAAATTTGAACGAAGCGATTGAACAGCTGCAAGACATTGTTACTAGACTTGAGGAGGGTGATACTGATGAAGATGGCCTCCGGTATGATTTGGGTCATGCATACTATCACATCAACGCAGCCTACAATGGGCGCCATTTAGTTGGTCTTGATGAAAAAGAGTTTTGGGACCAAAAGGATCCGTTCAGAACACTACGACCCTTCCCAAGGGATCTTCCGAAAACATATGGGGGATGGTTTTCTAGAGCGAAACCGGTCCTACCTCCCATTCGAGGAGGCGAGGGTGGATCGGAACCGAAGGGCCTTGAGTAGGATTGCAATAGGAAGAATCTGATGACGACTAAAACTCTAGTTTTTGCGATGGGCTTGTTGTGTGGCGGCGCCATGGTCATGGCCGAGCCCGATCGCCCGCCGAAAGACGGCTACGTCCCGAACGAGCGAACCGCCATTGCGATCGGTGTGGCGGTGGCGGAAAACGTGTTTGGAAAAGGCCTTGTCGAAAAGCAGAAGCCGCATCAGGCGGAGCTGGAGAAAGGGGTCTGGATGGTTTCAGGAAGCCTGCCACCACCCGAGGTGCTCCCCAACGGCGACAGAAAAGTTTGGGTGGGCGGCACGTTCGAGGTTTTTCTGAACAAGTCGGATGGCCGCATCCTCAAGGTCATTCATAGCTTGTACGGACTTACAAGTACGGGATAAGCGAATTGCTATCCTTCACATCGGAACTAGCACTCACTCCCTAGCTGCCTTTCCCGCGGCAGCCCCAGCCCCCGTCTGGGCAAAGCGAGTGACCGGTACACTGGAAGGCAGTCATGGGGAGCGGCAAATCTCGTCAAAGAAAGCTAAAGCAGTTTCTTTACTTGGAGTGGAACGAAGAGTCTCGATCTTACGTGCGTGAAGAGCTCCAAAAGTTGGAAATTCTGCCTAAGTGGAACGGCATGTATGCGCTCGGTATACGGAAAGGACACTCACTCAAGAATGCTTCACTGGATGAGATCATGGCGAGTCTGGATGATTACGCCATGGCGGGCCTCGCTGCCGCCGCTGAAATCGTGGCCGATCCGCGAAACGGTGGACTCTTTAATGGCGTAGCGATCGGGGGCAACTCCGACGGCGAAACGTTGGCAATTC
Source organism: Chthonomonas sp. (assembly GCA_016788425.1). NCBI lineage: Bacteria > Bacillati > Armatimonadota > Chthonomonadia > Chthonomonadales > Chthonomonadaceae > Chthonomonas > Chthonomonas sp. The sequence continues at coordinate 58,269 of JAEURQ010000004.1, forward strand.
AAGCCAAGATACGGTACACCGTAAAGTATTGGGAGAACGATAGTGACTATTACGGCGAATTTTTGTTGTGTGTAGGGAAGGTCAGCCCGGAGACTTATGGTCTCCACTGCGAGGCTAGGTCGTATCAGGAAGTTCGAGATTGGAGCCGCAAGCCGCTTTTCTCCCAAAAGGTTGTGAAGAGACTGCGCGCCGAGCTTGGCATTGATGATTCCAATCGGCCGCGGCAGCCTTAGCCCCCGTCTGGGCAAAGCGACTAGCGCAAGCGTAGTCGCGCGGGCGTGGCAAGTGGGCAGACGGGGGCGCTTCGCAACCCCACCTCCGAACCCGCGACCAAAGATTTAACCGGGGTTGAGCGGGCGAACAGGTATAATTCTGTCTATGCCCCCCGCCATTCGCAACATCGGCATTATCGCGCACGTCGACCACGGAAAAACGACCCTGGTAGACGCCATTTTCCGTCAAGCCGGTCTGTTCCGCGAAAACCAACACGTCGCCGAACGCGTGATGGACTCCAACGATTTGGAGCGCGAAAAGGGCATCACCATTCTTTCCAAGGTCGCCAGCGTGCGCTACAAGGGCGTGAAAATCAACATCGTTGACACCCCCGGCCACGCCGATTTCGGCGGCGAAGTCGAGCGTGTGCTCAGCATGGTGGATGGCGTGCTGCTCATCGTCGACGCCAACGAGGGCCCCAAACCGCAAACCCGATTTGTCCTGCGCAAGGCGTTCGATAACAAGCTCAAGCCGGTGGTCTGCGTCAACAAGGTGGACCGCGAAGGCGCCCGCCCGCTGGAGGCCTACGACAAAACTCTCGACCTGTTTATCGATCTCGGCGCCAACGAAGACGACCTGTTTTTCCCGCACCTCTACACCAGCGGCGCGTCCGGCTTTGCCCGTTCGGAACCGAACGGGAAAGAAACCGATATGCGCGAGCTGTTCGAGATGATCGTCAACGCGATCGCCCCGCCCGAAGCTGACCTCGACGCCCCATTTTTGCTGCAAGTCAACAACCTCGATTACAGCGAGTACCTCGGTCGCATGTTCGGTGGCAAGGTCATCCGCGGCAAGATCAAGGTAGGGGATCGCATGGAGCACCAACGCGAGGGCTCCGATAAGCGAATCGGCTTCAACGTCACCAAGCTTTGGATCTACGAAGGCATCCAACTGAAGGAAGTGGAGCAGGTGGAAGCCGGCGAAATCGTCATGCTTAGTGGCCTCAGCGACGTGCTCATCAGCGACACCATCAGCGTGCCGGATACCACGCCGCCGCTGCCGAGCATCAAGGTCGAGCCGAGCACCCTGACCATGAACTTTTACGCCAACAACTCGCCGCTGGCCGGCAAAGATGGCGGCAAGTTCCTGACCATCCACAAGATCAAGGAGCGCATCGAAAAGGAAGAGGCGGTCAGCGTGAGCATTAAGCTGGACAAGGGTTCCGCGGCCGATACGGTGAAGGTTTCCGCGCGCGGCGAACTGCAGCTGGCGATCCTGATTGAAACCATGCGCCGCGAGGGTTACGAAATGCAGATTAGCCGCCCGCAGGTTATCTTTAAGCGCGACGAGCAAGGCGACCTTACCGAGCCCTACGAAGTGGTGGCGTTGGAAATGCCGGACGATTCGCTCGGTACCGTCATGGAAGACCTGGCCCGCCGACGCGGCGAACTGCGCGACATGGCCAGCCAAGAAAACGGCACCACCCGTGTGGAATATCACATTCCCACGCGCGGCCTCATCGGGTTCCGCTCGAACTACCTCACCATGACCCGCGGTCTGGGCATTGCCAACTCGATTTTCGATGGCTATCACCCGTACAAGGGCGAAGTCGAAAGCCGCTCGCAAGGCGCGCTCATCGCCAAGGATCCGGGCAAAATCACCCGCTACGCCTACGAAGATGTGCAGGAGCGCGGGACGATGTTCTACGAAGTCAGCACCGAGGTGTACGGCGGCATGATCATCGGCGCGTGCTCGCGCGATGAGGATATGGTGGTGAACATCACCAAGCAAAAGGCGGCCACCAACATGCGCTCGGCCAACGCCGATTCGACCACGGTTTTGGATCAGCACCGCGACTTTTCGCTGGAGCAAGCTCTCGGCTGGCTTCGCGATGACGAGCTGCTCGAGGTGACGCCGAAGATGCTGCGCTTCCGCAAGAAGGTTCTGGATCATAGCGAGCGCCGTGTGATCGAGCGTCGAGCCGAACTCCCGGTGTAGACAACCGCCCGCCATGCCCGAGCTGCCCGATATCACGCTCTACCAGGTTCGCCTGCGCGAGCGGCTGGTGGGGCAGTCGGTCACCAACATCGGCGTGTGGTCCATGTTCGTCCTTCGCTCGGTGGAGGTGGCCCCGCGCGACCTTATCGGCGACACCGTACGCGACGTGTTCCGCGTCGGCAAACGCCTGGTTTTCGAATTTGAATCCGGTCGGACTCTTATTGTCCACCTCATGATCTCGGGCCGGTTTGTGTGGCGCGAAGGCGAGAAGCTCGCCCGCCCCAAGGCGCGCGATATTCTCTGGGGAATTGAGTTTCCTAACGGAGTTCTTTCGGTGGCCGAAGCATCTAAAAAGAAGCGTAGCTCGCTGCACATCCTCCCCGATCGAGCCAGCGCGGAGCGATTGGGTCGCGGCGGCGAAGACGTTCGCGCAATGAAAACCGAACGGTTCCAAACTATTCTGCAGCAAGAGAATCGCACGCTCAAGCGTGCGCTGGCCAACCCTTCGTGGTTCGATGGCATCGGCAACGCGTTCTCGGATGAGATTCTGTTCCACGCCAAGCTCAGTCCCATGCGCCTAACGCAAGCGCTCAAACCAGAGGAAATCCAGAGATTACATGAGGCGGCGAAGCAAACTTTAGAAATGTGGACCGAACGGCTCCAAAATGAAATCAAGGAGTTTCCGAAGCCGAGCCAGGTCACCGCGTTCCGGCCCGACTTCGCCACGCACGGCAAGTTCGGCAAGCCATGTCCGGTGTGCGGGGTGCCGATCCAGCGCATTGTGTACGCCGAGAACGAGACGAACTACTGCGCCCGCTGTCAAAACGAAGATCGGATTCTCGCGGATCGCGGCCTCAGCCGTCTGCTGAAGGATGACTGGCCGCGGACCGTCGAGCAAATGCTTGGGGAGGAATAAGATGGTGGGCAGAGCAGGATTCGAACCTGCGTAGGCTCTCGCCGACAGATTTACAGTCTGTTCCCATTGGCCACTCGGGCATCTGCCCCCAACGCAAAGACGTTATACCACGTTCTTTTAGTTTGCGTCCCAGAGGTAGGCGCCGCGATCAATAATTCTGCCTTGCCAGCGGGGCTTCATGTCGCAACCCACTGTGCTCGCCGGGAGCGAGCGGCGAACCACCGCGCCATCGAGCATCGCCTGGTTCATGGTGCCGCCGTGGAATGCCCAAGCGCCGCCATAAACAAGCTTCTTATCGTGAAAATCGAGGCTCCAGCCCGGTGAAAGGCTCGCTTGGTTGTAAACCGGCGAGACCGAACCAAGGGTATCAAGGCTCGCGCCTCCTTCAAAAGAGAATCGGCAGGGCGGCAACACAATGTAGTTGCCTCCGCCAGTCGTGCGACCACCAGAAATTTCCCACGCCGTCTCAGCGAACAAAATCGTGCCGCTGGGGTTGGTCACCTGCGATTGTTGCACCGGCGCGACGTACCACTCGGAACCGCTGTAGTAGGCGGGCGAAAGATTCAAGGCGTTGTAGCCGTAGTTAGTGCGCTCCGCCCAGCGATATGCCAAAGCGTCGGCATCTCGCATCAGCGAGGAGGGGTCGTTCAGGCTGGTGTCCGGATGCTTAAAGGTGTCGCTCGGACAGCGGAACATCTTGAAATTGCGCGTGTAGGGAAGCAAAAGCTGCGGCCAGCGGCGGTCGTAAACCGGGGTTTGGTCGGTGTCGGAGCGGTACTGCGCTGGCATTAGGCCATCGTCGTACTCACTGGCGTAGAGGCCCGTTGCCAAGCCAAGTTGCTTCAATTGGGTGGCGCAAACGGCGTGCGTACCCTGAGCACGGGCGCGCTGGAACACGGGGAACAATAGAGCGCTCAAAATCGCGATGACCATGATCACCACAATGAGCTCAATTAAGGTAAATGCTCGCTCCCTCATGCCGCTACCTTGTTTATATTAACGCATTTTGTGGGGATTTGTATAGATTTTTACCGAACCTATTTCAATTCCTCCTCGTTCGCGATACCAAACCACCATGCGGCTGTCGGCTTGGAAGGTGAAAATCTTGCCTCGGGCGGAGGCCTGAGCCTGGCAAAAGTGCAGGATTCCCGAACCCACACCCTCGCGGCGACGTCGCGGCGCGACGCAGAGGTTATACATGCCGAGCGATTCGGGGCGATCTACGAGCATCACCGCGCCTTCCGGCGGGCTGCCCGGCGAGCCACACACCCATAGCTCAAACGGCGAGCGCAAGTTGGCTTCCATGACAAACCGCCTTAGAGCCGGGTCGCGGCGACTGAAGAACGTGCCGACCATAAAGTCAATCACGGTGCGACGCTCGGCGTCGGTCTCCACCAGCCGCATCGCGGCGGGCACATCGTCGGGGTCGGCGGGGCGGGTCATCAGGGCGAGCGAGTATTCCAGCGTGAAGCCCTCAGCCATGAGCCACAGCCCCAAGTCTTCGGGCTGGTCGCCCGAAGCCTGAAACACGCGAAACGCCTTGCTTCGCCCCGATGCCAACCGGAAATCCGCGACGACCTGCGCGACGTCGGCCTCCGGAATCTGGCAGTCAATCACCATATTGCAAATCGTGAGCGGCGCGGTGGAGACGGTTTGCGTGAACTGGCCGCGCTGATGCACGCTTGTGCCGGGCACGTTTCGCGCGAGTTCGACATAGGTGTGTCGCAGATTGTCGCGGGCCGCGCGCAGATCGTCGTTCAAAGCACGAAGCTCCAGCTGAGGCGGGGGCGCACGGGTTGCTTCGGCCCCACCGCCACGCCGATGCTCACGCTCTTACTCAGCTGGAAGTTGGGGTACAGCGAGATGTTGCGCGGCGACAGCTGGAGGCTCAGGTTGGCTCCGGCGGGGTCACCGAGCAGGTTCACACCGCCAAACACTTCGAGCCCTTGGTTCGGAGTGAGGCTCGCGCCAAAGCGCAGCGTGGGCGCGCGCAGGTTCCGCGGGCGATATCCGACTCCGGCGAACGCGCTCGCGAAAAACTCGGTTTGCGACCGCAGGATGGGCCGTGCGATGAGAACGCCACCGAAGTGGCCCGTATCCATGCGCTCGACGGCGGGGTTGCTCAGCGCGGCAATCAGGCGATCCGCCGACTGGCCCGGGATAATCGTGTCGAACTGGGCTCTGACCACCAGCGCCGGACGCGGCGCGCTTGCTTTCAGCAGCGGCTCGGGCTCCACGCTCGCGAGTTCGCGGCGCAGCCCATCCTCGGTGTAGCCTTGTCGCCGGAGTTCGTCGCGCACCGCGACCACGCGGCTGGATCGCCATACGATGTGGGCGAGGTCCACGCCGCCAATAAGGTAGCACTGCGGGCCAATGCGCGGTTCCACGGCGCTTGCCGAGGCCGCCACAATCGCGCCGAGACTTGTGCCCGAGATGCCGATCGCGCCGCGCCGGAATTCGGGATGCGTTTCCATCCAATCAATCGTGCGGCGTACGTCTTGCGTGGCCTGCACCATCGTCTCGCGCAAGGCGGCGGGGTCGGGACGCACGGCGAGTTGACCGCTGGAAACTCCGCGCGGTGACCGCCGCATGTGGAACGGTAGGGTCATCAGCACGCAGCCAATGCCGCGCCGGTTGAGTTGGGCCACCATGCGCCGCTCCACCAAGTAGTCGGTCGCACCCCAATAGTGAAGAATAATCACCGTCGGCACCGGGTTCAGCTGGTCGGCGGGCAAACTGGCCTCCACGTACACGGTGTTGTTCTCCGGCGTGGCGGTCACCACGGCGCTGGGGAAACTCGCCGAGAAACTTCGCGAAATGTCGTTGGCGCGGCCCGCGATCCAGGGTTCGAACTGAATTTTTGGGGGCGCTTCGGTAATCGGCGGCAACTGAGCGTGGGCCATTTGCGCCAAGATGATAGGCAGAGCGATGATCCGCAACAGCCTCCTTGCCGCAAGTTTGACCTGGCTCGTAGTGCCCGCCATGGGTAACAGTTTAGACAACGATTTCAATACGGTGTTGGGCCTCGCCGGGCTGGAGACGACCACCGCTCGCTTTGATCCGCTCATGGTGGGTCACTTTAACGATCGCAGCGGTGTCGCCCAATTAGTAAACGCCGCGTGGACGAATCCGTGGCAGGCGGGCTTTATGCTTGATAGCGCGCGTCGCAGCGTAGACGCCACCGCCGGTTCGCCCGCCGACACCGTGAGCATGATGGCGCGGACGCTCGGCATCGCCACTCGCCGTAATTTGCTGGAAAGTCCGATCAAGCGGGTGATGAAGGAAACCTCGCAAAAGGGGTACCTCAAAACGCTCCTCACCAAGTTCAAAGCCGATGGCCAACTGGTGGGCGAAGTGCCTGATCTGAGTACGGTGCCGGAGGGCGCGCAGCAAGCCGCCAGCATCGTGCTTCGCACGATGGCCGACGCCGTCGTTCTACGGAATCTCGCGGTCGGGAGCCTCGCCGGGACGCCGCAAACCTTCCGCTCGATGATCGCGACCGGTTTGGAGAGCGACGATCCGGCGGAAGCCGCCCGCAACGAACGGACGCTGCGCGCCCTGGACCTACGACCGTTGTTCGCCGCGGGGAGCGATCTCGCCGAAGCCACCGTCGAGGCGCAAAACCTGCTTGGTACGGTCTCGCCGACGCAAAAATATCGCGTGATTTTTATGACCGCGTGGGGCACCGTGATTCTGAGTGGCGGATCGAATGATCGCTACGAGGGCGACCTCGCGCTCGCGATTGACACCGGCGGCAACGATGTTTATGTGGACCTGCCGCGCAACAGCAGCCCCACCAATTGGGCGAGTGTGGTGGTGGATGCGGTCGGCGACGACCGCTACGTGAGCGACCCCGAACTGATCAGCACTGAGATGGGCAAGTTTGGCAAGCGCCGCATTCGCAGCGGGCTCGGACCGGCGGGAGCCGCGTTTGGGTTTGCCTTTATCTCTGATGGCGCGGGCGACGACCTGTACGCCAGCCACGAAACAGGGCTCGGATTCGCCATCGCGGGCGGCGCGGCCATTTTCGACCGACGAGGTTCGGACCGCTATTACGGTTACAAAAACGCGATTGGCGGCGCGATTGGCGGGTTCGGTTTGGTGGAAGATGCGGCGGGGGACGACGTGTACTACGGGTTCACCCGAATTCAAGGTTTTGGCGGCACGCGCGGCGTGGGGTGCGTGATCGATCGCGCCGGTCGCGACCAGTACGTGGCCGAGGACAAGATCATCGACTTCCCGAGCGCGCAATCGGCGCTGCACAACGTGAGCTTTGCGCAGGGCACCGGCGTGGGTCGGCGCGCCGATTACCTCGATGGCATGTCGCAGCCCGGAGGCGTCGGCCTGCTGTTTGATCTCGGCGGCAACGATCGCTACTCGTGTGGCGTGTTCGGTCAGGGCGCGGGCTACTGGTCGGGATTGGGCGGACTGCTGGACGTAGAAGGCGACGACAGTTATTCGGGCCAGTGGTACGTGCAGGGCTCGGCGGCGCACTTTGCAGTCGGCGTGCTGCGCGACATGCAGGGCGCGGACGTGTACACCGGCCCCATGAACATGGCGATGGGCGCGGGCCACGATTTTAGCGTCGGCGTGCTGCACGACGACGGGTTGCAGAACGATCGGTACAACGCCGGCTCGCTGAGTTTGGGCGCGGCGAACGCCAACGGCATCGGGGTGTTCACCGACGAGGGTGGCGATGATTTTTACAGCGCGACCGGCATTTGCCTCGGTCAATCCAGCGAAGCGCCCAAGGGCACGCTGCGCGAACGCGCGCTCAGTTTCGGTGTGTTTTGGGATGCCGGCGGCGAGGATAGCTATCCGGTGGCCGCGCCGTATGCCGGCAATGGCAAGCGCAGCACGAACTGGGCGTATCGTCAAGCGGCTCCGGAGAGTCAGGTCGGCGTATTCCTTGACCGTTGAGTCCGGTAGACTTGCCCCGGCATGATTGCTGAGCGCGCGAACGAGCCGAGCCGCGTGATCCCGTATGTCACGTACACCCTGCTGGGGCTCAACGTGTTCATCTATCTTTGGGATCGCGGAGGCGGGCTATTTGGGCCGAGCGTTTCGTTTGCCGACCTCGCCATGCGACCATCCGAGGTCGTGCGCGCCGTCAAAGGCAACGGCTATCCGCCCGCGTTAGGCACCCTGTTCACGAGCCTGTTTCTGCACGGCAACTTCCTGCACTTGCTCAGCAACATGATCTTTCTGGGCACGTTTGGCGGTGAGGTCGAAGAGGCGTTTGGCAGCTTCAAATTCATGTTGCTCTACCTGTTTTGGGGTGTGTTTGCGTGCCTCGCGCACGTGCTGGTGATGCCTCACTCCTCGACTCCGCTGCTGGGCGCGTCGGGCGCAATCGGCGGCATTCTCGGTTGCTATTTCTTGCTGTATCCCGCGAACGTCATCACGGTCGCGATTCTCGTGGTGACCTTTGATGTCGCCGCGTGGATTCTGCTTGGCCTCTGGTTTCTCTACCAAATTTTGGTGCCCCAGGACGGCGTGGCCAACTGGGCCCACGTTGGTGGATTTCTTGCGGGCATGCTGTCCGTCCTGATTCTCGGTGGAAAGCAACGAATCTTGGCCAACCTCAACGCGGGAGAGCAGCGAGTTGCGTAAGCTCCCCGGCTGGTTGCTGGCCATCGCCGTGTTGCTCATTTTGGTGGGCGCCGGAGCCTCGCTGCGAGCCCGAGTGGCCGTGGAAGAAGGCAACAAATCCACGGGTATCGTCCTCGAATGGTCGGTAGTGAGCGACCTCGCTTCCGCGCAGGGCATCTCAGAGGGGCAAGCCCTGGCGAGTCTTAAGCAGCAGGGCCTCACCCACGTTGCGCTGAGCGAAGACGTGGGCAGCGAACTCTTTGGCCGTGGCCTTGTGCGCTTCGATCCCGAACAGAATTTGTATCTTGGCAACTGGCGCGGGCTCGCCCGCATCACCACCGCCCTGAAGGTGAAGTACGGCCAGTCGCGGCCGGTGCGGCAGCACTTCGACCGCGATTCCGTGCTCGATGGTCGCGGCCTCGCGCTCGACACCTTGCAATCCCTTCCCCTAGGGCTCGATCCCCTTGCCGCGCAAACGGTCAAAAAGGCGGGGCTCGGCATTGTCGCTCGCCTCATCAATGCGCCCGGAATGACGCCCAAGCGCATCAAGCGCACTCTAGTGTCCGCCCACGGCTATGGCGCGAACTACTATTTGCCGCTCGGCGAACAGGTGCTCGGGTTCCGCGATTCGATAAATCGCACGGCGGAGGCGTTGGAAGAAACCGGGATGATGTACGCCACGCCCGAATTCAGCAAAATCGCGGGCGACGCCAAGCTCGCCGAGGCGGCCAAGCGCTACGTCGTGCGGCTCCACCCGATCCAATCGGCGGAGGTTGATAAGCTTGGCCCGGCCGATTTCATCGAACGCTTTGTCAAGGCGAGCCGCGAGCGGGGCATGCGCCTGCTCCTGGTGCGCCCGATTAACACAAGCGCCGACAAGCCGATCGTGCGGCTCGGCGACGACCTGAAGGCATTGACCCGCGCGCTCATCAAAGAAGGCGCGGTGGTGGGCGAACCCCGGCCCTACTCGATTCCCGAAGTCCCGGCTTGGTCCGGGCTGGTTATTCGCATCGGTATCGCGATTGCCGCGGTTTGGCTGGCGATGGCGATCGCCGCAACGCCCATGGCGGCGATCATCGGCGCGCTCCTCGCCGTGGTCACCATGCTCAGCCCGAAGTTCGGCGCGCTCATCGGCGCGATGATCTTCCCCGTGATCGGTTACGTGCTGTGGACGCGCGGTTGCCGCTGGCATCCAGTCGCGCGGTTCTTCCTGCTCTCGTTCACCAGTCTGGTAGGCGGACTCTGCGTGAGCGGGTTGCTCAACTCGCTCGACACGCTGCTAAAAATTGAGGTGTTCTCGGGCGTGCTGGCGGCACTGATGCTGCCGCTCGTCGCCATTTTCCTGTGGCTCTTGGTGGGCCGCATTTCGCTGAAAGAACTCGGCCAGCAGCCCCTGAAAATCGGGCAACTCATCATGGGTTTGTTCGGGTTTGTGGTGCTGGCGTTCATGGCCATGCGCTCAGGGAACGACGCGCCCGGTGGCGTCAGCGGGTTGGAACTCAAGTTCCGCAGCCTGCTGGAGCAATTTTTGATCGTCCGGCCCCGCACCAAGGAGTTCCTGCTGGGGCACCCCGCGCTCATGATCGGGCTATTTTTGGAAAACCGCGAATCCGAGCGTGACCAATCGCTGGGCGCGCTCCTTTTGGCCGTCGGGGCGATCGGCCAAACAAGCATTGTCAACACGCTTTGCCACCTTCACACGCCGCTGATCATTGGGCTCACCCGCATCGGCGTCGGGTTGGTGCTGGGCGCACTATTTGGGATCCTGGGCTGGGCCGTTATTCGCGGGTTGGCCACAATGAAGAGAACGATTGCATGGCGAAACGAATCTTAGCGACGGGCTATTTTGGCGAAGGCAACCACGGCGACGACGCCATTCTTTTGGGGTTGTTGCAGGGGCTTTCGGGCAGCGGCGTGGATGTGCGCGTCATGTCGGGTCGCCCCGAGGAAACGCACCGTCTGTACGGCGTGCCCTCGTTTAGCCGTCGCGATCTCAAGATTTTTGATCGAGAGATTCAGGCGGTGGACGCCCTCGTTTTTGCCGGCGGAAGCATCTTCCAGGATGTCACCAGCGTGCGCAGCGCGGCCTACTACGGCATGCTTATCAAGAAGGCTCGCGCGGCGGGCAAAAAGGTCATCATGCTGGGGCAAGGCGTGGGTCCGCTCAAAACCATGTGCGGCAAGTCCATCGCCACCAAGGCGTTCAGCGCCTGCACCGCCATCGCCGTGCGCGATCCGCAGTCGGCGGCGACGCTCAAGGGTCTGGGCGTGCGCGGCACGGTCAAACTCACCGGCGATCTGGCCTGGCTATTGCCGAGCCCCGAAGCGGGCGAGGTGGTGGACTTCCAACTCGGTGATCTGAAAACGGTCGGTCTAGCCCCGCGTCCGCATGGCAAGGGCGACCACGTGGTGAAGCTGTTCGGCGAACTTGCTCGGCTCCTTTTCCAAGCCAAGTTCCTGCCCGTGCTGGTCGAGCTCGACCAAAAGGAAGATGGGCCGCTCATCGTTGAGATTGATAAGGCAATGGGCGGCAAGGTGCCCAGCGTGCGCCGCATGCCGACGCCGATGACCGTGCAGCAGCGCATCATGCGCATGGACTCGCTCATCGCGATGCGCCTGCATGCCGGGATTCTCGCCTCCACCGTGGGCGTGCCGTCGTTCATGGTGAGCTACGACCCGAAGGTCAACGCGTTTGCGCAGTTGGTTGACCTCCCGGCCGCTAACGTGAAAGACCTCACGCCGCAGCGACTCTTCGAAAACTTCCTGCAGTTCCAAAAGAACAAGGAGATTGTGATGAAGTCGTTCGCCGCGAGATGCGTCCAACAAAGGGAAGCGGCGCAGCAAAACATCAGCCTGCTCCTCGAAAATCTTTGAAGCGCTCCCTCCTTTTCGCCTTAATCTTCACCACGACTCTGGCTCACTCGTCTGACCCGGCGTGGGTCAAGGCGGTCAAAAAGGAGATCAAGAAGATCGAGGTAAGCGGCTACCGCAGCGTCGGATTGCACTTCCACGGGATTGATGGCGACCGCTCGGCCTTTAACACGGTCAACTACTTTGGGCAGGGTTCGCGGCGCGTGACCAACATCGGCCAGATTCAGCTCACCGGGCGCAAGGTGTTGGGCGTGGTGAACTTCCGGGCGAACATCCAAGACGACCGGTTTCAAGACCCCCAGGGGCAACGCTTTAGCCTGGACTACGAGAAGAACGGCCTCATTGTCAACGCCGGCGACCTGCCCGGCAGCCTCATCACCGGCAACCAGTTTGCTACGCTCAACAAGTCGCTGCGTGGGGTGAGCGTCGGCTACCGCAAGGGCAATTTTTCGGCCCGCGCCGTGAGTAGCGAAGCCACGGGCAGCGCGCGCACAGTGAGCGTCAGCGGCAACAACTCGGCCGGCCCGTACTACTTGCAGGCCAGCCAGTTGGTGCCGGGTAGCGAAAAGATTCAACTCGACGGAGTGGACCTTCGCCCCGGCGAGGATTACGCGATCAACTACGAAGTTGGGTCCATTACGCTCGTCGGGCGTGTCGCCCCACTCACCAGCGTGATCGTCGCCAGCTACGAGGCGTTTGGGTTTAACGATCGGCGCGGCCGCGTCAGTGGCGTCGGCGCGGGTTATGATCTCGGCGACGGCCAACGGGTTTCGGTCACCGCGTTGCGGCAAGATGCCCGCGGAGCCGGGCGTTTGAGTTCCCGCCTGGAGAAGTTCCAAGGCTTTGGCCCGGCGAGCACTCCCTACACGCTGCAGTTTGAGCCGCAGCCGGGCACGCAGATCGTCATCCGGCTTGATGGCGTGGTGCAAACCCTGGGCGTGGATTTCGTGTTCGACACGACCAATCCGGCGATTTTCTACTTTACGCGGTTCATCGCTTCCAGCAGCGAGGTCGCGGTGCTCTACACGCCCAAGGCGCGAAGCACGGCCAACGGCGACCGCGCGAACCTTGGCCTGCAGTACACGAGCACGATCCGCGGCAAGGACCTGACCGGCGGAGTGACACTCTCCACTGCAACGGGCCGGTTGAGTAACTCGGCCACCCCGAGCAACGGCACCGCGCGGGGGGCCTCGCTGACCTTGCGGGGTAGCAAGTTTGATCTCACCACCAGTTGGCGGCGCGTGCCCAACGGCTTTGTTGCCGTGGAGTCCGTAGGCTTCAACCGCAACGAAGACGGCTATCAATCCACGATGGAATACCGTCCGACCTCGCGCCTGAAGCTGGGCGCGACAACCCGCAACTCGGCGATTACAAGTTACAATTCGGTGGGCAACGCGTTCGGCAATCGGAGCACCAGCGCCGGGCTCACGGCGCGTTACGATCAGGATTCCGCCAGCTACTGGACGGCCGAGCGCACCGACGTGAAGTCGCGAACCACCCTCGGCGCGAGCAACCTGGCGCGCACCGCGCTCTTTGTCAATCGGCGACAGGCGAAGTTCGAATGGGGCCTAGGCGTCGAGAATCAGGCGGGTCGTCAACCGCTCACCAGCACCACCAGCCAAAGCCTGCTGTTGCGAGGCCTCAAGCTCCGCACCACATACTTCGGCGATTCTCGCCTGGGATTGCGCGCTTCGGCGAGCCTGCTGCGGGTCCACGCGGGCGATCAATCGGGCACCGGTCGCGACTACGATATCGCGGCCACCTACCGCCCCAACTCGCGGCTCTCGTTGAGTTCGGCCTACGTGGTGAGCGACGGCGGGGCCCTCGCAACGCTCGGCAGTTTCACCAACGGATTCGGCATTGGCTACGATGGCAACGGCTTTAGCAACGGCTCCAGCAGCCTGTTTGGCACCGGCATTACCAACCTGCGAAGTTGGACCAACGTCGCCAGCTATTCGCCGACCGATCGCGTGTCGCTCAATGCCTCCCTGCAACAGCGCCGCGCCACGGGTAGCGTGAGTTCGAACTCGGATACCGACAGCTACAGCCTGGGCGTGAGCGTGGATTCGTTGCGCGGTTACCTATGGAGCCTCTCGCTCGACCAGAGTCAGACACGCTTTTTGGGTTCGGCGGTGCCGACATCGCGCTCCACCAGCATTGCGGGCTACCTTACGGCGGCGCCGCCCAAGAGCCGCCTGCGATGGCAGCTTGGCTTTAGCAGCTTTTTGGCGGGCGGCGCGACCACCTTTAGCCAAGATGGGCTCGCCATTTCGGGCACCGCGGTCTACGGCCTCAACCCTCGTCAGAATCTGATCTTGGATATTCGGCGCTCGCGCACCACGGGTTACCTGGGTCAGGACGAGTGGAGCAACGCGCTGACCTACCAATATCGAATTTGGCAGGACCTGAGTTTCAACGCGACCTACACGTTTAGGAACACCAAGAACCTTGACCCTGGCATTTCTACCGGGGCATACCGGGCGAATAGCTTGGATTTCGAAATTAGCTACAATTTCTCGCGATTTTGAGCGGATGTTTTGATATAACTAGTGGGTTATGCGAACTGTCGCTGCATTGTGTCTCTTAGGATCGGTCGGGCTGGCCCACGCCTCATTCGATGTGATGTTCCTGCCGGACACCGCCACCGGGCGCATCGTCCGATTCGATCCCGTCAACCAGGTTGCTCTGGGTTCTTTTGGGCCGAGTGGGTCGGTGGGCTTCGCGGGGCGCTACGCCTCGGTGATTGACCCGAATCGTGTGGCTTACACCGGTAGCGGGGGCACGGTGATTTACAACCCCAACAACGGCGAGGCGACCCAGACCGGGACCATTGCGGATACCTTTACCAGAGCGACAATGGACGGCGCCGGGCTGCTGGAAGCATTTAACACTTCGGTCTATCGGTATGACCTCTTCCTCGCTCGCACCAGCGTGGACACCGGGCTCACCACCAACAACGGGCTGATGCCCATTGGCTACAACGACTTCATAGCTCAAGGCGTTAACGCTTCGGGTGACCTGGTCGCTCGACGAGTCACTGGCATGGTGCCTGGCGCCACGACCACGATGCTCCTGGCCAGTGCGATTAATCCGACAAGTTTCGGTGCCTCGCAAGGGAAGTTCACTGGGAACACTTTTCGCCAACATACGGTTTGCCTTAATGCGGCCAACCAACTGCGACTGATGCAAGTCACCGTGAACCTCACCAGTTTCGCAGTAACGACGAGCTTGAATACCTTTCAGTTGAGCAACCAGTTTCTCGCGACCTCCAAGCTAAGCGTGGTGCCCGCCCACGCTGGTTACTACGTCATTGGCGACGACGCGTCCAACGCGGCCGTCACGCGGATAATCTACTACGGTGAACAAGGCATGCCGCTGGCCAACTTTACGACCACGGCGGTTGATGTGCCTACGACCACCTGGGGAGCGGGCATCATCTTGGCGCCTGAGCCCAGCTCGCTGGGAGTGTTCGCCGTGGCCGGGGCGATGATGCTCCGCCGCCGTCGGCGATAAGCCCAGAAAATTGCCAGACCACACAGAATTGTGCGGCATTCCGGCTTGTGGTCTGATATAACAAGAACATCATGCGTATTGTCGCGGGTTTGTGTTTCTTAGGTTTGGCTGGAGTGGCCAGTGCCTCGTTTGACCTTATGCTCTTGCCGGATCAAAACACCGGCCGCGTTGTCCGCCTGGATCCGGTGACCGGCGTTTCGCTGGGCTCCTTTGGACCGGTCGGTCTGGTGGGGGCGGCACGTCGCTATGTTTCCGTGATGACCCCCACCCGGGTCGCTCACACTGGCGCAACGGGGACGACAGTCTACGACCCAAACACCGGTGCCGCTGAAGCTCAGCGCAATATCCCGAACGTGCTGACCACCGGCCTCTCCTCGGGAGATGGGCTGCTGGAAGTGTTTAGCAACAGTGTGTTCCGCTACGATGCCAGTCTAGCTTCTCATACAAGTGTCGGCACGGCACTGGTTACGAGTGTAGGGATGCTCGCCTACTCTTACAATGACTTTTTTGTGCTGGGCACGGTGGGATCAGGCGATCTGCAGGCTCGTCGCTTCACGAATATGGTGGGTGGCGTTTCCACCCCACTGCTTGCCGCCTCCGTGTTCAACGTAAACACCTTTGGCACGGGCCAAGGAATGGTTGTTGGCAACTCTTACTCGTACCGAATCGTGTATCAAAATCCAACTGGAATCAATCAGCTGCTGACCCTCAGCGTGAACCTGACCACCTTCTCGGTGACTACATCCACCACAGCTCTGAACAACTCCTCGCTCTTCTCGAGCGCCGCTAGACTGTCGATTATGCCTGCTCATACAGGCTACTACGTTGTGGGCGATGATGCGACCAACCCTGCACAAACTCGGATTAGCTATTACTCCGCCGAAAACGTGATCCAGTCGAGCTTCGCGACGAGCGCGGTAGATGTTACGTCGCTTCAGTGGAGTGGCGGCATTATCCTCGCCCCCGAGCCTAGCTCGTTGGGAGTGTTTGCCGTGGCCGGGGCCATGTTGCTCCGCCGCCGTAAGCGCTAAGCCCGCGCAACCAGAAAGAAAGCCGCTCCCCGAGTTTTGGGAGCGGCTCTTTTGTGAGGTACCGGACCTCAATTGGTGCGTTAAGATTCGAACTCACGGATGACATTTGTGGCCTAATATTTTGTAAACGAGTTCGGGGTTCCAAGGAGGAGTGCAAAACGTACATCTCCCGAGCAATCTGGGAGCTCCCAACTCTGGGACGATCTTCCTTTCTGGTTAGTGGTGTTAAGAAAAACCTGTTTGCGCTGGGGGTCTAAGTTCCTGAATCTTAAGGTGGATACTGAAGTCGCCGTCCACGTGTTGACGCCGAGGACTTGATTCATCATCCAGATTCCGTTCGGAATTTCGCAGGCGCCTTCTTTCGAAAGAATGACCGTGCTATCCTTCCGAACGAGAAGCCAATCTCGGGTTTCCGTCGAATAGAGATCATACCTTTTAGATTGATAGACCAGAACTTTGTATCTCGCATCTGGGTACGGCGCTACTACCGCGTTTGGTTTAAGATTTTGATCGCCAATCGTGAATAACTCCCGCCTCTTGTTCGATAAGAGCAATCTGGACTCACTAAGTCTGCCAACAACATCCCACCCTTCCGGGAGTCGCCACCTTTGATTCGACCCGTACTGTTTCACAACGCCACTTTCCCCGTCTACTACGATGGAAGAGTCGAAGGGATACGTGACTTCTCGCGGAGCTCCGCTAAGATCAGCGTTCATCTCGAGCCGCTTATGTGGGAACGTCTCGGAGTCTAGCAGTTCCCGGTGCTGGAAGAATATTTTTGAATTCGAATAGTTCGTAATCGGGTGGCCATAGGGCTCTAGTTCTACTTGCCGCACGAGCCTTCCGGCCGGCTGGCCTGTGGATAACTCAAACAGACACGCTCGGTCGTCGAACTGCAAGAGCAAGTGTTGTTTGGCTACAGTGAGGAGGAGTAGGGAAACTATCATTGGTTTACGCATTTCGCTGGCAACTGATTGTCCGACTCTGATAGAGGTCAGTAGACTCGGGCGCAACGAGCTCAACAACCAGAACGGGTTCAAACTCGTGAGGCTCATGAAGGTAGTTTAGACGATCGTCGCGCTGGGGAACTAGCCGTCCAGCGCAGTAGCCCAAGTTGAAGGCGAAATCAAGGTGAAACCCTCCATGGATATGGCATACACATCCCCTGAATATCCAGCTTTGAACCTTGAACCTCTTGATAAGATTTGCGAATGTTGTCCACGACGAAAAAACCATCAGCGCTCAACATAATCCAAGTGCCATCCTTGTTCGTTGGCGAGGATGTATCCGCTGTTCCTAATTCATAAGAATACTTTTTCTTTGGCCCCACCCAGGTTGTGATCACTGATGAATAGGAGCCGCCCAAAGTTGAGCCGCCGCTGATTGGAACATGAGCAGGTTTTTCTTCGTACCACTTTGTCTCGTGGACAAGATAAATGCCTTTGCCATTAACTAAGCCAGGACGCCACGGATTCTTTACCGCAACAGACTCGCCAGGTTTATGTGCCCGGATAACCTTAAGCTTTCCAGAATTCCCGTCGAACATCATGAATTTGCCGTTCGCTCGAATCAGCGCCCGTGCGCCATCTCGGTACCATTGGACACAATCGGACTCTAGAGGATGCGTAAGCGATAATCGGATCACTGACTTCAGCGGTTTGATCCGCAAGATTGATAGACTACTACCATCAACGAGCGAAAGAAATTGGTCGGAGTGACTATTCACTGCGCTTATCCGAGGCAACTTGACGGATGCCGTAGTTTTCAGACTAGAGGTCGATGTCCTAAGGTCGATTGTGACGGTTCCTCGGCAGAGATTCACCCCATACCCTATGAAGTACACGACATCGGTCTTGAACTTGGCCGGTGCAATGAGCCCGAAGGCGATAATACTAGTGAGAATCATAGGTCAATACGGATGATTTATAGACCCATCGAATCATTGAGGGTCCTCAAGACCCCTCTGAAGTAGCGACCCGCCCTGTAGGGAGACCCGCCTCGTGGAGCTCATGAAGCTAGTTTAGACGATCGTCGCGCAGAGGAACTAGCCATCCAGCGCGGTGACAAAAGTTGGAGGTTCAGATCCAACCTTCAGCGTCGATTTTTCCAAGACACCCGAAGTCATATTCAGCTTGTAAATCTCGGCCCAGGTACCCGTGTGATTGATCAGAATGCACTCCTGCCCGAACATCTGCACTGAGACCTGCTTGCCATCATGAGCGAAGAGCTTGGAACCTAACGACTCGTTTAACGACTTTTGCCACATTACGTTCTCACGGCCCACTACCACGACAGACCCAGTTGACCCTATGTGTATTTCTGAGATGATGTCGTTCTTTCTAGATGCCAGCGGGAAAGTTTCCCATTCCTTGCTATTGTAACAATAGATGTTTATGCCGTCGGTATAGGTCGGTTTGCCTCTATAGCTCCCCGCCCATAAGGGCATGTCCATTAGATCAAACGTTGAGCGGGTTAGCGTTCCTGCGGAGGAACGAATGCGAGTGAGTCTAATGTTCACCATCGCTTCTTTGAAGCCAGTTGCGTTTGTGACCCACACCTCCGATCGGTTGTTCTGATTTACTCGCGTGAAAGTCGAGTCTAATGTAAGATCAACTGGTTTGGAGAATTTCAGAGATTCGCTAATCGTCGCGAATTTCTTTCCGATGACCAGGCACTGATTGTCAACAGTGCTCAATGTGCTAAAGTCCCCAGCTGTACCGGCGAGAGGCACTTGCTTCCATGTTTTGTTTCTTAGGTTGTACCGTGCGACTTGAAAACTCTGACGATTGGGACTGCTAAGAAGGACAAAGTATGCTTGCTTCGTCCAGGTCGCTGCCACCACCGCTTCCTTGTCTTTATAGTTCAGATTCTTCCTCGTGATCAAGGAGTATCCTTCACCATGCTCACGGACAATTGACACCTGCGAGGAGTCCGCGATGCAATAGGTTTGCGGACCGCCAGCCACGAGAAGGGAGCAGAAAAGCGAGATCATGAAGGTCTTCTACGTCTAGCACCCACGGTGAGTTAGATTTACTTAACACGCCATGGAGAGGCATTGATAACAAGGCAGTCCGAACGACCTTGTACGGGGGCTGCTACGAACGAATCATCTAAACATTACCCAGCTTCTGCCAAATTTTCCTCCGAGCCCGATCCAATGCATCCGCTCTTTAACCTTACCCGCAATGACCTTGATTTCCTGGATCTTCTCACCCGCTCGAGAAATCAGCGCATGCCCTGTCTCCGGAAGCATAATTGCGTAGGGTGTTGTTCCCTCCGGCGGAGAACCGATTGGGTGACGGATCGCGCCCTGAACATAGTAGACCATACCAATTCCGCTGCTCTGCTTTTCGGAGAACACTGCTTGGCCGTGCCCTCCAACCAGTTCGGGGTGCGCGATGATGAACTTATGGGACAGTTTCGGCATGCCGTACTCTTGGCGCAGTCGCGCCAGCAGATCTTGTTTTCTAACGTACCGAGCGAATCGAGGGGCGCTTTCTTTCGAGAGGTGGAATGCGTTGCCGTCAGATGAGTTCGGCCAAACATATGTGCCCGAAGAAGTCGAGATCAGTCTCCCTTTCGGAACTGCGCAAGACTTCCCCGAGCTCGTAGATACGGCAACTTGCATGTTGCTTGAGTTTGCGGCCTTGCCGAAAACGACCGTTCCATCAAAGCTGACTTGTTCGAGACTAGTTATGGGCACGGAAATGCTTCGCCACGGAATGCTCCCTGAGGAGCACTCATCCAAAACCCAACTTATGTTGTTACGCCTCAGAACGTAGGCTCTGGAACCATCCGTTGATGATCTCGCTTCTTGAATAGAGTCTAGAAATGAACGCGAGAAGGGATGTTGCTTCTCATCAATGGCCTTAGATGCCTCAAGCGAATACCTAGTTGAAGTGACGCCGAGAAGGTCATTCGGACCATCTGGGATGGGTGGCGGATAAGTGAAAGTCAGAATCTGAATGATAAAGAGCGGGGTCATTGTGACGTGTATATACAAAGGTTGTTTAGAGGCAACTGATCAACTCTACTTTCCACCCGCAAAATTCCCTTGCGCTTTAGCGAAGTAATTTCTTATCAGATCGTGCATGGGAGGCTTCCAGCGGTTTTCAGGATACTCCCCTTTGACATCCTGCCACATTCCTAGTGGGAATGGAAATGACCTTCCTTGATCGTCATGGATCAAAAGAATAGATTTCTCCTTCCTCTCGTGATACCATCCATCGTAGCCGGAGAGTCTTTGCCGCCTGAGCGCTTGCTTAATCTTTCTAAGTTCAGCTGGGTTAGACACTCGGATCGTCTTGGGGTTCGACATGGGTGGCTCATCAAACTGCCAATCCACTTTTGTCCACCTGAGTTTCCATACGTTGTCAGGTTCTACAAAGTGTTCTCTCTTGAAGGCTGCTAGTTCGGGCCCATCCAGGTCAGCAAAGGCACCCATTCGGAAATGCTCAATTGGCTTCTCAGTCTTGTCGAGGAAGACGATGTAATAGGGCTCATCAGCTGCATCATTTGGTTCAGATCTTCCTTGACAGTGACGGCTTGCGGCTAACGCGTCAACAAGGGACTCAACATCCTCGCGACCTAAACGAGTCGAAAGGGTTCTCCATGACTGGTCGGCCGAACCACCAACAACATCGCTCGCAATCGCCGCGAAGGCCGCTTTACCTCGAACCCGATGGTGAATACGCCTTCGAATCAACACGTTAGGTTCCCAGCCCTTGGGTGCAGCGAGCTGCTCTTTGGTGAGGATAACCGAATCCCAACCCAGCTGCTTCGCGTCCGGTTGCGGCTCGTTCGAGCTGATCTCTTTACACCCCGTTAGGGAAACTAGAGTGGCGACGACTAGGGCCCTACTGCCTTTCGCGAGGTTCTCAGTAACTGACCTCATCTTCTACCCTTGAATCTTCAAAGTTTGCTCCGCCTGACTAGAATCGTAAACTCTTGGAGAGAGCATACTTCCAAAGCTCGGCATCAGCAGACTTCCAGCGGATCACCCTCTGTTGGCTCTTACTCAGCCAGAGCACATCCAAGTGAGCAGTAATTGTCAACAATCTCCCGCCCACCTTCCAAAACAAAAGCCGCCCCCCAACAAGGGGAGCGGCTGAAATGAGCCCTTACCGAAAGCCTTAGCGGCTGGCGATGGGCGTGTAGGCCACGTTGTGCGGGCCCTCGTAGATGCAGTTCGGACGGATCAGGCGGTTGTTGGCCAGCTGCTCCAGCGCATGGGCGCTCCAACCCGAAACCCGCGCCACCACGAAAATCGGGGTGTAAAGGTCAATCGGAATGTCCAGCACGTAGTAGGCGTAAGCGGCGGGGAAGTCCACGTTCGGGAAGATGTTCTTCTCGGTCTCCATCACATGCTCAAGCGTGTCGGCGATTTCGGCCCACTTGGTTTGGCCGCTCTTTTGGCAAAGCTCCTTCGCGACCTTCGTCATGTAAATCGCGCGCGGGTCACGCTTTTTGTATTCGCGGTGACCAAAGCCCATGATCTTCTTCTTGGTGGCGAGAGCGTCGCGAATCCACGCTTCGGCCTTGCTTGGCTCACCAATCTCAAGAATCATCTTCATGGCCTCTTCGTTGGCGCCGCCGTGAAGCGGGCCCTTGAGGGTGCCAATGCCGCTGACGATGCCGCTGTACATGTCGCTGAGCGTCGCCACCGTCACGCGGCAAGCAAACGTCGAGGCGTTGAATCCGTGCTCGGCGTAAAGCGTCAGCGAGCTATCCAGCACGTGCGCGGTTTCCGCATCGGGGGCGTTGCCGGTCATTAGGTGCAGGAAGTTTTGAGCAATCGTATGATCCGGGTTCGGCTTAATCGGCTCGAGACCTTGGCGGATGCGGTGACCATTGCCCACGATGGTGCTAGCCTTGGCCAAAATGCGGACCGCCTTACGGAGGTTGGCTTCTTGGTCGGTGGCCGGCTTGGCATAGTCGGGGTCAAACGGAGCATAAACCGCAAAGCCCACCTTGGCGATGTCCATCGGGTGGCAATCCTTGGGCAGTTGCTTCAGAGCGGTGTAGACCTCTTGCGGAACTTCGCGCTCGGTGCCCAGGGTCTTCTTAAATTCGTCCAGTTCGGCTTGGTTCGGCAGCTTGCCCTTAAGGAGCAGGTAAGCGGTTTCCTCAAAGGAGCCTTGCGAGGCCAGGTCGTGGACGTTGATGCCGCGGTAGATCAGCGAACTGGTTTCGCTAACGATCTCGCTGATCGTCGTAATGCCGCCCACGACGCCTTCAAGGCCGGGGCTGTAATTCGGATATGTGGTCGTAGCCATTGCTTCTCTGCTTCTACGGGGCGACCCTTCGCAGGGTCGCGATGTACGGTGCAAGTTTACCGGATTCGCTCAGTTCGGTTCACGAAACTTGACGGATCCACTCGCGCAAGTTGTAGTAACTCACGATGCGCACGATCTTGCCCGCCGCACAATGGAAGATTGCGCAGCCCGCGATGCTGTAGGTTTGGCCGTGCGCCGGCGGCAATCCGGCATCGGCTTGCAAGTAGGTTCCGTCGCAAATGAAGTCGAGGCAGCCACGATCGCCGTTCGCCATGATCACGGTTTCGCGCAACTGCTCCCGGTAGCAGGTGTCCATGTGCGCCTTAAACGCGCGGAACGCCGCGATGCCAGTTTCGCTCAGGCCCTCGTTGATGTCGTGGACAATCTCCGGGCTGAGCAGGGCGAACATCGCCTCCGCGTCGTGCCGGTTAAAGGCGTCCAAATAGGCTTCGATGAGTTGCTGAGTGGTCATAGTTGTTTCGTCATTTTGTGGTGGGGAATGCCCACCTCGGTAAAGCCCTCGCCCACCACCGTGTAGCCAAGGGCATCGTAAAACGGCATCACGACATCGCGGGCGTTGAGTTCCACCTTAGTGGTGCCGTTATCGCGCAGGTGTTGCTCGGCCAAAAGCATAATCTCGCGTCCGAGTCCGGTGCCGCGGAACGCGCTGTCCACCGCCACCTGGCGAATCTTGGCCACGCCCGAGGGCAGATGCGCGATGTGCAACGCGGCCACAATCAGCTGCCCTTGCCACAGGCTCAGCATCTCTTCGCGGGCGTCTTGGTCCAGGTCACCGGGCGCAAAGTCCAGCTGAATCGGCAATCGCAACACTTCGCGTCGCAACTGCACGGCGGCGCGATATTCTGGGGTGCCGACCGTGAGCCAGCGCGGGGTTAGGCGCCCCATCGCTCCGCGAGGATGGCGGCGACGCGCTCTAGGAATTCTTCGTCGTCGGGGCCAAACGTGCCCACGACATGCCCGTCAATGTCAATCTGCCCGAGAATCTCCTCGCCGCCGCGACGGATCAGCACAACAATCTCCGATCGCGTTTTAGTGCTGCACGAAAGGTAGTTCTCAAGCTGCCGCACATCCTCAATCACCTGGTTAGCGTTTTCGGCGACCGCGGTTCCGCAGACGCCGCGCCCGACCGGAATGTGGGTGTGGTCGGTGGCGTCGCCGACGTACTCATCCAGCACCAGCGTGTCGCCTTCCAGGCGGTAGATTCCCGACCATTCGTAGTCGGGCAAACCGCTCAGCGCGGTCATCGCCTCGCGGCGCAATGCGGCTCCGCGAGCGGGGGACTGGGCAAGGCTTTGGAGAATGGTGTCGCGGGCGGACATTAAGAAAATTCTAGCTCATTTGAAGGTTCACTCCCCGTCATGTTGGCAAACTTACTAGGGTCAAACTTGCCGGTGAATGGAACATCTTTTGCGGAGGAAGGGAGTTTTCATGACTCCCGCAAAGGGTAGTGAGGGAATATCAACGATTAGGGGAAATGCTGGTGGGCGAGGGCATTGTTAGCGCCGACCAAATTGACCGCGTCTTGGCCGCCCAACGCCGCAGCGGCGCCCGATTGGGCGAGTTGCTGGTGGCGATGGGATTGGCAACCGAGACGCAAGTGACCAAATGTTTGGCCGCGCAGTACCGACTGCCGGTGGTTCATCTGGACGAGGTGCATCCGCATCCGGACGCGCTCAACCAGATTCCGGCGTACAACGCGCTGCATAGCCTCGTGTTGCCGGTGAAAATGGACAACGGCGCGCTGGTTTGCGTGATCGCCGATCCGCTGGAACTCGATACGCTCGACCAGCTGAGCACGACGCTGCGGCTTCGGATTGTGCCGGCCATGGCCACCGCCAGCGAATTGCACGACGCGATTGCCTACTATTACGGCCTCGACGTGCCGCGCAAGGCCGTGGTGGAAGTGCAAGAAGTGCGCCGCAAAAAGCCGGAAGCAAGCGATCGCGACTCGCTGATCGCCGCGCTCGACCAATCGTACGCGTTTCTGAATTCGCGAGGACTCGCAGCATGAAGTCCATCGCAATCACAAGCGGCAAGGGCGGCGTCGGCAAGACAACGTTCTCGGCGAATCTCGCCATCGCGCTCTCGCAGTTCGGACAAAACGTGGTGCTGTTCGATGCGGACTTGCAACTCGCCAATGTCGACGTGGCAATCGGACTGAAGGCCGACTACACGCTCAAGGATGTGGTGGATGGCGACGTTTCGCTCACCGATTCCTTGACGCGCGGCCCGGCCGGAATTCGAGTCGCCGTCGGCGGAAGCGCCGTGAGTAAGCTCATGACGGCCGGTCCCAAGCGCCTTGGTCAGTTCTTTGATCAGATTCAGGAGCTCTCGGCGAGCACCGACGTGCTGCTCTACGACACGGCGGCCGGCCTCGAAAACCGCGTAGTGGCGTTTCTCAAGCAAGCCGATGAGATCGTGCTTGTGACAACTCCCGATCCGACGGCGGTGACCGACGCTTACGCGGCGGCCAAGGTCGCGTGGAAGCGCAATCCCGAGGCGATTATCCGCGTCGTGGTCAACATGGCGACTTCGGCGGAAGAAGCGTTGGCGTTGTTCAATCACCTCAACACGGTGAGTAAGAACTTCCTGGGTCGCGACCTGTACTACCTGGGGCACGTGCGGGCCGATGCGCAAGCCGCGCATGCAACCCGCGTGCGCAAGCCCTATGTGTTGCACGCGCCGCACGCCGATGCATCGCAGGATATCGTGGACATCGCCCGCCTCGTGTGGGATCAAACCCGTGCCTGGCGTGCCCGTCCGGAACTGGTCAGCGCGTAGGCCGCGTCCCAATCTCTCTCAAACTCCAGGGGGGAGCCCGAAAAGGCTCCCCATTTTTGCGCGTGGCGTGTTATAACCCTTGCGCTGGGCGCACTTGCGCCCGCTAAACAGCTATGAAATCCTTCTCAATCCTCATTGTCGCGGCTTGCGCGACGGGCGCATTCGCCCAAATGGATCCTTGCGTGGCCGAAGCCAAGGCTAAGCCGCTCGCCGCTCGCGTCGGGCTCGGCACCTTCACCAACAAGGGCACCAACAACTTCACGCGCGACTCGCACTTTGCGGTCGGGCTCACCTACCGCCCGGGAATCCCGTGCATGATCGCGCCGGGTCGCGGCACGCCGGGCGTGGACCTCGACTTCATTGATGTCGCCGGCAATGGCAACCGCATCAACGCCATCGGTCTGACCTACGGCACGCGCATTATGCTCGGCCAATCGGGCGGGTTCTACGGCGGCTTTGGCGTCGGCGCGTTCAGCACGCGACTTCGTACGGCGGCCAACAACAACAACAACAACAACAACGAAGGACGGCCGACCCGCGCTACTGGCGACGGGCTTCCGGCGGGCACCAGCAAGACCATGACTCGCATGGGCGCTAAGCTGATGCTCGGCATGAACGGCAAGTCGGGCGAGTTCTTTGAGCTCAGCTACTTCCTTGTGAGCAAGGTGCGCGGCGGCGACGTCAACCGCGCCAACCTGAGCGTCGGCTTCAAGTTCTAAGCTCGGGACACGCACAAAAAAGTGGGGGATCGCCATTCGGCGATCCCCCACTTTGCTTTGAGTCAACGGGCTCAGTCGAACTTGTCGGGGTTGATCCCGCGATCCATCTGATCCTTAATCCACACGTACGTCTTTTCCATGCCGTCGCGCAGCGGAATCGAGGGCTCCCAGCCGAGTTCCTTTTGGATGAGTGTGTTGATCGAGTTGCGACCGTTCACACCCTTCGGCGCGTCGAGCTTGTAGTTGCGGTTCAGCTTCACGTCGGCGATGTCTTCAACGACGCTGAGCAGCTCGTTGATGGACACCTTTTCCGCCGAGCCGAGGTTAATCGGATACTCGATGTTGCTGTCCATGATCATGCGAATGCCCTTGGTGCAGTCGTCGATATACATGAACGAGCGCGTTTGGTGGCCGTCGCCCCAAATTTCGATGTCGGACTTGCCCGAGGTAATCGCGTCCACGACCTTGCGGCACATGGCAGCCGGAGCCTTTTCGCGGCCACCGGCATAGGTGCCTTGCGGGCCGTACACGTTGTGGAATCGGGCCACGCGGCAGTGCAGACCGAAGTCTTCCATAAAGTGGCGGCACATGCGCTCGCTGAACAGCTTTTCCCAGCCGTAGCCGTCTTCGGCATCCGCGGGGTAGGCATCTTCTTCGGCGAGGCCGGTGATGTTGGGGTCCTTTTGCTTGTAGCCGGCGTACACACAGGCCGAGCTGGCAAAGAAGAATCGCTTGCAGCCGTTCTCCTTCGCGCCCATGAGCAGGTGCGTGTTGATGAGAACCGTGAGCATGCACAGCGCCTTATTGTTTTCGATAAAGCCCATGCCGCCCATGTCGGCGCTCAGATTGTAAACGTCGGCGACATCCTTGGTGATGGCCATGCAGACATCCAGCTTGCTACAATCGCCTTCGATATTTTCGACGCCATCGTGCAGTTGGTACCAGCGGTGGAACGGCTTAATATCCACGGCGCGAACCTTAAATCCTTCGTCCAACAAGGTCCTAACGAGGTGACCGCCAATGAAGCCCCCGGCACCCGTGACCAAAACCAAATCTTTACTCATAAATTTCCTTCGAGATTGCGAAAAATCGCCGCTCGTTTTCCCCAAGTTTACCTGTGAGGAATCGGCAGCACCCCAAACTTAACAGTCTCGCCATGGCTATCGTTCCATATCTGGCCTCAAAACTCGGGCGAGTAAAATGAAAGCTCGCATGGCTTTTCAGGTTTTGCTGTACTACTGGTTTACCGAGGTGGCCGATCCGGAAGGATTTGCTCGTCGGCACCGGGAGTTGTGCGAGAAGCTTAATTTGCGCGGCCGCATCCTCATCGCGCCGGAAGGCATCAACGGCACGGTCAGCGGGTTGGTGGCCGATTGCGAGGCTTACCAAACCGCGCTCCGCGCGGAACCCGGGTTCGGCGACATGGAGTTCAAGGTCGATCCGGCCGAGGGGCACGCGTTTAAAGCGATGCACGTGCGGGTCCGGCCCGAAATCATCACGTTGGGTGCCGACGCTTCGGGCCCGACCGCCCTCCACCTCGACGCCGAGACTTGGCGCGACATGATGGCCCGCGAAGACGCCGTGATTCTCGACGGTCGCAACGCCTACGAAAGCGAACTCGGCCATTTCGCGAACGCGATCTGTCCGCCGATTCAGAACTTTCGCGAGCTGCCCGAGTGGCTTCAGGCGCATCGCGACGAGTTCGCGGGGAAGCAGATTCTCACCTATTGCACGGGCGGTATCCGGTGCGAAAAGCTCACCGCATGGATGCTCGCCAACGGATTTGAGAACGTGTTTCAACTCGACGGCGGGATCGTAAAGTACGGCCAAGACCCGGCTACCGCCGGCGAGGGGTTCGTCGGGGTGAACGTGGTGTTCGACGAGCGCGTGCAGGTGTCGGCGGGCGAGCGCTCGCAGCCGCTCACCGCCTGTCGCCAATGCGGCGCGGCGAGCGCCAACTACGTCAACTGCGCGAACGTCGAGTGCAACCTGCGCATGATCCTTTGCCCGGAGTGTGAGGAATCAACCGGGCGCTGTTGCAGCGAGGCGTGCCGCGCGGCACCGCGCCAACGACTCAAGGGCAAGAAGTGGCATGAGTCGCCTCGACGCCTCCACGACCAAGCGAGGTAGGTGCTTGAGTATCTTCGCCGTCTCGGCGATTCCCCTGCGGCTTTCGGCCACCTGCTTTCGCGTCGCGCTTGAGTATCATCGCCGTCTCGGCGATTCCCCTGCGGCTTTCGGTCACCTGCTTTCGCGTCGGGCTTGAGTATCTTCGCCGTCTCGGCGATTTCCCTGCGGCGTTCGGCCACCTGCTCTCACGTCGCGCTTGAGTATCTTCGCCGTCTCGGCGATTCCCTGCGGCGTTTGGCCACCTGCTTTCGCGTCGCGCTTGAGTATCTTCGTCGTTTCGGCGATTCCCTGCGGCTTTCGGCCACCTGCTTTCGCGTCGCGCTTGAGTATCTTCGCCGTCTCGGCGGTTCCCTGCGGCTTGACTACGAGACCGCCGGGACGGCGGAGATACGGTCCAGACGACCAAGTGACCTCCGAGACGGCGGAGATACGGTCGGGACGGCGGAGATACGGTCGGGACGGCGGAGATACGGTCCAGACGACTACGGGACCGCCGAGACGGCGGAGATAGGATCCGGACGACTACGAGACCGCCGAGACGGCGGAGATACGGTCCGGACGACTACGGGACCGCGGAGACGGCGGAGATACGGTCCGGACGACTACGTGACCGCCGAGACGACCACGTGACCGCCGAGACGGCGGAGATACGGTCCGGACGACTACGTGACCGCCGGGACGGCGGAGATACGGTCGGGACGACTACGAGACCGCCGAGACGGCGAAACTACCGGGGAACGGCCTGACCGTCAATAATCCCCTGCAAGACGCGATCGGGCGTGATGCCTTCGATCTCCACCTCAGGCCGCACCAAAATGCGGTGACGCAACACGGGCGGCGCGAACGATTTCACGTCATCCGGAATCACGTAGTCGCGGCCCTGCAACGCCGCCGCTGCTTTGGCGCACAGCAACAATGCGATGCCGGCGCGCGGCGAGGCACCGACGGCGATGTCCGGCGAGTTGCGGGTCGCGGCGACCAGACCGTAGATGTAGCCAAAAATGTTGTCCTCAACCCGCACGCTGTTCACCTTGGCGCGAAGCTCGCGGAGCTTGTCCGGGTTCGCCACGGCTTGCAGGCCAACCTCATCCAAGTTCTGAGCGCGGAACCCGCCGTGTACGCGGCGCAAGACTTCCGTCTCCGCCTCGGCGCCGGGGTAGCTCAGCAGAATCTTGAGCAAGAAGCGGTCTTGCTGCGCCTCGGGAAGCGGGTACGTGCCCTCGAACTCGATCGGGTTTTGGGTCGCGAAGACCAGGAACTGATCGCCCAGCGGGTGCGTCTCGCCGTCAATCGTCACCTGGCGTTCTTCCATCGCTTCCAACAGCGCGGCCTGAGTCTTCGGCGGAGTCCGATTGATTTCGTCGGCGAGCAAGATGTTCGTGAAAATCGGCCCTTTCTTGAGTTCAAAGTCAACCGTCTTCGGGTTGAACACGGTGGTCCCCACCACGTCGCTCGGCATGAGGTCGGGCGTAAACTGAACCCGCGTAAACTCGAGCGAAAGGCAGTGCGCCAGCGAGCGCACCATGAGCGTTTTGGCGACACCCGGCACGCCTTCCAGCAGCGCGTGGCCGTTGCACAAAATCGCGACGAGCAACTGGCGAATGACGGCCTGTTGACCCACGATGACGCGACCTAACTGAGATTCAAGCGATTCGGCAAACCCGGTGACTTCCTGCACAATCGAAACGCTACCCGAAATAGGTTATGCTAGACGCGTGAAGACCACTCTTCTCCTTGCTCTTGGGGTAGCGGCGGCCACCGGATTTGCTCAATCCAGTGGCGGCTGCCCGTTGTGAACCGCCGGAGGTTTTGGCGCCGGTCCGGCGACCACAAAGATTCCGATGTTGCGTACAAGCACGGTGTACGCGCCGTTCACTGCGACCAAAGGTGAGACCTTTGTTTGGTACTCGCCCTCCTCGCGCCTGCATTTGGGCGTGGCGTACCTGTGGCAACAAGGCGCGTTCCGCGCGCTCGGCAACTATGCCCTCAACCGCGAAACCGCGCGGGTGCCGCTGCTGCGAGTCGGGGTCGGCATGCAAGGCATCTCGACCGGCAATCCGGGCTACTTCGTTACGGCAGAGAAGAATTTCAACAGCATCAATGCCTATGTAGGCATCGGGTTGCGCTCAAATGAAGCGCACGGACACGGGCTCTGGGGGATCAAAAAGACCTGGAACTCGCGGTACACGCTGGGCATTCAAGACGATGGACACGAACGCCACCCCTTCTTTACGGTGGGCCTGGGCGCGCAGTCGGTGGGGGTTTATCTCATCGGCGGCAAGCGACCCGCGCTCATGTGGAGTTGGGGGCGGTAATCTCTCGGAAACACCATGATTACAACTCTCATTGCAACGCTCGCTTTCGCCACTCCTCAACAAACCGTTGAACCGCTGCACTGCTCCGTCATGACCAAGGGCAACGCCAACCTCGAAGGCCCGTCGGTGGTCTACGCGGGCGCTGTCTTCCACTTCTGCTGCGAAGGTTGCGACGGTCAGTTCGCCAAGAACCCGGCCAAGTTTGTTGCCCAAAATGCGAAGGGCACGGCCACGTTTGGCCGCTTCCTTTTCGACCCGGTGACCGGCAAAAAGGTGGATACCGGCGCGGGCTTCACGACCGACTACAAGGGCATTCGCTACTCGTTCGATAGCAAGGCAAACCTGGATACGTTCAAGGCCAAGCCCGAAAAGTTTGCCGCTCTCCCGGCCAAGGAAGTTCTGACTTGCCCGGTCGCCGGTGACAAGATGGCCAGCCCCAAGGACGCGTTTGCCTATGTAGACGTGAAGGGTGTGCGCTACTACATCTGCTGCGCCGGCTGCCTGCCGAAGATGCAAAAGGATGCCGCCAAGTACACGGCGAAGACCAAGCCGGTCGCCGCGGTTGGCCACAAGGGCTAACCCAGAATCCGTACCGCCGAGGTGGTGATGAGGTCGCCGAAGTAACTGAGCGTTACTTCGGCGACGTTGTTTTGCGTCGAGCCGTTGAGTGTCCACTCGCTCTCGGCGAACCGATTCTGATGCCCCGTCGCTCGCCAGATTTCCTGGCGGTCGGGGTTTTCGGTCGGCAAGGACTTGCCCTGGGCCACGAGCCGGCAAAAGGCGGCGATGCTCGGGTGAGCAAGAATGCTATCGCCGTGATTGTGCGGCGTGTTGGGCACCCCGAACATCGCGCGCGGCATCGCCAACTGGTCCCAATAAAGCGTGTGCGCGTCCACCGTCCAATAGGGGTCGTTGAGGCCGTGCATCGCGTACACCGGGCAAGTGATCGCGCCTGCGTAGGTGAGCGGGTCCACCATCCGGGCCAGTTCTTGGCCGCGAGGCGAGCCGACTCGATCTTGCAGGTTGTGGTCGATGTACGGCTGGATCATCGGGCTGTACTCACCCCACAACTCCATTTGATGGCGCAGCTGGGCGATAAGGTTGAGGTTGTCGAACACCCGCGGAACGAGCCCCACAATGCGCGAGTCGCCACTGCCGCCTGCGAGCCACGTGGTCCAACCTCGCTTACTGCTCCCGGTGACAATAAATCGTTCAGCGGGCAGCACGTCCATAGCGGCGAGCGCGGCGCGGGTCATGGGCAAAAGCAGGGGCCAAGTCGGGTCGCCGCTGCTGAGGAACTGGTCGAAGGTGTACGCGATCAGATCGTCCTCGGTGCGATCAAACAGCGGCTGGTTGGGGATTCCGTACAGGGTGGCCACCCCGAGCCCGCTTCGCTCGGCCAACTGATTGGCCAGCGATTCGTCCACCTCGTTCGGCACTCCGCCGGTGACGTGCAGAATCAGGGTATCGGAGCGCGGCCCGTTGAACGTGAGGTCGTGCTGCCATACGTGGCCCTGCCACGCGCCGCTAGTCAGCGTGCGGCCATCCCACTCAGGCGAGCGGAGCGACCAGTACTCGCGGGCGAACTCGGCGCTCACTTGTCAGAGGTACGCATGCCCGCGACATCGCGAACGAACAGCTTCGCGAGTTGCCAGGTTTTGCCGGGCCGAATCAGCGTGACTTCCACATAGGCGGTGCCTTTGCTAAAACTTGCCTCGCCTTCAAGATTCGCGGCGATCGTCTTCTTGCCATCCACCTGAAAGTTCGGATTGAACCCGAGCGTTCGCCAAGAACCGATGCTCTTAAAGTCGCCGAGCTTGGCCTTGAGCTCGTTGAACACCTTTTGGGTTTGGGGTTCCGGGTTGTTCCGTATGAGCTCCGGGTGTGCAATCGGCGTCACACGCTTGGCGTCCCAACTTTGCAGAATCGGCGGAATCTCCTGGTTGACAAACTTGAAAGCTTCGTCGCTGACCTTTTTGGCCGAGCGCAGGCCGACGGACATCATCCAGGTGCCGCCCGTGCAGACCACGGCGATGGCGACGATGACCCCCAAAACGGTTTTGTTCACCGCCTTATTGTACTGGGGTTAGCCCTGCCGGAACGTATCGGCGATGAGCCATCCGCCGAGGCCGGCCAGGTAGATGATGTTTCCGCCCCAAAGAAAAGTTTGCAGCGGATCAATATCCTTGGTGACCGATGCCGCGCCCGTCGCAAGGAGCGTACACAAGCCCACGCCGACAATAAACCGCGTCGTGGATTGATGGAACGCCTTGTTGATGGAGCCGCCCACGCTGTAAATGAGCGCGGCGACCCAAAAGTTGAGGAGTGCTATGAACCCGAGAATCGCGCCCGGCGCAAACTTGGCCGCGCCACTGCCCGCGTGCAGCGCAAACTGATCCACCAGTTTCGACATCGAGAGTCCCGCGCCGAGCGCAAAGCCCATCACGGCGAGCATGCCCAATAGGCCCGCGCTCCAGGTGCTGATGAGCGGCAATTTGGGCAACATAGCCGGGTGCGAACTCAGGCAAACGTAGGCCGCGGCGGCGGCGATGCAGCCGATGGCGACGGCGATGGGACCGGGCGCAAACACCTGCTCCACGTACACCGTGCGGGTGACCTTTTCGCCCTGGCGACCGGTGCTCACGTCTACCGTTTTGACCGCCGCGAGCGCCATCTCGTACTTGTCCATGTACTCGCGATTGCCGGGGTCGTTTTGGCTGGCGTAGCTGTAAAACTCGGCCGCGCGCGGACGGTTACCGCGGGCGAGCATGATGTCGCCCATGATCGCGTTGGGCTCGGGCAGGCGCGGCTCGGCGTCGATCAGCGACTTGGCCAGGCGCTCGGCTTCGGGCAGTCGCCCATGGCGCATGTATTCCTGCAGCCGCTTGATGTCGTTGATCCAGCGTCCGGCGTCCACCCGCGGCGCTTGGTTGGGGTCCTCGACCGTGCGACCGCCGTAGCTTGCCGTGCGTACGCGATCGGTGGTCGGGGCGGCGGGTTTGGCCGCCGGAATCGGAATCGTGCGGTCGTAAGCCAAGCGCTGCGTCGTGTCGCTCAGCACCTCGTACGCGGTTTGAATACGCACAAAGCGGTCGGTCGCGCCGGGCGTTTTGTCCACGTCCGGGTGATGTCGCTTGGCCATGGCGCGATAGGCCGACCGAATCTCATCTTCGGTCGCGCCCGCCTGAAGCCCGAGTGCCTGATAGTGGTTCAGTTACCCGTCTCCTTCAGGGCCGATTGCAAGCCGCCGCCAACGATTGACATCATGTTTTGAATATAAATGTAGCCTATGTACACGCCCACCCCAAGAAGGGCAACCGCGCCAAGGATATAGCCCATCTTAACCGAACGCGTTTCGGATTCGCCCTCGTAGTACTCCGCGACCTTCTCCAGCATTTGGTTGAGGCTGCCGGTTTGTTCGCCGGTGGCCACCATATCCAAGACGATCGGATTGAATGCATTGGTAGCGAGCATCGTGCTGTGGAGCGTCGCGCCGCCCTCAATTCCGCGAATCGCGGGCATCATCCGGCTGCGCAAATATTCGTTGCCGCACGCGTCGGCGCTCAGACGGAACGCCTCGTGAATCGGCACGCCGGCCGCGTAGAGAGTGCCCAGCGCGCGGCCAAACTTGGCCATCGCAAACTGCTTCACGGTGCCTCCGATGTACGGGATGGCAAGCAGGAAACCTTCGTAGTTGTATCGAATCCGCGCGTTCGCCAGACCAACTCGGTAGAACAAGAACAGCCCAATGAGGAGCGGGCCCAACCAAATCCACGTGCTCATGGTCATGAGCGGCGCGCTGAGCTGGCTCTTTTTGCCGAGCGAACTGATGATCGCGCTCGCCGCCGAAAGAATCACGATGCTGAGCGCAATGACGATCTTGGGATAGATGGTCACCCGCCGCACGAGGTTGCGGATCGCGATCTCGCGCTCGGTGTACGTGGCGACGAGGTTGCACGCCTCGACCATCGTGCCCGAGCGTTCGCCCACCCGCACCAAACTGAGCACGAGCGGTGAAAAGACCTCCGGGTAGCGCTGCATGCCAAAGCTCATGGGGCGTCCTTCGAGCGCGTGTTGGCTCAACTCGCGCAGAATCCGGCCGAGTTTGGGGCTTTGCGTTTGCCCGGCGAGCGTGTTGAGCGCCTGCGTGGGGCTCACCCCGGCGTTGATCATCACCGCGAATTGGCGGAAGAAGAATGCGATGGCCGGGAGCGCGACCTTGCCGACGGTGGTGCCAACCACGTCGGTCGCCCAGTAGGAGCGGCGCTCCATCAGGCGCTCGGTCTCGGCGCGGGGCGTGTTTTCGTGAGTGACGTACTCGTCCATCACGTGACTGCTGGCTTCGGGCTGCGGTGGGCGCGGCGTCAGATCGAGGTCTTGCCCCGTCAGGCTCAGGCTCGTCACCTGCAGTCCGCGCCCGGCGAGTTCTTTCGCGGCGGCATCCATGGATGCGCCAACTTGGGTGCCCCGTTGCAGGGCTCCGGCGGCGTCGGTGGCTTGATACTCAAAAATTGGCATGCGACAACGTTAGATTCTCGGCAGAATGATCGTGGCGTCCAGCCCCGCAAGGACTTGACCGTAAAAAACACGGTACCAGTAGTAGGCCATGACGACCACGATGAGGAGCGAAATGATTGTGCCAAACAATATGGTGCTTACCGCCCAGATTCCTTTGCTCTGCATGGTTCTACGACCAAGCTCATCGTTCGTCACTTGTCGAAGGTACTCGAGCGAATCGGGCAAGGTGCCCGTGTACTCGGCGTTCTCAATCACGCTGACGTACTCAGGTTCGAACAGTCCGGAGGAACGGACTAGATCAGAAAGCTTGGTTCGCTCTCCACTCGCTCGGCTCATATCGAGCAATTTCTCGCGGACGATTGCATTGGGGACGGCTTCGGCGGCCAGATTCCATGCACTAAATGGCGCAATTCCGGCTCGGCTTAATCGGCCAAGGGCCCAGGTGAAAGCCGTGATCCCTTCTTGCTGCGCGCGCCCCCGCATGTACGGGTGATAGTAGCCAAACCAGTGGCGAAACTTCTCAAACTGGGGCCGCATCAGCAACCGGGCACCAAGGAAGAGGAGTAGCCACCAAGCGAGGATAATGGGGCCGAACGGCCAAGCTAAGTTCTTGACTATGGCACCGGAAATCATGGCCGCAACGTTGCCCTCGCCCGCTTTTTCGTAAGCGGCGTACGCATCGGTAAACCCCTTCATCAAGACAATCGCCAAGGGAATACTGAGCGAACCGTAGTAGAGAAAGAACCGAAAAATCCAGAACGTCCGGTCGTAGCGGATGTTGTTGTGGTGATGCTCGGCGATCCCCGCCATGGCATCGGGAACCGAGCCGCTCACCTCGCCCACGCGAACCATTCCCACCGTCGCCCGGCTGATCGGCGGCACGGCCTTGGCCATGGTCTCATGCAGCGCCATGCCCTGCTCCGTATCCTCCGCCCATCGTCGAACCATGGAGGTTTCCCACGGTTTGAACGCGGTGGTGTTGCTTGCGGTCTGCAGGCTCTGGTGCATGTTCACGCCGGCCTTCGCGCTCACCGCGAGCATGTTGAACAGAAAGTAATGCCGCTTCGAGGACCACGGCGTGCGTGGGAGCCAACTGGTTGGCTGGACCACCAGGGGGCTCGGGTCTAAGGTGACCGGCGTTGGCGGCGCGGCCTGGTGGCGCGGTAGCGGAGTGCCGTGCGATCCGGCGACGCGAATACTGTTGACGTTGATGCCGCGCTTGCGCAGAATCTGAATCGCCTCGTTGGCGCTCACCGCGAGTTGAGTGCCGAACTGGCGCTGACTGCGCTGATCTTTGCCCTCGTACTCAAATTCCTGCATGGTCCACCTCCGCCAGGGGCGGTTCGCCCAACGCGTCATGCAATGCAAGGACGCTGATTCCGCCGGGCAGGTTCGCCGCCGGATCCAAGCTTAACCATGGTTGCATAACAAAGAGACGCTCCGCGACGCGCGGATGCGGCACGATGAGATCGCTCCCATCGCTAAACTCGGTGCGATAGCGCAGGCAGCCAT
Source organism: Chthonomonas sp. (assembly GCA_016788425.1). Classification (NCBI taxonomy): domain Bacteria; kingdom Bacillati; phylum Armatimonadota; class Chthonomonadia; order Chthonomonadales; family Chthonomonadaceae; genus Chthonomonas; species Chthonomonas sp. The sequence goes on from JAEURQ010000004.1 coordinate 94,674, forward strand.
ACAGGATCAAATCGAGGTCAATTTGGCGTGGCCCGTTGCGGAAGGTCTCGGTGCGACCCAGGTAGTGCTCGGCGGTTTTCAGCACGCCAAACACCTCTTGCGGGGCGAGGTCGGTTTCGGCGATGGCCACCGCATTCACGAACGCCGGCTGGTCAGCGACGTACATCGGCGCGCTCGAAACCAGCGGCGACAGGCACAGCGAAGGGAAGGGTTGCCGCAACGCCGCCGCCGCCCGACGCACCTGCTGGGCAGGATGGTTGAGGTTGCTTCCCAGGGCGATGACGATGCGTGGCATGTTACGTAAACAGGTTCATTTGGCGCGGCGGCAGGTCGCGGCGCGCGATTGAATGCGGCACCAGGTCGCCGCTCACCATCGCGTGCAACACATCCACGCCGCGCTCTAGCAAGACTTCGCTCAGCACCGAGCCGCGATGACAGTGGATCGGGTTTCCGCAACCGCACATCATGCACAGGGTCTTGCCCGATTCTTGAGCGGCGATGATGCGCTCAATTCCGGCCTGAAAAAACGGCCACTCCATGAGCTTGAGCGGGTCCATTTCGCCCTCGGTCAACACGGTTTCGTTGGTCGGTTTGCCGCCGAGCCGATCGCCCATGAAGATGTATTTGAGCCCGGTCGCATCCACCCGGTGAGCGAAGGTCTCCCCGCGAAAATCCTCCTGATACCGGCTATAGGGGTTGGTGCGGATATCCACCAGGTGCGAAATCTCTGGCAGCGCCAGCACGCGCGCCAGAAACGGCTCGAACGTGTCGTTGGCGTAGCCAATCGAATAGACCTCAGCCTTTGGCATTTTGGCGGATGAAGCTGATCGCTTCTTGCAGTTGCTCGTCGGTGCGAAACGCGTTGTCGTAAATGATGTCGATGAATTCGAAAATCTGAATCAGGCCCTCAAATCGCGAGCGGACCAGGTCGCGCTCTTCGCCGGCGGGGGTTTCGCCGAGGTGCGCCAGCATCTCGCGGATGGCGGTCTGGGTGGGGTCAATCTCGCGGCGCTTGCGCTCGCGAATCACCTTGGCGAACATGCTCCACATGTCGTTGTCGGCAAGGTAGGTGTCCTTTCGATCGCCGGGTTGCCGAAAGCGGTTGACCACGCCCCAATCCATCAGGTCGCGGAGGCTCATGCTGGCATTGCCGCGACTGATGCCCAACCGGTCGATGATCTCGTCCATGCTGTGCGGCCGACCCGTGACCAGGAGCAGCGCATGAATCTGGGCCATCGTGCGGTTGATGCCCCAACTCGAACTCATGCGACCCCACTCCATGATGAATTGGTTTTCGAAGTGGGAATACTGACCAGTTGGCTCCATTGCTCCAATTTTATCAAATGTCACCGTTGAGACTTTGCCTCCGGTGACCAATAATTGCAACATATGGCGGGCACAGGCATCTTCCGGAACACCCGGATGAAAGCGATTTCAACGTTCGGCGAGCTGGTGCTCGGCGGTTGGGTCGTGGATGTCACCAAGTCGCAGCTGATTTCCGACCTCGGCACCGCGGCGGAATTGGAGGCCGGTCAACCCTTTAAGATCGAGATTTTCGGCGCCCGTTACGACCTCAGGGCCGACGGTAACTTCCGTCAGCTCATCCAGAACCGGACGATTTTCGATCTCAGCAACGTCAGCGTGAGCCCAGCGACTGAGGCCGTGCGCATGGTGGTGCCGTTTTATCCGTGCGACATTCACCTCGACAACATGCGCGGCGAGGCTTCGGCCGTGGATATCAGCATTGAGGGCATCGGCTTTCTGACCAGCGCCAAGCTGGAGAAGGGCGACAAGCTACAGATTTATGTGACCTCACCCGAAGGCGTGATTGAGGTGCAAGCGGACGTGCGCTACTGCCTGGCGACGGACCCCGACGGGTTCGAATTTCGCGCGGGTGCGCGGCTGACTTTTCCCGACCGCATCGGTCAGGCCAAGTGGATGCGCCTGTTTGCGAACCAGCTAGCCGCCTGAAATTCGGCGCGACTCGCTGCCGTTCTTTTCGATGTAATCCTTCCAGTTCGGCGGCACATCGGTGTCCACGAAAATGGCGGAAACCGGGCATTCCGGCTCGCAGAGACCGCAGTCAATGCACTCGTCCGGGTTGATGTAAACCATGTCGTCGCCTTCGTAAATGCAGTCCACAGGGCAGACAGTCATGCAGGACTTGTCCTTCACTCCAACGCAGGCTTCAGTCACGACGTACGGCATCAATGGAATTGTACACTAGCCACCTACTTGAGGTTTTGCACCCTACAAACCTAAAGAACCGTCTGAGATTTGCCATTATTGTGGTTACGGTATTTATGCCGGGAAGGATAATTAAGCATGAAATCGATGACAACTCGAGGACTTCTCGTCACCTCGCTCTTAGGGGCCGCCAGCTTTGTGTTTGCCGCCGACGAAAACCCGATCAAGGTGACCGGAACCGTCGATGTGTACTACCTCCGCGACTTTAACGAAGGTCCTGGCGATGCCAACCTGCGTTTTCTGGACACCCGCAAGAACAAGCTGACGCTCAACACCGCGCTGGCCAAGATTCGCTACACGCCGAAGAAGACGCCGTTTAGCGCCTCGGTCGACCTGGGCGTCGGCAAGATGCAGGACCTCACCAACGCGTCTGAACCCGGCGGAACCGATCGCTATAAGGTGTTCCAACAAGCGTTCGTGAGCTACGCTGGCAAGGCCGTCAACGTGGACTTCGGTAAGTTCGTCACCTGGGTGGGCTACGAAAACCTTGAGCCCTCGGAAAATGCCAACTACAGCCACGGCTTCCTTTCGAACCTCGGGGTGCCGACGTACCACTTCGGTCTGCGGGCAGGCTTCAAGGCCAACGACATGGACCTGACCGCCGCCATCGTGCGCGGTTGGAACGAAGTCGAAGACTCGAACGGCCAACTTTCGTACGGTCTGCAAGCCAAGAAGAACCTTTCGGACAAGACCACGGTGACCGCTAACTTTATGGGCGGCGGCGAAGGCAAGAACGGTCAAACCGCGGGCATCGCATTTGCCGATGGCCTCAAGCGCGACACCTACACCTACGACGTGATTCTGACCCACAAGCTCGATGACACGACCGACCTCGCGTTCGAAGGTCTGTACGGCAACGCGCTGGGCAAGGGTGGCAACCCGAGCGCCAAGTGGACCGGCGTTAGCGGCTGGGTGAGCAAGAAGTTCAACGACAAGATGACGGGCGCGCTCCGCATCGAGAGCTTCAACGATAGCGATGGTCAACGCACGGGCACGGCCCAAAACCTGACCAGCGTGACCCTGACCGCTGGCTACAAGCTGTCGCCGAACTCGCACTTCCGCTTGGAACTGCGGGGCGACCGCTCGAACCAATCGGTGTTCACCAAGGAGAACGCCGCTAACACGAAGAATCGCAGCACCCTGAGCGGCGCCTACATTCTGAAGTTCTAGTCCCGTCGGACATAAAAAAGCCCGGCTTCCTTTGGGGAAGCCGGGCTCTTTTCTTTTAGTGGCTGCCGCAGCCGCCCGAGCCGCATCCGCCGCTACCGCAACCGGCGGCTTGGCCGTCTTCGGTGGCAAACGAGTTGCCGCAACCGCAGCCGCGAACCGCGTTGGGGTTTTCGATCTTAAAGCCTCCACCGTGCTCGTCGTCCACAAAGTCCACAATCGAGCCGGTCATGTAACCAAGGCTGCCCGGATCAATGATGACCTTGACTCCGGCTTCGGCGAAAATTTGATCGCCCTCTTCGGGCGTGTTGTCGTCCAGCGCCATGCCGTACTGCAGACCGCTACAGCCGCCCCCGGCGACCCAAACTCGCAGGGCCGCATTTTGCTGGCCTTGCTCTTCCATGAGAGCCTTGAGTTCAGATGCTGCGCGATCGGTGAGGGTAATTGCCATGATTGTCTTGTCCTACGAAAATTGTGGCATAGATTGTCGCGATCTGGCCACGAATCTTTACTTGACTGTACACATTTCCATTTAGTTGCGAACGCAATATATTTCAAATGCCTGCGCGTAGGTGAGGCCTTGCATCGCGCCAGTATCTGTCTGCGAAAAGAAACGACTCCTGTTGCCTCCCTAAGAGTTCAGGAGAGAAACTCTGAGAAATCAGCTATGATTCAGTTATAGGGGTCGAGACGCGTGACTTCAGAAAGTTTTCTGCTCAGCCTTCGGTGCAGTTTCAGTCATAATGGAACCAATGCTTTTTTGTGAGACTGGCTTAGCCATAACACTACTTGCCATTCCTGCCTTACTGTTGCAGGGCGCGCAGATTCCTCGCCAAAACCGTGACGAATCGGAATCCGCACTCGACGGGAGGGAAACCTGAGTCAAACCGTCCCAGTACCAATCATCAGTCTGCTCGCCATGGTGGACGCTTCAAGAATCGAAGCCAGCGGGAAGCTTGACCCGGACGGGCGATCATCGTTTGGACAGTTTCTAACGCCGCTTCCGACTGCCAGGCTCATGGCTTCGATGATCGGGCCGATGGGCGAGAGCATCAGAATTCTTGATCCTGGCTCAGGTATTGGAACTCTCTTTACTTCAGCCGTCGAAGAACTTGTGCTAAGGCCGGATCCGCCACGAGCAATCCATGTGGTGGCCTATGAGGTGGACGTTGACCTCCTCAGTTTTTTGAAGCGGACGATATTCCTATGTGAGTCTTTCTGTGCCTCACGCGGAATTGACTTCAAAGCCGAGGTTCGCGCTTGCGACTTCATCGCCGATACCGCCGATCGCTTGAGAGGGGGGCTATTCGACTGCGCGGAAAAGCCAAATTTCGACCTTGTGATTCAAAATCCCCCTTATCGAAAGATTGCCGCGAATTCGGACGCACGACGCTTGGCCGCATCGTTTGGGCCAGAAGTCGTGAACCTTTATGCCGCGTTCCTCGCCGCATCGGTTCGAGTACTGAAGGAGGGCGGTGAACTCGTATCGATAACTCCCAGAAGCTTTTGCAATGGCCCTTACTTTAAGCCATTCCGCCATTTCTTCCTTGAGCGAATGAGGCTTGAGCGATTCCACCTATTTGGATCCAGGAATAAAGCGTTCCAAGAAGACTCGGTGCTTCAAGAAACGATTATCACCCACGCAGTGAGAACCGATTCACCAAATTGCTACGCAGTCCAAATCGCATCAAGCGAATGTGCGGAGGGTGATGTGCTAAGAAGATTTGCGCCCTTCAACGAGGTCGTACGACCAGGAGATCGCCAGGCTTTCTTTCACCTGGCTGCAGACGAACTGGAGGCCCGGACGGCTTCCAGAGCAGCGACACTCACATCCAGTCTCGGTGAACTGGGAATCAGCGTTTCGACCGGGCGAGTCGTTGACTTTCGCGTGAAGGATCACCTGAGGGCGGAGCCCGAAGAAGGTGCCATCCCCCTGATCTATCCTGCGAACCTAAGTGACGGGCGCGTTACTTGGCCGAAGGCCATCCGCAAACCCCAGGCGGTCGTGCTGGCTGACGACACCCGTTCCCAGACTCTTGAGAAGGGGCACTATGTTCTTGTCAAGCGTTTTTCATCAAAGGAAGAGAAGAGGCGCGTAACGGCTGCCATCGTCAGCCCAGAATCAGTGGATTCAGAAAGGATCGCGTTTGAAAACCACCTCAACTTCTTCCACGAGAATGGACACGGCCTTGACGAAACGATTGCCAAAGGCTTGGCTCTGTTCCTGAACTCTTCTCAGGTAGACGATCATTTCCGTCAGTTCAATGGACATACGCAGGTAAATGCGACCGACCTTCGCTCTCTTCGTTATCCGACCCGCGAAGAACTTAGCCGATTAGGGAACCATGTGAACGGAGCTTGGCCCGACCAAGCTGAGATTGACAGAATTTTCGACGAGGAACTCATGGCAGACGAAACAGAACAAAACCCACAAGACGCAAAGAGGCGGATCGATGAGGCGATCCAGATCCTGACGGACCTTGGAATGCCGAGGGCTCAGATCAACGAACGGTCAGCATTGACCCTTCTTGCTTTGGTAAACCTTACTCCCGACAAGTCGTGGGATGAGGCGGCGTCCACCCCGATAGGCATCACCCCCATGATGGATTTCATGAAAACTGCGTACGGCAAAGACTATGCTCCAAACACTCGTGAAACGGTTCGACGCCATACGGTACACCAGTTCGTGCAGGCCGCCTTCATCCTAGAAAACCCGGATGATCCGGCAAGGCCAACCAACAGCCCCAAAACCGTTTACGTGATCGAATCAAGCGCACTCGCTCTGTTGCAGCAATTCGGCAGTGAGAAATGGCCAGAGCTTGCCAAGCAGTATTTGACAGCAGTACCCGCTCTCCAAACCAAATACCAGCAAGCTCGTGAGAGGCAACGAATCCCTATCGAGCTTCCCAAGGGCGTCACATTGACCCTCTCTCCAGGAGGCCAGAATGAGCTCGTAGTAAGAATACTAGAGGACTTCGCCCCCATATTCACGCCTGGCGGCAGGCCCATTTACGTGGGGGATACTGATGATAAGAATGCCTTCTACGACAAGGATGCCCTTGCACACCTTGGAGTTGAGATAGAGTCCCACGGCAAGATGCCAGACGTGATTATCCACCACACTGGGCAAGACTGGCTTGTTTTGATTGAGGCCGTCACATCACACGGTCCGATCAATCCCAAGAGACTCGAAGAGCTCAAAGAACTCTTTAAGGGGTGCAAAATCGGCCTCGTTTATGTGACAACATTCTTGACTCGCGACGCAATGAAGAAGTATCTGTCGGAAATTGCCTGGGAGACAGAGGTTTGGGCCGCTGATACCCCTGAACACCTCATACACTTTAACGGTGAACGATTCCTAGGTCCGTACTAGAAAACTATCAGAATGACCTCACCTTCTCTTTGCGCTAGACTACAATGATGTTGCTTCATTGAGGCTCATATTCCCAACTTGAGCAGCAAAATAGGCGAACAACTAGATAGAACTCTACTTTCGCAGGCCTAACGCAAAATGCCCCGAGCGAAATCGCTCGGGGCAGGCGGTGTTGGGGCCGCTGAGTACGGTTAGGCGTTGCGTTCTTCGAGCAAGTACTCGCCTTGCAGGCGGAAGAACTCGTGAACGTAGCGCGCAATCTTTTCGCGCTCTTGCGCGGTTTGCGGAGTAAAGCGGAAGCCCACCGCGAAGAGATCGGTGTTCGGAATCGCGTTGCTGTACCGAATCTCGGCGTTGACCAGGAACGGCTCAACGGCGTCCGGTTGCGCGACGTCAATCACGACGGTGGCTCCGGAAGTCACGCTGGTGCGTGAGCGAACCTGAGCGCCACCAAGGCTGATATCGATGATCACGGATCGAATCGGATCGGCCCCTTCATGGGTGTAGATCATGGCGTATTCAAACAGCTCGAAGCGAGCATGTTTTCGCATTTCCAAAGCGTCTTGGTTATTCATTCCGATTTTCCTAGGCGACCTTGGCTGGTTCGACCTTGGATCTCCCTACTCTTTCAAAGATATTGGCAAGAATTTCCACAACCTCAGGGTCAAGTTTGCCAACCGCCGCTTCGTAGCGCAATATCTCGGCGGCTTGTTGAGTATTCATGCTCGATCGATACGACCGATTGCTAAGGAGCGCGTCGCAAATGTCGGCGACCGCCACGATGCGGGCCTCGCGTGATACCTCTTCGCCGGCGAGCTGATCGGGGTAGCCCGAACCATCGAGCTTTTCGTGGTGGTGCCGCACAATATCGCGAATGCTCGCCATTTCGGGCACGTTGGCCAGCATCACGTCGCCGATGACGGGGTGCATTTTGATGACCGTGTACTCGGCTTCGGAGAGCGTGCCCGGCTTTTCCAGAATCACGTCGGGGATGCCGATTTTGCCGATGTCGTGCAGAAGCGATCCGCGGGCCAGGGTTTCCAGCTGTTGGGCGTCCATGCCCAGTTCTCGGCCCATGATGGTGGCGAGAATCATGACGCGCTCGCTGTGGCCGCGAGTATAAGGCGACTTCGCCTCAATGGCATTGACCAGCACACGCACGGTGGGATCCCAAAGCTTGACGACCTCGCGGGCGGGACTCTGCTCGGAGCCTAAGCCCCAGGCGACCTCGGGCGAATCGAAGCCCTCAGATTGACTGAGCGCATCGTAGAGCGCCTCTCTTGAAAGAATGTTTTGGAACATGTGCGGACCCCTATCCTCTGTTCCCCCCGTTGGGTTGTTCCATACTTGGCACAAAAGTTAAAGCCCCTGAGAATAATTCTCAGAGGCTTTTTGAGGAGCGGGTAAGGGTGGCCTTACTTCTTGGGGGCGGTGATGAGCACGTGCCCGGTTGCCGGGTCGTAGTCCACATCCACCTTCAGGGCTTCGGTGATGAAGCTGAGCGGAACCAAGGCTCGGCTGGCTTCGAGGAACGGCTTGAGTTCCAGCTTCACGGGAAGCTTGTTGACCTTAGCCGTGCCGTTGCCAATTTGGAAGTAAACCGCTTGACCAGGCTTGCTGGCGTTGACTTCCTTGGTCGCGTGCGTCCACTTGACCTTGCCGCCGGCTTGCTCAAAGAGGAAGCGGAACGGGGTGATGGGCACGCCATTGACGACTCGCGGCTTGACCGCGCCAAACGCGATCGGCTTGCCGTCGAGCAGCAGGTTGAACGAACCGACTTCGGGAAGCTTCACGCCGTACGAAATCTTCATCGTGCCCTTGACCGGAGCGCTCGGCTTGATCACCGGCTTCACCACTGGCTTGACGACCGGCTTGGCTTGCGCCGGGTTCGGAAGAATCGGCTTGGTGTTGACCACCGGCTTCGTCGCGACGGTCGGCTTGGTTTGCACGGCCACCGGAGCGGAAACCGTGCGCTTGCCGGTCGGCGTGAGATTCTTTTGACCAGCGGCGGTGCTCATCGGCACCAGCGAACCGCGGCGAATGCCCGAGGCTTCGGTCAGAATCGGCGTGCTGCCGTTCGACTTCAGGTCGCGCATCGTGGTCACGGCCATGATCGGCTTGGCGGTCGGCTTGTTGACCTTGGTGGTCGCCATGCCGTTGGCGCTGGCCGGGTCGAAGTTGACCGGCTTGGTCGGTTGCGTGGTCACCTGCGTGGCGGGGTTCGCGATGCGATCCGTGCGGCCACCCGGGTTGTTCACGTAGACCTTAACCTTCTTGGTCTTGAACGTATTGTTGCTCTCGTCCACAACCCAGGCCTGCACCAGGTGCCAGCCGTTGTTTTGGCGAGTCGTGTCCCAGAAATAGTTGTAGGGTTGGCTGTTCTTCAGCGACTTCCATTCGTCGTCGATGAAGAAGCTCACGTACAGGTCGCGGAAGTCGCGGTTGACGCCGAGCTTGAGCTCGACGGTGCCTTCGACGGTCATGCCGCTCTTGAGGCCTTGCAGGTAAACGACGCCTTGGGTTTGGTGATCGACCTTGATCGTGGTCTTTTGCAGACCGATGACCTTGCCGTCTTGATCGTAGATCGTCACTTCAACCGCGTTGTCGCCATCATCCAGCGATTCTAGATCAAGGGCGAATTCAAGCTCACCGCGATTGTTGTCGGGGCTGACGACCTTGGAGCCTCGGCTCCGACCGTTCACCTTGATCTCAATCAGAGCTGCCTTCATCCCGGCGTACTTCACCGACATTGTCGGGCTGTTCACCGTATGGTCCACTCGGATTGAGCCATCTTGTCGCGACGACGCTTGACTTGCCGCGGCGCTGACCACTACGGCCAACAGCACGAGTCGTTTCATCCAATTTCTCATGTCTACCTACACCTCATTTGGGCCGTATGATCGGCCTAGTTCCCCATATTACCAAGAATTCTGGGAAGTTCTCAGAAAGGACGGAACTGGATGGGGAAATGTTGGTGCAGTTCGCATGAAAGCGGTATAGTCCGCGAGAGGGCTATGGCGGAGGCGCGCCTTACATATTTCGGAGAGTTTTCGGTGGAGGCGGGAGGTGAACGCATCACCCGATTCGATACGCAGCGCGCGGCGAAACTGGTCGCGCTGGTCGGCCTCTCGCGGTCCAAGCGTCTCTCTCGCGCCGAGCTCGCCGACTTGCTCTGGCCCGACGATTTTCCCGATGCGACCCGGTTGCGGTTGCGGCAAGAACTCGCCCGCGCCCGCAAGGCCCTGGGTGCCCACGCCGACTTGCTGATCGCCGATGGCGAGTTTGTGAGCCTGGCCGAGGTCACCTCCGATCGCGACGATTTGGCGAATCTGTTGCGCGTTCCCGCGGATTCGCCAACCTATGGTCGGGCGGTGGACCAACTGATCGGCATGCTCGCCGGGGACTTTTTGGCCACGTGGTCCGAGCCCTGGGTCTTCGCCGAGCGAACGCAAGCTCACGCGATGCGCCGCGAGGCGGTGCTCAAGGGTGCCACGCAATACCTTTTGGATGGTCGCCCGCAAGATGTCGTCGCGCTTTGCACTCCGCTCGCCGCGCTCGACCCGCTTGACGAAACGATCCGGATGCTGCTTGTCCAAGCGTTCGCCGAAACCGGTTCGATGACCCAGGCCATGAGCGAGTTTCAGCAGCTCAAGCGGGCGCTGCGCGACCAAAACCGGGCGCTCGCCGAGGAAAGCGAGGCCGTGATGGCCGGGCTCGGCTCGCGAACGGTGGCCCGGCCCGCCGAAACCGCCGGAAACTGGCGTCCGCGACCCGTGAACTTGTCGCGCACCTTCGGGCGAGCGAGCGAACGAGAACTCATCGCCCAGCGTTGGGCGGAGGGACACCGCCTGGTGACGCTATTGGGGCCGGGTGGCATCGGCAAAACGCATCTCGCATTGGATGCCGCGGCAGACGGAGACGGGGCCGTGGGTTGGGTGCCGCTGGCCGAGTTGGGGGCGGCGGACCAGGTTCCGGCGGCCTTGTTGTACCAAGCGCAACTCTTCGCCCCGGACAACGTGGACGCCTTGGATGTCTTCGTGCGGAGTGTCGGTTCGAGGCCAACTGTCCTGGTGCTCGACAACGCCGAGCACCTCATGCCCGACCTCGCCGCCATCGTACGCCGGTTGCTGGAATCCCTCCCCGGCTTACGACTCTTAGTGACCTCGCGGGTGCCGCTTGGGCTGGCGGGCGAGCAGCAAATCCGCATCGGACCGCTCGATCCGACCTCGGCGGGACGCGACTTGTTGCTCGACCTGTGGCGCGGACTCCGCCCGAATCTGGCGATGACTCCCGCCACCGAATCCGAACTGACGGAACTGATGCAGCGCCTCGATGGTTATCCGCTCGCGCTGCGACTCATCGCGCCTCGCCTGAAACTACGCAGCCCGGCGATGGTGCTGCGCGAGCTGGGCTCCACGCCGATTGCCGCCGCCCTGGACGATTTGCCCGAGCGGCACCGCGACCTTTCGGCGCTCATCGGCGGGAGCGTCGAGTCGCTCTCGGCGAGCCGTCAAGCGGTGCTCCTCGCGCTGACGATGTTTCCGTCGGGAGCCACGGTGGAGCAGTTGCAAGATGTGTTGCCCGAGCCAGAACTGTTGGATGATCTCGATTTTCTGGTGGATCAATCGCTGGTGACCCTCGACGAGGGGGCGCAGGTCCGCCTGCGCACCTTGGAGTTGGTGCGGATCTCGATTCGTGCCTCGCTCGCCGAGGCGGACCGCCACCACGCCAGCACCGGCTTTATCCGCGCCATGATCGCGACCGTCCGGCGGCACCTTCCTAGCCTCTGGGGACCCATGTCCGCTGAAACCCTGGACATGCTCGACGCCGAGACGAGCAACGTTCACGAGGCGTTGCGGCTCGGCGCGGAGGTGGAACCGCCGTTGGCCGCCGAGCTACTGGGCGTGTGGTGGCGGCAAGACTTGGCCCGGGGTCGCTACCGCTATGTGCTGGCTCAGGTGGATGCGCTTGACAACTCAGCTCAGCCGGAACTCGCTTTCGCGGGCGGAATTGCTCGCTTGGCCTTAGGTCGGGAAGCCGAGTGCGCGGAGTGGCTAGAGCGCGCGATTTCGGGGTTTGCGCTGCAGGGTTCGGCGGCGGGTCAGGCGATCGCTCACGCAAGGCTGGCGAGTTTGGAACGGCGCACGGTTTCGATTGAGGCGGCGCTCAACCGAGCCGAACAGGCTCTAAAATTGGCGCAAGCGTCCGGCTTACCGCAGATCGAGGCTGAATGCGAACTCACGCTGGGGATCCTGTTCATCTTCGCGAATCAAGGTGACGAGGCGGCCCGGCATATCCGCGCCGCGGTGGAGAAGAGCCTTGTGGCGGGTGACGAAGCGCAAGTGGTCAACGCGGGTTTGCGGTACATGAGCGTGCTGCATGGCGAGCACGACTTCGCCGGGATGTTGACCGAGCTGGAGCGGCTCTTACCAATGGCCGAGCGCTTGCGTGAGCCGGGTGCGATCAGTTTTGCCCACGAGTTGCGCGGGCGGGCTTTCATTGGACTTGGTCAACCCGCGGGTGCCGAAGCGAGTTTTCGCGAGAGCTATCGCGGGTGGGAGCGGCTCGACAACACGTTCCAAATGGCTGATCAATCGCTCTCGCTCAGCCGGGCTTTTGCCGATATGGGCCGGTTCGCCGAGGCGGAAACTTGGGTGGTTCATAGCGCAAATCTTTGGATGAAGGCGGGCGACGTGGGCGGCCTCAACGCCGCATTGACAATCCTCGCCCGGTGCTGGATGGCTCGGAACGAGCAAGCCAAGGCGGCTCACGCGCTGGGCGTGCAAGAAGCTCTTGCGCAGGAACTCGGGTTGCGGCTGGTGGATTCGGAGATCACCCATCGCGACGGCGTCCGAGCTCAGGTGGGAGAGTTCGCCTTGCCAAAAGAACCCGCAACCGCGGCGAGCGCGCTGGCGCTGTTTCAGGAGTTGCCGGTCGCGCCGGCGAGCATCAACTCGCAAATCAATCCGTAGAGGTTCCCCCAGGCCGCGACTTCGGCCTCGTTCAGACCAGCGTGTTGGGTGAGCACGCCGAGCAAGACTCCGCCGACCGGGCCGTAGTGACCGGCCGCGGCTCCGTAGTGGCGATGCCGCTGACCGAGTTTCTGAGCTTCCACGGCCGCTTCGTCGGGCCGATCGAGATACTCAATGAACCACGCAAGCATCATCATGAACTTCTCGTGAAGGTCAGTTAGATCGGCGGGAAACAGCGGGCGAACGTCGGGATGGTGGGCGAACAGCTGGTCGTAGAACTCGACCACCGCTTGGTCGCTTTGCGGAATGAGGCGGGCGAACGACGATCGAAGCAGACTTCGCTCGTCGGCGTTGGGCCATCGTTCCAATAGTGGCGGCGAACTCACTTGTCTATGGTATTGCATGTTGGAATCTCCTTGGTGGGTTAGGGCTGCTTGTCACGGCAAAGCGTGAAAAGTGTCGCGGCAAAAAAGGGACGAGCCCGAAGACTCGCCCCCCTAATCGACGGTTGGCTTAGTCGCCGAACATGTCGAAGTTGCGAGCGAGGATCACGTAGTCGGCGATATCCACGATTTGGTCCGCGTTCAGGTCGGCCATGAAGTTCCAGTTCGGACCGCCGTAGACGCTGTCGAACGCCGCCGCAAGACCGGTGTAGTCGGCGATGTCCACGACGTTGTCGTTGTTCACGTCGCCATTCTTGAACGTGGTAGGAGCCGTATTGATGGTTTGGAACACGGTGGTGGCGTTGAACACGACGTTGCGTTGCAGCCAGTGGCTCGGCTTGATGCGGAGCGTGCCGATGCCGCTGTGGATGGTGCTTACCCTGAGCACGCCACCTACGGGGATGTCCGAGCCGCTATCGACAACTGCGCCGGCGGTGCTGAGAATGTCCCACTCGACGTAGCCGGAGAGCTGAGTGTCCTCAAACGTACAAGGCACTTGGATGTTTTGCACCGGGAGCAGGACGCAAGCTCGCGACGTACCGCTGGGGCCGAGATCGCCGGCAATGCACATCTTTTCGTTGATGTCGTTGGCCGAGCCGATGTAGTTGAACATCTGGCCATCGGAGATCACGTTCAGGTCGGTGAGCGTCGTGCCGTCGAACAGGGTGCCGCGGAGCGTGGTCCCGGTTTCGTTGTTGCCCGCGATGTAGCCAAGGTTGTTCACCGATCGGGCCGCCGACGAGTCGCCGCTTTGCGTGTAGCTCAGTTGCGGAATCAGGGTCGTCGTTCCGTAGTTATCCTTGTAAAAGGCGCGCGATTGGCCGGTGGCCGGCCAAAAGGTCCCGACCATGCGGTTGAAGTCGTTAATGTCTTCGACGCTCGTGGACGAGGAGGAACTGTACGGGTTGGCCACGCTGAACATGCCACCTGAGCCGTTGTCGCGCATTCCGGCGTTGTCGCTGCTGGTGGTGCGGGTGTAGCCAACGCACACTTCGGTGCTGTTGATGGCGTTGATGAACGACGTGTTTGCCGAGGTGCCGTTGATGTTGCCGAGGGTTCCGCGGAACGTCTTGGCGTTGTTGGGGGCGTAGTACGACATGCCCTGGAGCACCGAAGTGGCCGTGCCGCTGTAGACTCGGCCCGAGGCGGCGCCCACGCAATTGCCGTTGTTGTTGATGCCCATCAGGTAGCTGTCGGCGTTGGTCGTGCCATCGAACGGTGTGATTTGCACGGGCATGCTGGGGTCGCTCCAATACAGACCGCGGCTGCGGCTGCTGGGGGACATCACCTTGGTGCCGTAACCGACCATGCGACCCGAGTCGTTGATATCCCGTACTCGGGTGTTGGTGAAATCGGACGGGCGGGGCAGCACGATGAGCTGCTTGGTGTTGAGGTTGTACTGCCAGGCGCGAACCAGACCGGTAGCGTCGGTCATGTTGCCAACCACGAGGCCGTTGTTATTGATTCCGACGGCGCTGTTGTGGACGCCGCCCATTTGGCCCAGGTCTATGACGCGATAGCGACCGAGGTTTGCCGAGGCGCTGGTGGCGAAGAGAGCAGCAAAGCTGAGGACGGCGATCGATGTGTTCAGAGTTTTCATGATGTTCACGGTTTCGTGCCCGTTGCGGGCTGACAAACATCATTTTCGAGGATGGCCGTGACAAGGCCAAGGGCGGTCCGTTACGGATGCGTGACAACCGTTTGTCACGCCAAAACCCCATATTTTCCGCCCTCATTTAGTCAATGAGTCCTTACTTTTAGCCCACTTTTCTCTCATTTTCATCAAAAAAACGCCAAAAAGTAAACGTTACTTGACCAACGCCGGTTCTGGAATTCGCCTAGACGGCGAAGATACGTTCCGTATTTCCGGCGTCTCGCCGGTTCTGGAAATCGCCGAGACGGCGAAGATACTCGTTCCGTACTCCCGGCGTCTCGCCGGTTCTGGAAATCGCCGAGACGGCGAAGATACGTTCCGTACTTCCGGCGTCTCGCCGGTTCTGGAAATCGCCGAGACGGCGAAGATACTCGCTCCGTACTTCCGGCGTCTCGCTCCCTTCCCCGCTCGTCCTCTGATTTGGCGGTGAGTAAAGGATCGTTGATAATTTGGCGATTTTTTGTGATCCAGGAGGAAAAAAGTGCCATAATGTAAAAGATCGTGGACTAAATGACTATTGAATCGATTGCCAAAATGCTCGTTGAGGAGCGCCGTCGGCTGGGAATAACCCAGGCCGAGGTGGCCCTGTTGGCGGGATGCTCCAAGCCGTCGGTGATTGCCGCCGAGCGCGGCCGCCCCAACCTGCGTTTGGAGACGCTGGTGAAAATCGCCAATGTTCTGGGCCTCGATCTGCAGCTCTCGCGAGGCAAACGCAGTGCCTGACGCCATCATCTACCAGGGCGATGACGCCCGCGCCGAGATCACTCGCGACGACAATGGCCTTATCCTGGAGTACCTCACTCCCGGTCCGCCCTTGGCGGCGCAGTTGCCTTACTTCGAGGGGCCGCGGAGCTTCGCTGAATTCCCCAACTTCTTGATCAACCTTCTGCCCGAAGGAGCACGGCTGCAGATGCTGCTCGATGCCTTGCGCGCAAAAGATGATGCGCTTGAGCTCTTGCTGCGCGTGGGGTGGGACACCATTGGCGACGTGGCGGTGCTCGACCCCGATGCCAGCGGACCACGCCAGCCTTTGGTGCCCGAACAGATGGCTCGCGACGTGAGCTTTTGGAAGCTGTTTGAGGCCGGAGCGGGCGAGCACGCCGACGCTAGTGTGCCTGGCGTACAGGAAAAACTCTCCGCGGCGACAATCTCGTTTGGCGTGCGCATGAGCGATCAGCTCAGCGCAATTCTCAAGCTCAACCCCCGCCGATATCCGCGCCTGGTCTACAACGAGCACTTCTTCTTGCGCATGGCCAAGGGGTGCGGGCTGGAGGTGGCCGCCGCGCAGTTGGTGCACGACCGCGAGCGCGAGCCGGGCCTGTTGGTGACGCGTTTTGACCGAGTCAAGGACGGCCGCACCTTGCGCAAGTTGCACCAAGAAGATGGGTGCCAAATTCTCGACTTGCCGCCTCGCGACAAGTATCAGGTGAGCGTACGCCACATGGCCGACGCGCTGGTGGAGTTCGCCTCCGCGCCGCGCGCGGAAGTGTTGCGTCTGCTGGAGCAAGTGCTGTTCAACTACATCATCGGCAACGCCGACCAGCACGCTAAAAACGTGAGCCTTTTGTGGCGCGACGGCGTTGTGCGCTTGAGCCCGGCGTACGATGTGCTCAGCACGTTGCCGTATGCGTTGCCACCCGAAATGTCGATGCACCTCGATGGCAAGAGCAACAAGCTTCGCGCCGCGGACTTCGTGAAGTTCGGCGAGCGATACCACGTGCCGGCCAAAGCCACCGAAGCCATGCTCGCCCGAGTGACCACCAAGGCTCAACCATGGATCGAGCGGGTCGGCGAGATCGGATTCGACGAAACCATCACCAAAAAGCTGCAACGAGAGATCGCCGCGCGCCTTGGCGGATTGTAGGCTCCGGCACCGGGCCCGGTGAAAACTCGTAGACTGTAAGCATGGACTTTCTTGTGCTCGGCGGAACCCAGTTTGTGGGTCGCACCATCGTCAAAACCTTGCTTTCGAACGGTCACAGGGTGACCTTGCTGCACCGCGGCAACACCAACCCCGAGCTGTTTCCCGAGTGCGAGCACCTGCTCACCGATCGCCTGGAAATCGAACAGTTTGACCTCGGCGAGCGGCGCTGGGATGCGATCGTGGATGTCAGCGGCTACATTCCGCGCGCCATGACCACCGCCATCAACGCGCTGAAGGGCCGCGCCGAGCAGTACCTCTTTATCTCCACGATTAGCGTGTACGACGTGCAGGCGGGCGAGCGCGACATCCGCGAAGATCACCGCGTGCTGGAGCTCGCTGATCCAACGGTGGAAAAGGTTGACGGCGAGACTTACGGCGGCCTTAAGGTGCTTTGCGAGCGCACCCTCGAATCCGATTGGTCGGGCACTGTCACCATCGTGCGCCCCGGGCTCATCGTCGGGCCGTTTGACCACACCGACCGCTTGACGTATTGGCTGGAGCATATCCGCCGCGGCCAGCGCCGCGAACCGGTGGGCATTGATCAGCCGCTGCAAGTCATTGATGCGCGCGACCTCGCCGGGCTCGTGCTCAACCTGTTGCAAAGCCAAACGCCGGGCACGTTCAACGCGGTTGGCCCCGCTACTCCGATGTCGTTCCGCCAAGTGCTCGACCTCGCCGTGCAAACGCTGAATCCCGCAGCGGCACTGACGCCCGGCGATTACGCCAAGCCGTTGGACATGGAGGGCGACACCGAGCGAGAAGGCATCATGGTGGTGAATTGGGAGGCCGCGAAGGCAGCGGGATTGCGCCATCGGCCGCTGGCCGAGACCATGCGCGACGCCGTCGCGTGGTTCCAAGAACAGGGGCGCGACCTGAAATTCTAGGCGCGGATATCAATAACCTGACCTTTGCCCTCGAGCATCTTCAAGAGCTCGGTGGCGGTCTCGGTTTGGGTGTCGAGGGTCTTGCGCAACAGGCTCGCTTGAACCTGCGTTTTCATCGTCTCGACCTGCTGTTCGGGCTGTAACGCCTGAATCATCGCGGTGAGTTGGCTGCCGTCGACTTTCATCCTACTATTGGTTATTGCCACATTTCGCGGCGATCTTGAGATGGCGCGGCCAATTGTCCACGGGCCGGTCTGATAAACTCGCCGCATGTTTGCGGTGGTGTTTCCGGGGCAAGGCTCCCAAAAGCCGGGCATGGCGCGCGAGTTAGCAGAGCAAAACGCGGCGGCGGCCCAGGTGTTCGACCAAGTTTCGGAGGCGACGGGCCAAGACCTGCGCCAGATTTGCTGGGAACTGAGCGAGGATGATCTTCGCCAGACCCAAAACGCTCAGCTCGCGCTGTTTACGGCGGGACTCGCCGGCTGGTACGCCCTCGCGCCGAGTGTGGGCAAGCCGAGCGCATTCGCCGGACACAGCGTCGGCGAGTACGCCGCGCTGGTGGCGAGCGGCGCGTTGAGCGTGGCCGAAGGCGCGAAGCTGGTGCAGACTCGCGGCAAGCTGATGGCGAGCGCGGGCGCGACGCGCCCCGGCGGCATGGCCGCCGTGCTCGGATTGGACTCGGGGCCGCTCAGCGAGGTGTGCCTCGCGACCAGTACCGAAGGCTCGGTCGTGGTAGTCGCGAACGATAACTGCCCCGGCCAAGTCGTGGTTTCGGGCGACAAGGACGCCGTTGGTCGCATCGAAGCGGCCGCCGTCGCGGCGGGCGCGAAGCGCGTACTTCCGCTAAACGTGAGCGGCGCGTTTCACAGTCCGCTGATGGCCGACCCCGCGCTCGCCATGGGTCAGGCGGCGACCGCCGCCAACTGGACGGCCCAACACACGCCGGTGTACGCGAACGTCACGGCGCAGGCTGTCGCCGATTCCGCGGCTTGGGCCGCGCTTTTGGAGCAGCAACTACTGAACGCCGTGCGCTGGCGCGAGAGCGTCGAGGCGATGCTGGCCGCCGGGATCACCCACTTCGCCGAGTGCGGCGGCGGGGAAGTCCTGGGTGGACTGTTGCGCCGCATTAATAAAGAAGCGGTGAGCGTGGCCGTGCAAGACGCAGCCTCCCTGGCCGCCGCCCCCGGTATCCTCGAATCATGAATCTCAGTTTTCAGGATCAGTTGGTGGTGGTCACCGGCGCAAGTCGCGGCATTGGGCGCGCTATCGCCGAGGCGTTTGGTGCGGCGGGCGCGACCGTCGCTTGCATCGCGACCAAGGCGAGCAACGCCGAGGAAACAGCCGCGGCTATTACTGCCGCCGGAGGCAAAGCGTCCGCCTACGGCCTCAACGTGAGCGACAGCGCGGCGGTGAACGCACTCACCGATGAGATTGTCGCCGCCCATGGCGCGCCGAGCGTGCTGATCAACAACGCCGGTCTCACCCGCGACGGGCTCATGATGCGCATGAGCGACGAGGATTTCCAAACCGTGATTGATGTCAACCTGCGCGGCGCGTTCAACACGATCCGCGCGATGAGCCGCCCGATGATGAAGGCGCGCTACGGGCGCATCGTGAACATCACCAGCATCGTGGGGTTGCATGGCGCGGCGGGGCAAACCAACTATGCCGCGAGCAAGGCGGGCCTGGTCGGCCTGACGTACTCAGTGGCCAAGGAACTGGGCTCGCGCGGCATTACCTGCAACGCGATTGCGCCGGGGTTCATTGAGACCGACATGACCAAGGACTTGCCCGCCGAGTTTCGCGAGAGCGTGAGCAAGAACGCCCCGGCGGGGCGTCTGGGCTCCCCGGTTGACATCGCCGCGGCGGCGGTCTTTCTCGCTAGTCGCGAGGCGGGCTACGTCACCGGGCAAGTGCTCACCGTGGACGGCGGCCTGACGATCTAAGCTTCGATCCCGAGGTGCTCGCAGTAGCGGCGGAACAGATTATGCGCCGCCGGATAACACGAGTGCGGCGAGACGAAGTGCGGGAACTCGAACGTGATGATCTTCTCGGCGACGCGGCTGGCGGCCTCCATTTTGAATCGCAAGTAACGCCAATCGGCGGGCGGAAACTTGATCGGCATGTCTCGATCGAAGGATTCGAGGTTGCTCCACAGGGTGATGCCGAACTTCTTTGCGAGCTCGGCGATGCCGTCGATAAAGTGCGGCAACTCTTGGTAGTGGACCTGCCCATCCTGGAATGCGCAGATGTCGAACGCGCCCTGGGTCTCGCTGAAAATGCGGTTCCAGTGCTCAAATGACTCCTCCAGCGTGAAGGCGTTTTCGCCGAGTTGCTTTGCGCCTTGCGGGTAGGGCGAAATCAGCACCGGCACGTCCTTGGCGGCGCGGCAATGCCGACCGATGTGATTGAACAGATCAATGATGTGGGCGTCGTTTTTGCCCGTTTCGTGGGTGAGATACCAACCGGCAAATGACGGGTGATGGCCGTAGCGGGCGACCGCCTCGTCGATAAACGCCTGATTGATTTCGACCTCTTTCCACCACGTCCGGCGCACCCAGTGATAGCCGCTGTCGTAGGTGCCCAAGAAGACTTTCAGGCCGTATTCGTCGGCCAGCGAATAGAACATTTCGCCCAGATCCTCGTAAATCGGCAGCAGGTCGGGCAGGCACTTGGCGGGGAAGATGCATCGGTTGCGGTAGCCCGCCCGGATGATGATGACGGTGTCCAGGCCGATGCGGTTGTAAAGCGCAAACTCGCGTCGCCACTCGGCCTCGCCCCAGTTTTGGCTGGGAATATCGTGCGTGATTTCGTCGAGGAACGTGCCGCTGATTGGAAGCATTAAGGACATTATGCGAAAGGCTTCGGCGAGTGTGCCAAGCAAGATACACTGTATTCATGAGCGCCCCCACCGCAAATCCTCACAAGTCCTGGTCGGACTTTGAACCCACATTTACCGAACTCGAAAACCGCCCCGTTGATGCGGCCAACCTAGAAGCTTGGCTCGCCGATTGGAGCAAGGCACAAGCCGAGGTCGAAGACCTGTACTCGCGTCTCAACGTCGCGACCACGGTGGACACCACCGATGCCGCCGCCGAAGACGCGCTCACGCACTTTTTGGATGAGGTGTTCGAGCCGTACGCGCTGGCCCTTCACAAACTGAAGGACCGTTTGGTGGAACTCAACCCCACCCAGCCTGATCTGATGGTGACCGTCCGCAACATGCGCGCCGACGCCGAAGCCTTCTGCGAAGCCAACTTGGAACTCCAAACCGAGGAGAACAAACTCGGCATGGAGTACGACAAGGTCATCGGCGCGCAAACCGTGGAGTGGGACGGCGAGGAGATTACGCTCAGCCGACTGAGCCAGCAATACCAAAGCCCGGATCGGGCGGTGCGGCAACGCGCTTATGAAGCCGAGATGGGCCGCCGCCTTGCCGACCGCGACACGCTGAATTCGCTGTGGGCGAAGTTCTTGACGAATCGCCGGCAGCAAGCCAAGAACGCCGGGTTCGGCGACAACTTCGGCGACCTGCAATGGAAGCGGATGCACCGCTTTGACTACTCGCCTGCCGATTGCCGCGCGTTTCACGCCGCGATCGAAGAGCGCGTGGTGCCGGCGATGGAGCGGGTGCTGGAACGCCGCCGCAGCAAGCTCGGTCTGGACACTTTGCGCCCATGGGATTCCAGCGCACCCGCGCCCGGCGAAACTCCGCTGCGCCCGTTCAACACCGATGACGAACTCATCAATCCGTGCCTGGCGATTTTCGACCAAGTGGATCCGGTGCTCGGCGATAACTACCGCACGATGGTCAATGAGGGTCTGCTTGATCTTGGTAACCGCAAGGGCAAGGCGCCCGGCGGATACTGCACCTCGTTCGCATTGAGCCGACGTCCGTTCATTTTCATGAATGCGGTCGGTCTGCATGGCGACGTGCAAACGTTGCTGCACGAGGCGGGCCACGCGTTCCACGTGTTCGAATCGGCGAGCCTTCCGTACACTATGCAAATGGAAACGGGCAGCGAGGTCGCCGAAGTCGCGAGCATGTCCATGGAGCTTCTCGCCGCGCCGTATCTGGAGAAGTCGAAGGGCGGCTACTACACCGCCGAGGAGGCCAAGCGCGCCCGCATTGAGCACTTGGAAAAGTGCATTTTGTTCTGGCCGTACATGTCGGTGGTGGACGCGTTCCAGCTTTGGGTTTACGAAAATCCGGATGCGGCGCTGGACGCCAAAAACTGCGACGCCGAGTGGACGAAGTTGTGGCACCGCTTTATGAAGGGCGTAGATTACAGCGGCCTCGACGAGATCGTGGCGACCGGCTGGCACCGCAAACTGCACATCTTCCAAGTGCCGTTCTACTACATCGAATACGGTCTAGCGCAGTTAGGCGCAATGCAGGTGTGGAACAACTCGCTGAGCGACGAAAAGGCGGCGGTAGCGGCCTATCGAAAGGCGCTGAGTCTGGGCGGAACGGTGAGCATCTCCGAGTTCTTCCGAACTGCGGGCGGCAAGTTTGCCTTTGATTCGGCGACCGTGGGTCAAGTCATCGATTTGATTGAACGCACGATCGCCGAACTGAGCTAAGTCAGAACCCGATCAGGTCACTTGCCGAGCATCTTGTTGATCTCGGTGAGTGCCTTTTCGAGTTGCTCGTTCACCGGTTTGTCGCTCAGAATGCTGAGCGAAATCCCCGGCGACAGGACGATCTTGCGATCGCCGTAGGCAGCCACTTCTTCGGCCACCACGAGTTGGCGGCGCTTCGTGGGGCGCGCGTCCAGGTATCGCGAGACCACGAGGGCCAATTCTTCTTCGTTGGCGCACTGGTCGAACTCGGCGCGAATTTGCTCCAGCTTGTAGCCTTGATCTTGGGCGCTGCGGGCTCCGACCAATCGCAGCAGGTGCGAGTAGAGGTAGCGGGCGAACTTCGGCGAGCCGATGGGCTTTGGCACAATGCCGCGGTGGATGTAGAACCGCAGGGTGCGTCTTTGGACTTCTCGAAGCCCGGCCATGCTCAGCACGCGATTGGCGGATTCGAGCAGGTCGTCGATGTGGAACGGCGCGAAGTTTTGTTGATCAGCGAGTTTTGTTAGTGGCACGTATTTGTAATGCTCCGTAGAGTTGCACCCATGTTACCGGTGTTTCTCCGTTTTTATTATTTTCTTATAAAAGAATGTTGATTATTGTCACGTCTATGCTGATTACGTCCGAGTTTCGCGGCTAGGCCTTGGACAAGGTAAACTACCCACGTGTCCGCGAAGAAGAAACTGACCGAGCCCAAGTGGTGGAAGAACACCTTCTTTTGGATTGCTGGCATCCTTGTGATCATCGGCATCATCGGCCTGCCATTTCTCGGCGGCGACCGTGCCATTCGCGACCCGGGCCAATTGCCCGAAGGGAATCTTGCCCTTCTCTACTGGCTCGCCGCGGTGATCATGTTTGTCAACGGGTGGCTCAGCCACAAAAACACGGTCATGGAGTTCCAAGACCTCAAGGACATAGAATAATCAATGGTCAAATGTAGCGCATGCGGAAAATCGATGGAGAAAGTGCCCAACTGGCTCCAGTCGGTCAACGTAATTTTCATCTGTAACAACTGCCCGAACCGCCAAATCAAGTCGATCTCCCAGCTGAGCGTTGAAGAAGCGGCGAAGGCCCGCGCCGCCGAAGCGGCTGCGGCGGCCGCCGCCGGGGCGGCCAAGAAGGCCGAAGACTTCGGGGCTGACGCCGACGACGCCGACTAGAACCGGACGCTCAACCGCGCTCCGATTGTGAAGTCCGCGCCGACGTTCGCCAAACTCGGCGTTCGTCCGTAAAAAAGAAAATCTCCGTCCTCGACCAGATACAGGTCGAGGACTTGCTTGTTTTTGAAGGTCTGTCGCAGGCCGAACACCAGGCTGTTGTGCATGCTGTCGGCGCCGGCCGCTCCCACTTTCACGGCGGCGGGTTCGCTTTGCCACTGAATGCTCAGCCGCTTGGAACTCGAGATGTTGTAGCTCACGCCGAGTTGCTGCTGCGGAATCCAGGTCTTGGCGGCTCGCAACTCCTTGGGGCGACCCTGCCACACCAGCCCGGCCAAGGCATGAATGCCCCACCGACCCTGTTGCCATGACCTTGCGACCGACGCACCGACATCGATGTTGCCCGAGCCAAGCAGCTGGCGCGGGTTGCCGAGCGGGAGTTTGATCGCTACGGTTGCCGGGCCGCGTCGCGCACCGACCGTGACGTCGGTAAGCCCAAACGCCGTGCCAAAGCTTCGTTGCCCGGGCGAGGTGATTCGGGTTTGCCCATGCGGCGAGTAGTCGCGCAGGGTCTGATAGCTAAAGGCGAGCCGATGCCACCAGTCAATCACCGCATCCAGCGCGCCGCCGTTGCGAGCGGCCACACCGCCCTCGATGAACCAATCATGCTCGTGCAGACCCAGTTGGACCCGCTGCATTTCCCAATCTTCCACCACCACGGGCGAGAAATTGCGCGGCTCCTCGCGATAGTCGTTGGCGATCGTGAGCTCGTACGTCCACACCCGCTCGCCGCGCTGAATTTTGAGATCCGGAAAGCCCATCCGCAAAAACGGCATGCTGTACGCGCGGTGATTCCGGACATTCAGCTGCGCCCCGGCCAGAACCGCGGCCCCAACAAGCCCCGCAACGAGCGTCAATTTCATAGTTCGCCGACCAAACGCTCGAACTCGTCGATAAATCGCTCGACGACCTTGAGTCCGCCCGCCCAAAATGCGCCGTCGGCCAGATTCACGCCGACAATGTCCATAAGGTCTTGCGGAGCTTTGCTGCCCCCGAGCCGCAGCACGCGCTCGTAGTCGGCGGCGAAGCTGGGGCCCTGCGCCTTGGCCTTTTCGTAGAGCGCGAGCGTGAGCAGTTCACCAAAGGCATACGCGTACACGTAGAACGGCGCGCCAACGAAGTGCCAAACGTAGCTCCACCAAGCGCGGTGCTCCTCGCCAAGCTTCACGCTGTTGCCGAACATCGCTTGCAGTTCGTCTTGCCAAATGTTGCCGAGGTCCTCGGCGGTCAGTTCGCCTTGCTCGCGGCGAGCCGCATGCGCGCGGCGCTCGAAGCGGAACATCGCCACTTGCCGGAACACCGAGGCGAAAATGCCTTCGATCTTTTCGGCGTACATGGCGACCTTGTCGCGGGTGGACGCGCCTTCGAGCAGCTTCTCGAACACCAACATCTCGGCGAAGATGCTTGCGAGTTCGGCCAGCGGTAGGGTGCCGTGGAAGTTGAAGAACGTCTGCTCCCGGCTGAGGCTCGCGTGGACGCCATGGCCCAACTCGTGCGCCAGCGTGCTCACATCCTTGTCCTTGTTCAGGTAGGTCATAAACACCACCGGGTGCGTATCGGGCGTCAGGTACGAGCAGAACGCGCCGCTCGACTTGCCGGGACGCGGCTCGGCATCAATCCAATTGTTCACGAAAAACTCGTCGGCGCGGTCGCGTAACGTCGGCGAGAAGTTGGCAAATGCGTCGAGAATCAGCGTGCGTGCGTCCTCAAACGACATCTCGACTTTGCTGTCGAAAATCGGCGCGTAGCGGTCCACGTGGGTCAGCTCATCCACGCCCAACAGCTTCTTTTTGGCGTTGTAGTAGCGCTCAACCAGGCCATAGTTCGCGGCGGATTGGTCCACCACTTGGTCAACAATCTCCTTGGTGAGCTCGTTGCTCATGTGGCGCTCGTGCTCGGCGGAACCGTAACCGCGAATCCGATCGCTCGTGCTCTTTTCCAGAAGCAGCGTGTTGTAGCAGAACACCAGGCTGTGCTCGATTTCCTTAAGGCCACGCGAGAAGGCCTCGGCGGCGGCCACGCGAACTTCGCGGTTGGGGTCGCGCAGCAGCATGAGAACTTCTTCTTCGCTCAACGACTCGGCGACGTCCGCATCCGGCGCGATGTAGTGATACATCTGCTTGGCCAGGACCTCCTCGCTAAACCGCACCCAAGCGCGGCCACCGGTATTGGAGCACTCCTCGACGATCACTTCTTCGGGTTCGCTCAGCGTGTAGGGTCGAGCTTGGCGGACCGTATCAATGTAGTGCGCGTAGTTGGCCAGAGCGGGGTCCGCCAGCAATGGGGCGATTACAGCCTCCTCCACCTTCATCAGGTCGAGGGCAAAGAACATCAGCTTGATCCGGAGGGAACTCAGCTTAAGCTGCTGCTCTTGCATAAACGCGCCGATCTCCGCGTTTTGACTGTCGCCCGCAAACAGCAGGTTGGCGAACAGCGATGGCTTGTACGCCTCCTGATAGATCGTTTCGAGCTCGGCAATACACGTGGCCAGTTCGCTCGCGGACAGCTGCAGCGGAGCGATCTTGCCGCGATAAGCGGCGACAAAAGCGTCTGCGCGCTGATCCATCGCCGCGTAGATGGCGGCGATCTTGGGGTCGTCCATGCCCGAAAAGAGAGCGGAAAGATCCCAGCGGACTTGCGGGGGTTGGATGGGGGTAGATGCCGAGGCCATACGGTCATTATGGCGAACTGGCCATAATTAACTCTGCAACCCTATGGGCGTTCTCAACAAGTTCAAGCGTGCGCTATTTGGCCGCCCGATCCATACCAAACGGGCCCAACACGAGCGACTTCCCAAGCGGATTGCCCTCCCCGTTTTTGCGAGCGACGCGCTCTCTTCGGTGGCCTACGCCACGGAAGAAATCATGCACGTGTTGGGGTTGGCGCTTTTGGGCGCGACCTTCAACATCTCGATTTTCATTGTGCTGCTCGTGGTGCTGGTGGCGTTTTCCTACCGCCAAACCATCTACGCGTATCCCGATGGCGGTGGTTCGTACCGCGTTTCCAAGGAGAATCTTGGTCGCTGGCCGGGAATGATCGCCGGCGGCGCGCTACTGATTGACTACGTCCTTACCGTCGCGGTCTCGGTGTCGGCGGGCGTGTTGGCCATTGTTTCTATGGCGCCGCAGGCTGCGCCCTACATCATCCAGCTCAACCTCTTCTTTGTGTTGATGCTCACGCTGATCAATCTCCGCGGCGCGAAGGAAAGCGGCGCGGTGTTTGCGATTCCGACCTACACGTTCATCGGGTTGATCTTCGTGACCATCGGAATCGGCTTGACCAAGCCCGCCGCCGAGATGCCGCAGGTGCTCCTGAACGCCAAGAACGATCAGTCCATCCACCAAACGCTAGGCGTGTTCCTCATTCTCAAGGCGTTTAGTTCTGGTTGTACGGCGCTGACCGGCATCGAAGCGATCAGCGACGGGATCACTGCCTTTAAGGAGCCGACGTCGCGCAACGCGGCGAAAACGCTGGGGGCGATGGCGACGATTCTGGTCCTCATGTTCGTGGGCATGAGCTTCCTGGGCAACAAGTTCCACGCCTACCCAATGGAAGCCGGCCCGGGCTTTAAGACCGTCACCGCGCAGATTGCCGCGTACGTCTACGGCGACCGCTCAATCGGGTTCACCGCCATCCAGGTCGCAACGGCGGCCATTCTTGTCTTGGCGGCCAATACCGCTTTTGCCGACTTCCCACGACTAGCCAACCAAATTGCGAAGGATGACCTGCTCCCGCGACAGTTCGGCACGCTCGGCGATCGTCTCGTTTTTAAGAACGGCATCGTCGCGTTGGGCGTGGCGGCCAGCATTCTGCTCGTCATCTTTAAGGGCGACACCCACCACCTGATTCCGCTGTACGCCATCGGCGTGTTCATGTGCTTTACCCTCAGCCAGTTCGGCATGGTGCAAAAGAACCGCAAGGAAGGCAAGCCGATTTATCTGTGGATCATGAGCGTGATCGGAGGCATCGTGACCCTCGTCGTGACGGGCGTCATCGCCGTCACCAAATGGTCCGATGGCGGCTACATCGTCCCGATCGCCATGACGATCATGATCGCCATCTTCTTGGGCGTGAACAAGCACTACCGCTACCTCGGCAAGCAGTTGTCGGTGGAGCCCACCGACCAAGTGCCGAACGTTAAGAGCACCACTTTGCTGCTCGTGCCGCGCGTTCACAAGGGAATTCTGCAGGCCATTGGTTACGCCAAAAGCACGGCCAAGGATTGCCGCGCGCTGCACGTGACGCTTAACCCCAAGAGCACGGGTGACCTCAAGAAGGAGTGGGATCAGCACGGCGGCGACATTCCGTTGGTGATTCTCGAATCGCCGTATCGCTCGCTGGTCGGGCCGGTCATTAGCTACATTGACCAAGCCCTGGAAGAAGACCCGACCATGATCATCACCGTGATCGTGCCGCAGGCCGTGCCCAAGCACTGGTGGCATAGCTTCCTGCACAACAACATCGCGGTGCCGCTTAAGATCGCGCTGGCGGGTCGTCGCAACGTCGTGATCACCAACATTCGGTACTTCCTCAACTAGGCATGAAGCGCGCGATTGTCATTGTGCTGGATGGCTGCGGAGCCGGGGCGACCGCCGACGCGGCGGACTACAACGACCCGCACCAGCCGAATACGCTCGGTCATGTTTGGGAGAAGACCGGGCCGCTCAACACCCCCAACTTAGAACGGCTGGGCTGGTGGCGAACCGTCGGTGTGGGCGGAGATCCCGCGCCCGAAGCGGGTTTCGCGCGGCTAATCCCGCTCAGCAAGGGCAAGGACTCGGTGACCGGACACTGGGAGATGATGGGCATTGTCTTGGAGCGGCCATTCCCGACCTTTCCGAACGGCTTCCCGATTCCGCTGATCAAGCAATTCGAGTCGCGCATCGGCACGCAAACCTTGGCCAACCGCGCGGCGAGCGGGACGGCGATCATCAACGAGCTCGGCGAATTGCACTGCGACACCGGCTTTCCGATCGTCTACACGAGCGCTGACAGCGTGTTCCAGATCGCCGCGCACGAGGACAAAGTGCCGATTGAACAGCTGTACGAGTGGTGCCACATCGCTCGCGAGCTTTGCGTTGGACCGCACGAGGTGCAGCGCGTGATCGCTCGGCCTTTTATTGGCGAACCCGGCGCGTACAAGCGCACCGAACGGCGCAAAGATTTCCCGGTGCAAGCGCCGCCCAACCTGTTGGATCGCCTAGAGCAGCCGACGTTCGGCATCGGCGTGGTTCCCGAGCTCTTCGATGGGCGTGGCTTCCGCTCGGTGCGTCGCACGCAAAACAACGCCGAGCACGCGGTGATGATGCGCGAGGCGCTCGCAAGCGACGCCAGCTTCATTTTCGCGAACTTTGAGGACACCGACATGCTGTTTGGCCATCGCAACGATGCGCCGGGATTTGGCAAGTGCCTGGAAGACTTTGATGTGTTTCTCGGCGAGCTCTTGGCGAAACTCGGGTCGGACGACATGCTGATCATCACCGCCGACCACGGCAACGACCCGACCGACACCTCGACCGACCACACCCGGGAGATGAGCCCGGTGGCGATGTGGGGCGGCCCGCGAGGCGAACTCGGCACGCTCGAAGGCTTGGCTCACGTGGGCGATTGGGTCGCCGCGCACCTCAAGTAGATGCAACCGCAACCGTACTTTCCGGAAGCCGAAGAGCTCCCCGGCAATGCGGCGGGCCTCGATTACGACGTGCGTCTCGGCTTTATCCGCGACGTGATCGACCGGTTTACTCTGAGCGTATTGGTGGTGGCGGCGGCCACGGTATCGCTACTCAACTGGGCACCCGACTACGCCCGAGACCTGACCCGCTCGGCGCTGGCCGCGCTCGGCGCACTGCTGGTCGCGAGCACCTTGCGCAAGATTCGGCTCGGTGGCGAAAGCGACCGCCTGAGTATTTGGGTGTTGCCGTTTATCCTCGGCACCATGGCTCGCTTGGCGGCGGCGCTCACGCTCGCCGGAGTGCGACTGGAACTCATCCCCATTGCGGTGCTGGCGGTGTGGCTCTATCGCATGATGTGTGGACGCGATTTCAGCTTTTTGGGGTTGTTCACGCTCGGCTGCTTGCCGCTCGGCGTGGGCTGGGCGATTTTGCGTCCCGGCTGGTGGGGGCTGCTGTGGGGAGTGATGACATTGGCGTATGTGAGCTACGATCTCGCCGCGCTGCTGCAGCGACGACGCCTCAACGAGGCGGGATTAGCCGTGGTTGACCTCTACCGCGACGTGCTCAACTTCATCAGCTACACTTTTCGGGTCATCCATCATTGGCGCAACTTCCGCATATGAGCCAGTTTGTTCGCGTGATCGTCTACCTGAAGCCCTACCGCTTGGAAGGGGTGAAGGCCGCCGTCAGCGCGCTCGACGTGTCGGGCATCACGGTGCAAGACGTGCGCGGGCGAGGAACGTCCGAAGAAGCCGCGCGCGTGGTGGGCGGACAGACACTTTCGGTGTCGCTCCCGGTGCGAAGCAAGCTTACGGTGGTGGTGCCGGCGGAGCGCCAAGAGGAGGTGATCGCCACGATTTTGGAGCACGCTCACACCGGCGAGGCGAACGACGGCAAGATTTTTGTGGAGCCGGTGGCCGATGCCATTCGTATCCGCACGGGCGAGCGCGGCGAAGCTGCAATCTGATCGAGGGCATTTTGGCGAGGCCATCGAATTCCTTGCCGCACCAAGACGTCATAATTGGGTTGAGGATTGGAATGACGAAGGTTCGAATTGGATCTCTGGCCCTGGTGAGCATGCTCGCCGTGACGACTGCGTTTGCGCAGGTGAAGGTTAGCCTGAACGTAAAGGAAGGCGACAAAATCGGCGTGGAAAAGATGGTGGAGGTCGACCTGCAGAGCAAGGAAGACATCACTCAGGTGGAGTTTTACGTAAACAACGAGCTCCGCAACACCGACGACAGTACTCCCTATGAGTTTTTGATTGACGGCTTGACCCAGCCCGAGGGCAAACTGACCCTGAAGGTGCAAGCCTACACCGCGACCGGCAAGTCCGGTACGGTTTCGGTGACGCTGAACGTGGACAACGGCCTCGCCGCCGGTCCCGCCCCCTTTGTGGCGGCGGGCGAAGACTTGTTCCGCAACGGCAAGTTCAGCGAAGCCATTACTCAGGGCCGCCTGGCCCTGAAGGCGCAAAAGGACTACAATCCGGGCCGCTTGCTGCTGGCGAAGTCGAACCTGCAACTGGGCATTTTCGACCGCGCGGTGAAGTTCGCGGAAGAGATTTTGATTTCGGAGCCGAAAAATCTTGCCGCTCTCGATTTGGCCAGCGCGGCGAGTCTGCAACAGGCATTCAACTATTCCAACCGGAGCAGCAATCGCGACGAGATTCTCAACGTGCTGGGCGGGGCGTTTAAGTCCGCCGCCAAGTACCGCCAGAAGGTGTACCAAGCGCGGATTGATGCGTTTGGCGAAGTGAAGGACGACAATCTGCTCGACTACGCCGACCTGCTGACCCGAGCCGGACGCTATGGCGCAGCCGCCGACGCGTTGATGCCGACCTATATGAAGGATCGCACCAACACGCTGATCGCCAATCGCCTGTTCTACGCGATGGTGCGCGGCGGTCGGGCGCAAAAGGCTTACGAACTGATGACCGGCGCTGAGCGACGTAAGGAACTCGATGGTGGCGGCCTGATGATCATGGCGATTCTGCATGACCTCTACGGCAAAGCCACCCCGTCCATGGATGCCGAGCGCGCCGCGCTGCTCCAGGACAGCACGTCGGCCACGGTCACCACGGGCCAAGCGTTCTTTGCGCTCGCCAAAAACCGCACCGCTGCTATGCGCGGTGTGCTCACGGCGCTGGGCAAGAACTCGCAAGACCCCGTGAACGGCGCGTACATGTCGCAGTTCCAATATCGCCTCAACGACTTTGAAGGCAGCCGTCGATCGTTCGAAAGCACCCTTCTGGCCGAGCCGCTCATGTTTGATGCGTTCCTCAGCCGCGCCGCACAAGCCGTGGACTTCTCGTTCCGCAGCGGGACCGCCGAAAAGGACGCCGAGTACCAACGCCGCGCCGCCCGCATGTATCTGCAATCAGCTCTCGAAGCCAAGCCGGAATCGTTCCAGGCGCTCACCTCGCTCGCCATTTTGGCAGTGACCGAAAACAAGAGCGAAGAAGCGATTGGCCTGGCGCGCGCCGCGACGAAGGCCGGTCCCGAATACGGCGGCGGGTTCTACACGTTGGGCATGGTCGCCTCGCTTCGAGCCAAACTGTTTGGCGACCGCGAGCAAGACCTCCTGCTCAAGGCGAAGCAAGCCGCCGGTAACGGTCTCGCCGAAGACGCGAAGAAGTTCGCCGCCGATGCGGCTTTGGCTGGGGCCGAAAGCCGCAAACTGGCCGCCGAATCGGATGAGGCCATGCGGACGGCGGGCAAGTTTGATCCCGCGAATCTGGCCGGGCGCACGGTTCCGCAGCCGCTGGTGGCGTGGACCTACGTCAGCACGCAAGGCCGCATTCCGCTGCTCGCGATGACTCGCTAAGACAAACAAAAAAAGGGCCGAAGGGCCCTTTTTTTGTTTCAGCCGAGGTCGGGTCGCGGCCCGGTTTCGACAGTGATGACCGAACTAATGCCGCCGCGTACGGCGAATCGTCCGGTGATGCGCATCCAGCGCGGGCTGCACGAGGCGGCCAGTTCTTCCAGCAATCGGTTGGATACGGCTTCGTAGAAGATGCCTTGATCACGGAACGAGTGGTAGTAGTATTTCAGGCTCTTGAGCTCGATGCACGTGGCGTCGGGAATGTATTCCAGATCAATTGTCGCAAAGTCGGGCAGGCCCGTTTTGGGGCAAACGCTCGTGAATTCCGGGCAGCTATGCGCAATCAGGTAGTTCCGCCCCGGCGCGGGGTTGGGGAAAGTTTCCAGTGGGGACACGCCTTAAAGGTACCACGCGCGGTGACACTCTTCAACGATCCAGCGGGCTCGGCGAACCTGGCGCGACTTCGACATCACCTCGAACGGCGGGATGTGAAGGAAAGCCGACTTG
This sequence comes from Chthonomonas sp., assembly GCA_016788425.1. NCBI lineage: Bacteria > Bacillati > Armatimonadota > Chthonomonadia > Chthonomonadales > Chthonomonadaceae > Chthonomonas > Chthonomonas sp. The sequence goes on from JAEURQ010000004.1 coordinate 127,138, forward strand.
ATTTCCGGTCGCCTGGCCAGCGCGCAGAACAACGCGTAGTTGCAAAGGTATCGCCCGGGATCGGTGCGCAATCGCAAGCCGCGCGTGTTGCCCTCGGCCAGGGTGGTGGCTAGCTCGGCGGGGACAAGGGTTGACCCGAGCCTAGCCGGGGCGTCGGGCACAATCGAGCCGCGGCGCGCTTGGCCATCCACATCCACCAGGCCGGTCACTTGGTTGTGACCGATCAACTCCAAGTGCTGCTCCTTGGCGGTGGCGTCCACCCCGATCATGAGCAGGCATTCGGTGGGACTCAGGTCCGCCAAAAACTGGTCCACCGCCGCGTAGGTCACGGGCAACACAACGGCATCCGGGCTCAATGCCTGAGCCAAGATGCCGCTGGGGTTTTCGGTGACGTCGCCGAACGGGCCGAAGCCTGTGACGACCCAGCCGGGCGGAAGTTGCTTCACCGCCAGAGCCTACCCGTTGAACCTAGCGCGATCGTCGCCGCAGCAGCATGATGCCGCCGAGGCCGAGCGCGAGCATACTGGCGGGTTCGGGCACCGGCTGACCGTTCACTCGGAACTGCGAAGGAATCCAATTGGTGTCTTCCCATGCGCCATTGAGGTGCCGCACTTTGGGGTTGTCGCCGATGGTCCAGCCGGACATGCCGACCTCGCCGCCGCCGCCTTGCGTGTGGCCCCAGCCGTAGATTGCGCCCGGCGCGAGGCTGCTGCCGACGACCCAGTACTTGCGTCCGCCGCGAATGTTGCCGGTGCCATTGGGCGCGCCCGGTCCACCTGGCTTGTCGCCGCCACTTCCGCTACCCCCGCCGCCAACTGCGGTGGCCGTAAAGTTGTATTCGGACCAGGCGTCGCCCGGATTCGTGCCGCTGAGGTTAAAAATGATCGCGCCCGGCTTGTTGTTATCGTCCGCGTGGATGTTCATGATCAGCGGCGTCGTGCGGATCATGCCGAATCCCCACATGGTGATGCCCGAAATGTTGGCATCGAAACCCGGCGTAAAGCTCATCGCCGTGCTCATGTCGCCGCTACAAATCCACCCCGATTGTTGCCGCTGAAGGTGCAGATTGCTGACCAAAGTTTGGGCACTGGCCACACCAACCACACCCAGAGACAAAACGAACAGTGTAAGTTTCATTGCGAAAAGTTGCGGGCAAGAACCATGCCAGCCCCACCGATGCCGTTCCGCTCTCAGTTCGGTGGGTTGGTTGGTGTTCCTACCAGGGGCGGGAAACTCTGGTGAGCATGCGGGCTGGCGGGTTTGCCGGGTATTCCGAGACATGCCTTTGCAGAACCGCGTAACGCCCTTTTCCCGGATCGAGCGGTCGGCGGCGCGTGGCCGCGTGATCGGCAATCGCGGGATTCTGCACAACGCGGCCCAGGAGCTGGAGTGCGAGACGTGGCGGCACAAGGCGTGGATCGCCTGCGCCTTGGAGTTTCGCGGATGGCGACGCCCCGTGATGAGCGCCCGCTCGTGGACGGAACTGTTCTTTTTGGATGAGGCGGTCGCGTTGGCGGCGGGGCACCGCCCGTGTGCATTCTGTCGGCGCGCGGACTACCTGCGGTTCTGCGCCGCTTGGGCGGCGGCGTTTGGGGCGCGGGCAAGTGCCAAGGAAATGGATCGCGTGCTGCACGCCGAGCGTGTGCCCATGATCCGCGGCGCGCGTCCGCCGGTGGATGTTCTCGGGTTGCCGGACGGGGCATTCGTGGAGAGCGCGGGGTCGGCGTGGCTCGTTTGGCGCGGGCAGGCACATCGCTGGTCGCACGAGGGGTACTCGGGGGCCGTGGATTTGGGAGCGCTTCGCGACGCGCGGCTTGTCACTCCGCCGAGCTTGGTCGCGGTTCTGCGCGCGGGATATGTGCTGGCGGAGCCGCCGATGGTATAAGTAACCCTGTGAACCGACAAACCTGGAGCATCGGGCTGTTCCTCGCCAATCAAATCTTGATGGCGCAGGAAAGTCGTCCGACTCAGCCGGTTCAGATACCCAGCCAAGTCCCCACGTGAGTCGGATGACCCGGCGAAGGGCAGTTCCTCGGTTCGGGGAGCAATAAGGGGGAAGTGCAGCTTACGCTGCGCTACGCCAACACAAAGGAGGCGCGTCCGCGATGGCGCTTCAATGCCGCCTACGGCCTGAGCGACCGACTGCTGCTCGGCCTGGAATACAATCCCGCCGTCGGCGAGGTCAACCCCACGGCCAACTGGACGCTTCTGCCCGAGAAGATGGATGCCTGGCCGCCGATGATTTCGCTGGGCACGTCCAGCGACCGGATATTCTCGCCGCCCGGAACGCAGAGCTACTTCCTGACCTTTGCCAAAAGTTTGCCGCGCCTCAAGCTAGACCCGTATGTTTCGCTCAACTACTCGGAATGGGAGCGAACGTTCACGGTACCCTTCGGCATCAGTATCGCCCTGCAACCGCAGTGGAGCCTCATGATTCAGAACGACGGACGGAACACCCACTGGCTCCTAAACCGGACCGGCAAGCGCAACAATGTCTCGCTCATCCTCATCAATGGCCGCCATTTCGGCATTAGCACCGGCGTAAAAATCTAGCTGGTGCCCGGGGAGGGACTCGAACCCTCACGGTATTGCTACCAAAGGATTTTAAGTCCTCTGCGTCTACCATTTCGCCACCCGGGCGGCAGGCAGAGTTTACCGGGGTTCAGATTCGGGCGGGGGTGAACTGCGCGGGTGCGCCGTGCGCACCGTATCGCGTAGCCGCTCGACGCTCACGTGGGTGTAAACCTGCGTCGTGGCCAGGCTTTCGTGCCCCAAAAGCTGCTGCACCGTTTTGAGGTCCGCGCCGTGATCCAGAAGGTGCGTGGCGAAGGTGTGCCGCAGCGTGTGCGGACTCACGCTGGGGTCGAGTCCCGCGCGGCGCGCCCAACGCTTCACGACATTGCCCACCGTGCGCACGCTCAGGCGTTGGCCGCGATCGTTGGTGAACAGCGCAGGCTCGCCGCCACGTCGCTTGGTCAGCCAAAGTTCCAGCGCATCCCGGGCGGTCTCGTTGAGGTGGACGATGCGGTCCTTGTTGCCCTTGCCATGAATCCGAGCCTGCATGGTCTTGAGGTCAACATCGGGCAGGTTGACGCCGACCACCTCGCTGGCGCGGAGCCCAGCGGCGTACATCAGCTCCAAAATCGCGGCGTCGCGCTCTGCGGTCTTGGTCCCTTCGATCTCGTCGAGCAACGCCTGGGCTTGGGGCTCGCTCAGCGCCTTGGGGAGAGTCCGTCGCTGAAAGGGAGCCTGCAGCGACTCGGTCGGATCGGTATCGAGCATCCCGGCCAGACGCAGGTAGCGGACAAACGACCGAATGGCGGACAGCTTGCGCGCCCGAGTACGGCTTGATGCCCCGTGTTCGCGAAGGTAAGCGCGGATGGCGGTGGAATCCAGCGGGCGGTCCGGCAAGAACGCCACCAACTGGCGGAGGTCCGAGCCGTACGACCGGACGGAATGCGCCGAGCGCGTCGCGCTGAGGTGCGCGAGATATTGCTCAAGAGTGGCGGGCCAATCCATGGTCGTTCAAGAAAGAGACGAGGCAGGAAGTCGAAACTTCCTGCCTCGTTGGTCAGCGGCCGCGTTTAGCTGCCGACGTTGACGGTGGCCGTTTGGCTCACCGAACCGCGCGTGGCGGTGATGGTCACCGGAGTGGCCGAGCCCGTACCGACCGCGGCACCAACCACGGTGATCGTGGTCTTGCCCGACGGCACCTTCATGGTTTGCGGCACCGAGAGCAGAGCGCTGTTGCTGCTGCTAAGGGTGTAGACCTGACCGGCGGGGCCGGCCGGACCGTTCAGCGTGATCTTGAGGGTCACGGGACCGGTTCGCAGGCTACCCGGGGTAGCCGTGAAGGTCGTCATGGTCGCCGGATTCACTCGCAGCGAGTTGCTGGCGGTGAGGCCCAGGCGAACGGCGGTGATCGTCGTGTCGCTCGAAAGGTTGACGCCGCTGGTGCGAACGGTGAAGCCACCGAACGTGTTGCCCGCGGGGACGTAGATCCAGTTTCGCGTCGGGCGCGAATCCTTGGTCTTGTCGCTGCGAAGAGCCACGGCCACGCCACCCGTCGGCGCCGGTGCATTCAGGTGCACCTTGCCGGTGATGTTGTTGCCGCCGATCACGTCGTTCGAGGTCAGTTCGACCGAAGCCACGCCAATCGGAAGGACGCTGAGAACAGCGCTTCGACCACCGATGTCCGAGGTCGCCGAGATGGTGACCGGAACTTGGTTGCCGGTTCGAGGTCGTACGTTCTTGGTGGTGATCGTGAAGTTCACCGAGGTGTCGCCGGTGTTCGCCGTGATCACGCTGGGAACCGTCGCAACCGTCGTGTCGCTGCTGGTGAGTTCAATCGCCAGAGGTTCGGCAGCCGGTTCGGCGAGGGTAACCGTACCGACGCTGTTTTGCACGCCACCGATAACGCTACCCGGGCTCAGTTCGAGGTCCGAAAGGCCGGTCGGGACGTCCGCCGAAATGACGACGGAAACGATTTGCGAACCTGCGGGAGCGAGCGAAGCGCCCTTGTGCGAGATACGGATGATGTACTGTCCATCAGGATCGTCAACTTGGCATTGCTCGGTGTTGTCCACCGTGTTGTCGCCGCGCGTGGCGGGGTCGCCCGGATTTTCCGGATCGAGCTTCCACGGCAGGTAGACATCGCTGGTCGCGGTGTCGATGATTTGGACATCAATGTCGTTAACCAGGGTCGGCGTGCGGCTGTCCAACACGTTGTTCACGGCAGTGCCTGCCGGGTCCGTCCAGTTGGCCGTCACGCGGAGCGGTTGGCCACTGCGAGCGGTGATCGGAATGTCAATCACTTGACCCGATCGAACCGTGATGTTTTGCATCATGGCGGCGTTGAGGAGGCCATTGCTGACAGCAGTTGCGCCCGCGCTGACATCCAGCAGCCCCCAACCATAAATGTAGTCGGGACCGATTTCGCCGGCTTCCTTGGCGGTGTGGAACGCCACGGCCTTGAGCATCGAAGCGCGCATCGGACCGCCCGTGCGCAAGACATAAAGGTCTTGCAGAAGGCTAAGGCCGCCCGTGGTGGTCGGCGACGACATGGACGTACCGCTGAATGCAGCGTAGCCACCGGGGACGGTCGAAACCAAGTCCACACCCGGAGCCGTGATGTCCGGCTTGACGCGGCCATCGTCCGAGGGACCCCACGAACCGAAGCCTGACGCGCGGACCGAATTGGGTCCGGTGTACGGGCCGAACAGTTTTTCCGTCGCACCGACGGTCATCATGTTCTTCGCCATCTTGTCCGAGCCGATTTGCTCGTAGCTAAAGGCGTCTTGGCGGACGTTGCTGGAGCTCGCCCAGTCGCCGTTTTGCCACACCCAGTGATCCACCGGTTGCGTGTCGGGCGATTCGCCGTGCTTGTTACCGGCCGAGGCTACGTAAAGGTAGAACGGCGCGCTGTACAGCATTTGGTCGATCTGTCGAGCGTAGCCCGAGTACATCCCAAAATTGAAATCCTTGACTTCGCTGACGGCGGGATCGCCGAGCCAAACCCACTTGCCGTCGCCGCGGTAGTTGAACACCCAACCGGCGAGGAACCCGTAGGAGTGGTTCGAAAGCATGAGGCCGCTGGGGATTTCGCCCACGATTTCGGCGTCATCGTTGCCGGCATCGTAGAACACGCCGGAGCCGTTGTACGACATACCCTTGGCTTGCGGATTAAGGCCGACGGCCCAAATGGTTCCGCTGACGTGCATCCCGTGATCGGATACGCTGAAGTTGTCGCCGCGGCGGATGCGACCACCGAACTCACCAATGGTGATGTCCGCGCCGCTATCCCACACGCCGACTTTAGCGCGCGAGCCATCGAGGTTGAGACCCGACTTGCCACCGCCCCAAAGATCGGTCGCGCCGATGTTGCGGGCGGCGGTGAGGTTGTCGAAGGCGCGCCAGATCGGCTTGCCGTTCGCGGCAATGTCATAGATCCATTGCTGCTGGTTGTTCAAAGTGCGGGTCGACTTTTCACCCGTGCGCGTGACATAGGAAGTAACGCGGGTTGATCGGGCGGCATCGTCGCGCTGAAACTGAGCGCGCATGCGGTTGAGTTCGACCGTGTTGGTTGTTTGAGCGATCGCCATGCCAGCGGTGGCAAGGGCGAGCGCCACTAGACCAAGCTTGGCGGGCGGGAACGAGATATTCATGGCAGTTGTCTTGAATGAAAAAGTGCGAGGCGAACCCCGTTAAACGTACTATATCACCGGATGCATCGATCCGTTACAGAATAGATGCTTCAGACCGGTAGAAAGTTGGGTGTTTTTCACACATTCGCCAGGAATGGGGTATCTTTCTGGCGTTCAAGGACCATTTTATGCGCATTCGAAACAAGGAACTCCGCAACCGTTGGCGACGCAAGGAAGATCGCATCAAGGACCTCCGCAAGGAAGCAATGGCCGCCGGCAAGTCCGGCAAGAAAGTCGCGAAAGCAACTGCCGCCCCCAAGGTCGTGAAGGCCGAGAAGCCGGCTGGCGAACCGAAGCCGAAGAAGGCTCCGGCCGCTAAGAAGAAGGCCGCTGAAGCTCCGGCTGAGTAAAGCCAACCTTCGTTAGGATTCAATCGGTGCCTGCTCCTCAGGAGCGGGCACCGTTATTTGCGCCCGGCGGAACTCCGGCAGCGCCAGGGCGATAAGGCCCACCGCGGTAAAGCCGAGACCGCTCACCAAGAACGAGGCGTGTAGCCCGAACACTTGGATGAGCTGGCCGAAAATCAGCAAGCTAATCGGCGTCATGCCCATGTTCGCCAGACCCATGAACCCGAACACGCGCCCGCGCACCTCGTCGGGCACTTCAAGTTGAACGTAGTTGGTGATCGGAATCTGCAGGTAGGGCACAAAGATGCCGCACGCCGCGTTGAGCGCGACGAACACCGCGTAGTTGCGGCCCCACGCCATGGCCGCCACCAGCAAGCCGATGAGCACCACCGGCACCGCGAACGCCAGGCCCAGCCGACGCACCGGGTGCCGTCCCAAGTAGAGGCTGGCGAGGATCATGAACACAAAAAACGAAGCTTCGACGATCGCCAAGGTCACAAACTCGCCGCCGAACCACTGCCGGTTGGCCGCGAGATAGGTCGGATAGAACGAGCCGATCATGAGCGTTGTGCCGCAGCTCAGCGCGACGATCGTCAGCAGCACCCGGTGCGAGCGCACGTAGTGCCAGCCCTCGCGAAACTCCTCTTTGGCCGAGCCCGAACCGCTGGTCCCGGCGGTGGGTAGCGCGGGCAGTCGCGCGATGAACAGGGCCGACGCCAAAAAGCTCGCCGCATTGATAATGATCGCGATGCCAAACCCGAAGCCAAGGCCCAGTTTCGCCAATGCGGTCAGCACCATGGTCGAGCCGAGCAAGCCCAGCAGCGGCATCGTGTTTTGCGTCGCCAGGCTCAGGCTGTTGGCCTCGTTCACTTGGTCCTCGGGCACCAATCGGCTGATGCTCGCATTTTTGGCGGGAATGAAGAACGCGTTGACCACCGAAAGCAACGCCGCGACGACAAAGATTTCTGGGACCGTGAGGCCGGAGAGAAGCTGCTTTGCCGCCGCGATCAGCAAGACCACGGTGCTGGCCACATCGCAGAAAATGAGGATGCGGCGGCGGTCCAGCCGGTCGGCAATGACCCCCGCGTAGGGGCTCAGCACGATGTAGGGAAGACCCTGCACCAGCATCACCAAGCTCACGATGCGGGTGTCCTTGGTTAGGTGGTCCACCATGAACCCGAACAGCAAAAAGTAGAACGAATCGCCGAGCTGCGAGATGAGCTGCCCCAACCAAAGATTGCGAAAGTTTCGGTTTTGGAGGACGCGCCACTGCACAAAGTTAAAGCTACCAGGAAAGTCTGCCGATAACCCAAGTGGTGATCGTGGTGAATGCCGAAACCAGCTACTGGGCTCAGTGGGGCCTCGCGGAGGATCCTTTTGCACAAGGGTACGACCGCCGTTTTGTGCGCCTGACCAACTCGCTGGAGAACGCGCTCACGCTCCTCTACTTCACCGTCCAGCGCAATCGCGGCGCGGCTTGCGTCACCGGCGAAACGGGATCGGGCAAGTCCACGCTCTTGCATCACCTCAAACAAGTTCTCGTCGAAGAAGGCGCGCAAGTTCTGGCGTTTTCGTTGCGCGGCCTGACCCCGGTCCAGTTGCTGAGAACGATTCTGCAAGGACTTGGCTGCCCGGCTATCGCCGACGACGTGCAATTGCTGCGGCAAGCCGTGCACCTCGAGCTTTTTGAGCGCGCAGAGCGCGGCCCGCGTACGATTTTGATGCTCGACGACGTGGACGCCGTCGAAGACCCGGCGATTCTGGGGCTGCTCGACGAGCTGACCAAGGCTCGCGTGGGCAGCAAGTACCTGATCAATTGCATCCTGGCGGGCGGCTCTACGCTGGTGCGCAACCTCTCGATTCACCCCGAGTTTTTCACGCGCCTCGCCTTCCAAGTCCAACTCGCGCCGCTGACCGCGGCCGAGGCGAGCGACCTCATTCGCGACCGCTTCGCGGCGGCCGGGTGGAAAGGCGAATCGTTCCCGATCTCGGTTGAGGCGGTCGAGTTGCTTCACCAAAAGGCCGCGGGAAATCCGGGCCGCATCTGCCAATGGCTGCACCAAGCCATGGCCAACGAACTCTGCGCCCGTGCGGGCGTGGTTGACCCCTTTTACCTCTATCAAGTTTTTAGTCACGGAGAAACAGCCGCATGAACCTATTCCAACGAATCTTTCACCACCTCGATGAGCTTCACGATTACAGCCCCACGCCGGCGCGGAAGTTCAGCCCCAAATTTGATGCCACCCCGACGACGAATCCGGTGGCGATTGAACCTGAAGCAACCCCTATGGAGACTGTAATGACCTCGATTAACGCCGACGTGAGCGAGACGATCACCACCACCGACCGAACGGACCGCCTGATTCAGGATGCTATCCGCGCGGCGGGCGTCTACGACACAACAAAACCGACCCAACCGATAAATAGTGCAATCGTTGAGGCTACTTCTCCGTCTTTAGGAACGGAGACCATGGATTCGGTCAGTACAACACAGGATGTCGAGACCTCGGCAGCGGGCACGAATGCGCTTCAAATGGGGCGGATTTTGCTGGAACTTGACCTCTCGCCCGAGCAATCCATGCAGCTCTTTTCGGCCACCCTCGCGACCAAGCAGTCGATCATGACGCTGGAAGAAGTCGCCGAGATGCTTCGTCTTGAAACGTTTGAAGTCGCCCAACTCACCCGCCAAGGGCAGTTGCCCGGGTTTGTGGCGGGCGCGAATCTCCGCTACCGCCGCACGGATGTAGAGGCCTTTGTCGCCTCGCAACTGCACGCCATGCGCACCGAAACCACCCCTCAAAATCATGTCGCGTAAACAAGGTTCAACTCTCGGAATTGATATCGGGCACTCGGCCATTAAGGTGGCCATGGTCGAACCGACGAGCCTCGGTTGGAAGGTCTCCTCGGCGTACACCGTTGACACGCCCATGGGCGCCGTCGTCGATGGCGTGGTGGTGGACGTCCCGCTGGTGGGCGGCATTCTCCGCGCCCTGCTTAAGGACAACAACCTCGCTGGTCGGCTGGTGAACCTCTCGGTGGCTTCGGCCACGGTGGTGGTGCGAACCGTGGCGATGCCGAAGATGACCGCCGAACTCCTGCAGAAATCCATTCGCTTTGAAGCCGGGCGCTACATCCCGAACTCGATTGAAGACAGCTACGTGGAGTTCGAGATCCTCGGCGATCTCGACGAGACGCAGATGGAAGTCATGCTCGTCGCGGCCCCCCGCGACCTCGTGAATTCACGTATCGCGGCGTGCGAAGCGGCCGGCCTTGAGGTCGAAGCCGTGGACCTTGAGCCGTTCGCCGTCTACCGCGCGCTCATCGAGTCGGACAGCCTTTACAATTGGGAAGAAAAGACGTTCGCCCTGGTGGACCTCGGTGCCCGCACGACCAACGTGAGCGTGGTCAGCAAGGGCCGGTTCATGCTCACTCGCACGATTCCGCAAGGTAGCAACGCACTTTCCGATGCGCTCGCGAACTTCTTTAAGCTCTCGCGCGAAGATGCCGAATCGGGCAAGGCTCAGCTGGATATCTCGCCGCTGGCAGGAGACGCCGTTGTGGAAGCTGCGCCGCTTCGCGTGCTGCAGCCGCACCTCGAAGAAACTCTGCGCGAACTTCGCCGCAGCCTGAACTTCTTCACCACCCAGGCCACCGAGGCCGGTACCCCGGAAGCGGTGACGCACATGGTGTTGACTGGTGGCGGCGCCGAACTGGGCGGCCTCACCGAGTACCTCAGCGCCAAGCTGGGGCTGAAAGCCTTGAAGATTGGAGTGATGGACAACCCCCGATTCACGTCGGGAGTGAGCCACGACCTTGGGTCGGGTAGCAACTTCACCGTTGCATCCGGGTTGGCGATGAAGTCCAACGAGCCCGCCGCTTAACCTTATGCCAAACATTAACCTCATTCGCGAACAACGCATTCTGGTCCGGGCCCAGCGTCGCAAGACGAAGCTGGTGTCGGCGGGCGCCCTCGGCATTTCCGTGCTGGCGCTTGGCTTCCTCGGCATGCAATGGATGAATCTCTCCGGCAAGCGCGCCGCTCTGGTGGATGCAAAACAAAAGCACGAGCGCATTTATCCGAAGGTCGAGCAAATTGACGAACTCACCGCTCTGGTGGGCAAGCTCGAACCCAAGATGCAGAATCTCGACGATTCGCAGCGAGCCACGAAGCGCTGGTTTAGAATCCTGAACCACCTCGCCAAGAACACGCCGCCCGACGCCTGGTTGACGCAGATTCGCTCGACGCAGACCATGGCGACCGAGCCGGTCGCGTTGACGATTCAAGGCATCAGCGGGGGGCAAGGTTCGGCCGCGGACATGATGAACCGTCTGCAAGCGAGCACCGATTACGAAGGCGTGGTGCTGAACTACACCAACGAAGAAGTTTCGACCGACCGAACGGGCATTAAGTTTGAGCTCACCGCGCGGGTCGCGGGAACAGCTCAACCGAAGCCGAAGGAAGAGGAGGAAAAGGCATGAAGAACACGTCCAACCCCACAATGATCGCGGTCTTGGCAGGCGTGGTGGTCCTCGGCTCCATCGCCGGTGCCATCAGCTTTATGGGCGACGCGGGCAAGAACGATCGCGAAGCCAAGGCTTTGCTCTCGCAGATTCGCGAAGAAGCGACGGTGGATCGCGAACTCGCGGCCATCAACGAGCGGCTGCAACTTTGTAACAAGCGCCTGGAGCACATTGTTGACGAGCGACCGGAAGTCGCGGTCTCGGGTTTGATGACCCGCCTCGAGCAAACCGGTATCGCCAACGGCCTCATCGTCACGGGCGTGCGCCCCAAGGACGACGCCAACAAGCCGGCGCCGAACCAGGGCAAGGAAGGCGACAAGCCGGTTCGCAAGGATTACGACGATCAGCTGATCGAGGTGAAGGGTTCGGGCGAGTACATTTCCGCGCGTCGCTTCATCGAGGCGCTGGAGAACTTTCCCAACATCGTGCGGATCGAGAGCCTCGATATCTCGCCTCGCCAAAACGGCACCCGCGACAACAGCCGCGGTTCGCTGGACATGACGATTACTCTGCGCGCTTACCTCTACCCCGAGGTAGAGCAGCCGAAGGCCGGCACCGAAGAGCCGGGCGGCGGAAAGAAGCCGACCACGTCGGTTGAACCCTCGACTCAGGCGCGCGGCGAAAAGACTTCCCGAGGAGAAAAGAATGGCTAAGAGCGAAAAAGAAAAGAAACAGCTCATCGTGATGGGCGCGTTGATGACGGTGATGGTCGGCGTGGGGGCGTTCTCGTTCCTCGGCGGCAGTAAGCCGACGGCACCCGCCAAGGCGGTGGCCAAGGAAACCTCTCAGCCGGTCGAGAATCGGGACTATGCCGACGAAAGCGGCGTGAAGGAAGGCATTCGCAAGTATGCCGGCCCCGAGTTTCCGGAGCGCGATCCGTTTAACATCCCCGGTGGTTTGGGCGCAATCGCGGCTAACACGGCGGCGGCTGGTCCGGCGCCCAAGCCCATTGGCGGCGGCCCTGGCCCGCGAGCCACAAGTGGCGGTGCGGTGCCCAACACCAGCGGTTTGCAACCCATGCGACCGGACTTGACGCCGATGGGTGGCGAATTGGATCCGACCGCGACCACGGTGGGCAACACCCAGCCGACGGCGCCAACCAAGGAAACCGAGTTCAAGCCGACTCCCGAAGACCCCGGTCTTTCGGTGGTGGGGGTTGTGAAAGGTGACGTTCCGACCGCGATCCTGCAGGACCACGGTGGAAAACAATTTTTAGTAAAACTCGGATCGGAAGCTTTTGATGCGCGGCTTATTGCCGTCGCCAGTCGTCATGTTGTGATTGAGTATGGCGGCAAACAGCACATCCTTCACTTGGCCCGGTAGAGCGCAATCACTGCGATCTCGCTGGTTCCTGGGCGCGACTCTGGTTTTCGGAGTCGCGCCTTTTGCGCTTGCGCAAGCGAAGATCTCGGGCGTGACCACGGGCGTGACCCAGGGGGCCCTTGTGGTCACTGTGGCGGGCACCGATCTCAAGTCGCCGAAGGAACTTCGCGTCATGCGGGACACGGTGTACATTGCCGAGTTTGAGGCAGCCCTCGCGGGCGGCGTTAAGCCCGGTAAGGTTTCGGTCCGCAAGCAGGGCGTGGAGTACGTGCAGTACGGTTGGTACACCGCCCGTCCGCCAAAGGTCCGCGTCAGCATTCGCCTGACCGACCCGGCGCTCACGCCGCTGATTACCAAAACCGCGGACGGTTTCGTGATCACGATTCCGAAGCAAGCCAACGCTGGTTCGGACACCAATCCGTTGCTGCCGAATCCGGCGGAAACGCCGGTCAAGACGGCGAACCAAGATTCGACTCCGTTGCTGACGGCGACGAGTGCGCAAGGCGCGCCGGACTTCATGAGTCTGCGCCGCAACGACACGCCGGTCACCGAGCCGACGCCGACCCCGTTGCCGCAACCGACGCCGAAGCCGCAAGTCCAGACCAAGCCGCAAGCGACGCCTCCGAAGCAAAACGGCTTTGAAAAGGATGTCCGCAGTAACGCGGTCGAAAAGAAGCGCACCATTTCGCTTGATTTCGTCGCCACGGACGTCAACCTCGTGCTGAAGGCGCTGGCTCTGCAATCGGGCGCGAACATCGTGACTGCCCCGAACATGAAGGGCACGGTGACGGTGAGCATCGCGAACGTCCCGCTGGATTCGGCCCTTGACTTCGTCACCGTACCGAGCGGTCTGCGATGGGAACGTGTCCGCGGAACGACTTACGTGGTCGCGCCGAAGGAAAAGATCCGTGAGATCGTCAACGAACTGAGCCGCCGCGACCAGGCCGTGAGCACCACGCTTATCGTGCCGATCTACAGCGGTGACATTCGCCAGATTCGCGAGACCGTGACCCGCGCGTTCATTCCGAGCACGAGCGAAGGCTCGTTCGAAATGCTGCTGTCCAGCGAAATTTCCTCGGAAAAGAAGGAATCGTCCACCTCGGAAAGCGGCGGCGGTTCGACCGGAGCCGAAGCTGATGGCGGCGGTGGCGGAGCTAAGGTCGATCCCGGCCAAGGTGGCGGCGGCGGTGGATCGTCGTCCAAGTCCGAGAAGAGCACGGCCTCGCTGGCTCCGCTGGACAACCTTTACATGATTCTCATCGGCAACGACGAGATGGTGAGCCGAGTCCGTGATTACATTACGCAGCTCGACCGCCAAATCTGCGCCAGCTACGGCATCGAGCCGAGCGTCAGCAGCGCGTTGGTGACCGACACCTACACCATCCGCTCGAAGACCCTCAAGGCCAAGGCGATGATCGATAACGTGAGCTTCCAAGGGTTTGGCCCTGCCTTCCCGAAGGTTGCGCTGCACGCCTCGCCGGAAACCGGCGAGCGCCAGTCGGTGATCATCGTCGGACGCGAATCGGAAGTGGCTCGCGCCAAGCAACTCCTCGCCGAGTTTGATGGCGTCGGTGACAACATCGCGGTGTACGATCTGAAATTCTCCGACCCGCGCAGTGTCCGCGATCAGGTGATGTCGTTCGTCCCGGGTCTGCAAGTGGACTTCGCTCCCGCCGGAGCCGGTGCCCCGCGCCTTTACGAAGGCATTCGCGCCGGTAACAAGGCGACCAGCGAAATGAAGGGCGATGGCGGCGGCGGCGACGCGCAAGACGTCTCGGCCAAGGGCGAAAGCAAGGACTTTGACAGCGCGCTGAGCCAGCCGTTTAACGAGCTGGAAAAGACCGCTCAACCAATGCGCTTGATTCTGCGCGGTTCACCCGAGCAGATCACCCGCGCGGCTGCGTTCATCGAGCGCATTGACCTGGAGCCCAAGCAAGTGGCCATTGATGTCCGCGTGGTGGAACTCTCGCGCAGCGAAGCTCTCAAAATCGGCATCGACTGGAGCATGCTGACCGGCGGTATCGCCCGCTCGATCCGCATCAACCAGAACCCCGGTCGCACTCAAGATGACATCGGCACGCTCGAAGGCGAAACCCGCGTCAACTACAACCTGAACGGTCAAACCGGCAGCTTGTTCTCATCGCTGGATCAGCTGGACGCTTCGGGCCGCGTGATTAGCCGCCCGAACCTGCTGGCCATGGATGGCCGCGAAAGCGAAACCTTCATCGGCGAGACGATCCGCTACGTGGAATCCATTCAGTCCACGCAGAACGGCGTGACCGTCACGACTGCGTCCATCGGCGTGGGTATCCGACTCGCGGTGATTCCGCGCATCGGTGCCGATGGTAAGATCACGCTCGACATGCGACCGGTCATCCGCTCGCTGAAGGGCTTTACCTCGGTCCCCGGCGGCGGCCAACTTCCGCAAACCGTGGAGCGCGTGATGACCAACACCGTCATGGTCAACTCGGGCGAAACCATCGCTCTAGGTGGCCTGATCACCGACACGGAATCCAAGACCATGGGCGGCATCCCGCTGCTCAAGGACATTCCGCTCCTGGGTCGTCTGTTCAGCCGCGAAACCAAGAATCGCGATCGCCGCGAACTGGTGTTCTTCATCACCGTGCGTGAGGTGAACACCGAAAATCGAGGCCGCGTGGCCGCTCCCCGGGATGCTGAGAAAAATAATGGCCTGGTTGAGGAACAAACCAAGCCCGAGAAAGTCAAAAAGAAGGGTTGACACAACCCCTGCAGATCTGCCCTCCCGACCAATCGGGAGGGCCCTTTTCTTTTTCGCCACAATAGAGGGCATGGTGATTGTGGTGGGAGCGGGCGCGGCGGGCATCTTTGCGGCGTGGCGCGCGGCTCAGTGCGGTCACCGCGTGGTGCTGCTGGAAAAGACCGCCCGCATCGGCACCAAGATTTTGATCTCGGGCGGCGGCAAGTGCAACATCTGCCACGCCGGTCCGATTGAGGACGTGCTCCGAGCGTTCCGCAAGAACGAAGCCCTGTTCCTGCGTCCGGCCATGTACCGCTTTTCCAACGAGCAGGTGGTGGACCTGTTCACCTCGCGCGGGCTGGAGGTTTACACGCGGCCCAACGGACGCATTTTCCCGGTGGACAAGACCGCGAAGGACGTGGTCGCGATTTTGGATCGAGTGCTGCGCGATGCCGGCGTCGAGGTCCGTGTAGAGACCCCAGTCTTGGGCCTGATTATCGAGGACGGTCGTTGCCTGGGTGTGCGGCTCGGCTCGGGGGAGGAACTCCGAGGCGAGGCCGTGATTCTGACGGTGGGCGGGAAGTCGTATCCCAACTCGGGCACCACCGGCGACGGATACCCGTGGGTGCGGGCCGCCGGACACACGCTGGTCCCGATTCGCGCCGCCCTGGCGCCCATGCGCACCGATCCCGCGCGCCCCGAGCTGAGTGGCGTCTCGTTTCGCGATTGCCTGCTCAAGGCGCGAGCGGGCGGCAAGGAAATCGCGCGCTGGCGAGACGACTTGCTGATGACCCACCGCGGCGTGAGCGGCCCAACCGTGCTCGGCCTGAGCCGAGAATGCGCCGAGGCGACCGGGCCGGTCGAACTGCTGACCGACTGCCGTCCCGACCAAAGCTACGAAGCGGTGAGCGAGGAACTTGTGCGGTGGTGTCAGATTCACCCCAAGCGCACCATCAAGCGGTGGCTGGAGGAGACGGTAGCGGCGAGCTTGGTGACGGAACTGCTTCGCTCCGCGCAGGTGGATGGCGAGACGTTGGCCACGAACCTCGGCAAGAAAGAGCGCAATCGCCTGGTCGAGGTGACGAAGAATTGGCCGCTCGGCGGCGTCGCGGAAGTGATTTTGGACAAGGGCGAGGTGGTCGCGGGGGGCGTCGCCCTCGACGAGGTCGATCCGCACACGATGCGCTCGCGCAAGTGTGAGCGGCTGTTCCTCGCCGGCGAAATTCTGGATGTCGCGGGGCCGGTTGGCGGCTATAACTTGCAGGCGGCGTTTAGCACGGGTTGGGTCGCGGGCGACAGCGTGAGCAAAAACCCGTAAAACTACCTGCCGCAGGATCGGCGCTTGCCTGTTACTATTTATGGGATGAAGTGCTTTTTGTCCCTTGCATTAGTGGCGAGTGTGGGCCTTGCTTCGGCCACCAGCCTCACCCTGAAAATGGTCGCCGACGACTTTTTTGAGGCGTACATTTCGACGTCGGACGCTGTACAGGGCACCCAGTTTGCCGCGCAAGTCAACACTTGGCAAGCCGGTACGGTCACCGGAACCGTCGCGCTGACGCCTGGCATGACCAACTACCTGCACATCCGTGCGCGCGACGTCTTTGGCGCGCCGTCGATGATCGTGGGCGAAGCGTCGCTCAGCGACGCGGGCTTTGCTTTCGGCAACCTGACGCAGAACCTGCTGACCAACACAACTGATTGGCAAGTAAGCCTCAGCGGATTCGGTAGCGGCTATGTTACGCCGACCCTGATCGGCTTTAATGGCGGCGGTCCGTGGGGCACGCAAAGCGGCATTTCGCTGAACGCGGCACGAATTTGGTCGAACCAAACTGCCGGCGAGCACTACTTCACGACGGCGATTCGCGTTGTTCCGGAACCGGCTTCGCTGCTGGCCTTCGCGCTGGGCGGTCTGCTGGTCCTTCGCCGCAAGAGCAAGTAACTTAGAGCTTCATCGCTAACGGGGCACGCCATGCAGCGAGCCCCGTTCTTATTGCCCGGTTAAGCGGCGCAGTTCGCTTTCCAGCCAAGCCATGATCTCCTCGTTTGTGGCTTCGGGCGCGAAGCGTTGCACGCGCCCAAACCGCGCCCAGACCCACCGGAACGCGGGCCGCGGAATCATGCTGCCGTAGGGGATCACGCGGTTCGTGTTCTGCAAACCACAGCACACCACCGGCACCTGCGCGCGGCTGATAATCAGCGCGACCCCGCTTAGCAGCGGCTGCAGTTTGCCATCTTCGCTTAGGCGGCCCTCGGGGAAAATCCCCACCGTTTGGCCCTGGCCAAGGTAGTCAATCGCCTTCTTTAGCGCGGCCCGATCGGGCGCCCCGCGCCGCACCGGGAACGCGCCAAAGGCGCGGATGAACCAGCCGATGGACTTCATTTCGAACAGCTCGCTCTTGGCCATGAAGGTCACGTGTCGCCGCGCGCCGATGTAAGCAAAAGCCGGGTCGCAATCCGAGAGGTGGTTGGAGACGATGAGAAGCCCGCCGCGCGGCAACCGCTCTTCATGAATCGAGCGCAGCGGCCCGAGCACGAACGTGACAATGGTGCCGAACACTCGGCCAAACGCTAACACAAACGGGTTCAAAGCAGGCTCCTCACCACGCTTGGGTACAGCTCGTGTTCTAAGGCCAACACGCGCGCGGCAACGTCGTTGGCGGTGTCACCCGGATGCACCGGGCAGCGCAGTTGGCCGAGAATCTGGCCATCGTCGTACACGGACGTCACTTGGTGGACCGTGCAGCCGGTCTCGGTGTCGCCGCTCGCAACCACGGCCTCGTGCACGTGCATGCCGTACATACCTTTGCCGCCGTGGCGAGGCAAAAGCGCGGGGTGGATGTTCAGCACCCGCCCCGGGAATGCGTCCAAAACGGAATCCGGCAGCAGCCGCAAGTAACCGGCCAAGCACAGCACCGTGACGCCCGCCGCCTTCAACGGCGCGACCAGGTCGTCGCGGCGCGGATCGAGCGCCAGAGTCGGCACGCCAAGCTCGGCGGCTCGCGCCAATCCGGGAGCCTCCGGGCTGGGCGCGACCACCAAGGCCACGGGCAACCCGGCCTGAATCAGCGCCGCCATGTTGGAGCCGCGCCCCTTGGTCCCGATGAGAATTCCGACCACGCGCACAGTTTATCTTGCATTTAAGGTCGCTTAGGCTATACTGAACCTAAAGCAACGCCAAGGAAGGTGCTGTGATGAACAACGAAACGAGATCAAGGATGCCAACCTCCACGCGGTCTAAAACGAAGCGCCGAGCTGCCGCTGCCCCCCAACGATCGCATCGCCACGACGATACCGCCGGCATTGTGCTGATTGCGGTTGGCGTGGTGATGTTGCTAGCGCTGGCCATGGGCAACGCAGGCGCGGTGGGGCAAGCCCTTAAAGATGCCGCGTACACGGTGTTTGGCCGAGTCGCTTGGGTGGTGCCGTTTGCGCTCGCCGCCATGGGAGTCGCGTTCATTCGCGGACGCCAAGCCATGCAGATCACCAGGGTCAGCATCGGCATCGGCCTGTTGTTCCTGTGCATCGTCGGGTTCTTTGCCCGGTCACTTCACGGCGATTGGTTTGACCACGCGACAGTGGTCGCCTCGGGCGGCTATGTCGGCGGCGCGGTGGCCTGGGCGCTCAATTGGGCGCTGGGCGGGGCCAGCATGGTGGGGCTCGGCGCGCTCGGCATGATCGGTATCGTGCTGTGCCGCGAGTTTCCGCTGCGCGACTTTTTCGAACGATTTCAGCTGCAACCCATCGCGGGTCGTGGCCAAAGCGAAGTGCGCGTGACCGGTCGCGAAGCCCCGGATAAAGCGGTGGTCGTCAACCGCGAACGCATGGCTCGACCCAGCAACGCCGCCGCCGAGCCGGACGACGAAACTCCGCCAACCCAGCGATTGCAAACCCGGCGCATGCCCAAGATGACCGAGGCGGTGCCGCCGACGAGCCTCACCCAGAATTCCACGCCCGAACCCAAGGAGGGCTACACGTTGCCTCCAATGACGCTGCTGGCGATGCCTCCGAGTCGGCCCAAGCGCAGCGCCGAAGAGATGCAGCGCAACATCGAGACCCTCGAAGACACGCTCGACCAGTTCGGGATTGAAGCGAACGTGGTCGAAGTCGCGACCGGTCCGACCATTACTCGCTACGAGATTCAGCTTGGTGCGGGCGTGCGCGTGGGTCGCATCACCGCGCTCGCCGACAACATCGCCATGAATCTGGCCGCGCGCTCGGTGCGCGTCGAAGCCCCGATTCCAGGCAAGGCCGCCATTGGCGTGGAAGTGCCCACGACCCAGCCGAGCATGGTCAGCCTGCGCGAGGTGTGCAGTTCGCCAGAATTTCTCGACCACAAGTCGCGCCTTGCTTTTGCCCTCGGGCAGGATGTCGCGGGTGCGAATCGCTACGCGGACCTCACTAAGATGCCTCACCTGCTGATTGGCGGAGCCACCAATAGCGGCAAATCCATTGGCTTGGCGACGATCATCACGAGCCTGCTGGTCCGAAATACGCCGAAGGACCTGCGCATGGTGATGATCGACCCGAAGCGCGTCGAACTCTCGCTGTTCGACGGGATT
This sequence comes from Chthonomonas sp., assembly GCA_016788425.1. Lineage (NCBI taxonomy): Bacteria > Bacillati > Armatimonadota > Chthonomonadia > Chthonomonadales > Chthonomonadaceae > Chthonomonas > Chthonomonas sp. The sequence goes on from JAEURQ010000004.1 coordinate 146,810, forward strand.
CCGCACCTGATGTGCCCGGTCGTCAAGGACGTTAAGGAAGCGCCCGGCGTGCTCCGCGCGGTTTGGCGCGAGATGGACATTCGCTACGATCTGTTCAGCGAGAAGGGCGTCCGCAACATTGAGGGCTGGAACGCCAAGGCGAGCTTCGCCGACCGCATGCCCTACATCGTGGTGGTCATTGACGAGCTTGCCGACATGATGATTCAGGCGAAAGCCGAAGTGGAAACCAGCATTGTGCGCCTGGCGCAGCTGGCCCGCGCGGTGGGCATTCACCTGGTGATCGCCACTCAGCGACCCTCAGTGGACGTCATTACCGGCCTCATTAAGGCCAACGTGCCCTCGCGGATCGCGTTTGCGGTGTCGTCGCAGATTGACTCGCGGACGATTTTGGATAGCTCGGGCGCCGAAGATTTGGTAGGCAAGGGCGACATGCTGTTCCTGCCGATTGACGCCGACAAGCCCGTGCGGATGCAGGGCTGCTACGTCAGCGAACAGGAAATCGAAGACGTTTGCAAGCACTGGAAGGAGCAAGAACTGCCCAACTACGTCCTGAAGCCGATCACGGTGGAGTCCACGAGCGCGGGCGGCGAAGATGGCGGCTCCGGCGGCGACCTCGACCCGCTGTTTGGCGATGCTGTGCGGTGGGTGGTCGAGCGCGGCCAAGCCTCCACGTCCATGCTGCAACGCCGATTTAGCATCGGGTTCCAACGCGCCTCGCGGCTGCTGGACCTGATGGAAGAAAAGGGCATCGTCGGCCCGCGCGACGGACCGCGGCCGCGCGATGTGCGCATTGATGTGCGCGACGTCGAAGGCGTGCTCGGCGGGCAAGGTGTAGCTTTCGACGGCCCCGACCTTGGGTTTATGGACGAGGAAGCCGAAGGTGAGGAACGTGAACCGTTCTGATTACTTTGCCCGGCTGCGCGCGGCGGGAGTGTCGTTGCCGATGCTGCTGATTCGCGAGGTGCTGTTTAAGCTGGCGGGCAAGCGCATCCGCGCGGACCACCGCGTGCAGATCCGCGGCCTCAAAAACATCCAGACCAAAGGTCATTTGGAAATCGCGACCGAGTACGTGGGCTTCATGTCGCCGCGCGAAGGAACCTGGGTGAACGTGCAAGGTGAGATGGTGGTGAACGACTTTTTTGCCTTGGGCCGAGGCTGCCGCGTGGATGTTGCCCCGGGTGGCAAGCTGATTTTGCACGGCGGTCGGGTGACGGCGAACACCACGTTCATCGCCACCAGTCACGTCGAAATTGGGCGCGGCTGCACGATTTCGTGGGGCGTGGAGTTTCTGGATACCGACTTTCACACGCTGAGCTACGACGGCAAAACGGACCGCGACCCGAGCATCGTCATTGGCGAGCGAGCCTGGATCGGGGCTCACGCCAAGATTCTCAAAGGCGTGCGCATTGGCAACGGGTGTGTCATCGCCGCGAACAGCGTGGTGACCAAATCGTTTGACGGCGACAACTTGCTGATCGGCGGAAACCCGGCCCGCGTCCTTCGCGAAAACGTCTCCTGGCAGTAAACTAGGGGTCATGCCCCTGCTCCTGGATGGTAAGTTTCTTGCGACCGAACTGAGGAGGGAATTGGCGGATCGCGTGGCTGCTTTGGTCGCTCGCGGAGTCACGCCGCGCATCGAAGTTGTGGTGGCCTCGCAAGATCCGGCGAGCCTCGCCTACGTGCGAATGAAGCGTACCTGGGCCGAGAAAGCCGGCATGATCAGCGGCTCGTGGGAAGTCACCGCCCAGACCACGCAAGCCGAACTCTTGGCCAAGATTCACGAATTGAATGCCGACCCCAGCGTGCATGGCGTGCTGATTCAGCACCCCTTGCCGAAGCACCTGGACGAGGACGCGGCGCTGCTCGCGTTGGGCTCGGCCAAAGACGTGGACGGCATCACGCCGGACAGCCTGGGCCGCCTGGTGGCCGATCTGCCCGGATTCCGCTCGGCCACGCCGCTTGGCATTATGCGGCTGCTGGAGCACTTTGGCATCGCGTGCTCGGGCAAGCGAGCCATCGTTATCGGCCGCAGCGTGATTTTGGGCAAGCCCGCCGCGCTGATGCTTTTGCAACGCCACGCAACGGTGACGATCGCTCACTCGCGGACTGAGAATCTGGCCGAGCTCGTGCGCGAGCACGACATTGTGGTCGCGGCAGTGGGTCGCGCGGAGATGGTTCGCGGCGAGTGGCTAAAGCCGGGCGCGGTGGTGATTGACGCCGGTTACAACAAGGTCGAGGGTCGCTCGCACGACGTCGGCGACTGCCATTTTGGAAGCTGCGCTGCGGTGGCCAGTGCGATCACGCCGGTGCCGGGCGGCGTCGGCCCGATGACGGTGGCGAGCCTGTTATTGAATACAGTTGAAGCCGCCGAGCACACGGCGGTACACTAGAACCGCGTCAACGAGGCCGCACCTGGAAAGCCATGTCCACTTTGCGAGTTTTGATTGCCGACGACGACCCCATTATCCTGCTGGATTTGCGCCAGACGCTGCAAGCGCTGGACTATGAGATTGTGGGCGAGGCCACCGATGGCCAACAGGCCGTGCAAATGGCCACTCAACTCCAACCCGATGTCTGCGTGTTCGACGTCAAGATGCCGATTATGGATGGCATTGAGGCGGCGAGCCTGCTGAGCGAGCAGGGCGTGGCGCCGGTGGTGCTGCTCACCGCCTACTCGGATCGCGACCTCATTCAACGCGCCGCCGACGCGGCGGTGTTCGGTTATCTGGTTAAGCCGTTTAAGCCCAACGACCTGCCACCGGCGATTGAAGTCGCGCGGAGCCGGTTCGAGCAAAACGCCGAGCTCAGTAAGTCCGTTTCGAACCTGGAAGAAAAGCTCGAGGTCCGCAAGTTGCTCGACAAGGCCAAGGGGCTGTTGATGCAACAGCAAGGCATCAGCGAGTCGGAAGCTTATCGCCGGATTCAGACCCAGTCGATGAGCAACCGCAAAAGCATGCGCGAAGTCGCCGAAGCGATTCTCCTGGCTTCGGAAGTCTAAGCTTCCAGGAAACTAAAGCCCACGTGCCCGACCGCATCTGCGGCCTCGGAGAACGACCGCACGCCATCGGGGAGGTTCTCCAAAAAGCTCTCGCCGTAGGGCTTCAGCGTCAGGCGGGGGTCGAGAAGCGCGACCAAACCGCGATCGCCATCTTTGCGGATAAGGCGGCCAATTCCCTGGCGCATCAGCATCTTGGCGCTCGGGATTGTCCATTCCTGGAAGCTGTCGCGCTGGTTGAGGCCCATCCACGCTTGTCGGGCAATCTGGAGCGGCTCGATCGGCACCTCAAACGGAATGCGCACCACGATGACGCAACTGAGCGTGTCGCCGGGCGCGTCGAAGCCAGTCCAAAACGAGCGGAGTCCGAACAGGCTGGCGTGAGGGTCCTTTTTGAACTTGTCGCCGATGGTGCTCACCGCCCCGCTGGCTTGGGTGAAAACCGGGAGCCACTCGGGCAGCGTCACCCGTTCGGCCACGGCCTCCATTTCGCGGCGCGAGTGGAATAGGCAAAGGGTGCGCCCGCCCACCAGCTCAATGATCGTCTGGATTTCGGCGGCAATGGCGGTGAAATACTCGGCTTCGAAATCGCCTTGCCGCGCGGCTGTGGGATCGGGAATTCGACCCTTCTCGGGAACGTACGCGGACATCGAACTGGGGAAGTCGAACGGCGATGGGAGAATCTCCGTGACTTCAGGCCGAAAACCAATGGTGTCGCCGATAAACTCGAAACTGTGGTCAACCGCAAGCGTGGCCGACATGCAGGTGGTCGGCACCTTCTGCCAGATCAACTCGCTCAGGGTTGGGCCGAGTTCCACGAGGTCGTTGCGCAGAATGGGCGACCGGCTGGAACCGCCGACGTAGCTGATCGCCGTCCCCGCGGGCGCCATAAAGAGCTCGCAGCGTCCGGCAAAGTCATCGAGGTAGCCGCGATAGTTGTGGACCTGGCGCTCGACTTCGACCTGTTCACCACGCTTTGCGCCGGGGTTGGCCGGGCCGAGGATCTTTTCCGCCGCCCGCAGGAATCGCTTGAGATTGGCGGCGAGGGAACTGGTGACTTGCTCCACGCGTGTTTCGCCGGCGGGCAGGTGCATCTGCTTCAGCGCGTCATACAGCTCGGGCGGCATCGCGGCGACCAACGCGCGGCCCTGATAGTCGCGGTGCAGGTCGCCAATGGTGGTGGTGGCATAGCTAAAGGTGTCCATCACCAACTCCAGCACGCGCCGCCAATGCGGCTCCCACTCGGCGGCCATGGCCAGGGCGCGACAGGACTCGAAAATACGCATGGCCATGCTCGCTTGCTGCCGCAGCACCGATTCGCTGATCTCGAATTCGAGGCCGCCTTGCGCGGCAGAATGGAAGTCGTGCGCTTCGTCCACGATCAGGTAGTCGTAGTCGCCGAGCATGTTGGCTTCGCCGCCAGTGGTCGCCTTGAGCAAGGCGTCCTGAATCACCACCGACTGATTCGTGATGACCAGGCTGGCGTTGGCCGAACGTCGCCGCGCCTCGTAGTAGAAGCACTTATCGTAGAATTCGCAGGCGCGCGCCGGGCAGGTGGGAGGAGCCGACACTTGCTTCCAGAGTTGCGCGAACTCCTTTTGCTTCATTTTCGTTTTGCCGCGGAACTCGCTTTCGATGCCGAGCCCGCCGGATTGCTGCAGTTGCTCGCCAAGTTGCGGATCGACTCCGGCAACTTGAGCAAGGCAGGCGAACCGCTGCCGACCGAGCAGCAGTTGCGTGCTCGGACGGTCATCAAACAGGCTGAGCGCGAACGGCAAGTCTTTGCGCCAATACTGCTCGGTCAGCACATTGGTAAACGTCGCGATGACGATGCGCTTTTCGCTAGCGAGCGCGTGGGCAATGGCGGGAACCAGGCCGGCAAAGGATTTCCCCAGTCCGGTGGGCGCTTCAAACGCGCCGTGGCAACCCATGTTGATGCAGTCGCTGATGAGCCTCGCGAGCTGCAATTGCGACTCGCGCACTTCCATGCCAGGCTTTTCGGCGAGTCGCGCAAAGGCGGCGTCCATGAGTTCGGGGGCGTTGGGCATCCGGGTAGAGTGATACCATGCTACTCCAAGGCAAGAAGGGCTTGGTGCTCAACGTCACCAACAAAAATTCGATCGGCTGGGGCATTGCCGAAGCGGCCCGCGCGCATGGCGCGGAAGTGGGCATTGGCGCTCAAAACGCGGACATGGTGAGCCGCGTGGAGCGATTGATCGACGGGCAGGATGGCTACAAGATTTTCACGGTTGACTTTCAGAACGCCGACGATATGCGTCGCTTGAAAGAAGAAGTTGTGGCGACGTATGGCAAGATCGACTTTTTGGTCCACTCGGCGGCGTTTGCCAAAAAGGAGGACCTGCAGGGCCGGTTCATCGACACGAGTTTCGACGGGTTTCAACTGGCGATGGACGTCAGCGTGTATTCGCTGGTGAGCCTTTGTCAGCTGTTGGAGGACGTGATCAACGACGATGGCAGCGTGATTACCCTGAGCTACTTGGGTAGCGTACGCGCTGTGGGCAACTACAACGTGATGGGTGTGGCAAAGGCGGCCTTGGAAAGCTCGATTCGCTACTTGTCGCAAGACCTTGGCGTGCGCGGCATCCGCGTCAACACGCTCTCGCCGGGGCCGATCAACACGATTTCGGCGCGCGGCGTGAAGGACCTCATGTCCATGGTGACCTACGTTCAGGACAAGGCGCCGCTCAAGCGCGAGTACGGCCAAGAAGAGTGCGGCGGCAACGCGGTGTATCTGCTGAGCGACCTCTCGCGCGGGGTCACGGGGCAGGTGGTCTACGTGGATTCGGGCTACAACATCGTGGGCATGTAAGTGGTTCTCACGGTCCCTAACTGGAGTTTCGGGCGGAACCGCGAGTTGGCGCGCCAGTTTGACGACGTCCTCTCGGCCTCGGGCCTGCAGGTGCACTTTGCCAGCGGCGACGTGGATCACAACCGAACGGTGACCGCGTTTTCCGGGCCGCTCTTGGGGGTGACGGATACACTTTTTGAACTTGCGCGGATCGCGATTCCGGCGATTGACCTGAATCGTCATATCGGGGTTCATCCGCGCATCGGCGCGCTGGACGTGTGCCCGTTCATCCCGATTACACGCGACGAAAAGGTGGCCGATCTTATTGATGCGGTGGCTGGCATCGGCGAGCGGCTGGCGCGCGAGTTTGACCTGCCCGTGTTTCTGTATGAAAAGAGCGAACGCGGACGCCACGAGGCCGATTTGCCGACCCTGCGGCGCGGGGGCTTTGGCAGCTTGGCCGGCAAGACGCTCTCGCCGGATTTCGGGCCAACTCAGGCGCATCCCCAGGCGGGCGCGACGGTCATGGGTGTGAGAGATTTTTTAATCGCCATGAACTCGAACTTCGCGGGCGATGATCTTGGCGCAGTGAAGCAGGTGGCCAAGGAAATGCGGTTGGCCCGGCAGGAAGGCGACCCGCGATACCTTGGCGTACGCGCGTTGGGACTGCCCCTGGCGAGCCGGGGTTTGGTGCAGGTGAGCATGAACCTGACGTTGCCCGACTTGGTGAGCGTGGACGACATTTTGGAAGATATTCTGGAGCGGGGTAGCAAGTTGGGCCTGAAGTGGGCCGAGCACGAACTGATCGGCGTGATTCGTCCGCGCGATTTGGAGCGGGCGACGCGGCTGCCGCATCGGCCGGAACAGGTGGTAAACGTTGAGCTTTGACTTTGATTTAGGGTTTCTGGGGGGCGGGCAACTGGCCCGCATGAGCATTCAGGCGGCCCAGCAGATGGGGTTTACGTGCCTCTCTCTCGACCCATCCGGCGAGAGTCCCGCAAGTCAGGTGGCTCCCGCGGTGACCGGTTCGCTCAGCAATGTCGAGGCGGTGGCGCAGTTGTTCCGCAACTGCGCGCGGGTGACGCTGGAGAACGAATTCATCCCGGCGGAAGTGATTGTGCAAGCCCTCGAACTGAGCGGCCGCGACCCCAGCACGTTGGTGCCTAATGTGGAGGCGCTCGCCACCATTCAGGACAAATTGAAGCAACGTCAGGCGCTGGCCAAGGCCGGCGTACCCGGACCGCGCGCGGTTGAGATTGATTCGGACGGCGTCGGCGCGGTCGCGAAGATCGGATTCCCGATGGTGCTGAAGGCGCGCTTCGGCGGCTACGATGGCAAGGGCACGCGGTACGCAAAATCGAAAGAGGAGTTCGAAGACCTCCGAAGTACCTGGTCGGACGGCGGCTGGATGGCCGAGGAGTTTGTGGACTTTAAGCGGGAACTGGCGGTGATGGTGTTCCGCGACCCGGTTCAGCAGGGCGCGTTCCCGACCATGGAAACGGTGCAGGTGAAGTCGGTGTGCGACCTGGTGTTTCCCGCGGACGTGGACGCGAGCGAGGTCGCCATGGCGGCGGTTGAGGCGGTGGACGGGTTCGGCCTTTTCGGAGTGGAACTGTTCGAAACCAACGACGGCAAGTTCTTGATTAACGAGCTTGCACCGCGCCCGCACAACACCGGGCACTACACGCTCAACTGGGGTGGCCCTTCGCAGTTTCAGCATCATGTGCGGTTAGTGCTGGGGCTTCCGCCGGCGCCGTTGGATGGGGTGCCGACGTGCATGGCCAACCTCCTCGGTCAGCCGGGCGCGGGCGACTGGCGGCAGGGGCTCTTCGCGGCCACCGTGAAAGATCCCGCGGTGGCGGTGCATTGGTACGGCAAGGCGGTGGCAGCTCCGGGCCGGAAGATGGGCCACCTGAACGTGGCCGGCGCGGATTGTGTGGCGCGAGCAAAAGCGGCCCGGGAGCGCTTCTACGCTGCCTGGACCGCCAAAGAATCGGTGCCGGAAGAGATTGGTTAGCGCACTTGTGTGGGCACGTCGCGGGCGACGGTGATGGCCAGCGGCGGCTGCGGCTCGCTGCGATTGATTTCTTCCATGCCTTCGCGAGCGCGTTGCTGAATCTTGGTCGCCATGTCGTCCACCTTTTGCAGGATGCCGAACGCGTAGTCGTCGGCGCCGCGTCGGGTGAGGCTGGCATCTTGCTCCGCGGCGTCGCGGAGCTCTTGGGCTTGCACCTTGGCCAGCCGCACAATCTCGTGCTCGGCAATCAGCTGCTCGCGTTGGGCTTGCGCTTCGGCGAGGATGTCTTCACGCTCTTTGCTGGCGGCTTCGCGCAGACCTTGCGAGTCTCGCTCGGCGGCCGTGAGTAGCTGGGCGGCTTCCTCGTGCGCGTTTTCGACGATGCGATCTTTTTCGCGGGCGACGTTCTCCGCGGTGCGGACCTCCTTGGGTAGGGAGGCGCGGATCTTGGCGATCTGCATGGAGATTTCGTCCTTGTGGAGGCCAAAGGCAATCGGTCCAATCGAGCGCGGTTTGTCCACCGCGATCTCGTGGAGTTGCTCAAGCATCTTGTACAGATCTGTCATTTCTTTCATTCTGACTCGGTTTTGTGGCTCTCGGCCCTGCGACAATTACGAGGTCCGCGCCAGGTACTCCCCAAGGATTGAATACACAACCCCCGGTACAAAGGACGAGTAATCCCCGCCCAAAAGTGCCACTTCTCGCACGATGCTGCTGGAAAGGTAGCTGTGCTCCCACTTGGTCATGAGGAAAATGGTCTCGAGTTCGGGCGCGAGGCGGCGATTGGCCATCGCGATTTGGAACTCGTAGTCGAAGTCGCTGGTCGCGCGGAGGCCGCGGACGAGGGCGGTGGCGCCTTGCTCGCGGGCGAAGTTCACCACGAGACCGTCGAAGCTTTCCACCCGCACGTTGCGGGTTTCTTTGGTTGCCTCGCGGATGCAATGCTCGCGGATGTCGGCCGGGAGCATGGGCTTTTTGTTGGAGTTGAGGCCGATGGCGACGATGACCTCATCGAACTGGGTGGCCGCGCGTTGAATGACGTCGAGGTGCCCATTGGTGAGCGGGTCGAACGAGCCGGGGTAGATGGCGATGCGCGACATATTGAAAGGGAGTGTACGCCAAAAGTACGATGGGCGCGTGATCCGGAGATCACGCGCCCAAGCGCACTGTTCAGAATCTTTCGATTCTTACTTGCTGCGGCGTCGGAGACCGAGAGCAGCGAGGCCAGCCACGATGGCGGCAGCGGTACCCGGTTCGGGCACGGCTTGCACGGTCAGCGAGGTACCGACGCTGTTAGCATCGTTAGCACCGCCGATGAACGTCGACGAACCGCCGTTCGGGGCGCCAGCGCCGGCAACGAAGAGCGAGAGACCGTTGTACTGCTCGAATGCAGCCAGGTTGCTCTTGAAGGTCAGGTCAAACAGCTTCACGGCCGTCGAGCCAACCTTGTAGTTCTTACCGGTCGGGTTCATTTGGTATTGAACCGAGAGACCAACGCCTCGAGGAGTCGAGGTGTTGCCGGTGAACTGACCGCGGAGAACGCGGCTCAGAGCCGAGATTGCATTGGTGTCGGCAGCGCCGTCGCCATCGTCGTCAACGTCCGTACCGTCGCCATTGTAGGTTGCGAACGAACCAAAGCCCGTCACCGACGAAGCGATCGTGGTACCACCGAAGGCGAGCTTCTTATCAAGGAAGGTCGATTCGTTGGCCAGGGTCGACGTCGAGTTTGCAACCGGAGCGCGGTCGTACATAGCGAGAACCGAACCACCCGAATACAGGGCGTCAGCGTTACCGCCGGTGCGAACTACCATGACCGAGACCTTGAAAGTCTTGCCATCGCCAGCCTTCCAAACCTTGAGCGGAGCGTTCGTCGGGATTTCTACACCGACAGCTGCGGCCGGGTTCGAAATACCACCGTAGTTCTTCTTTTGGAGCGTGGCCAGGTCGGCATCGCCGTAGGCCAGAAAGAATCGAAATTGTGCGTTTGCTACACCGGCAACACCGATGACAGCAGCAAGAGCAATTGTGCGCGTGTTAAGTTTCATACCACCTCTACCTCTTCGAACGAATCGAAAAGAAGTCAAGTTCAGCATTCGAGCAAGTCTCATGCCGAAGACAAACCTATTGTATCAGCAACTTGGGCAATCTGCAAGAGAAATTTTGCCCGCCAGCGCTCCAGAACCGCGAAAATGGAGAATTTAGGTTCAAATGGTTAAGCCGCCGTCATGCAATTTAGTTATTTTTACCAGGGTCACCATCTGGTCAAAACCTGTGGAAATTGGCAGGTTCGCCCCGTCAAAGCATCAAGAATTATTCTCGGAGCGTCCGGCAGCTGAGTTCGGTTGAACCTGAACCAAGGAAGAAAAGGGGTCGGGGGAAGGCTGGTGGGCCCAACGAGATTCGAACTTGTGACCTCACCCTTATCAGGGGTGCGCTCTAACCAACTGAGCTATGAGCCCGACCGAACGAAATGATACATCATCGGCCCGGCCCGGCGCAACTGCCCTTGAGGCCCACTTCGAGGCGTTATAGTAAAGATGCGCCGTGACTTCCAGGAGGTCCGGTTCGTCATAGTTAAACGGTGGGCCGATAGACAGCCCGCCCCGGACCCCGCTATACTTGCGGTGTACCTACCCGGTGGTTGACAAAGAGACATGAATTTCTCGAAAACACTTCTCGCTTCGACTGTGGCCCTCGCTGCCATGGGGATCGCTTCGGCCCAGTTTGCTGGACCCGCCCCGTTGGCTTGGCGCTGGACCCAGTCCACAAAGATTTCGCCTTCGGGAGCCATCGTTCCGGTCGGAACGAACCTTGCGGTCGCGACAGGCGGACGCATCTATATGATTGACCAAGCCTCCGGCAACGGGGTTTGGCGATATCCGGCGGGAGCCGCGCTCGAATCGGGCAGCTTTAACTCCGGCGTCATGGTGATGGACAACCTCGTGGTGGCCGCCGCCGACAACAAGATCGTCTATGCCGTGGACGCCGAGACCGGCGCCCAAAAATGGCAGTACATCTCCACCGAAAAGATTGTCGGCGCCCCGGCCGCGGTCGGCAAGTTCGTGGCCCTGCAACTGGGCGATGGCAGCCTCATGGTGATCCGCTCGGAAGATGGCACCCCCGTTTGGGAGAATTCGCTTCGCTTCTTTGGTGGACTCGTCGGGCAAATCGGCGGCTTCGGCAACACGATTTTGGCCGCCGGTGGCGACCGCAAGATTTATGCAGTGGACGTGGCGAGTAAGAAGGTGCGCTGGCAAACCGCGCTCGGTAACCTTCGCGCCGACTTCCGACCGGTCGTGAATGGCGACTATTTATATGTAAGCACCGGCGATTCGATTTCGATTCTGAGCGCCAGTTCGGGCACGCGCCGCAAGGAGATCATGCTCCGCGAGCCGCTCGGCACCAACCCGGCGTACGGCGAAGGGAAGATTGCCGTGGTCGCCCGCTCGGGCAAGCTCTTTGTTGTGGATGATCTCGGCCGACCCATGATGAAGAAGCCGATGGACATCGGCAGCATGCCGATTGTTGACCCCGTGGTCACCAAGAGCGGTGTTAGCGTGATGACCGCCAACGGCTCGGTGAACTTCGTGGACTTTGGGATTGAGGCGATCACCTGGAACTATATCGTGCGACCGCTCGTGGCCCCCGCCGACGCGAATACTCCGAACTACGTCACGGTTTCGGGCGTTCCGGCCGCGATTGGTAATAGCTTGTTCGCGATGGGTCGCGACGGTAGCTTGCTCTGCTTCGACCGCAAGAACGGCGTGGACGTGACCGGCCCCAGCACCAAGATGCTGTTTCCGAACTCGGGCGACCAGGTTTCGGGACAACCGCCGCTGCAACTTTACTTCCGCCTGAGCGACGAATCCACCGGCATCGACGAGAAGTCGATTAAGGTGATGATCGACGGCGTGAAGTACAACCACGAATACACGCGCGATGGCTGGGTGATCGTGAAGTTTGGTCCGAGCGTGAAGAACCCGTATCTGCAAGATGGTCGCAAGAACATCACAGTGGAGAGCGCTGACTGGCTCGGCAACCGAACGGTGGAAACGTTTGCGCTCACCATTGATAATGGCTTGCGGCCGATTAAGCTTCCGGGCGCACCGGCCAGCGGAACCGATGGCGCGGGCGGACTTCCCGGCGGCCCCGGCGGCGTGGGCGGACGAACGGGCGGCAACTAAGCAGAGTTCGTGACTCCGACGTTTTGGCAATATCTGCTCGCGGGCAACTTGCGAGGAACCAAAGCGCATGAGATTGTCGAAAGTATCCGAGGCGGGGGTTTAAACCCCGTCTCGGCGCTTTTATCGCACCCCCTTTTGACCGCCGCCGAGCGCAAGGCGGTGCAGGGCGCCGACCTCCGCGCCTTTGAAACGTTTATGCGGCAAGGCGGTCAGGTTATCGAGCGGCCACCATATCGCGGCGGGCTCGATCACACCCAATATCCGCCGGTGCTGTTCGGGCGGGGCGATCTATCTGGGTTGGTGGGGCCGACTATCGGCATTGTTGGCACCCGGCAGGCGACCTCCTACGGCCAAACCGTGGCTCGGCGTTTTGCTAGTGAACTCGCCGCGGCGGGCGTGACGGTCATCAGCGGCGGCGCGCTCGGCATTGATGCTTGTGCCCACGAGGGCGCGTTGGAAACCGGCAAGTCGGTGGCCGTGCTTCCGTGCGGAGCGGACATCGCCTATCCGCCGGCGCACAAGGAATTGTTCTCGCGCATGGGCCTGGTGAGTCCGTTTGCGGTTGGCGCCAAGCAACGCGATTACACGTTTTTAGAGCGAAACGCGATCATCGCCGCGCTTTCGGATGCGCTGCTGGTGGTCGAGGTGCCCGCGAAGTCGGGCGCGACCCGCACGGCGATCGCCGCGATTGAGCAAGGCAAGCAGGTGTACGTCATCCCCGGGCCGATCACGTCGCCGTCGTTTTTTGGCTCGCACGCGTTGATTCGCGATGGCGCGACCTTGGTTGTGCACCCGGAGAATATTCTCGCCGAGTACGGCATCGAATCCGCGGTCGCGCCCGCCCCGGCGGAGATTGACCTGACCACGCTGGGCGGGAGGATCCTCGCCGCGTTGGAGGGCGAGCCAATCACGGCGGAGAAGCTCAGTTCCCGCGTCGGCAGCGAGGTCGCCGAGGTGCTCACCGAACTCACGATTCTCGAAATGGAGGGTCGCGTGGTGCGGGCCGGCGTGGGGTACGCCTTAAGCTTATGAACTTCGTCGCCTGGACTTGGGGCCCGCAAGGGTTTGGCACCTACCGCGTGGCCGGCGGCACGTTTGAACGCACCGACGGGGTCGCCGAATGCGTGCTTGCGCCCGGATTTGTGGACACCCACATTCACGGCGGATTCGGTCTAGATTGGATGGAGCAGCCCGATTGCCTGCCCGAGTTGGCCGAGCACTTGGCGCGGGTGGGGGTGGAATTCTTCTTGCCGACCACAATTAGCTATCCGCTGGCCGATGTGCGGCGCGCGATTGGGGGGTTGACCGCCCACCCCATGATCGCCGGATTTCATTTGGAAGGGCCGTTTCTCAGCCGCAAGTATCCCGGCGCGCAGCCCGAATCGGCGCTCCTCGACCCGGCGGATCGCGGGCCGGGCTGGGACGAGGTGCTGAACGATCCGCGACTCAGGATCGTTTCGATGGCGGGGGAGCTTCCCGGCGCGCACGAGCTGGCCGCCAACTTAACGCAGCGCGGCGTCATCGTGAGTCAAGCTCACACCGACGCGACGTACGAGCAAGCTCACGCGGCTTTTCAGGCCGGGGCGACGCACCTGACGCACTTCTACAACGCGATGCGCGGATTCACGCACCGCGAGCCGGGCACGGTGGGGTTTGGGCTGACCGAACCAGCCGCAACATGCGAACTGATCTACGACCGCGTGCATGTGAACCCCGTGGCCGCCCAACTGCTGCTGCAAAGCAAGCCGGCCGACAAGGTCATCGCGATTAGCGATGCAAGCAAAGCCGCGGGAATGGCCGCCGGAACCGAGATGCGGATGTGGGGGCACGACGTTCGCGTCGGCGAGGGCGAGGTTCGCCTCGCGAACGGCGCCTTGGCCGGAAGCGCAGTGACCCTGTTCGATTGCTTCTGCAATTTGGCCGAAGATTTTGGGCTTGAAACCGCCATGCGCCTCACATCTGTGAATCCGCGCAACGCCCTCAAGCTGCCGCCGCCGCGGCGCTGGGTCGAGCTGAGTCTTAACCTGGAATTGCGAGCGGTCCACGAGGCGTCATAATAATGGAGGTCCAATTTTAGGACCACTCATGATTGTTGAATCGTACGAAGACGTCATTATCCTCTCCGGGGCTCTGCGCCAGAACCACTGGGAGACGATCCACACCGCGGTTTCGCTGACCCTCGACCGGTATCCGACCGGCGTTATCATCGACTGTTCGGGTCTCACTGAGTGCACCCTTCAGGGCGCGGAAACCTTCCGCAGCGCGCACGAATTTATCCAGGATCACGATAGCCGCGTCATCGTCGCCGCGATTCCGAAGCACGTGATGGACGTGCTCAAAGAAGTCTCCGAGGTGCGGAGTCAGCTTTCCATTGCTTGTTCGGTGGAAGAAGCCCGGGCCAGCCTGAACGTGTTGCAGGAGCACGTCGACATCGAGGAGATGGAGAACGTGAAGGTAAAGAAGGACCGCAGCGTCGCGCCGGGCGGCACCATCGCGGTGGTTCTCACCATGACTTCGGTAGACGATTATCTGGTGGACTACACGGCCAACCTTTGCGACACGCTCGACGCTGGGATCCGGCTGATTGCCCCGATTATCGTGCCCCGCGAGTTGCCGATGCAATCGCCGCTTCCGGAAGAAGAGCGGATGGCCGGTGAGGCCGTGATGCGCGCCTATCAGCGCGTGAAAGAAAAACAGTTTGTGGTTTCAAAAGACTTGGCGCGTGGCCGCGACATGGGCAGCGCGATTGAGGACAGCCTCGAAGGCGAGTCGGTTCTCCAAGTCATTCTAGGTCTTAGCTGCAGCGGCGACGATGTCGACGCGAATTGTAAGCTCGTCAAGGCCGTGTTGGGCAAGGTTTCGGTGCCGGTTTCCTTTGTGCGTGGGCGCTAAGTGACCGACGCACTCCGCGCGAGTTTTTACAACCGACGGCTCTGGCTTCTCTTTATTCCCCTGGCTCTCTCGTGGCTGCTCATGAGCCTGGAAGGGCCGGTTTCGACCGCGCTCCTCTCGACGCTGCCATCGCCGGACCTTATGCAGGCGGCGTTTGTGCCGCTGTTCGCGGTCTGCTTGTTCATCGAAAGCCCGGCGATTGACATGCTCAGCACGGGCACGGCTCTGGTTCGCGGGCCGGTTTCGTATCTGAGCGTGCGGAAGTTCTGCTTGTTGCTGCTGGGCGTGGCGACGTTCTTCCACCTGCTTTTCGCGTTCACGCCGTTCTTCGATTTCGTCACCGGGCCGTTGCTGCACTTTAAGCCCGAACTCGTGGCGCACATGCGTTCGCCCGCGATTTGCTTTGTCACGTGGACCGCGGCGGTGGGTTGGCGACGGCTGCACCAAGGGATTTTGATTCGGGCGGGGAACACCAAGCCGGTGACTCACGCGACCATCGCGCGGCTTGCGACCATGGTGTTCGGCGGGATCCTCATCGCTCAGATTCCGGGCATGACCGGGATTTTCGCGATCTGCGCCGGCATCAATCTCAGCGTGATTGTCGAGGCGATTTATGTGTATGCGGTGGCGCGCAAGATCATCCGCAGCGCGGAGTTTATCAGCGACGAGGATCGCGTGATTCGCGGCCGCGAGATCGCCGCGTTTCACTTGCCGCTCACGCTGAGCACGATGATGATGTTCGCCGGCATGCCCCTGCTCGCGTCAGCGTTCTCGCGGAGCCCGAACCCGATTGTGAACCTGGCCGCGTGGGGCGTGGCGAGCAGCCTGATGTGGATGACCAAGGCGCCGAGCAACGCCTTGCCCGAGGTCATTATCCGCTCCCTGGGCGAGATTCCTCGCGCGGCGATGCTGAAATTTGTGGGCCAAGTGGCGATGGTGAGTGCGGGGGCGGCGATGCTGATTTCGCTCACCGGGCTCGATCGCTACTACATCCACGGCCTGATGAAGCGCTCAACCGAGGTCGCCGACATCGGGCACGTGCTGCTGGTTTCGACGTTCCTCTTGCCGGTGGTGGCGACGTTTACCAACTACTTCCGGGGGCTCTTGACGGCCATCCGCGCGACGGCTGTGCGCACGCTTTCAGTTGTGATTGGGCTCGGAATTATGGTCCTGGTGATTGAAGTGGGGGTCCGCCTTAAATGGCCGGGCATCGCCATTGCCATCGCGTCGCTCACCATGTCGCAACTCGCGGACTTCGCGGTGATGAGCATCGCGTGGATGCGGCTCCGGCACCAAGCGCCGGTTGCGGCTTAGCGTTTGCGCTTAAGGAATTTGTTTTCCAGGGACAGCTGACCGCCGCCGATAAGCATCAGCGCGAGCGACGCGCCCATGATGACGAGCGGGAAACCGAGTCCTGAGAACGTTTGCATCGCGTTGGCCTGGGTGTCCACTTGCCAGCCGACTTCCTTGAACTTGGTGATGAGCGCGCCGCCCATGGTACACGCCACGCCGAACGCGGCGAACCGCGTGAACACGCCGAAGATGAGGCCGAGGCCGCCGAAGAATTCGGCGAAGATGGCGAGCGCCGCCAGCCAGGAGGGGATGCCCTGACTGCCCATCCATTTGATGGTTCCGTTAAAGCCCGCGCCGCCGAACGCGCCGAGGAGCTTCTGCGCGCCGAACAGCACCATGACAAGGCCCACCGAGATGCGGAGGGCGAGGAGTCCAATGTTGGTCAGCTTGGCGTCGTTCATGGCACTCGTAATTTTACTTACATCAGTCCTTACGCCAAAGCCTTGCCGCGCGCGGCGACAAACATGCGGTACCAATTTTCGCGGCCGATTTTCGTCGGCGTGGCTGCTAGCTCCTGAATCCGCGCGGGGTTGGTGGTGCCGACAATGGGAATGATTCCCGCCGGATGCTCCATGAGCCAAGCGAGCGCCGCCTGAGCCGGGGTGAGGTCAAGATCGCCGACCTCGAGCTCGGCCAGACCTTCGCGTCCGCCGCCGAGTGGACTCCACGAAAGTGGGGTGATTCCGTGCTCCAAACACTGATTCAGCGTGCCGTCCTCCAGCGTGTCGAGGTGCCAAAGGCTGATTTCGACTTGGTTGACGAGCAGCGGATGCCGCACCCAGGCTTGCAGCGCGGTGAACTTGTCGGGCAAGAAATTGCTGACCCCAAACGCGCGCACCTTGCCGCTTTCGTGAAGCTGATCGAAGGCCTCGGCGATCTCGTGCGGGTTCATCAGGTAGTCCGGGCGATGCAGTTGGTACAGGTCGATGTAGTCGGTTTGCAGGCGTCGGAGAGAATTCTCGCAGGATTCGATGATCCAATCGGCGCGGAAATCGTAGCGGTGCGGAGCGCCGGGCGGGTCATCCGGGAACCGGATTCCGCACTTGGTGGCGACAATCGTGCGCTCGCGCAAGCCCGGCGATTCGGCGAACAGCTCGCCATGAATCTCTTCGCAGGTGCCGCGGCCATAGATGTCGGCGTGGTCAAAGAGGGTGTAGCCCGCGTCGTAGGCGCTGCGAAGCGCGGCTTTGCCGGCCGCGACTTTCTCGGCGGTGAGCTCGGCGGGGTTCCAGGTGCCGGAGATTCGCATGCACCCATAGGCAAGGCGGGACACGACAATGTCGGTCCCGCCCAATTGGATTGTTTCCATGCCCGCCTTATTCCTCGCCTGCGACCTCGACTTCGGTCTCGGTGCCGTCGCCGCCGTCGGGCAGATCGCCCTCATCGGCTTCTTGGATAATCACGGCGATGCTGCGAACGGTGTCGCCCGCGGCCAGATCAACCAGTTTGACGCCCTGCGCCACGCGGCCCGTGGTGCGGATTTCCTTCACCTTCATGCGAATCCCCTTGCCGTTCATCGTCATGACGAGCAGCTTGTCGTCTTGCTCAACCATTTCGGCGCCGACGATCTTGCCGGTCTTCGCGGTGACGTTCATGGTCAGGATGCCGCTACCGCCGCGTCCTTGGATCCGATATTCGTCGATGTTGGTGCGCTTGCCGTAGCCGTTTTCGCTGACCACGAGCAGGCTAGCTTCGGCTGTAACCACGGCAGAACTGACGATCACGTCGTCGCCCTTGAGGGTCATGGCCTTAACGCCGCCCGCGGCGCGGCTTCGATCGCGGACACCCTTTTCGCTAAACCGGATGGACTGGCCTTCGCGGGTGATGATGAGAATGTCGTTGGAGCCTTGCGTTTTGAGCACCCAGCCGAGTTCGTCGCCCTCTTCGATGTCAAAGGCGTTGAGGCCGTTGGACCGAATGTTGGCGAACTTGCCCATTTCGGTGCGCTTGATTTCGCCGTAGCGCGTGATCATCGTCAGATAACCTTCGCTGCGGATATCGCGCACAGAAACCGTGGCCGTCACGCGCTCACCGCCTTCGATGGCGATGTAGTTGATGACCGGCATGCCCTTGGCGTAGCGTCCGCTTTCCGGAATATCGTACGCGCGGAGCTTATAGACGCGACCGCGATCGGTGAAGAACAGGATGTAATTGTGCGTGTTGACCTGGAAGAGGTGCGCCGGTTCATCGTCGCTCTTGAGCGTGTTGTTGACGCCCTTGCCGCCGCGCTTTTGCTGGCGGTAAGCGTCGATGCTCACGCGCTTGATGTAACCGTCGCGGCTGATCGAGATGATCGCTTCTTCTTCCGGAATCAGGTCTTCTTCGCTGAATTCGCCGGCTTCGCGGGCAATGATCTTGGTGCGGCGTTCGTCGCCGTACTTGTCGCGAAGGTAGATGACTTCGTCCTTGAGAACGCGGAGCAGACGTCCCTCGTCGTTGAGGATGTCCATCAGGTTTTGCACCTTGCGCAGGGCTTCCTTGTACTCGTCAATCAGGCGAGTTTGCTCCAGCTGCGTCAGGCGACGAAGCGGCATGTTGAGAACGGCATTGGCTTGCAACGGCGACATGGCGAACTGGCGCACCATTTCTTGTCGCGCGGTGTTGGCGTCTTCGGACCGACGGATGAGGGCGATGACATCGTCGAGGAATCGGCGCGCGATTTGGTAGCCCTCGTTAAGGTGCGCTTCTTCGAACGCCTTGTAGAGCTCGTATCGCGTGCGGCGGTCAATGACTTCGCGGCGGTGCTTGATGTACTCGTCGAGCAGCTGTTGCAGACCGCAAGTGCGCGGCGCGCCATTGACCAGCGACAGCAGGGTGCAGCCGAAGGTGGTGCGAAGTTGGGTGTGCTTCAGCAGGTAGTTCAGCGCCTTGTTGGGTTGAATGTCGCGGCGGACTTCGATTTCCACACGCATGCCGCGCTTGTCGCTGAAGTCGGCCACGCGGACCAGGCCATCGAACTTGCGGTCCTTGATGAGCGAGCCGATGTTCTTGACCAGGTTCTCCTTGGAGACTTGGTAGGGGATTTCGGTGACGACGATGAGCGACTTGCCCATTTCGCCTGGCTCGATCATGGTTTTGGCCTGCATGATCACGCTGCCGCGACCGGTTTCGTAGGCACTGCGAACGCCCTTGATTCCCATGATGATGCCGTAGGTTGGGAAGTCGGGGCCCTGCACGTGCTCCATCAACTCTTCGACCGTGCTTTCGGGGTTGTCCACACGGTGGAGAATTGCGTTGCAGACCTCGGTGAGGTTGTGCGGCGGCATGCTGGTGGCCATCCCAACGGCGATGCCTTGCGAGCCGTTACAAAGGAGGTTGGGGAACTTGGCGGGGAGAACCGTCGGTTCGGGTTCGGATTGCGAGTAGTTCGGCACCCAGTCCACGGTCTCGCGGTCGAGGTCTTCGAGCATTTCCGCAGCGATTTTGGTGAGGCGACATTCGGTGTATCGCATGGCGGCGGGGCTGTCGCCATCCACGTTACCAAAGTTCCCTTGGCCATCCACCAGCGGGTAGCGGAGCGACCACGATTGGGCCATCCGAACGAGCGTCGGGTAGATGACCTGCTCGCCGTGAGGGTGGAAGTCGCCCGAGGTGGTGCCGCAGACCTTGGCGCACTTGGCGTGGCCATGGTCGGGCGTAAGGTTGAGTTGGCGCATCGCGTAGAGGATGCGGCGCTGCACGGGCTTGAGACCATCGCGGGCATCGGGAAGCGCCCGCGCGATGATGACCGACATCGCGTAGTTCACATAACTGCGGCTTAACTCATCCTCAACGGATACGGTTGTAATCTGCTCGTCGGACATAACAATTTAGGGCGCGATCTCCCGGTAAAGAGAGGACGCGATTTGAACCTAAATTGTACCTGGAAAGCGGGGCGAATTCCTAGCTCGGATTGGGGACAAATGGCCCGCCGCGGCACGCTTTAAGATAGTTAAGACCAAACACTTGGCCGGTCATCTCCAGATCGTCGCGATAGACCGGGTCGTGCCAGCCCTCAATGTCAATGCAGCCCTCCCATTTGGCCTGCCGAAGGATGGTGATGAGGTCGGCCCAATTCGTATCGCCGAAGCCCGGCGTCCGGTGAAACACCACAAATTTGCCGCTACGCGTGCCGAGTTCGCGCACCAGATCGTGCGCAACGGTTGCGTCCTTGCCGTGGACGTGGTGGATTTTGCCCACCCATTTGCGGAGTTGTGGCAGCGGATCGATGAAGCTGACCATTTGGTGGCAGGGCTCCCACTGCAGCCCCATGGCATCGCTCGGAACGGCGTCGAACATCATTTCCCAGGCGCGCGGCGAGTGCGCAATGTTCCAGGCCGGGCGCTCCCAATAGCCGCCCATGTCGCAGTTTTCAAAGGCGATCTTGACGCCGTGGTCTTCGG
Organism: Chthonomonas sp.; assembly: GCA_016788425.1. NCBI lineage: Bacteria > Bacillati > Armatimonadota > Chthonomonadia > Chthonomonadales > Chthonomonadaceae > Chthonomonas > Chthonomonas sp. Next base: position 167,442 of record JAEURQ010000004.1, read on the forward strand.
CGAGTTTGGCGAGCGGCTCCCACGTCGCGCGGAACTCGTCCATCTGCTCGTCAATCTTCTTTTCCTCAATGGCACCTGCGAACCCGCAGACCACCTTGGCGCCGAAGTGGTGCGCGTTGCGGATGAACTCGGCGAACGCGTCGCGCGTGAAGTCGTCGCGCATGGGGTTTCCGTACACGCCGATGCTGCTGATAACCGCCTGGTCGCCGCAGATGTCGCGGATTTGCTGACCCCGTTCGGCCCAGTTGATGCCTTCCGGAACTCGCGCCCAACTCGTAAGCGAGAAGCTCTCGAAGCCGTGCGGGAGAATTTGGGGCAGGTATGTGTGAGCGTCATCCAGCTTGGCGAGCGTGCCAATGCGGATGTCGGCGTGGTTTGTGGTCATGCGGGCAAGGTTACCCGCGCGACCTTACTCCCACATCGGGATGCGGACGCCGTGCTCGCGGGCGCAGGCATCGGCCTCGTCGTACCCGCTATCCACGTGTCGAATCACGCCCATGCCCGGGTCGGAGGTCAGCACGCGCTCCAAACGGCGAGCCGTCGCCTCGGTTCCATCGGCCACCACCACCATGCCGGAATGCTGGCTGTAGCCAATGCCCACGCCGCCGCCATGGTGCAGCGAAACCCAGCTGGCCCCGGCCGCGGTATTGACCATCGCGTTGAGCAATGGCCAATCGGCCACGGCGTCGGTTCCGTCGCGCATGGCTTCGGTTTCGCGGTTGGGCGAGGCCACCGAACCGCAGTCGAGGTGGTCACGGCCAATGACGATGGGCGCGCTGACTTCCCCAGTGCGCACGAGTTCGTTAAAGGCGAGCCCAGCCTTTGCGCGTTCGCCATAACCCAGCCAGCAGATGCGGGCGGGGAGCCCTTGGAACTTGATCTTGGGGGCGGCGTTTTCGATCCAGCGGCGCAGGGTCTTGTTCTCGGGGAAGAGCTCCAGCATCAGGCGGTCGGTGCGGGCGATGTCGGCGGGGTCGCCGCTGAGCGCGCACCATCGGAACGGGCCTTTGCCTTCGCAGAAGAGCGGCCGGATGTATTCGGGCACGAATCCCTTGATCTCGAAGGCATCGGTGACGCCGGCTTCCACCGCGTAGGCGCGGATGTTGTTGCCGTAATCAAAGGCGATCGCCCCGGCATCTTGCATGTCGCGCATGGCACGCACGTGGGCGCCCATGGTGGCGATGCTGCGCTGAATATAGAGGTCGGGGTCGGCGGTTCGTAGCGCGTTTGCCTCGGCCAAGGTCATGCCGTTGGGGACATAGCCGCCCAGCGGATCGTGCGCGCTGGTTTGGTCGGTAATCACGTCGGGAATGAGGCCGCGGCGGATCATTTCGGGCAGCACGTCGGCGCAGTTGCCGACCAGACCGACGCTCAGCGCGGGGCGGCCTTCGAGCATGGCCATGGCTTCGTCGAGGGTGAAGGCGATGCGGTCGATGTAGCCCGTTTCCAGGCGCTTTTGAATGCGCGTCGGGTCGACGTCGATGCCCAGGAACGACGCGCCGTTGAGGGTCGCGGCGAGCGGTTGAGCGCCACCCATGCCCCCGATTCCGCCGCTCACGACCAGCCGCCCGGCGAGCGTGCCGCCGAAGTGGGTGTCGGCGCAGGCGGCGAAGGTTTCGAACGTGCCTTGGACAATGCCTTGAGTGCCGATGTAGATCCACGAGCCGGCGGTCATTTGGCCGTACATCATGAGGCCCTTATCTTCAAGATCGCGGAAGTGATCCCAGTTGGCCCATTTGCCGACCAGGTTGCTGTTGGCGATGAGCACGCGAGGCGCCTCGGCGTGGGTGCGGAAAATGCCTACCGGCTTGCCGCTTTGGATGAGGAGGGTTTCGTCGTTTTCGAGCGATTGCAGCGACCTTACGATGGCGCGGAACGCATCCCAGTTGCGGGCGGCTTTGCCGGTTCCGCCGTACACCACCAGGTCCTCGGGCCGCTCGGCGACCTCGGGATCGAGGTTGTTCATGAGCATGCGCAGGGCGGCTTCTTGGTGCCAGCCCTTGCAAGAGAGGGTGGTGCCGCGCGGGGCGCGAATCTCGGTCGTCGTTGACATACCGAGATTCTACGCCATGGGCGGCACCAAACGCTAGATGTTAATTGGGTACCGACTGACTACAAAATTGCTTCCAGATACTGCTTCGACTTGGGGTCGAGTTCGTTGATGTTCGCGATTTCGAAGCGATTGCCGTCTACATCCAGCAGCACCAGGTGCACGTCGCTCAGCCACTGCGCGTTTTCCTGCAGGCTTTGCGTGACGAGTTCGCGCTCGCCGCGCTCGGTGATGACGTGCCAATACGTCGCGCCAAATTCCACCTTGGCGTGCGTGATCTTGTGGATCATGGACGTGAGGTAGCGGCGCTGGATTTCGGTCTCCAACGCTTGGCGGGCTAGCGGGGAGACGCTATCGAGGTCGGGAAGGAGCATGATCTCGGTGCCCTTGCCATCGAGCAGGCACAAGTACCGGCTTGGGTGGCTGATTGGGGACGCCCATTTGGGTACCACCGTCAGGTAGCTGCGATCCTCCGGAAGCGTCATGCGCAACCGGTCCTTCGGTTCGAAAAAGAGTTCTGCTGTGTTCATGATTGTGAATTTGGAACCATTTGTTCCCAAATGTCGAATTCGGACGTGATGTGGAATCCGACCGTACGGTTGATGGCGAGCATCGCCTGGTTGAGCGAGGAGTTGCAGGTCGCCATTTTGGAGGTGCCGCGGTTGGCCTCTTCTTGCATCAGCCGCACCTTAAGCGCCTTGGCGATGCCGCGACCGCGCACCGCGCGGCGAGTTCCCGTGAAGCCGGTGTCGAAGTGATCTTGCCGTCGCACCGAATGGCATAGCCCAACCGGGACGCCGTTTTCGCGGGCCACCACAATGAGTCCTTCGTTGTAGTCGGCCAGCTTCCAATAGTTCGTCCACACCTCGCGGCTCGGAACTCCGGTCTCCCGGGTCAGCGGCTCATCGCTATCGGCCTCGGCGTACGTGTCATAGATTTCCTGCAACCGCGCGTCGTCGGGACTGGCCGCCTGAAACACCTCGACCTCAATGCCGTCGGGCAACGGGACGGTGATCGAACTTGGAAGCTCCACCTCTTGGTCCACGTACCGCATCTTGAAGCTGAACCCCATCTCCCGGGCAAACAACTCGTTCTCAGGAAACTGCGCGTAGCAGCCGCCCATGAGCTTGTTGGCCCCCGCCGCGATGCGGCTGTCCATGACGTGGCGAGCCAGCGCCCGACCCACGCCTTGACGCCGGAACTCGGGGAAGACACCGACCGAGATTTGATACAAGCCCTCGGGTTCGTAGTACATGCGGCCCCAACGCGCCATGCCAAGAAGCTGGCCATCGCGCTCGGCGACCACAATCTCGTGAGTGAGAGCCGTGTAGTTGGCCCAGCGCTCGCGGACCACTTCCTCGGTGATCTCTTCTTGATCGATCATGGAGCGAATGCGGGCGTAAACGCCCAACTCGCGCTCCATATCCATGAGCCGGATGTTAAAACTGAGCATCGGGCACCACGTCGCTTTCGATGTCGAAGCCGATGATCTCTTGGATCTTGGCTTGGGTTTGTACCAGGTCGTAGAACACGCCCTTCTTGGTCATCAACTCCTCGTGCGTGCCGGTCTCCACGATCTTGCCCTTGTCGAGCACGATCAGGCGATTGGCCTCGCGAAGAGTGGAGAGGCGGTGGGCAATGGCGAACGTGGTGCGGCCCTTGACCAGGCGACCAATGGCCTCCTGAATCTTCTTTTCCGTTTCCACGTCCACACTCGAAGTCGCCTCGTCCAAGATGAGGATGCGCGGGTTGTGCAAGATCGCTCGGGCGATACTAACGCGTTGACGCTCGCCGCCGCTGAGCTTGGCACCTCGCTCGCCGACCATTGTGTCGTAACCATCGGGCTTGCTGAGAATAAACTCGTGCGCGTTGGCGGCGCGTGCGGCCTCAATCACCTCGTCAAAGCTCGCTCCCGGACGACCGTAAGCGATGTTTTCGCCGATGGTGCCGTTAAAGAGGAACGGCTCTTGCAACACGATGCCGATCTGCTCGCGCAGGTCTTGTAGCGCGATCTCGCGATAGTCGCGGCCGTCGATCTTAATCGCCCCTGCATCCGGCTCGTAAAACCGTGCGATGAGGTTGATGGTGGTGGATTTCCCCGCCCCCGACTTTCCGACCAGGCCGATCATTTCGCCCGGCTTGGCGACGAAACTCATCTCCTTGAGCACTGGGTTCGACTTGTCGTAACCAAAGCGCACATTGTCGAATTCGACTTCGCCGGCCATTTCGTAGCCGGCTTCACGCTTGCCGTAGGTTTCCGGCTGCATGTCCACGATCTCGAAGATACGCTCGGCCCCAGCCATCGCTCGGCTGAACCAGTTGTTGACCGCCGCGAACCATTGGAGCGGGCCATAAACCAGCGCCAAGTAGGCTTGCACCATGTAGAACTCGCTGAGTTTCAGCTTGCCTTGCGCGACCAACCAGCCGCCCATCGCCCAGCACAAAATGGTGCCGATGGTCGTGAAGAACATCATTCCGCCGAAGATCGTAAACCAGCGCGCGTCGGCCTTGACACCGGCGTCGCGGAGCTCGAAGTTGCGGTTTTGAAACTTCGTAAACTCGCGGTCTTCCTTGGCGAATGCCTTCACCACACGGATGCCGTGCAACGACTCGTTAAGGTGAATGTGGAATCGCGCCCACTTTTGGCCCACGCGGTGGAAGAGTTGGCTTTGCGGCTTCCAAAACACCACGCCGATGAGCGTGACGATGGGCACGGGAATGAGCACCACCGCCGCCATGAGCGGATTGATGATGAACAAGAACGCAATAACCCCAACCAGCATAAGGCCGTTGTTGAGGAAGTAGGGAACGCCCTCGACAAGGAAGCCCCACACGCGGTCGGTGTCGCTCGTGACGCGGCTGGAGATTGCCCCGACCTGCTTTTTATCGAAGTACGTGAGCTGCAAAAACTCGATGGCGCGATACACCGTGGCGCGGAGATCGGCGGCGATGTTGCCGCTCATCCAGGCGACCAAGCGGTCGCGCGTGACGTTCAGCGCGCTGACCGTGATGGCGACGCACACCCACGACGTGATGAGCATCCACAGGATGTTCAGGTTGGACTTCGTTTCGAAGACCTCGCCAATGAGCCGACCCTGAAAATAGGGCGGCAACAGGTTGAGCGAGGTGGTGACCAGGCTCATGATGGCGAGAAACGCCGCTTGCTTTTTGTACGGACCCGCGAAGCGCAGGATGCGGGCCAGCGTTTTGCCGCGGTCTACGCAAGCGGGGCATACGCCATCGGCCTCGGGCAGTAGACGCGAGCACTTGGGACAGCGCGTGATTTCGCGCTTGAGATTGATACTGAGCGGTTCGCCTTTGGCGAGTTGCTCAATGCCGCGCGCGGCCTCGCTAAACTTCGCGCCGAGCGTGTGCGTATAGCTGATGACCGGGACGATTTCGCCCGCCTTGGTGGTGACTTGCAGAATGCCGCCGCCGACCACCGGCTCGTTTCGCGCCGTTGCGATGTCGGCGATGGGAAGGCGCAAGAGTTCGACGCCGTTGGGTTCGGAGACGCGCACGGTTTCGGCGGTCACCTCCATGCTGAGGGTGCCGAACTGAAACTCTTGATTAAGGTCGGAGTCGAGCGAGATCAATAGTTCCTGATCTCGCCCTTGAGGAGCCGGTTCTAGGCTCTCGGAATTAGAAGTTAAGCTCATGTGAAAAAAGGAAATGGACGGTCAGGCGAGGCAAAACCCCGGCGAACAGGCGTGTATTGGGTTCGAGGCGGATGACTTCGCGGGGCGCAAGGTTAGCGCGGCTATCGCATCGTGCGATGGGTTGAAGTCAAATGTTGAAGTTAATCATAGCGGTCACCTCGGCAGGGTTCCGTGTTGCTCGGACAACTTAGTTATCTTAGCCAACTCTTGGCAGAATTGTCAAGGCGGGGCCTAAGTTTTTCCGGTCGGGTTAACATGAATCGTCTTTTCGTGGGTGTAGGTGACGAATCCTGGCTTGGAACCCTTAGGGCGCCGAACGTATCTTTTTAACGTGTAATCCACCGGCACCATTTGCGCGTGCTTACTCGGGCTATGTTTCGCGGCGATGACCGCCGCCCATGTTAGCGTTTCCTTCGGGACGCGTTCGGGCTGGTTGTTCGCCCGGATGAGGACGTGGGTAGACGGAGCGCCGCGCACGTGCAGCCACCAGTCGTTGGGTTTGCCCATGCGCATCGTGAGGAAGTCGTTGGCATCGCTGTTCTCGCCATAAAACACGGCGTAGCCGCCGGGGGCGAGCAGTTCCTTGATCGCGTGGCCCTCGAACGGGCGGTCCTTGGGCTTGGTCTGCGGGGCGACCTGAATCTGCAACCAATTGCGGGTGGCCGCTTCCTTTTTGACTTCAAGCAGTTGTTCATCCGTGGTCGCTTGGTCGGCCAGTGTGATAAGGGACCGAACGGTTACTAATTCGCTGCGCATGCGTTCGAGCTGTTCGTTCACTTCGTCGGAGCCATGCTTCGCCTTGCGCGCGCGTAGGAAGTACGCCTCGGCGTTTTCGACTGGCGTGAGCTCAGGGTTGAGCGGAATCACCTGTTCGTCGTAGGTTTTCAGCATCTTGTCGCCGGGCTGGATGCTGCCTTGGTAGGCGAGAATGAGATTGCCGCGTTCCTGTAATTCACTCGCGCGGCGAGCGGTGTCGGCGGCATCTTCCAGGCCACGCACCGCCGTGGCGCGGGCATGCTCGATGCGCTCCAACTGCACGCGCAAGCGGTGGCGCAGACTCTCTCGTTCGGGTTCGGGCTCCGCTGATTCATATTCGGCGAGGGCCTCGCTGATCGAGTTGAATCGTTTTGGAACCACTTGGTCGCCAAATAGTTCTTGCAGAGTTTCCGTGCTTAGCGGGATCGGCGTTACACCAAAACCGGGCACGAGCGTCGCCTTGGCCGAGACTTCGGCGAGGCGATCCAGCACGTGCTCGGGGCTGTACTCCTGCAACAGCTTTTGCACAAACGGCGAAAGTCCGCCCGGGCCCGATGGGTTAGTTCTGGAAAGCATAGCGCTTGGCTCGCGCGGGTAGCGCTCGAATGCTCGTCCGGGCAGAATCGCTCGCTCGGAGCGGCTTTTGCCGGTAAATCGGGCCGCGCTTGCCACGCGATCGTCCGCGTCGCGTAGGATGATGTTGGAGTTCTTCCCCATGAGCTCGCAGGTGAGAACGTATTTAGATCCCGATTGGTCAAAAACCAAGTCCACCAAGCGTTCTAGAGCAATCTGCTCCACCGCAACCAGGGTCGCGCGGTTGAGAGAGCGGCGCAGCGTCATCACCCACGGCATGCGTTCGCCGCGCGGCGGAGCCGCGCCTAGGCGAATGCCGTAGTGATCGGGGTGCGAGCGGATATGAACCCAGTGCGGGCGACCATCCCAAAACTGCAGAGCCACGCCGTGCTCGCCCAGCGACTCGGCGTTTTGACACTCGATTCCGACGAGGGATTGCAGCTCCAACACCACCGCGCGAAGGCACCAGGCATCGAACCTCAGTCGTTTAACTTTCATTGACAAAACTCGCGGATCATGCTAAGATAGTAAGGAGAACCGGTATGAAAGAGCATCTTGACGAAACAAATTTAGAAATTCTCCGCATTTTGCAGGCCGATGGAAGCATTACCAATGCGGACCTCAGTCGCAAGATCGGGCTCAAGCCGCCGAGCGTGTTGCAGCGCGTGCGCAAGCTGGAGCAGCTCGACCTCATCAAGGGTTATACCGCTCACCTCAACGCCGAAGAACTGGGCTTCGGTCTCACCATCTTCGCGCAGGTCAGTCTGGCGCTACACCAAGATCAGCCGATTGAGAACTTTGTGAACTCGGTCTCGGGCATTCCGGAAGTACTTGAAGTCCACCACGTCAGCGGGGAATTCGACTTTCTCCTCCGCATTGTCGTGCAGAATATGCGCCACTACGAACAGCTGATTCGCGACCGACTGAGCTCGATTAAGGGCATGGGCAAGTTGCAAAGTTGCTTCGTGTTGGCCTCGCCCAAGGAGTCCTACGCGCTTCCCATCTAGGCAGAAACTCGGAACTTCGAGGCGGGTTCACCCGTTATGAAAGGCAGTATGACGATTTCAAAAGCAATCACCATCGCCGGGCTTGGCTGTCTTGGCGTAATCGCCGCGATGCAAACCGGCGCACAAGGCGGGGCGACCATGACCGGCAAGGCGTTGCCGACATTCTCGGCCAAGAGCCTCAGCGGCGCGAAGGTGTCCAACGCGACCCTTAAGGGCAAGGTTGTGCTCCTCGATTTCTGGGCCACCTGGTGCGGTCCGTGCGTCAAGATGAGCCCGACCATGCAAAAGCTGCACACCAAGTACAACAAAAAGGGCTTGGTCGTGATCGGAATGAACCTGGAAGGCGGCACCGAAGACAGCGACAAGGCGAAGGCAATGGATTACGTGAAGAAGCACAAGTACACGTATCTCAACACGATCGGCAACGACGGCCTCGCCAGCAAGCTGCAAGTCAGCGGCATCCCGCGCTTCGTCCTGGTGGACAAGAAGGGCAAGATCATCGGCGACTGGACCGGCTCAAGCGATGGCTTCGAAAAGGCGGTAACCCCGCTCATCGAAAAGGCGCTTAAGTAAGCCGCTGAAAACAGAAGCCCCCGAGCGAGTTGCTCGGGGGCTTTTTTGTTAGTTCGGTTCGAACAGGCTACCGATCGCTCGGTCGTCGGGTGGCTTGAGTGCCTTAAGCTCCGGCGATTGGATGACGCGGGTGCGCTCGTCCACCGGCTGAAGCTCGTCAATCTCCTCGGTGAGGTGCGTATCGAGTTCCTTGAACTTGCGCGCGCCCGGCAGGACGCGGCTTTCCAGCGCGCCGATCGCCTGGTTGTAGCTGTTCACGGCCTGGTTGAGGTTGCGGCCGACCTTGCCGAAGTGGTCGCTCAGCGTGCCCAGCCGCTTGTAGAGGTCGCGGCCAAGGTCGCTGATCTCCTTGGCGTTTTGACGGACCTGCTCTTGTCGCCAAAGTGTTGCCGCACTACGGAGCATCACGATGAGCGTGCTCGGCGTGCAGAGCATCACGCCGCTTTGCGCGGCGTCTTCCCAGAGCGAGCCATCGTGCTCCAGCGCGTGCGAGAGCATGGGGTCGGCGGGGACAAAGAGCACCACAAAGTCGAGCGCGCCTTCGAACTGCTTTTGGTAACCGCGCTGGCCGAGTTTCGTGACGTGATTGCGGACCTGCCGCGCGTGCGAGATCATGTGTTCGCGCCGCAGGTCGTCGTCGTCGGCCTCAATCGCCTTGCTGTAGGCGTCAAAGGGAACCTTCGCGTCCACGATAATTTCGCGACCGCCGGGCACGTGAACGATCATGTCGGGGCGCAGACGTCCGCCGGCATCGCTTTCGCCCGTCACCTGCGTGTTGAAGTCGCAGTGCTCAATCATGCCCGCGAATTCGACCACGCGGCGAAGTTGGACTTCGCCCCAACGACCGCGCTCGCCCGGATTGCGCAGGGCGCGGATGAGGTCGCGCGTGCTTTTGTCCACGTTGCGCGATTGGTCCATCATCTGCTTGACTTGCTCGGTGAGCGTGCCGTATTCCTCACGGCGCTTCTCTTCGATGGCGCGGTGAGATTCGTCGAGTTTGCCCAGCTTTTCTTCGATCGGCTTGACGAGGTCCTGAATTGCCAGTTGGCGCTTTTCCAATTCTGAGCGTTGCTCCTTGGTGAGGCCGTCGAATCGCTCGCTGGCGAGTTTGAGAAACTGCTCGGCGCTCTGGTTCATCGCTTGGTTCGCGAGGTCTTTAAACACCGCTTCGAACTGGTCCTTCGCTTCGGCGAAGGCGCGCTGCGTGCTTTCTTGCTCCTCTTCCGAGCGGGCGAGCTTTTCGCGGTAGTCGCTAATCTGGTCGTTGCGAGCGGAGAGATCGTCTTCCAATTCTGCTTGCTTTAGCTCCAAGCGACCGACTTGCTTTTCGACTTCTTGCAGGCGACCGATCTCGACCCGCAGATCCGACTTTTCGGCTTCCAGCGCCACGGCGCGCATAAACTCGGCGCGATGCTGGCGATAGAAATGCCATGCCACGCCGCCGCCCAAAGCCAATCCAACAATCAAAAATACGATTTCCATAGTGGCGAATACTAGATAGATTCAGACGAAGCGGAGCGCGGGCTCGTTGCAAACGCTTTTCCCCCTCATAATGGGGCTATGAAACTCGACGCGCGCCGGACGCTGGTGGTCGGGCTGGCGATGATCATCGGCATCATGCCGTTTGTGCCGCTGGTGCGCTCCCTCGCGTTCCCGGTGTACCTGCTGAATACTCACCTGCACGAGTTTTGCCACGCCGTCGCGGCGTATCTCACGGGCGGCTACGTGGACTACATCCGCGTGGAATCGGATATCTCGGGCGTGACCATGCTGGCGACTCGCGCGCCGGTGGTCACGGCTTCGGCGGGCTACGTCGGGGCGAGCATCATCGGCGCGCTGGTGGTGGTGGCGTCGCGCACTCCGCGCGGAGCGAAGATCGCCCTGTATGCGTTGGCCGCGTGCCTATTGTTCTCGCTGACGTTTTGGGTGCGGGGCTCGGCGGTCGGCGTGGGCATCGGCATTTTGTGGGTTGGTTTGTTGGTGGCCGGCGGCACGTTTCTGCGCGGCGAAACCTTGGCCGGCGTCGCGCAGGTGGTCGGTTTGGCGCAGTGCTTCGCCGCGATCATGGGTGTGTTCGAACTGTTTAAGGTCGCGGCGGCAGGCGAAGAAGCGGGCGACGCCGCAAACATGGCCGCTTACACCGGGATTCCGGCTTCCATTTGGATGCTGCTGTGGGCGATTGCCAGCATGGCGCTCGCCTGGATGAGCCTTAAGCGGGCGTGGGGCGTCGATCAGCCCGAAGGGTCAGTCCGCCGAGAACCATAAACGCGGCGAGGAACGGCACCCAGCCGCGCGCGGGCGGGTTCGGCGATCCGTCCGGAACCTGAACTGTGGCGCGGATCACGCGGCGCTGGCCGTATTCGGCGAGGGCAACCGTCCGACCAAACGCGTCGAAGATGAGGGAGCGGCCCATCGTCGCCGAGCGGACGAGCGGCAAACCGCTCTCGATGGCGCGGATGCGGCTCGCGAGTTGAAGCTGCTCCGGCGCGGCGGAACCTAGGTACCAATCGTCAATCGCCATGACCGCGATGAGTTGCGCGCCTTGCTGCGTTTGCGAATAGCCGACGTGCGGGAAGAGCGCCTCGAAGCAAAGTTGCGGCCCGACGCGAACCTCGCCGACGCTCAGCGTGCGGATGGTCTCGCCGGGCGTGAGGTCCGCCTGCGGCAAGCGGAACGAGGCGGGCAGGTACTGGCGGAAGGGAACGTACTCGCCGAAGATCACCAGCTGCGTTTTGTCGGCAAAGGCGGGCTTGGGCGCGGTGGTGTACGCGCTTTGGTAGGTTGTCGTTTCGACCGTGCGCGAGCCGCCGAAGAGCGCGGGCAAGGTCGGGTCGGGATCGAACGGCGGGTTGCCACCCTCGGTGATGCGCTCGGGAAAGACGACGAGATTCGCGCCGGCGGCTTGCGCGTAGAGATCGCGGCACACGCTGGCGAGTTGGCTGCGATCACCGAACGCGACGTCAATGCCCGGTTGGGCGGCGGCCACCACCAATTTGCGACCCGGCAATGGCCGCAGCATGAGGGCGAACGTCCCCACCAACATGAGCAGGAACACGGTGACGTAGCGCGCGGTGACGCGCGGCTCCCACTTTTGGCCCACCATCACCAGGCAAACTGAGGCGAGGCACACCCAAGCCGAAACCAGCCCGATTTGGCCGTAGGCGGCCCACTGCACGAGCTCCGGCATTTGCGCGAGCGGCAATGCCAGCGGCGACCAAGGAAACGCGAACGGCCCTTGCCGGCCCACGACGAACTCGGCGAGCAGCCACACCAGCGGAATGATCCACGGGCGGCGCACTTGCCAGGCTCGGTTGACGGCGAGCGCTGCAAAGCCAAACACCCAACACAACACGAGGGGTCCGAGGAGCGTGACGAGGATGCCGATCCACGCCATTTGGGTCCACTTGAACACAAACTGCCCGAGCCAGATAAGTTGAATGAGATAGAAAACGTAGCCGAAACGCCATCCGCGCCAGAACGCGGCTTTGCCCGAATCCTCGATCAGCGCACGCAAGAGCGGGGCCAGCCCCACAAACGCGAGCAACACCAAGTTGACCGGCGGAAACGCCAGCGAGAGGATCGCCGCCGAGGCGAGCTCGGGCAGAAACGGCTTAACGGATTTGAAGATTGTGGGCATCAATCATCGGGGCGCTGGGCTCGCTCAGGTGGGCGGTGCAGCCGAATCGCACTAGGCGGAAAAAGCCGTCGGGACGACGGACAAGCTCGGTAATGGCGGTGTTCTCAAATCGGAACGAGCGCGTGCTCTCCATCGTTCCGCGCAAAAGCTGGGCGAGGAGTTGAGCGCACACGCCGCCGTGCGAAACAATGGCGATGGGTTGCTCGGCCTCGCGCAGACGGGCGACGATGGACTCGACTCGGTGCCACACGTCGAGCACCGATTCGCCGCCCGGGGGGCGCGCATGAAACTCGCTGATGTCCACCTCGGCGCTCGCCTCGCGCAGACGGGTGTGGACATCGTTGTAGGCAAAACCTTCCCACTCGCCAAAAGCGCGTTCGCGCAGGGCAGCGTCGGTCGTGAGGGCGGCGCCGGTAGCGCGGGTCAGGGCAGCAGCCGTGCTGGTTGCCCGCACAAGGTCGCTACTCCACACCTGGCCAAGGGGGCGGCCGGCGAAGGCGGTTTCGAGTTCGCTCACTTGCCGCTGGCCGGTTTCGTCGAGGTCAATATCCGTGTGGCCCTGGGCCTTGCCGAGTCGGTTCCACTCGGTTTGACCGTGGCGAATGAGATAGACCTGCATACGGGAGCAAGTGTACTGAATTCGCAAGAATCGCCACGCATTGCCGTGGGACGTGACCCTACAATAGAAGCATCATGGACGGCATGAATACCCTTTGTCATCTCGAGTATGAAGTCACCGACATCGCTCGCTCGCAACAGTTTTTGGAGGGGATGTTCGGCTGGACGTTCCGCCAATTCACTCCCGACATGGTGGTGTTCGGCCAGGGCGATACTCACATCGGCGGGTTACTCCGCGTGCACGCAGTCAAGCCCGGGACGTCGCCGAGCCTGTGGTTTAAGGTCGCCGATTTGGATGCGATGGTGGCGAAGGCCAACGCCAGTGGCGGTCGGGGCGAGGGCGAAAAGTCGCCCGTGCCCGGCGTGGGTCACAGCACCGTGGTCTACGATCCAGACGGAAACATGATCGGCCTCGTGCAGTACGACGCCTAGTCTGGCGACACGAGGCGGCGCACCTCGCTGGGCGCGCAATCCATGACCCGTCGAAACACGCGGGCGAGTTGCTGGGGTGAGTCGTAGCCGACGGTTATCGCCGTTTCGGAGACGCTCATCCCGGCCGCGAGGTGGCTCCATGCTCGCAGCAATCGCACGCGTTCGCCGTAGGCGCGCGGACTGTGGCCGAAGGTCGCGGCGAAGAGGCGCTGCAAGTGATGCGGCGACAGGCCAACCTCAGCGCCCAGAGCCTCAAGGCGCGCAGTGTCGGGGTTGCGTTCGAGTTCCAATCGGGCGGCCTCCAGTGCTGTAATCAGGTCGGCTTTGGTCGCCCACCGCTTCACCGGCACGCGGGTGAGGCTCAGCGCGAGCGGGCAGGGTTGGCGGCGGTCGGACATGGCAACGGCGGAACTTACCGCGGGGGTCGCAGGTTCTATAATGAACCGTTGGCGCGATGTTCTCTCCCCATTATTCCCCTTCTGCTGATGGCGATTGTCGCGATCGGTGGCTGTGGAGGCGGCAAGTCCGGCGGGGCCAAGAAGTCAAATGCCTCGACGGCCAACGCCGACGAAGAGCGTCGCAAGTTTAGGACCGGCGCGGTGACCCTGCACCAGTTCGACGAAGCGCGCAAACCGCAATGGAGCGTCTCGGCGAAGGATGCCGCGCTCGTGTTGGAAGATGGCAAGGCGCGCGGCGAACTCATGCAGCTGACGGGCACGGTGTACCGCGACGGCGAACTCACCGGCGAAGTCGCGGCCGACCGGGGCTTAGCCAACCAAAACGAAAAGACCCTGCGGCTCAACGGCGACGTTGAAATAAAGGCCGCCGACGGGCGCACCCTGACCTCGGGCGTCGCGGAATATTTGCCCGGCTACGAGCTTTTGCACGCCGGCGATACGGTTGGCGTCGTCACTCCCAAGTACAAGTTAATGAATATTCCTGCCGTTGTGGCAACCGCCGACCTGCGCGAAATCGGCACGCCGGACATGTTTCGCGACAAAATTCAAGCACTCATGCGGAAACTGAAGGTCGAGCCCAAGCCGAATAAACTAAAGCTGGCGATGCTGGCGGGGATTCTGGCGCAGACCGGCGTGGCCGGAGCGCAGTCGACCTTTCAAACCGAGACCATTACGATCCGCGGTTGGCGCAGCATCAAGACCAGCGAACTCGCGGATGGCCGGGTGAAGTTTCTGCTGAGTGGCGGGCGCATCACCGGCGAATCCAAAAACAAGGGCTTGGTCGCGGTCGGCAATCGCATCGAGGGGACGCTCAAGGAAGTGAACGGCAAGCGCGTGATCGAGACGGCGTCGTTCTCGGGTGATGTGCAGGTGACGCTCGACAACGGCGGCGGACGCTCGGTGCTGACCACGGCCTCGGCGAACCTCATCAACGGCGAAACCCCCGTGCTGAGCGCGCCCGGCGCGGTGACGCTCATGCGCCACGATAGCGGCGGTCAAGAGACGACCGTGCGAGGGGCCAGTGCCGTGGCGCGATTAGCCCCGCTGGATTCCGGCGCGAAGCAGCCTGTGCGGCGCATTGAGCTTTCGGGGGGCGTGACGATGACCGTGACCGGAGGCGCGAATGGCACGCTCCGCGCGACGACGGGGTCGGTGACGATGGTGCCGGGCGATGGCACGGACGATTTTGACTTTAACGGTTCGACCAAATTGACGCAGGAGACCGACTTGCGCAGCGTGGAACTGACCGGTTCGGGCGGCACCGCGACCATCGGCCGCGGAGCGTACCCGTTGCAAACCGCTCGCCTCACCGGGCCGGTGCGGGCCAAAATGACGCGCTCGAACAAGGGCTTCGCCGAGCAGTATCTGGCGACCGGCGGGGGGTTGACCTACAACGATTCGGCGCGCAACGTGAAGCTGACGGGGAACGTGGTGCTCAACGCCAAGGCGCGGTTGTTCGAGGGAGAAAACCGCGGCACGGAATTGATTTTGAGTCTCAACGACAAGCGGGAGGTGGCCGAAATCGAGATGAACGGCGAGCCCGGTAGCACGGATTACACGCCCAAGAAGGAGCCGAATCGGTGAAGATTCAAGCCGAAGGACTGGTGAAAGAATACAAGCGCAACCGCGTGGTGGACGGGGTGACGTTTGAGTTTGAGCAGGGCGAGATTGTGGGTCTGTTGGGGCCGAATGGCGCGGGCAAAACCACGACGTTTTATATGATCACGGGGTTGGTCAAGCCGACTCAGGGACGAGTGTTGTTCGACGGCACGGACGTGACGACCCAGCCCATGTTTCGCCGGGCCCGAGCCGGCGTGGGATATCTACCGCAGGAAACCAGTGTGTTTCGCCGGCTGAGCGTGCGCGACAATTTTCGCCTTGTCATGGAGATGAACAAGTATTCGCGGGCGCAGATTAAGGAGCGCACCGACGAACTCGCCGAGGAACTCCACATCACCGACAAGCTCGACCGCATGGCGGGAGTGCTTTCGGGCGGTGAGCGGCGGCGGGTTGAAATCGGCCGCGCATTGGCCACCGACCCCAAGTTCATCCTGCTCGATGAGCCATTTACCGGGATTGACCCGGTGACCATCGAGGAGATTCAGCACATTATTTTCAAGCTGAAAAGCAAGGGCATCGGCATTTTGATTACCGACCACAACGTGGCGGCGACGCTCCGGATTACCGATCGAAACTACATCCTCATCGACGGCAAGATTTTCTTGCAGGGGCAGGCGGCGGAGATTCTGGCCGACGAAAGCGTGCGCAAGCACTACCTCGGGCAGCAATTCAACGACCCGCCCGCTGAATCATGAAGCGCGTCGATAAACTCGTCGTCCAAGAAATCTTGGGTCCGTGGATTTTTGGCGTCGCCATTTTCACGGTGCTGATCATGGCCGGAACCTTCCTGTTTAAGGTCACGGAGTTCACTGTCAAGGGCGCGGGCTCGGCGATGGTGCTCGAGTACACCATGCTCGTGGTGCCGGGCGTCATGGCGAAGACCTTCCCCATGGCGGTGCTGCTCGCGACCCTGCTCGGCTTTGGTCGGCTCAGCGGCGAAAGCGAGCTCGTGGCGCTTCGCGCCCAGGGCATCAGTTTGTGGCGCATCATGGCGCCGGTCGCGGCGTTCGGATTTCTCGTTTCGGTGCTCGCGTTCTCGTTCAACGAGATCATCGTGCCGCGCGCGGCGATCCGCTCAACGGAGCTTGAGCAGCAGATTAAGAACAATATCGCCGGAAAGCAAGTGCGAGCGACCAGTTACGCGGTGAGCAACAAGCAGGGTCAATTGATCGCGCAGGTCATGGCCGCCGATTTTGACTTTAGCGCGGGCACGTTGACCGGCGCGACGATTAGCGCCTACGACCCCAAGGGCGAGATCACGTACACCGTAACCGCCGACGCGTTGCAGTACAAAAGCGAGCGCGAATGGTCCATCAAGGGCCGCGCGGTGATGATGAACGCCGACGGCACGAGCGTGGTGGAGCTGAAGCAAGGGCTCTGGCCCAGCGAGGTGCCGCCGCCCGACTTTACGCCCGACGAAATTAAGGCGGCGAGCGTAAAGGACCTCGATGCCTACAGCATGAGCCGCATGGGTGAACTCATCGAAAAGGCGCAGTCGAACCCCAAAATCACGCGCGACCAGGTCGGCAACTTGCAGTACGGCTACTGGAACAAAATCGCCTTGCCGCTGGCCGCGCTCATCTATGCGTTGGTCGGCGCGCCGCTCGGCATTCGCAATCACCGCACGGGCGCGGCGACCGGCTTCTGGCTCGCGGTCCTCATCATTTTCGCGTATCTGATGATCGGCAACTTCATGTCGCAGTGGGCGCGGGGCCAGGTTATTCCGGCGTGGGTGGCTTCATTTACGCCACTTGTCATCGGCTTAGTTGTGGCAGGCGTCACAATACACCGTAAGAATTAACAGGGTATGGATCTATTTGGCGGACTCGTGGTTCTGGGGTTTTGCGTGGTCGGGGCGATTGTCGCCTTGTTCGCGGATAACTTGGGCCGTAAGCTCGGTAAAAAGCGCCTCTCGTTGTTCAAGCTTCGCCCTCGCCATACGGCGACGTTGCTGACCGGGGCGGCGGGCTTTAGCATTCCGCTGGTGACCGTGCTGCTCATGGCGCTGGCAAGCGGCGAGGTGCGCACGATTCTTCGCGAGGGAAGCCAGCTCCGGGCTCAGCGCGACGTGGCGCGGCAATCGCTCAACAAAGCGACCAGCGACCTGACCAGCAAGACCAGCGAAGTCGAAGCGCGGCAAAAGGAAATTGGCGTGCTCGGCGGCCAGGTCAAAACCACGCAGTCGAAGCTGGAGGCGAGCAACAAGGAAATTGCGGCCAAGGTGCGGCAGGCCATGGCGCTCACCGGCAAGGTCTCGCGACTGCAGGGCCAGTTGGGCAAGTTCCAGCGCGACTTTGGCCGGATCAGCGCGCAGGTGCGGGTGTTGAAACCGCAACTGGTGCGGGCCAAGGCCGAGTATGCCGACCTGCAACAGCGGACCAAAATCGCGAATGTGCAGTTGACCTCGGTGAACGGCGAACTCCGCGCCGTGAACACGCGCGCGACCGAACTGGACCTGCAAAACACGCAGTTGGAGCGCTCGATCAAGGCGAAGGAGGGGGAGATCAAGGACCTCACCGCTCGCCAGACGCAGATTCAAAAAGAGTTTGATTTGGCGCGCCAACAGTACGACCTGGCGATTAAGAATCTGGACCAAGAGCGCGGCAAACTCACCGACGAACTCGGACAGTTGCAAGGCCAGTTTGACGCCCTATCTCGCGACGTGGAAGACCTCCAAACAATCAGCCAGGGCCTGCAGGCGAATGCGCAAAGCGCGCGTACCAAGTCGCTGATCGTGGCTCGTTTTGACGAGTTGGCGCGGCTCCGCATTCAGCCGGGCCTCACCGCCGAAGAAGCGCGCATCCAGGTGGAAAGCGCGCTCGTGCAAGCGCGTCGAGAGACCCAAAAGCTCGGGGCCAAGCCCGATGCCAACGGCCTGACGGCGAACCTGGTGCAGGTGCAATTCCGCGATACCGTGAAGACGCCCGATGAGCAAGTGGCCGACGCGATCAAGGCGATCACGGGCAGCAAGGACCAGATGGTGGTCCTCGTCAACTCGCTGTTCAACGCGTTTCAGGATGAGAGCGTGCCGGTGCTGTTGCAGGTCCGCAAGAACCCGGTGGTGTTCAAACCGGGCGACGTGATCGCCGAGGCACGGATTGACGGCTCGAAGTCGGATGACCAAGTCGTGCAGGAACTGACCACATTTTTCACCAAAGACTTGCGAGATTCCGCCGTGAAAAAGGGCATGATCGCGGCGATCGGGCGGCCGCTCGGTGAGGTCGGTCCGGAGCAACTGATTCAGCTGGTGCAAGACGTGCGGAGCACCCAGCGACGCCTGCGCGTGATCGCGGTCGCCACTCGCGAAACCCGCGCCGCGGACACCCTCGTCATGGAGTTTCGCTACCGATGACGAAGACCATTTTGGCGATTGATCCGGGTACCAGCAAATGCGGATTTGCGTTGGTGCGCCGCGAACTGGATGGCTCGCTAACTCTGGTCGAGCACGAGGTCGCGCCGCTCGACGACCTGGTGGCGCGAGTGCAACAGTTTCAGGCCAACCACCCCTTTGCCATGGTCATCGTGGGGTCGAGCACCAACTCCAAAGAGGTGGTGGGCCGCCTGCGCGAACACCTTCCGGCGATCGGCGTGATGGTGGTGGATGAGCGCAACACGAGCGAGGAGGCGCGCGCCCGTTATTGGGAGCATAACCCGCGCCGCGGATGGCGACGGCTGTTGCCTTCCACACTGCAACTGCCTCCGGTGCCGATCGACGATTTTGCCGCCTTGGTGCTCGCCGAACGGGTGTTGCTGGAGTAGCGCTTCGGTAAACTAGCGGCATGACCAAAGTCCGCCTCTTCGTCACGCTCAAGCCTTCGCTTCTCGATTCGGCGGGCCGCACGGTGACCAACTCGCTCCACGATTTGGGATTTGGCGAAGTGGAGACCGCGCGGATTGGCAAGATGATTGAGCTGAACGTGGAGAACTACGATCCGGCGCGCATTGACGACATGTGCCGCAAGTTGCTGGCGAACCCCGTGATCGAAGACTACAGCTACGAGGTCGTGCAGTGAGAGTCGCGGTACTTCGATTTCCGGGCAGCAACTGCGACCAAGACGCGCTGTACGCTTGCCGCGAACTTGGCATGGGCGCCGAGTTTGTTTGGCACGCCGAGACCTCGCTGGCCGGATTCGACGCCGTGTTCGTGCCGGGCGGGTTTAGCTACGGCGACTATCTTCGCTGCGGAGCGATGGCCTCGCGAGCGGCGATCATGGCGGAAGTTCAGCGGTTCGCCGAGGAAGGCCGCCCGATTATCGGCGCGTGCAACGGGTTTCAGGTGCTGTGCGAAAGCGGGCTTTTGCCCGGCGCGTTGTTGCTCAACGAGGGTCAAAAATTTGTCTGCCGCGACGTCACGTTGCGCGCGGAAAACCGCACGAGTTTCTGGACACGCGACATCAAGCAGGACCTCACGTTGCCGATTGCCCATGGCGAGGGCCGCTACACCTGCGACGACGAGACTCACGCGAGGCTGGTCGGCGAGGGCTTGATCGCGTTTCGCTACGTGGACAATCCGAACGGCAGTCGCGATGATATCGCGGGCGTGGTGAACGAGCGCGGCAACGTGCTGGGCCTCATGCCACACCCCGAACGAGCGGTCAATGGCTTGGCCGGAAAAACCGATGGCCGACTGCTACTGAACTGCCTCACCCTTTTGAACGTCTAGAACAGTGCCGATAACTGAAAAGGATGACTGCGCACGCCCGAAAACCCTGGATACGAATTGCCGCGATCGTGGCGATTTTGACTTTGGCCCTGCCCGCCTTTGCAAAAAAGCAGGTGCTCGGCAAGTTGGGTCAAACCGTGCAGGCAACCAAAATTCTGGCGCAACCCGCGGCCCGCGCAAAGGTTTATTACAGCGCCAAGGCGTTTGAATATCTCATCGTCAACGACAGTAAGTACGACACTTGGCTGAAGGTTAAGCTCAAGAATGGTCGCGATGGCTACATCGCCCGCAACGCGGTCGCGAAGTTGCCCTACGACGTAACGCAAACTACGAACGGCGAAACCGGATTTGAAAGTGGGCTCGACAAAACGAGCATCCCCGGCTATGCGCTCAAGTACGTCGGCACGCCCTACGTATGGGGCGGAAATAACCTCAAGGGCGGCATCGACTGCTCCGGGTTTGTGCAACAACTTTACGGCAAAATCGGCATGAACCTGCCGCGCACGGCCAGTGAACAAGCGCTCGTTGGCAAACCAATCACTCGCCTGGACGATCTGAAATCTGGCGATCGTTTGTACTTCTGGGAGAACAAGCGCAACAAGATCGGCCACACCGGCATCTACATGGGCAACGGCTACTTTATTCACAGCAGCCGCGGCAAGGGTGGCGTGGACACCGATTACCTGAGCGAAAAGTGGCGCAAGATTCTGGTCGCCGCTCGCCGCTAGGCTTAGGATAAACTCGGGGCATGTTTGCCCTCGCCAGCCTCCTTTTGCTTCAGGCCGCGCCTGACACCTTCAATCTACCGGTGGGTGCCGCGGGCTCAGTTGATCTCCAGCCGGGCATCACCGAGACTCGTAGCGGGCGGCAAGTGGATATGGCCGCGCTCGCCGCGGCGGCAAAACCCTACCAGTTTGTGTTTGTTGGCGAAAGCCACGACAAGCTCAGCGACCACCAAAATCAGGCGCGGATCATCAAGGCGCTGGTGGACGCCGGTCGCGACGTAGTGGTGGGTTTCGAGATGTTCACTCGCCCAAACCAGGCTTCCCTGGCACCTTTGACCCTGCAACGCTGGACGCTTGAAGAATTCGCCGAGCGGTCGAGTTGGAAGACCGACTGGAACATGGATTTCAACCTGTACCGCCCCATCTTTGAGGTCGTGCGAGAGAAAAAGTTGCCGATGGTTGCGCTGAATATTCCGCGCGATTGGGTGCGCGTCGTCGGGCGCGGAGGCGTGAAGGCGATGACCAATGACATGCTGGCGCAGATGCCGCCGCTCGATGTTTCGCAAGCCGACCATCGCACGGTTTTTGATTCGATGATGGGTGGGCACAGCGGTTCGATGGACAACACCTACGCGGCGATGGTGATGTGGGACACAGCGATGGCCGATTCCGCGCTCAAGGCGATGCGTTGGCGCAGCAAGAACGCCGTGATGGTGATTGTCGCCGGGTTTGGCCACAACGCTTACAACCAGGGCATTGGCTTGCGGCTGCGGCAGCAAAGCGATCAGCGCGCGCAAACCCTCAACGTGATTCCGGTGGGGACCACCGCGCGCGTGAGCCGCGGGCTGGCCGATTTCGTCATCCGGGACGCCCCATGATTCTCGTCATCGACAACTTCGATAGCTTCACCTACAACCTGGTGCAGTACTTGGGCATGGCCGGCGCCGAGGTGGTGGTGCGCCGCAACAACGAGCTGTCGCTCGACCAGATTCGGGCGATGCGCCCAGCAGGGATCATGCTGAGTCCCGGGCCGTGCACGCCTAACGAATCAGGGGTTTGCCAAGACGTGGCGAGCGCGATGCTCGCGGGCGACAAGGACCTTGCCATGCCGCTTTTTGGCGTGTGCCTGGGCCACCAAGTGCTGGGGCAGGTCAGCGGCGGCACCGTGGCGCGGGCGGAGCGCATCATGCACGGCAAGACCTCGCAGATCGAGCACGATGGCGCGGGCCTGTTCGCGGGCGTGCCGAGCCCGTTTACGGCGGTCCGCTATCACTCGCTGGTGATCCGCGCGGAGACCCTGCATCCCGACTTTCTGATCTCGGCACGGAGCCTCGACGACGGCGAAATCATGGGGATTCGGCATCGGCACTTGCCGATCGAGGGCGTGCAGTTTCACCCCGAATCGGTGTTGACCGAGCACGGCATGGACTTGGTGCGCAACTTCCTGCGCATGGTCGGCTAAGCCACCGCGAGTTTGAGCGTGCGGGCGCGATCGCGGATGGGAATCAGGTGCTCCGGCTCCAAAATCAGCACGAGCCGCGCGCGGTCCTTCGCGACTCCGGCGATGAAGTCGTCCTCCTTTTGCCGCAGCATTGCGAGGTCGCGGTCAATAACCGCCTCGGCGAGCTCGATGATGCCATCCACTCGATCCACGCGCAACGCGACTCGTTCGCCGGATACGGGAATCACGATGAGGTTGCTGCTCGTGGCGGTGGCGGGGCGGTCAAACCGCACGCGAAGGTCCACCACGGGCAGCGTCGAGCCGCGAAGTTCGAAGATGCCGGCCACGATTTTTGGGCTGCGCGGAATTTTGGTGATCGGCATTTCGGCAAGAATTCTCTCCACTTGCTCAATCGGAATCCCGAAAAACTCTTTATCTACTTCGAAAACAACGTACTTGCGGTCCATCTCGTCCCTACCCCAAGGTGACCTGTTCCGCAGATGCGAGGGGCCACGCGCACGTAGAGTTAACAGGACATGCTGATATCGCTGATTGCCGCCACCGCGCTTGCACCGACTCCGACGGAGCGGCTGCGCACCGGCTTGGCGAACCTTATTCGCCCGCCGGTCTCGATGGACCTCACCCTTGCGAAGGGTACGGTCAAGGTGTTATGGGAGCGACCCGACGCCACGAGCGAGCGGTTCCGCATTGGCGTGGAGGGTGACCTCTACGAGTACCGCGGGTTGCCGCGCGCGTTTTTGGAGATCGATTGGACGGCTCGCGAATATAGCGAGGGCGCGAAAGCGCCGACCGACTTTGGGCCGTACGGAGAAATCGCGGATGAGCTCACGAGCGGCTATCCCTTTATTGTTCATCCGCCGAATCTGGCGATTTTGCTCACCGGCGCGAAGGTGACGGCGACGGGCAAAGATCGCTTGACCGTGAAGCGCGGCGTCGAGCGGTTGGATCTGCTGTTTGATGCCAAGGGCGCGGTGCAAAAGTTCACGCAGACCATCGTCACGCCGACGCAAACGATCACCCGGGATTGGGTTGTGACGGCGGTGCGGCGCAAAGCCGCGACGGTCTCGGTGGAGCCGCCCAAGGGCATGTCGCCCGCGACGCTCAGCACCGGGCCGTGGACTTTGGATTCCTCGATTCCGATTCCCGACTTTGCCGTGCAGACCAACGCGGGCGTAACGCGCCTGAGCAAGGTGCTCGGCACCGGCTACTCGCTGGTGGAATTGGTCGCGCCCGGCGAGAGCCCTGTGCCGTCGTTGGCCGGTGTCATTAACAAGTACAAGCTCAAGCACTTGGTGATTGGCCCGGGCCAAGCCCTGCGCGACGTCAACGGCGCGTGGGAGCGCACGTTTGCCCAGGGTGGATATCCGGTGGTGATGCTTATGGATAGCCAGCGGCTGATCCACATCGCGTTTCAGGGCCGCATGGCCGAGATGGTGCCCGAGCTCACGGAATACTTGAACCAGCGCTGACGGGTAAAACCTTGGCATGAGTCAACCCCACGATCGTGCCTTTAACTTTTCCGCTGGCCCCTGCTGCCTTCCCGTGAGTGTGCTGGAAGAAGCGCAGCGCGAGCTACTGAACTACAAGGGCAAGGGCATGAGCGTGATGGAAATGAGCCACCGCAGCAAGCCCTACGAGGAGATTATCAACGGGGCCGAGGCGAACTTGCGCAAGCTCATGGGCATCTCCGACGACTACACGGTGCTGTTTTTGCAGGGCGGCGCGAGCATGCAGTTCAGCATGTTGCCGATGAGTTTTCTGCCGGCGGGCAGCTCCGCCGACTACGTGATCACCGGGACTTGGGGCAAAAAGGCGCTGGAAGCCGCCCAAATGGTGGGCTCCGCACAAGCGATTTTTGACGCGAAGGCGAGCAACTACAATCATGCGCCGAGCTTCGGCGAATTGAAGCTGACGCCCGGCGCGGCCTTCGCGCATTACACCAGCAACGAGACGATTCAGGGCGTGGATTTTTGGGCCGAGCCCGAGGGTGGCACCGATTGGGTGTGCGACATGAGCTCCAACATTCTTTCGCGGCCGACCGACGTGAACAAGTTTGCCATGATTTACGCCGGGGCGCAAAAGAACATGGGTCCGGCCGGGGTGGTCGTGGTCATTATCCGCAAAGACTTTCTTGACCGGGCTCCCGAGAAGACGCATCCGATGCTTGACTACCGGGTGCAAGCCGAAAACGGCAGCATGTATAACACGCCGCCGTGCTGGAGCATCTACATGTGCGGTCTGGTGTACGAGTATCTGCTGGCCAACGGTGGGCTGGCCGCCAGTGCCGAGCGCAACACGCGCAAAGCGGCGACGATCTACGGCGCGATCGACGGCTCGGACGGGTTCTA
Organism: Chthonomonas sp.; assembly: GCA_016788425.1. NCBI lineage: Bacteria > Bacillati > Armatimonadota > Chthonomonadia > Chthonomonadales > Chthonomonadaceae > Chthonomonas > Chthonomonas sp. The sequence goes on from JAEURQ010000004.1 coordinate 192,023, forward strand.
TAAGGGCCACGCGGTCGAGGCGAATCGCTCGCAAATGAATATCACGTTTACGCTTCCGAGTGAGGATCTGACGAACGCCTTCTTGGCGGGGGCGAAGGATCGCCGATTGCTGGAGCTCAAGGGGCACCGCAGCGTGGGCGGGTGCCGAGCGAGCGTGTATAACGCGTTTCCGCAGGATGGCTGCGACGCGCTGGCCGCGTACATGGCGGAGTTTCGCAGCGCGAACTAAGCGCTACATCCCGACGCCGCTGTACACCTTGGTGCCCGCGCGAAACATCACGCGGTACCAGGCGTAGCACAGCACGATCCACACGACTTGGCCGCCAATGAGCGGCCACACCATGTGCTCGGGCACCTTGCCCAGCACCATTTCGGTGGGGAAGGCGGTGGTGTAGTAGAACGGCAGGAAGTAGCTGGCTTGCTTCGCCCAGGTCGGTAGCATTTCGATCGGGAAAATCTGTCCGCTCAGGAACAGCATGGGGAAGTAGTGCAGCTCAAAGATGCTGGTTGCGTCCTCGACGAAGAGCGCGAGCATGGCAAAGGCGGTGCAGAACATCACGCTGACCCACTGCGCCAGCACCAAGCTGACCACGAGGCCCAGTGAGAAGTGGAGTTGCGCGCCGCGCAAATAGCTCCAGTAGCACAGCACCATCAGGCCGATAACGGGCAAGGTCAGGACGGTGCGCTGCACGCGCCAAGCGAGATTTCGGGCGATGACAAACCCCAGGTAGCTGGTCGGTCGCAAGAGCTGAGAGCTGAATTGCCCTTCGCGCATCTCGGTCATGATTTCCCACATCACGTGGCAGACCACCCAGCTGGTTACGACCAGCATGACGATGTAGTAGAGCGCAAAATCGCTGGCCGAGTAGCCGCGCACCTGCCCGCTACCGGCGACGAGCGCCATGACCAGCGGCATGGTGAAACACGTGACGGCGTCGGTGAGAACCCAGATCGCCATTTGCGCCGGGTAGGTCAAGACTTCTTGCGTCACGACGCGCACGGTCGCCCCAAAATGGCGGAGTGATCGCGCGAATCCCATGGAACTCAATTTACCGGAGTTCGAACGCGCGTGTGGGCTCTTGGAAGCGGATGCGGGTGAGTCCGCCCATGACATCGCCGAACGCCTCGTACACCGAATCCAGGGCGTAGCCAGTGACCTGCTGGTCGCCGACCTGCACAATCACCAGATCGCCGTTCTCGAGTTTGAGGCCGCTGAGAATCAGCGCGCCTTCGCGGCTGTGGTTCAGCACCCGCCCGGGCATGCCGTTGAGGCGGCAATCAATGGGTTCGAGGGCGCGGCGGCGTTGCTCGCGACGCTCGGTGCGGTGAAGACGCTCGGGGAGGCCGATGGTGTACTGGTGAGTGGCCGCGTCGCGGGAGAGAATCTTGGTGCGGAACAGCATGGCGCCGCCTTCGACAGGCGCATCCACGAGAACTTCTTCGCCGGGCTGCAGGGCCACGTACGAGTCGCGGCTGAGCGGGGCGGAGATGATCCACGTCCCGTTTTCGAAGCGGTCGAAGTGCGAACGAAAGGCTCCAGCGCGCGCCTTGAGCAGCAGCGGGCCGACGGGCCGCAACTGGGCGTGTTGACGCAAGGTCAGTTGATGCCGAATGCGAAAGACGGCGAAGGCGAAGACGGCGCTACCAAGAAAGATTCCGCTCGGGATCAGGAGGGTTCGGAAAACTTCGGTCATCTCGTTCTTGCATCTCCACTTCGGTTTCCGCTTGGACCAGTTTGTACTTGCGAATCGCGTCGCCGAGGGTGATCGCGATATCGTTGACGAGGTCCTCATCGCCGCGTTGAACCAAGGCGATGGCGTCCGATGTAGCTTGAACGAGCAATTTGTGGGCCAATTCGCGCTTGGCGTGGCTGGCAATGTGGCGGGCGGGCACGCTTACGCGTCGAATCGCCATTTCTAGACCCTGCGCGACGTTCGCATTTTTGATCGCCTTCTCGAGCACTTGCGGGGCGCGTTTCGGTTCGAGCGCGGCGGCCATGGATTCGCGGACTTGGGCGACGACGCGCTCCCAGTGCTGCTCGGTGAGAATCACGAGGCGAGCATAAAACTCGTTGACTTCCGCCGCGGTCGGCTTGGGGGCTTTGTTCCACTCGGCTTCGGCGAGTTCGGTTTGCCCGTCGAAGGCGTAGGCCAAGGCGAGCCCAAAGTGAGCGTCGCCGGAATCCTTGGTTTTGAGCGCTTCCTGATAGGCTTCCACGGCGCGGGCCGGTTCGCCCTTGAGGAGCGCGATTTCGCCGCGAATGAGGCCGGCCATGTGGCCATCGCCATCGCGGGCGAGTGCCTGGTTGAGAGCGGTTTGCGCCTCGGTCATCTTGCCCATGCGCAGGTGGGCGCGGGCGGCGAGCAGCCACAAGCGCGTGCCGGGCGGAATGATGGTAGCCGATGATTCGGCGGTGGCGGCGGCGGTGGCAAAGTCGTTGCTGGCCATGAGCGCCTGAACCAAATCTTCGCGGACGCCCGGGTCGAGCGGATTGCTGTCCACGAGTTCGCGAATCATCGCGATCGCCTCGGCGTACCGACCTTCGTCCACGAGTTTCCTCGCGCTGGCGCGGGCCTGCGGAGTGGCCGGAATGGGCTTGATTTCGTGGGCCGGGCCGGGGCCGACCGGTTGCGTGACGGTGCCTTCCTCGGGCTTAGGCGTGTCGATTTTCGGACGGGCAGGGAGGCCCTTGAACGGAGTCTCGGCGAGCAGGATCGAAAGCGTTTGGGCAACCGAGAGCGCGTCGCTGGTGCGATCGCTGAGCATGTTCACCGAGATTTGCTGAATGAAGCCGTGCTTCCAAATCTCGCTGCCATTGCGAAAGGCTTTGGTCGCCACGGCGATGCCGCCCTTGGTGCGCACGGCGGTGACGATGACGAGGTAGGGGATGCGGAATTCGTTGGCAAACTGGATCGCTGATTTTTCGGTCGCGCGGGCCGGATATTTGGTGCGCGAGTTGTCTTTCATGCGACGCCAAAGAGCGTCGGTTTCGGTCCACGTGATGGGCAGCACGCGGCCGTCCAGGTCAATGGCTTGCGCGAGGTCGTCCGCGACCCACACTTCGGCGTCGGCTTGACCCGGCAGAGCTTGCACGACGAGGCACTCGGGCGCGGCGAAGGCGTGGACGCCAGCGAGGGCGAGGGCCAGGCTGAGCGTGCGCTTGATCATCCGCGAAGAACCTGGACGGCCTGCTTGCATGCGCTCAGCGCGGCGGAGTTGCCGCCGGAGGCTTCAAAAATGCTGATCGCTTTTTCGTACGATTCGATCGCGTCAACCTTGCGGCCGATTCGCTCATAGCACTGACCGAGGCGCTGGTAGATGCGTCCGGCGGGGCCGCCCGCAGCGAGGGCGCGCTGATAGAGCCCAACGGCGCTCTCGTAGCGACCGGCGATGAACGCCTCTTGCGCTTGCTTAAAGGGGTCGGTGCCCGGCGTCGAATTGGTTTTGATCGGTTGGCTGCCACCCATGGTCGGGCGCTGATTGGCGCTCGGCTTGATCTCGTAGACCGGTGGGCGGGTCGGCTTCTTCACCGGCTCGGTATTGGCCTTTGGCGCGGGCCCGGTGCTCGGGTCCTCGTCCACCGTTCCGCTTTGAATATTCACCGAGGGGCCGGGGTTGGGGCGGCTATTCGCAATCGGGGTGGACGGCTCGATCCGCACGTCCGGCGTGATCGGTTCGAAGCCACTGTCGCGTGAGTCGCCACGACCGGTCGGCAAGCTGTTGGGGCGAGTTCCGGCATTGATGCGCGTCGCGGTTTCGGGGTTACGACGCGGATCGGGTGTGGTGTCGGTGGTGGCCGCCGGTTGCGCGACGTCGGGTTGGGGCTTTGCCGCCGGTTGTGCAGTTGGTTGGCCGAGGCTGGCGTCAATGCCTTCGGTGGTCGTGGGCCGGGTTTGGTTGCTCGCCACTTGGGTCGTCGTGGTTTTGGGTTGCTCTTGGCGGTTTTCCTGAATCCACGCGAGGCCGATGCCAGCGGAGCCGACGATCAGCGTGGCCGCAACGGCGGTGAGGGCGGCGGCCGCGCGGTTGGGGCCCTTGCTTGGCACGCTCAAACTTTCTTGCGAGAGGAGCAGGTTTAGGTGCTCAATCTTGATTGGGTAGACGGTCGAAGCGGGGTCGAGCTCGGCCAGCTTGGTGTAGGCGGTGAGCGCCGCGGGGTAGTCGCGGTCGCGCTCGCGCGCTTCGCCCAGCAATGCCCAGGCTTCAATGCAATTCTCATCTACTTCCAAGGCGCTTTGAGCGACGAGGACGCCCTCGGCCAAGCGGCCCTCGGCAACGGCTTTCATGCCTTCTTTCACGAGGTCGCGATTGCGCTCCTTAGCCGCCTCGATCGCTTTGGGATCGAGGGGCTGACCGCACTTACGGCAGAACGCGCTGTCAAGCGTGTTGCCGAGATCGCAGTGCACACAATGGACAATTCGATGGGCGGATTTCATGAACGGCAAACCAGAGACTCAGTTTACCGCCTGAGAAGTTCAGTTACGCCACTTTTCCACGGCGCGCAACCTCGGCCCGGTACACATCGGCCAGCCCCTGGTACGGGTACGCCGACCACGCCACGCGAAGCTTTTTGCTGGCTTGGCGAAACACGTTCAGCACGCCCTGCTTGCTGCAGCCGGAACGGCGACCGATCTCCTCGAACGTGAGCCCGATTTTGCGCAGGAAGTAAACCTCGCGCTGGCGTGTGGTCAGACGGGCGCGACGCAGGACAGCCATAGCCTCGCGATCGGCGAGCGAGTCGCCGGGGTCGAGCGGTTGAAGCCACTTGATTTGGCGGTTTCGAGCGTGGGCGCGACGGATTTTTCGCGCCAAACTGTCCTCGGTAAAGTAGGGGTACTCCTTTGGTTTCAGAACGCGGGCGAGGAGTTGGTTTGCTTCAATTTCGATTCGAGTGATTCTCATGGGTCTTGATCCCGCGCGATTTATAGTAGACGCGCATCTACTATATTTAGTCATGTCGGCAAAAGTCAACCGGGGTTTGGAGGGGTAAGGTGGAAACATGGCTGACATTCCCGAAATCTCCGTTCAAGAGCTCAGCGCCGAAATGGCCGGGCCGAATCCGCCCCGTCTGATTGATGTCCGCGAGCCCTCCGAAACCGAGCGCGGCATGCTTCCCGGCGCGGAAGCGATTCCTTTGGGGCAAATTGCGGATCGCCTCGGCGAACTGAATCCCACCGACGATTTGGTCATCCAGTGCCGCTCGGGCGGACGCTCGGCGCGGGCCGCGGAGTTTCTGCTGGGCCAAGGCTTTCAGCGCGTGCGCAACCTGAAAGGCGGCGCCATCGCGTGGCGCGCCGAGATTGATCCGAGCTTTCCCGACCTCGGCTGAAGCGAGCGCGGCGGGTACCCTGACTTCGTGAAGCGAATCGTCGTCCTCGGGAGCACGGGCAGCATCGGCACGCAGACGCTGGACGTGGCGCGCGAGCACCCCGATCGGCTTCAGGTGGTCGGTTTGGTCGCCCACCGATCGGCGGCGGCGCTCCAAGCGCAGGCGGCCGAGTTTGCCGGTGCGCGGGTGGCTCTGATGGACGAAGCGGCCGCCGATGCCGCCGGCTTACCGGGCGGAATGAACGCGGTTCTGGACATGGTTTCCGCGCCCGACGTGGACCTGGTGGTGGTTTCGGTGGCGGGCGTGATCGGGCTGTTGCCGACGCTCCGCGCCATTGAATGCGGCAAGGACATTGCGCTGGCCAGCAAGGAAGTGTTGGTCGCGGCCGGCGAGGTTGTCATGCGCGAGGTGCGCGCTCGCGGCATCACCCTGACCCCTATTGATAGCGAACACTCGGCGGTGTTCCAGTGCGTACAAGGCGCGCCGCTCCGCGAGATTGACGAACTGATTTTGACCGCCAGCGGCGGGCCGTTTTTTGGAAGAAAACGCTCTGAACTTGCAAAAATCACGGTAGCCGAGGCGCTGAATCACCCCACCTGGGCGATGGGCGGAAAGATCACCATTGACAGCGCGACGCTCATGAACAAGGGCCTGGAGATTATCGAGGCCCGGTGGCTTTTCGATACACCACTCGATCGGGTGCGAGTGGTTGTGCACCGGCAAAGCATTATCCATTCGATGGTCAAATTCACCGATGGCAGCGTGCTGGGGCAGATGGGTTGGCCCAACATGCGGCTGCCGATTCAGTACGCATTGCTCTACCCGGAGCGACCGCCGAGCGGTCTGCGCGATTGGAACCCGATTGATTCGCCAACCCTCACCTTCGCCGAGCCGGATACCGAGACGTTTGGGTGTTTGGCCCTCGCGCGGGAGGCGGGCAACGCCGGGCAAACCTACCCCTGCGCGTTAAACGCGGCCAACGAAGAGGCGGCCAACCGATTTCTGCGGGACGAGATTCCGTTTTTAGGCATCGAGGACGCGGTGCGACGGGTGGTGGAGGCTCATCAACCCGTGGAGCCGACGCTTGACAACTTGCTGGCGGTGGATGCCGCGGCCCGGGCGCAGGTTCGCCAATGGAATCCTGCTGGCTCAATCTCCGTAAAATAGAAGGTTCATGGAAGCGCTACTCAAATACGGCCAAGTCGGGCTCACATTCTTGCTCGTGATGACGGTGTTGGTGGGCGTCCATGAATATGGCCACTACATCGCCGCACGGCTTTTCGGGATGCGTGTCAAAGCGTTTGCGATCATGATGGGCGGCGTCCGCGATCGCTCGTTTGATCGGGAGTCTGGCGGCAAGCTGGAGCCGGTTTGGCCGGTGTGGAGCATGGGGGTCATCGGCGCGGCCCTCACCACCGTCGGTGGGCTTGAGAGGGTTCCGAACCTGTTTTACGTCGGCATGGTGATGATGGCGTTCGCGCTGCCCATCTGGGTGACCGCACGTCTGGGTCGGCTGTATCGCCAGAACCTCCGCGACACGATTTCACCGCTCGTGACGGGCTACGGCATCTTCATGGTCGTCGCGCTGTTTGCGCTCCGGGGACAAGGCACCCCGAACAACTATCTGGCGCTCGCGTTTTTTGGTGGTTGGATCGGCGTGCTGTTTGCGTACTACAAGCCGGTGCTGGGCAAGGAACCCGAGCAGAACATGGGCGAAGGTGAGGTTACGACCGAAACCGGGCACAAACTTCCCGTGCGATTCCGCCCGATCATCGCTCGCAAGGACAAGCGCGGAACCGAGTTTTCGATGCTCGCACTGCCGCTCGGCGGGTTCTGCGCGATCGCGGGAATGAACCCCGAGACCGAGCAGGAAGAGCGGGACGGATTCTACGCCAAGGCGGCTTGGAAGCGGTTCCTGGTGCTCTTTGCCGGACCCCTGTTTAGCCTGCTGCTGGGCGTGGTGCTGCTCACAATTTTGGTGAAGAGCAATGGCCTGCCGGATGGTCGGACGTTCGTGCTGAGTTTCAGCGCGGATAGCAAGGCGGCGGCAGCCGGGCTCCGCCCGGACGACCAGATTTTGCGGGTGAATGGCAAGCCGATTGAGAGCTTTGGCGACATGCGCTCGGCGATCGCCGCGACCCCAAAAGACCAAGATGCGCAGGTTGAGTATTCGCGGGATGGCCAAACCGCAACGTTATCGGTGCCGACTTACCTGAGCCCGATGGAGGAGCCCGAGGTCACGCCAACTGGCTTGGCGACGGGCAAGATGGTGCATCCGCGTGTACTGGGATTGATGTTGAGATTCGGCAGCCGTCCGGCGGGATGGGGTGAATCGGCGGTGACCGCGGTGAAGATTCCCGGCGCCATGGTGGCGGGCCTGTTTAACCTCGCGAAGCAGCCCACGCTGGTGACCAAGAATGTCGGCGGGGCGGCCAGCATGGTCGCCGCGACCAAAGAAGCGACCGACGAAGGTTGGCGAGGCATTTTGCGAATGGCGGGCCTGCTCAGCATGTCGCTCGGCGTGATGAACTTGCTACCGATTCAGCCGCTGGATGGCGGGCAGATGATGGTGGCCCTGTACGAAATGATCCGTGGCAAGCGGATGAGCCCTCGCGCGCTGGGCGTGGTGACGAGCATCGGCCTGGTGTTGATTTTGATGTTGATGTTCACCGTGTTGGTGGCCGACGTGACGCGGTTTACGGGGGGCTGATGCCGTGCGCAACTGGGTGATTTGGGACGGCGATTGCGGGTTCTGCGCGTGGAGTATAGACCGCTTGATGGCGCGCGATCGCGATCACCGCCTGACGCCCGTAACTCAGCAGAACTGCCCGAACCCACCGCTGACTCCCGAACTGGCGGCCCAGGCGAAAACCGGCGTGTTGCTGGTGGACGAACAGGGACGATCGTGGCATGGCGCGGACGCATTCCTGCGCGCGCGATTGATGACCAAAGGTGGATGGTGGGCGGCGCCGCTTTTGTGGCCGCCGATCATTTGGCTGGGTCGCTTGGTGTACGGCGTGGTAGCTCGCAACCGCAGCCGCATTAGCCAAAGGTTCTTTGGCGGACATGAATGCGGCATGAATTATCGGCAACCGCCGAAAATTTAGCGAAAAATTAGCGCTTGTGTGATACAACATAAGAGCTATGAAATTTTCTCGAGGATTATTGTCGACTTCGGTGTTGGGTGCCCTCGCCGTGGGCGCGCAAGCGGCGAGCATCTACGTGTTCAGCTGCACAAACAATCTCCAGGATCAGTACATCTATACCGCCCTGACGGCCATGGGGCACAACGTGGTCATCGGCCAGGATGTCACAAGCTTCACGAATCTCTCCGTTGTCAGTCAGTACGAAGCGGTGTACGTGCAAGCCAATTACAATTGGGGCTTCAACTGGAACACGGCTCAACAGCAGACCATGATTGACTATGTCAACTCTGGTGGCGGGTTGGTCATCGCCGAATGGGTGCTGTGGATGCAGGGTACGGGTTCGTACTTCCAAACCATGGGGGCGATCATGCCTTCGACCGCGACGACAACGTACGACAGCGCGTCCTCGATTACTTACACGCAGGGCACGGCGAACGCGCTCATGAACGCGGGAATGCCCGCGACCTTTACGACGAACACGACGAATATTGCCGGGGTGCGAACTCTCGTACCTTCGGTTAAGGCCGGCGCGATTACGTTTTACAACGACGGGATTTATCCGGCGGTAGTCGGATGGAATTATGGCAATGGTCGCACCGTGAACTTCCACACGGTGAATGGTCAGCTTCAGCTTGAGAACGCGAATTTCCGACGTCTTCTGGCGAACTCCTTTACGTGGGCGACCTCGAATCCCCCCGCCGGCCCCGCGGTGACCGGTCAACTTTCGCTGCAAGGACTTGCTGGCACCATGCCGGCGAACGTTTCCGTGTACTACGTGAACAACGCGAACAACGTCGGCTCGGGTCGCGTGGTGGGTACGCTGAATGGAAGCGGCCAGTTCACGGTTCCCGGACCGAACGTTCCGGGCACGTATCGCATGTACGTAAGGACCGGATCGTGGCTCCGCAAGGTGAAGACCGTGACGACGGCCACGTCAACCGTTGCGAATGCCGGAGTGTTCACGCTCAAGAATGGTGATTGCAACGGCGACAACATTGTGGATATCGCCGACTACACCATCATCGCCGCCGCCTTTGATGGCGTACCTTCGAGCCCCAATTGGGATGTTCGAGCCGATGTCAATCGCGACTTGATCGTGGATATCGCCGACTACTCGCTGATGGCATTGAACTTCGACGCGCTTGGCGACTAAGATTCGTTCCCGGGGAGATGAGGGCGGGGTGCATTTTTTGCACCCCGCTCCTTTTTTTGCCCCTTTCTTGCTGGGTTGTGTATAACTTAGGCATGAAGCAGATTCGCTTTTCTTTGGTTGTGTTGGGCTTGACTTCGTTCGCGACTTCGTTTGCCTCGTTTGATATGTGTCTGGTCAGCGATTCCGGCACGAATAGCGTGCACCGGATTGACCCGATTACGAATACCTATCTCGGCTCGTTTGGCGGCGGCATCTTGTCGAATCCCCGCGCGGTCGCCATTGATCAAGCCCTTAATCGGGCTTACGTGATGGATTTGACGAGCCGCGTTTCGGTGTGGGATTACAACACGGGCGAGTTCATCAACTCATGGAGCACTGGCTTTGGCGGAAGTAATCTCACTCGCAATAGCGATGGGACGCTGAACATTGTCGGCGCCTCTTCGATTCGAAGGTTTACGGCTAGCGGGGTGATTCAACGCGAGTACGTTCGCTCCGGGACGCTCGGGATTCAGCAAGGTCTTCTTGGTCCCGATGGTCAGTTCTACATGAGTACTCGTACCGGGAATAATTTTCGCTTGGAACGGTTTAGCTACGGCACGGGAACTTTTTTGGGAGACGAGTTCTGGGCTACCGATCGCGCGATTCTGTCTCCCGGCCCGGGCAACGTTCTCGTAAGTTTCGAGTATAGCGGGACGGTGTACGCCGAGTTGGACGTGTGGAACTCCGGTCCAAGCTCGATAGCAGCGGTTGGCACCACGGTGATCAATACCGTGGCCGGCATTGCGAACGGGCACGGAAGTATGAGCTTCATTTTGGGTCGCGACGCCGCCGTGCCGTCGCGGGGTGGCATCATGCGTTACGATCGGGTGAACAACGCGTTCAGTCCGTTTTTAGCCGGTACGAGCTTTATCCAGACGCCGACGGGCTTGGCGAATGTGGTGGCTCCGGAGCCGGGCAGCATGCTCGCCCTCGGGCTTGGCTTGCTGGCGATGGCTCGCCGCAAGCGAAGCTGAGGGGTTCGAATTGGGTTAGGCGCGCTTGCGGCGGAACAGCGCGAGCGCGCCGACGGCTACGGCCAGCGCCGAGCTCGGCTCGGGGACGGCCAGCAGGTTCAGGCGGGAGCCGATTTCGGTGCCCACCGGATCTCCACCCATCCAGCTTGATGAGCCCCCGTTAATATCGCCCGTTAAAGGCCCGAATGCAAAAAGATTGAGGCCAACTTCGCCTTGCGCGAAACCGTACGACTGACCGCCTTGCAGATTGCTCTTGAACTGCACGTCAAAAAGCCGGAATCTTTGTCCAACGGGCGCTGAAATGCGGCAAAAAGGATTTCCGCCTGCGGATTCAAATTTGAATTGGGCCGATAGCCCGGACATACGCGGTGTGCTTGAGTTGCCCGTGTAGCATCCACGGAATCTTCGACTTAAGAATCCAAGAGAACCCGGTCCCGCGTTCGTATACACGCCGTTGCTAACGGAATAAACTGGATCAAAACTTCCTGGGTTGTTGATCGAGGATTCCGCCGTTGCCCCAGCTGCCCGGATCTTGCCATGCATGAACGAGTTATCAGTCGAAAACAAAGTTGTGCTGTTTGCGACCGGAGCCATGTCGTACGCAACCATGACGCTTCCCCCCGCTTCGTAAGCCGGACTGGCCGACGTCAGACGCTCGGCCCAAATTTGTACCGAGAAGTTGTTCCCGGCAGTGGGAATTCTCAGGTTTGAGCCGGGCGTAATCACGGTGCCGACTGAACTATTGTTCAGCGAGGCGAGACTCGCATCGCCATAGGCGAAGTGAAACTTATAGTTGGCCTGAGACGTGGCGGCGACGGCGAGGCCGATCGCGAGGAGGGTGAACTTTCTCACGAGCGAACCTCCTTCGAAGCACGTCGATTACGGCGGAGCAGGGCGAGCGCGCCGATGGCTACCGCCAGCGCGGAACTCGGCTCGGGGACGACTGTGGTTAGGTTGAGGCGCGATCCCACGGCGGCACTCGTCGCGTAGTTGCCCATCCAGCTACAACCTCCGCCGTTACCGTTCGCGATGGTTGTTGCATAGAGATTGAGTCCGGCTTCGCCTTGCGCAAATCCATACGATTGGCCAGCTACCAAATTGCTGGTGAACTTCATGTCGCAGATGCGGACCCGCTCATTCATGGCCATGGGGAGCCCAAAGCCGACCGGAGTGCCATCCGCGCCCTGCAACCCGAACTGAGCCGAGAGACCGAACATGCGCGGACTAATTGTGTTCCCGGTGAACGCACCTCGAAACTTCTTGCTCAGAACAGAAAACGAGCCAGGACCCCGTTCCTCACCTGTATTGATGTCAACCAAGCGCGACAGGGTGCCATCGTTCACGATTGATCCACTTGCGTCGCTTGTTTGCGACCGGATCTTCTGGTGCATGAAGCTCGAGTAGCTGGAATAGGAAGTTGTGCTGTTGGCAACGGGAGCTACATCATAGGCAACGATCACCGACGCTCCGCTGGCAACTTTGGTGCTGGACGAGATTTTCTCGGCCCAGATTTGAACTGAGAAATTGGCACCGGCGGTCGGCACGCGCAGGTTGGTGCCGCTGGCAATCAGGGTTCCTACCGTGCTGTTGTTGAGCGCAGCAAGTGCCGCATCGCCATACGCGAAGTGGAACTTAAAGTTAGCCTGAGACGTGGCCGCCACAGCAATGCCGATCGCGAGGAGGGTGAGCTTTTTCACGAGCGAACCTCCTTCGAAGCACGTCGATTACGGCGGAGCAGCGCGAGCGCGCCGACGGCTACGGCCAGCGCCGAGCTCGGCTCGGGGACGGCGAGCAGGTTCAAGCGGGAGCCGATTTCGGTGCCAGTTGGTGCTTTGCCCATCCAGCTTGATGAGCCGCCGTTTATCTCGCCCGTGACAGGCCCAAATGCGAAAAGATTGAGGCCAACTTCGCCTTGCGCAAATCCGTAAGATTGCCCATCCAGCAGGTTGCTTATGAACTGCATGTCAAACAGCCGAAATCGTTGCCCAACGGTTGGAGCAATGTAACAAATCGGATTGCCGCTTGCAGCTTCAAATTTGAATTGCGCGGATAAACCAAACATTCGAGGGCTGCTAGAGTTGCCCGTGTGTGCGCCCCGGAACTTTCTGCTGAGAAAGCCCAGGCTGCCAGGACCTTGTGGCGTGAAAGAGTTATCATAAACGTCCGTGAAAGTCCCAGCGTTGTTGATTGAGGCGGAGGCGGTTGCGCCGGCTGCGGCGATCCTCCTGTGCGCAAAGGAGGAGTAAGAGTCCCAGGATGTTGTGCTGTTTGCGACCGGAGCCATGTCGTACGCAACCATGACGGTGCCCCCTGGTTGGTAATCCTGACCGGTCGACGTCAAACGCTCGGCCCAAATTTGTACGGAAAAGTTATTCCCAGCAGTGGGAATTCTCAGGTTTGAACCGGGAGTAATGACGGTGCCGACTGAACTATTGTTCAGCGAGGCGAGGCTCGCATCGCCATAGGCGAAGTGAAACTTATAGTTGGCCTGAGACGTGGCCGCGACGGCGAGCGCAAGGGTGATCCCCGCAAGCTTAATTTTCATATTGATACCTCTCCAAAAACCCCTCTCGAGGTTAGGCGACGCCCGCATAGTTGCGAGCTATGAAATGCAGTGTAACAAACTTGGCGCAAAAAGCAGTGAAGATTTCCGGGAAAATGCGAAAATCGTCAGTGAAAGGTTAATCCTTGGGCCGAAGCGCATCGCGATAACCATGATAAATGCGCAATACGCGTACCGTCGCCGACTCATCGTTCACGTGAAAGATCACGCGGTGCGAGAAGTGCCGGAACTGCCTCAGCTCAATGGCGAAGAATTTCTGCTCGTCGATGACCCGAAATCGCTGAGGATGGCTGTTCAAATCTGCGATGGCCGCCTCAAGCTTGTCAAGCCATTTGGCCGCGGCTGCCGGGCTCGTCGTCGAACGAATGTAAGCCGCCGCTTCGGTTGCGTCGCGCAGAGCCGATGGCTCGATAAAAACCTTATAGGTCAAGGTGTTCGCGGATCCCTTGGAAACCCTCCGCCACCGGCACTCCGTCGTTCGCTGGCATGCCTGCCAACGCCTCGTTTACAGCGTGAACAAACCGCATGCTCTCCAGCGCGTCCTGCATTGCCTGATAGCTCTTGGCATCCAAAAGCACACATTCGGGCACGCCATTCACGGTCAACACCTCGGGCCGGCCCGTCTCCTTGAGCCGGGTCAAGTAGGTTCGGTAATTCCGGACAAAGTCCGTGACCGGATGAATGTGGTCAATGTGCAACATGATTAATGTGACGCACAGAATACGCTATATAATTCACCACTAAATTAAACACAGGTAAAAATCTCGAAGCCCCAGCCGGGCGGTGCAAAACTCCGAAGCCCGACCCTGCCATAATCTGATGGCAAGATGCACAATTTTCGCGAAGGTCTTAGCTTCGACGACGTCTTGCTCCTCCCGCAGCACACCGAAGTCCTGCCCAGCGAAGTCGATATCTCAACTCAGCTGCTGCCGAACGTCACCCTCAAGGTCCCGTTCGTCTCGGCTCCCATGGACACGGTAACCGGGGCGCGGATGGCCATTGCCATGGCGCGCGAGGGCGGTGTTGGTGTCCTCCACCGCAACGTCGGCATCGAGGAGCAGGCCGAAATGGTGGACCGCGTCAAGCGATCCGAATCGGGCGTCATCACCAAGCCGTTCAAGCTCACCCCGAATGAGAGTCTGCAGGCCGCGCTCGCGCTGATGGATCGCTATCACATCAGCGGGGTGCCGATTGTCAACGCGAAGGGCAAGCTCGTCGGCATTCTCACCAACCGCGATATTCGGTTTGAAACCGACTTTACCAAGCCGATCAAGGACCGCATGACCAAGCGCGGCCTCATCACCACGCGCGTCGGCACCACGCTCGAGGAAGCGGAGAAGATCCTCGCCGAGCACCGCGTGGAGAAGCTGCCGATTGTGGACGACGAGTTCCATCTGACCGGCCTCATCACCATCAAGGACATTCAAAAGATTCGCAAGCACCCGCTGGCCACCAAGGACGCCAAGGGTCGGCTCGTGGTCGGCGCGGCAATCGGCTCGCTTCGCGAACCCTACGAACGCGCCAAGGCACTGTTTGATGCCGGTGTAGATTTTGTCGTGATTGACGCCGCGCACGGGCATTCGCGCGGGGTGATGGAATGCCTCAAGATGCTCAAGGCGAAAATTCCCGACTTGCCGGTGATCGCGGGGAATGTCGCGACGCCCGAGGCCACGCGCGCGCTCATCGAGCTCGGCGCGGACGCGCTGCGGGTTGGCATTGGCGCGGGCTCCATCTGCACAACGCGGGTGGTCGCCGGTATCGGCGTCCCGCAGTTTTCGGCCGTTGCCTATTGCGCGGAAATCGCGAATGAAGCCGGGGTTCCGACCATCGCAGATGGCGGGCTGCGCAGTAGCGGCGACCTCGTGAAGAGTCTGGCCGCGGGCGGAAGTTGCGTGATGATGGGCAACATGTTCGCCGGGTGCGATGAAAGCCCGGGCGAAACCGAAATCTATCGCAATCGCGCGTACAAGGTGTACCGTGGCATGGGCAGCATCGGCGCGATGAAGATCGGCTCCAGCGACCGCTACATGCAGGTGAAGGAGGCGGGCGGGACCATCGTTCCCGAGGGCGTCGAAGGTCGCGTGCCGTACAAGGGGCCGCTCGGTGACACCATGGCGCAGCTCATCGGCGGTCTGCGCAGCGGCATGGGTTATGTCGGCGCGGGCACGCTCCGCGAGCTTCGTCAACGCGCCGAGTTTATCAAGATCACCAACGCCGGTCTGCGGGAATCTCACCCGCACGACATCAGCATTACGAAGGAGCCACCGAACTACTCAAGCCCATGGTCCAACGATCACTCTTAATCCTGGTCGGCCTGCTCGGAGTTGCGTGGGCCGGCGAATTTGTCAATCCGGTGCGCGGCTGGGAGCCGGGGCCGCATGTGATTTCGCGCGCGGCTTGGGGAGCCAAACCCGTCTTGCCCGGCGGAACCCGGCAAAGTGTCTCTCGGATCACGATTCATCACGCGGGTGTGGCCACCAACCGCAAACGCACGTTCGTGGACAAAATGCGCGGACTGCAGGCGTTTAGTCAGCGCGAGGATAAGCTCGCGAGCGGCAAAACTAAGCCGGCCTGGATCGACATTCCGTACCACTACTACATTGATTGGCAGGGTCAGATCGCCGCGTGCCGGCCGGTGGAATGGGCCGGCGATACGAACACGGAATACAACCCGACGGGCCACTTGCTGATCTGTTTAGAAGGCGACTTTACCAAGGAGCAGCCCACGGCGGCGCAGGTGGCCTCGCTCATCGCGTTTGTGCGCGAGCAGCGCGCCTGGCGCGGAGTTCCGGCTGATCGCGTGCAAACGCACCGCGACTTCGCTGAGACCGATTGCCCGGGCGAAAACCTCTACAAGCTGTTGGGCCTCATCCGCGAGCGGTCCACGCCGTGAACCGCCTCGCTGGGTCGCATTCGCCGTACCTGCGGCAGCACGCCGACAACCCCGTGCATTGGTGGCCGTGGGGTGAGGAGGCGTTTGCCGAGGCGACGCGGCGCAACGTGCCGGTGTTCCTGAGCGTGGGCTACAGCACCTGCCATTGGTGCCACGTCATGGCGCGCGAGTCGTTTTCCGACCCCGCGGTGGCGGCGTTTCTCAACGAAAAGTTTGTCGCGATTAAGGTTGACCGCGAGGAGTTTCCCGACGTGGACGACGCCTACATGGCGGCGGTGCAACTCAGCAGCGGTCGGGGCGGTTGGCCGATGACCGTGTTCATGGCCCCTGACCGAAGACCGTTCTTCGCGGGGACGTATTTTCCGCCCGAGCGGCACGGTCAGGTGCCGAGTTTCCGCGACTTGCTGCGGCAGATTGACGAGGCGTGGACCGGCGCGCGGACCGAGGTGCAGACAGCATGCGAGCAGTTTGACAAGGCACTACGCGAAAGCCGTTCGGCCAATCTGGAGCCGTTTTCGGGCGATCTCTCGGCGGAGTTGCTGCACGATTGTGCGCGGGACTTGGAGGACGAATTCGACGCCGAGTACGGTGGGTTTGGCAACGCGCCGAAGTTTCCGCCGCACACCGCGCTGGAGTTTTTGGCGGCCTACGCCAAACGTCCGGATTGCCTCCTCGACGCGAGCGCGCACATGGCGCGGTGGACTCTGCGCAGCATGATTTTGGGCGGAATCCACGACCTGGTGGGCGGCGGGTTTCACCGCTACAGCACCGACGCCGAGTGGTTGCTGCCGCACTTTGAAAAGATGCTTACCGATAACGGGCAACTGCTTTCGGTGATGGCCGCCACGTTGCCGCTGACAGATGGCGAAGACGAGGCGTTGCTTCGCTTGGCGGGGCAGGGAATTGTCGGTTGGGTCGCGGAGCGCATGACCGACGCCTGCGGCGCATTTTTCACCGCACAAAACGCCGACACCGAGGGTCGGGAGGGCAAAACGTACGTGTGGCACGACGCCGAGATCGCGAGCCAGGAGTTCAAAGATGCGTTCGGCGTAATTCCGATGGGCAACTTTTTGGAGGAAGCCACCCGACAGCGTACGGGCGAGAATATCCTCATTTGGTCGTCGCCCGAAAGCCCCGTCAGCGATGGCGCCTGGCGATTTGCCGCCGAACTTGCCGAGCTAAAGCAGCGGCGAGACCAGCGCGCCCAGCCGAGCACCGACACCAAGATGCTGGCCAGCGCCAACGGCCTGATGATTCGCGGCCTTGCCGATTGGGCGCGTGCGACCGGCGATGCGCAGGCCCAGCAGATGGCGCAACGGGCCCTGGCGGTGTGGGCCGAGCAGCCCGATTGGCCGCACATGATCGCCGACGGGAAGCCGATGGGCGCGGCCTATTTGGACGACGTGGCTTACCTTGGCTTGGCGGCAGAAGCCTGTATTCCGTTTGCGCCGGAGGCGGCGGACTTCGCCCGTCGTTGCGGAGAAAAGCTCGCCGATTTTCCCGGGCTGGTGTATTCCAGCGCGGCGCACGAAGATTGCTTTGGGCCGGCGCTCAAGCCGCTGGATCAGGCGGTGCCGAGCCCGGTTGGGGCGGCGATTCGCCTGATGGTGCGGCAAGCGATTCCGTGCGAATCGGACTTGATTCGGATGAGCGGGTGGATGCACCGCGCACCCCACGCCAGCGAGACTCTGCACCTGGCGCTGATGGAGCGGCTCGACGCCGGCAAACTGGCCGGAAGCCAGGCCGAATGGCAGCCCAACGAGCTAAACATAAAGCTCCAGGCAGGCGAAAAAATTGTGGGTGCCTGGCGGCTACCCGGGCGCGAGCCACTGGCCATTTCGGGTGAGCAAATCACGCTTCCGGAGAACACAACCGAAGTTGCGTATCGCATCTGCGACGCCGAAGCGTGTCGCCCTGAAGTCATCGCGACCCGCCCGGGTTCTTAACAATTCACAAAGTTTCTTAACATTGGTTTAAAGAATCGCTTCTTTTCCCACGGGCCGAATTTCATAATCTGGGCGTGATGAGTCAGAAGACGATCAACGTTCTCCTCGCCGGCCTGAGCCTCGGCGTCCTCGCTGCCAGCTGCGGCCCCAAGGCCGAAGGTGGCACCACCGAAGGCACGCCCGCAACCGACGGCGCGAAGCTTTCGGGCAAGCTGACGGTTGACGGTTCGAGCACCGTTTATCCCGCCAGCATGGCCGTTGCCGAAGAATTCACGAACAAGAATCCGGACGTGAAGGCAGCCGTCAGCGAATCGGGTACCGGTGGCGGCTTCAAGAAGTTTGCGGCCAAGGAAATTGATATCGCGGGCGCATCGCGACCGATCAAGAAGGAAGAAATGGAAGCCTGCGCGAAGGCTGGCGTCGAGTTCATCGAGCTTCCCATCGCGTTCGACGGCCTCACCGTGATCGTCAACAAGGAAAACACGTTTGCCAAGTCGCTGACCGTGGATGAGCTCAAGAAGATGTGGGCGCCGGGCAGCACGATCAACAACTGGAAGGATGTGCGCCCCGGATTCCCCGACCTGCCGATCAAGTTCTTTGGCGCGGGCACCGACTCGGGCACGTTTGACTACTTCACCAAGGCGATTGTCGGCGAAGAGAAGTCGATCCGCAACGACTACGCCGCCAGCGAAGACGACAACGTCATCAGCCTCGGCGTGCAAAACGACAAGGGTGGCATCGGCTTCCTGGGTTACAGCTACTTTGTGATGAACCAAGACAAAATGGCCGCCGTGGCCATTGGCGATGGAGCCAGTGCCGTAGCGCCGAGCACGGAAACCATTCAAGGCGGCAGCTACCAGCCGCTCAGCCGACCGCTCTTCATCTACGTGAGCAAGGCCGCCGCCGCGCGACCCGAAGTGAAGGCCTACATCGAGATGTACTTGAGCAAGGAATCCCGCACAATCCTGGGCGAAGAAGGGTTCGTCGCTCTGCCGGACGCCGCCTACGACTTGGTGGCCAAGCGATTTACCGAAGGGAAAACTGGCAGCGTGTTTGCCGGCGAAACCCTGATCGGTGTTAAGATGGAAGATATCCTCAGCAAGGAAAAGTAAGTCTTGATCGCCACTCCCGAAGCCAATTCGAACCGCGCGGAATCCCTGCGCCGCCGCATCTCCCTTCGCTCATTGAGCGAGGGGACTTTGCGCTCATTGTGCTTCGTCTGCGCCATCGTCACGATTCTCACGACGCTGGCGATTGCCTACTTTTTGATCGTCGAAACCGTGCCGTTCTTCGGAAAGGTAACGCCGGCGGAGTTCTATCTGGGCACCAAGTGGTCGCCGCAGATTACGCCCAACCGCTACGGCGTGTTGCCGCTAATCTCGGGCACGTTTATGATCGCCATCGGGGCGGCGGTGATCGCGATTCCGCTGGGGCTAGCCTCGGCGATTTACCTCACCGAGTTTGCGACGTTGCGCACCAAGCGTGTGCTCAAGCCGACGCTGGAAGTGCTCGCCGGGATACCGACCGTCGTCTACGGCTACTTCGCGTTGACAATGATCACGCCGTTCCTCAAGAAGTTTTTCCCCTCGACGGAAGGCTCCAACGCGGCCTCCGGCGCGATTGTCGTGGGCATCATGATTCTGCCGCTGGTGAGCTCGCTTTGTAGCGACGCGCTCGCCGCCGTTCCGCGCGCCCTGCGCGAGGGAGCCTATGGCCTGGGCAGCACCAAGCAAGAAGTCACGATGAAGGTGGTGGTGCCGGGCGCGCTCAGCGGCATCATGTCGTCGTTCATTCTGGCGATTTCGCGAGCCGTCGGCGAGACCATGGCCGTGACCTTGGCCGCGGGCGCCACGCCGAAGCTCACGACCAACTACCTGGAAAGCATTCAGACCATGACCGCCTACATCGTGCAAGTGGTGAAGGGCGACACGCCGGTGGGCAGCATCGGCTACCAAACCATCTTTGCCGTCGGGTTCTCGCTGTTCGTCATCACGTTCGTGATGAACCTCATCGCGCGGGCGCTCGTGCAGAAATATCGGAGGGTTTACGAATGAGTCTGGACCTATCGGCCAGCCCGTGGAACCAACGTCGCGCGCGGCGCGAAAAGGCGTTTAAGTACCTGTGCTTTGGAAGCACGCTACTGGCGGTTTTGTTTCTTGCCATCTTGCTCGTGGGCATCTTCGCGCAAGGCTTGCCGAACCTTGACTTCAACTTTCTGACTCGCAATTCCTCGCGCCATGCGCGCAACGCGGGCATCTACAACGCGCTGATTGGGACGGTGTGGATCATCGGCCTGACCATCGCGATCTCGGTGCCGGTGGGCATCGCGGCCGGGGTTTATCTGGAGGAGTTTGGCAAGAAGAACCGCTTCACGCAGTTCATTCAGCTGAACATCGCCAACCTCGCGTCGGTGCCGTCCATCATCTACGCGTTGCTGGGGCTGGCGCTGTTTGTGCGCATCTTCTCGCTGGGGCGATCGATTATCGCGGGCGCGCTGACGATGAGTTTGCTCATCCTGCCGATGATCATCGTCACCACGCAGGAAGCTCTGCGCGCGGTGCCGAAATCGTATCGCGAGGGCTCGCTCGCCCTCGGCTCGACGCCTTGGCAAGCGGTGACCAAGCAAGTGCTGCCCAATGCCATGCCCGGTATTCTTACGGGGGTCATCCTTAGCGTGAGCCGCGCGATTGGCGAGACCGCGCCGCTGGTGACCATGGGCGCGGTGTTCGTCAACATGCCGCCGAAGGGCATCGGCGATAGTTTCACCGCATTGCCGTTGCAGATTTACAACTGGAGCGGGAGCGCCAAACCGGGATTTCAGGAGCTGGCCGCGACCGGAATTATCGTGTTGCTGGCGGTGCTGCTGACCATGAATTCGGTCGCGATTTTCCTGCGGAATAAGTATCAGCGGTAGGGAACGGGTAGCCTCGGGCCTGCTATGAAGGTTCGGTCTCTTGTTTTCATTTCGCTCGCGCTGGCTTCGGTTTCGGCGCATGCCGCGTTCACGCGCCTGGTTACCTTAGGCGATAGCCTCAACGATACGGGCAACGTCTATGGGATATCCGGCGGCGCGCAGCCTCCGGCTCCGTACTGGAACGGTCGCTTTAGCAATGGCCCCATTTGGGTGGAGGGCCTCGCCAACACGCTGGGTCTTAGCGCCACTGCGGCGGTCGGCGGCGGCACCAACTTTGCCTGGGGTGGTGCGGAGCTCAATCCAAACTCGCCCAACAGCACGCTGGGGACGCCGAACTTGGGCACCCAGATTCAGCAGATTCAGCTGGCCGGGCTCACGTTGAGCGCCAGCGATTTGGTGATTGTCAGCGGCGGCGGGAACGACTTTTTCAACGGCGCGACCAATCCGGTGCAGGTCGCGGGCTGGCTGACCGGCCATATGCAGAGCCTTTACAATCTGGGCGCACGAAACTTCTTGGTGCCGAATCTGCCGCCGCTCGGCTTTACGCCGGGATACCTGGGCGGGGCGAATCAGGCGGGCGCCAACGCGCTTTCGCTCGGGTTCAACGCCGCTCTGGCAGGCAACTTGGCCGCCTTCCGCGGAGCCAACGCGGGTTCAACGGTGCTGGAGCTCAACATTCAGCAGCTGTTCCAGGATGTGCTGGCGAATCCGGCGGGCTACGGGTTCACTAACGTGACGCAGAACTATATTGTCAATGGCGCGGGGGCGAATGCCGACCAGTGGCTATTTTTTGACAACGTGCACCCGACTCGGGCCGGGCACGCGCTGGTGGCGCAGCGCGCCGCGCAGTTGGTTCCCGAGCCCTCGGCGGGCGTGGTGGTGGCCATGGGTCTGGCGCTGCTGGCACGTCGTCGCCGCGTGAACGTTGGCTGACGGTTATGAATAGGGGCTGACATTCCCTCGCTTTTTGGCGGAGGATGGGCTTAGATGAAGGTGGGGTCGCCCTTAACACGTGGTCGAATTTGCCACCTCTCCCTGGCACCCCGTGGCGGGCCGCTCGCGGCCTGCCTTTTGTGTTTGCCTTGGTGGGGTCTTGCTGTAAGGTTTGCCGTGCGGTTTTGTGGCGGGAGGGCGCCGCGAGCCCCGCGAGCAGCATTTATTTCACCTCGCTTTTGGCAATCTTCTGCTGTGGTTCCGCACATGCTCTCAGGCTCGGCCCTTGGGTCTAGGCTGCAGCTCTCTTTTCAAACGCCAGCCTCAGCCGCGTCGGGGCGGGAGGACGACGCGAGCCCTGCGAGCGAGTCCGGGGGAGTGGCCGTGGGCCGACGCGGCGGAAACTTGGTCATCGATTTTCGCAGGATTTGGCTTATACTGTGTGCTCAGGCGGATTTCGCCTACGATTTGTGTCTCATGAGGAACTTGGAAACTGTGGCGAAAGCGAATTCTCTCAACGAGGGGAGTGGGCTTTGGCGGATGAAGCAAGAGCTAAACACGTTCTTTACTGGTACTGAGCCGGCGAGTAGCTTCGCGAATGATCGCGTGATGCGTGGGCAGGTTATCTGGTGTACGAATGAGGAGCTTGAGTCTCCGGTGCTTACAATGTATGCAACTTCAGAGATGAAGGGGGCTGTGCAATGAGATTGCTTTTTGCCTCCCTCGCCTCTTTGTCCCTGACTCTTCTTGCTGAAGCGCAGCCTCGACAACTTAGGTATTTCCTACAGTATGGGGATCAAGGTTTGGTAGATATGGCGAGATCAACGGGGGTAGACTTAAATGCCGCAGTTGGAAGCGAAATACCCACTCATGTCAGCTTAAACGTACCAATTGTTGGGAATTTTAGAGTAAGGATTGCTGTGCAAAATATGGGTAGCAGTTATGGCGAAGTCTTTTTAAGTACTTTGACAAGTTATATTGCATATGATCGAGCAGAAGTGACCAATGTCGCTTACTTAGGTGCCATACCAAGTGACACATATTCCTTTAGAAAGCTATCACCTGCGTTTACTGCAGAAGAAAGTCTTGCAGCAAATCTGTCGAGATTTGCGAGCGATCCGGTCTTTGACCGGCAGAAACGGCCACTCGATGAAAATTCTGATGGGGTACAGGATTTAGCAAATTACGTTGTCGTTTCCAGCAGGGGGATTGGCGCATACGTGGCGGGAAGCGATGATCTTCGACAACTCAGGCCGATCGGACTGTCTCACAGTGTGTGGCCGCGCTACCTAACACGCAACGGAAACTTCGGGTTTGGTTGGCTGAAGGTGTTGCCGGGCGAAAAGCATGTGATCTGTGATCAATCCTTTACAACATCTTTAGGTATCGGCGAAACGTACGGCACCCACAGTGGCGAAACTGGGTTGCTGGTGCATACCTCCGGTGGTGAAAAAACACCCAATGGTAACGACCACGGGTACTACCGTTCGAGCTTGATGCACCCCGAGCCATGGCAGCATATTGGTGCAAAGTACACATTGATCGGGGCAGCGCCTGTGCCAGAGCCAGGGGTGATGGTGGGCTTGCTCGCTGGACTCGGGATGTTGATTCGCCGTCGTCGGTAGGTCGGCACCGACACAACCCCGCGCAAAGCGTTCTGAACCCACCTTCCGCCGCGTCGGCCCACGGCCACTCCCCCGGACTCGCTCGCAAGGCTCGCAACGTCCTCCCGCCCCGACGCGGCTATGCTGGCGTAAGAGTGGAGCTTTGGCGAGGGCGAAAGCCTTTCACCGACGCGGCTGAGCTGGCCCTGACAATGGGAACCTGGTGGCTGGCGAGAGAGCACAAACCGGACGCGCTCGCGGGCTCGCGCCAAACCCGCTGCACGCGGCGAGGCTGGCGCGGCACGCACCACGGCATTCTGTCCGCGAATTGTCCGCGGCTCCGGCAACTCGCGCAAGGCGGCCAATCGCAAGGAAACCACTTTTCGCCGCGTCGGCCCATGGCCACTCCCCCGGACTCGCTCGCAAGGCTCGCATCGTCCTCCCACCCCGACGCGGCTGGTGCTGGCGTTGAAAAGGGACCCTGGTGGCTGGCAAAGGAGCGCAAGCCGGACTCGCTCGCGGGGCTCGCGTCGCCCTCCTGCCCCGACCGCCCCGACGCGGCGGAAACTTCGCCATCGATTTTCGCAGGATGTGGCTTATACTGTGTGCTCAGGCGGATTTCGCCCGGAGTTGTGTTTCACATGAGGAAGATTGCTGTTTTGGGGTTTGTCGCGGTGGCGTTCCTACCGGGGCTTGCGCTCGCGCAGGTTCGTCAGTTTCGTTTCTACTTGACTTACCAGGATCCAATGCTTATTGCTCTGGCGAGAGCAAGTGGCGCAGATGTCACCGCTGCTCTGGGTAAGGAGATACCCTCGGATAGATATCTAAATGTGCCAGCGGCAAGCTCCTTCCGAGTGGGTTTGGAATTTCAGCATATCTCAAACGGCGAAGGGGACGTCTATGTTAAGGATTGTATAAGCTTCATCGCGTATGATCGGGCTGAGTTGACAAATGTCAGTTATCTCGCGGCTCCACCCTTAGATAACTACTCCTTTAGAAAAGTCGCTCCAATGTTTACAACGGAGTCAAGCTTGTCAATGAACTTGGAGAATTTCGGTGGCGGATCGGCTTATGATCTAAACCGGGATCCTATCGACGAGAACAATGATGGCATCCCAGATCAAGCAACTTACTTTGCGAGTTCATCCCTTGGCGTTGGAGGTTATGTTTTGGGAAGCGACGACACTCGCCAGGTGCGACCGGTTGGGACATCTTATGCGATCCGGCCATTGTATCGACGGTCAAACGGAACTAGTGCACTTGGTTGGTTAAAGGTACAGCCCGGGGAAAGGCATCGAATTTGCACTTCGGTTTACACAAATTCCTTGCAAGTTGGGGAGCCATATGGCAGCCGAACTGGTGAAACGGGTTTGCTTTTGCACACGACCGGTGGTGAGCAAACTGGCCAAAGCAACAATCTTGGCTACCCGAGAAATTCAGGATTCAACCCCGAGCCCTGGCAGAATATTGGGGCCAAGTACACCCTCATGGGGGCTGCGCCTGTGCCGGAGCCGGGGGGGATGGTTGGCTTGCTGGCTGGACTTGCGATGTTGATTCGCCGGCGCGGCTAGGTCGGCCCGACCCAACCCCGCGCAAAGCGTTCTGAACCCAACTTCCGCCGCGTCGGCCCATGGCCACTCCCCCGGACTCGCTCGCAAGGCTCGCATCGTCCTCCCGCCCCGACGCGGCTGAACTCGCCCCTGAAGATGGGGGCAGAGAGGAAGGCGAAAGTCATCCGGCCGGAGCCGGGGGGATGGTTGGCTTGCTCGCTGGACTGGGGATGGTGATTCGCCGGCGCGGCTAGATCGGCCCCGACACAACCCCGCGCAAAGCGTTCAAAAACCACTTCCCGCCGCGTCGGCCCAAGGCCACTCCCCCGGACTCGCTCGCGGGGCTCGCGACGTCCTCCCGCCCCGACACGGCTAGGGCTGGCGTAAGAGTGAAGCTTTGTCGAGGGCGAAAGCCTTTCACCGACGCGGCTGAGCTGGCCCTGAAAGTTGGAGCAAAGTGGCTGGGGAAGGAGCGCAAGCCGGACTCGCTCGCGGGGCTCGCGTCGTCCTCCCGCCCCGACGCGGCTGGTGCTGGCACAGCGAAAGGAATGGGTGGCTGGCGAAAGTGCGCAAGCCGGACTTGCTCGCTAGGCTCGCGTCGTCCTCCCGCCCCGACGCGGCTAATGCTGGCCCTGAAAAGTGCAATAGCCTGCGAAAGAGCGCAAGTCAACGCACGCAAAAGTCGGCAATCCCGAGAGGGAACCACGAGAGGAAGCTATGCGGATGGCAAGAATCGTCCACCCTTCGGCCAAACGAAAGCCCAAACCCCATCCAACCCGCTACCGGCGGGGAAACAGCTGCGCCGTGCGGCGCGCGAGAATCTTATCCAGCTCAGCCAAGTCCTTGGCCGCCGAGGCGGCGTCTTTCCCCTTGCGGCGCTTGATCACCCCACCCGCGATTGTATAAGTCAAGCGCTCCGTCTTTACATATTTCTTCCCGCTAAACGTCAGGCGGTACACGCCCGTGTTCGCCGGGCGGGGAGAGATCAGGTTCCCCAGCGAGTAATGGATCGGCTGGCCGCCCACGATCTCGGAGCCTTGCAGCACGTGCGGATGCGCGCCGACGACCGCGTCGGCGCCCGCCGCGATCATCGCTCGTCCCAAACGGAGTTGCCAGTCTTTGGGCAGGCGGGCCCGCTCGTCGCCCCAGTGAGGCGCAACAATCAGCACATCGCACCGCTTGCGCGCCGCAAGAATACGATTGGTCAAGTCCTTTAGGTTCTTTTCATCCAGCGCGCCGCCGTAGTTGAGCGTCGCGATGCCGGGGGTTTTTGCGCTCGCCGGGCCGCACGTGTTGAGCGCGCCCGCGCCGACAAAGCAAAGGTAGCTGAGCATGCCCACTCGGATTCCATAGCGATTGCGGAACACGGCCACCTCGTTCGCCGCAACCACATTCGCGCCCGCGCCGCTATGCGCAATGCCCGCCTTGTCCAGCAGCCCCAGCATCTGATTCAGCCCTTTCGCGCCGTAATCCATGGCGTGATTGTTCGCCAAACTCACCAGATCCAAACCCATGCTGGTGAGCGTTGAAACATGACCGGGATCCGCCTTGAGGACGAACTGCCGCTTCGCTTTGAGGTCAGCGGCCGACTTGCGCGGCGTCACGGTTTTGGCGTCCGTCAGCGGAATCTCGAGGTTGGCGTAAGCCACGTCCGCGGTGCGAAACAGCTGCGCGACGCCCGCCATCGGCTTGCTCTTCGGCGTGATCGCATTGAGCATCAGGTCGCCGCCCACCACGAGGGTCCAAGTGGGGGGAGCGAGAGCGATGGCCGCGGCAATGAGCATCGCGCCTAGTTTACAAGGTCGCCGCTGGCGGTCGGAGGGAGTGATGCAAACGCTTCGAATTGTTTCGCCCGTCACGACCAGCGCGCTCAGCCCGACCTCGGCCACGCCCATCGCCCTGCCCGCTGGCTCAGGCAACGGCGTGATTCTGCACAACCCGATCGCCGGATCGCGGGTGGCCCTGACCTTGAGCGGCCCCGATGAATCCGCGCCCGCCACCGTGGATGGCTCCAATCAGTTGTTTGTGCTAGCCGCCGGAGCGTCGCTTGCGCTCGACCTCACCGATAACGTGCGCATTTTCGCCCAGTGCGATGTCGCGGGCGGGCAGGTCAACGCCGCGCTCGCGGGTGGTTAGATCAACGCCAGAGCCGCCGCGCCAAGAATGCCGGCGTCGTCAATTTCCTTGGCCTGCACAATCGTGGCGAAGTCAAACAGGTTGGGGATCGCGACATTGCGGGCCGCGCGTCGGGCCGGGCCGAGAATAAACTCGCCGGCCTTAGCGATTTGGCCGCCGACGGCCACCACGTCCGGCGCAAAAATGTTGATGAACGAGCCGATGCCTTGACCGAGGAAGGTGCCGACTTCCTCGAACACCTCAATCGCGAGTTCGTCGCCGGCTTCGCAGGCCTTGGAGATGAGGCTCGGGCTGACCAGGTTCAAATCGCCGCCGGTCAGTTGGTGCAGCACCGAATCGCGGCCCCGGTTGAGGCGGTGCTGGGCGCGGCGGATGATGCTGTCGCGCTGACAATAGGCTTCGAGGCTGCCGTAGCTCCCAGCCGGGCAATCCAGCCCGCTCGGGTTGAGGCTGAGGTGGCCGCATTCCGCGCCGCCCTTGTTGCCGCCAAGCAGCACGATCGGGCCGCGAGCGTCGCCTTGCACGGAGCCCGGTCCCATCACGATTCCGCCGCCCACGCCGGTGCCCAAGGTGAGCATCACCAGGCACTTGGCGCGGTTTTCGCCCGAGCCAAATCGATATTCGCCGAGCGCGGCCAGGTTCGCGTCATTGCCCATGCACACCGGAATCGAGAGCCGCTCACGCAGCATTGCGCCGACCGGCACGTCCTTCCAATACTTAAAAACGCTGCCTTCGTAGTGGCCAAAGTTCGGCGCCCAAAAGACCATGCCGCTCACGTCGTCCACAAATCCCGGGATGGCGAGGCCGACTCTTTCCGGCGTGGTATCGGTGTCGTTAATCGCTTGCTCAATCACCTCGTTGAGCGCTTCGATGATGGCTTCAGTGCCTTCCTGAGCGCGGCTCGGAATCTCTTGCCGTTCGCCCTGGGGATTGCCAGCTTCGTCCAGCACTTGCGCGCGCACGTTGGTGCCGCCCAAATCCACGCCGACCACGGTCCGCATCAGGCGTCACCGCCTTCGAGGTTGGTCAGCATTTGGTCCAACACTCGCGCGACCACGCTCAGTTCGGTTTCAGTAATTCCCTTTAGCATCTGTTCTTCAATTGCGCCAATGTCGCGCACCATCAGCTTCACCGCGGCCTTCCCGGCGGGGGTCAGCAACACGCGCTTAGAGCGTCGGTCGCGCCGATCGTCCACTTGCTCAATCAGGCCCAATCGCAGGTGCAGTTGGATGGCCTCGGTGAGGGTTGGCGGAGTGATGGCGAGCCGCCGCGCAACCTCCGCCTGCACCAAGCCTCGGGCGTGGCCGTACAGCGTGGTGAGCAGTTGGAACGTGGCCCAACGATACCCCCGGGCCCGCAGCTTTGGCTCAATCGCACTGGATTGCGCGTCGTGCAAAATTGCGATTCGCGCCAAAATTTCTTGTCCGGCCATAAGCAAGTTTGTACCTGATTGTTTCGGTCGGCGAATGTTTCCTGGGGTGAGCCGCTAGGTTGAACAACTTTTAACATGCGCGGCTCGTAGTAGCTAGCAATGCCGGACTTTATCCAAGATATGTTGGAGCCGTCGCGCCGCATCCTGCTTTGCGAATTGCTGGATGGAGCGCGAACGGTGACGCAACTGGTGGATGCGACCGGCATGAAGCAGCCGAATGTCAGCAATCACCTGGCCAAGTTGCGCGAACGCGATATCGTGCAGTCGAGCAAGATCGGCCGCCAGGTCTATTACAGTTTGCAGGGCTACGATATTGAGGTCGTGGTGCGCAACCTAATGATTCGTCAGGAAGAACCGCCGGTTGTTCCCGACGACGAGGTCGCGCTGAAGATCGCGCGCGCTGCGACCGCAGGCGACGACGAATCCGCAGCGCGGCTGATTGATCAGTACATGCGCGCGCATCGCGATGTGATCAAAGCCTACGAAGACATTTTTGGGGCGGCGTTTTACTACATCGGCAAGTGGTTTGAGGTGCAGGCGATTGACGTGGCGCAGGAGCACCTGGCGACCGCGATTCTGGAACGGCTGATGTCGCGGGTGATGCACTATGCCGCGGTGCCACCGGCCACCGGGCCGAAGGCGATTTTAGCGTGCGTGCCCGAGAACTATCACACCATTGGGCTTCGCATGCTCAGCGACTGTTTGCGCCTGCACGGTTGGCACACGTTTTACTTGGGGGCCAATGTGCCGCTGGCGAGCCTCACGACTCGCGTGGCCGAGGTGCAACCCGACCTGCTCCTACTGAGCGTGACCACTGGTGAGCAGTTGCCGGCATTGAGCGAAGTTGTGGACGCGCTCGTGCGCGAACGGGCGCGCCTAGAGCTCACCACGCGCATTGGCGTGGGCGGTCAAGGGACTCGCTTGCCCGAGGCGAGCGAAGTGCTCAAGCGGGTTGATTTCACCGCTAATACGCTCGGCGAATTTAACCAGCTCGTCCCGACTTTGGCTTAGGCGTTCGCTTGGGCTGCGGGCTCGGAATCTTCTTATCCGCCCACGCCTTGGCGCTCACTCCGAGTACGGCCAGAAGGCTAAGCACGAGCCCAACGTTGACCCACGAGGGGCCACTTGCCGCGTGCTTGCTCGCTTCGGTCGCTTCCACCAGAGTCTGGCGCGAGGCAACCGCGATGTTGCTTTGCGCGCGCTCGGACGCCATGGCCGGAGCCACCGGCTGGGGCGCCGCCGCCTTAAAATCCTTGACCTCGCCCATCGTCGCCTGGTGCGCCTGATCCTTCACCAAGCGCTCGTCGGTCACTTCCGGCACGGGCTTGAAGTTCGGATCGCGAATGATGCCGCCCGCCTTGGCGGTCGCGCCGATGGCCACGACGGCCAAGGCGAACAGGAGCGTTCGGAGCGTGGTTGCTTTGTTCTTCATCACCATTGGAAACCTCGGTCTTGCCATGTGCTGCGGAGCAACACTGGGCTGCGCGGCAGTTGAATGTCAACGATCGGCTGATTGGTCAGTTGACGCTCGCGAATGCGGTTGTCGTAGTTCATTTTAAGCGGCAGGCTATAGGTCACCAGCGCCTCGTCTTTGCTGATGAGGGTGCCGTTGAACGTGACGCCGCCGCCGCCAGTGCCGATGTTTCCGCCGCCGACGAAGTTGGAATACAGAATCCCGTCAACCCGATTCACACCCGAGGAGATCGCATCAAGCGCGTTGTCGCCGAAGACGCTTTGGTACTTTTTGTAGCCGGTGCCGTCGGTTTGCGTGCCGTCGTAAGCCGGAATCAGCGTCCCGTCATCGGCGTAACGCGCCTTGGTAAACGGCGGTTTCATGTAGTACAGCGGATACGGATCCGAAAACTGCTTCGGGTTGCCCATGATGACCGACCCGCTGGCGCAGAGCGCGACTAGGTCCTTCTTTTCGTTGGCCTGCTCGGTCGCGAGCGGAGACCCGCGGAAGTCGGGCGGATTGACATACTGCCAGCTGCCGACGATGTGCACGTTGCGGCCTGCGTACAGGGTGCCCTGGCCCTGGACGTAGCCCTTCACGACGACATCTTGCGTAAACGTGACGGGGCCGTGGACCTTCACCGGTTTGCTCGAAGTGCCGACAAGGATGGCCGAGCCGGTCACCACGCCGTTGGTCGAAATGCGTTGATATGAGTTTGTGCTGCTATTCCAGACCTCCACGTACGGTTGCTGCCCAAAGTTGGGGTTGGCCGTGCCGTCGGCGAACGTCGCCTTGGGGTTGGTGTAGGTTTGGCTCAACGTTTGGTAACGCGAAATGTTTTGCAGGTCGGGCATGATCAGCTCCTGCGAGGGGTTCGTGTCGAGCGTCGTATGCGTCGCCGTCGAACCGGTGCGGACCCACGCTTTGGTGCCGCTGGCGTCGAACTTCACCGCACCCGAGGTGCGTCCGGCCGAGATCGCGCCCGTGGATTGAAACACGAAATCGCGCCACGTTTCGTAGTCGGACGTGCCCGCCGCGCCGTGCACGGTGCTGTCGTAACCCGGTCGGGTCGCGGCATCCACCTTCGAGCGATACGTCGCGTCGTCCATCTTGAACGGCGATCCATTGATCAGGCCGGGCGCGGCCGGGATCAGTTTGTCGTTGGCCGCGGCCACAATCGAGCCGTTGACGGTAGGGTCGCCGCCGCTAAAATCGAAGTTGCCGTTGGCGCGCATGTCGCCGTTCACCACGAGGTCGTTTTGGCCGAAGCCGCTCATCCACCCGTAGTTGTTGACAAAGTACGTGTAGTCAAAAACGGCGCTGCGGGCGAGCTCGTAGCGGGCTTGCACGTCCACGATTTTGCGGGCCTCGTTGGTATCGAGTACGCCGTCATTGTCGGCATCCACCCAGCCGACGGCGCGGATCGTGACATTTCGCACGTAAGTGTTGCCGGTTGGGGTTGAGTAGCCCACCACGCCGCTGCTAAAGCGACCGACGCCATCGAGACTGCCCGACTGCGTGGACAAGGGATTGTTGATGGTTGCGCCCGTACAGGCCGCGTCCATTGCCGTGAACGTCTGGTTCGCGCGGAACGGTCGCCACAGCGAGCGGAGCGAGCTCTGCACACCCGCTTCGCAAAGTCCGGTGGTCTGCACATCCACGGCTTGGCGACGCGCCAGGCGGTTGGTTTGCGTGGCGCTATCCAGGTAGCTGCCGGTCGCAAACGTCAGGAGCATCAGCACCGAAAACGCGGCGATGAGAGCAAAGCCACGGTCTTTCTTGGTGCGATTCCTTCGAGGTCGAATTTGTTGCAGGGTCATCGGGTGGTCACCGGGATATTGCGGAGAAAAAAGGTCTCCGCGGTGAGGGTTTTTTGGCGCTCGGAATTGCGCCCGGCGTTGTCGGTGGTCAGCCGCATCTTCAGTTCGCGGATGACGGTGCCGTCGCCAGCGGTGAAAATTTGGTAGCTGTTGCCGCTGCTTGGGTTGATGTTGCTCACGTTGGTGGCGAGCGTTCGCATGGAAGCCGAGGGGCCGTATTCGATGCGCCCGACCGTGCTCACCACGCGGTACTGCACGCGGCGGGTAACGCCATCCCAGGTCATCGGCTGCACGTAAAGGCCGGTGCCATCCTTGAGCGGAAGCTTGTAGTTGAGGCCCAGGCCGTTCGCGTCGAGCGTGACCTCCATGGCTTCTTTGAGTTCGGAACTGATGACGCGGATGGATTTTTGGCCATCCACATTGCTATCAATTGCGCCTTGGCCCTTGGACCAACCGTACATGCCCATGACCAGCGTGGAGACCGTGCCGAACACCACGAGCACGCCCAGCGAGGACGCCACCATGGTTTCGACCAGAGTAAACGCTTGAGACTTTCGACGTTTCATAAGTTGGCCACCAGGGTTCCCACCCGCACGGTTCGGGTTTGTCCACGGTCGCTGTACTGCACCGTCACGATCACCCGGCGAAGGTCAAGGTCGGCTTGCTCAACCCGGATTTGGCCGGTGCCCGAGGGCAACACTTGGCTGACGGCTTCGTTCGTGCCGTTTCCGACGGCGGTGAAGCTGTAGGTATCGGCGGCGATGGGCGTCACCGAATCGATGAGTCCCTCGGTTTGCAGAGCCGCGGCGCTGAGATTGGGATAGCCAGTGCCACGCACGCGTTCGAGTTGCTGCTGTGCCAGGTTGGTCGCCTTGCCGAGCAGGTCGGCTTTGATGCGACTTTGCGTTGCGACCGGGAGAGATGCGCTGACAATGACGGCGCACAAGGAAGCCAGGAAGACTCCTAAAAGTACTTCCACAAACGAGAAACCCCTATTCTTTGGTGCTCGACGGCGGTTCATCTACATCTATCCCTACAAGTGATGTTCCATAGATGCCTGAAGAACTTAACCTAGTAGTTGTGCGGCAATGTGCAAAAAAACAAAAGCCCCGGAGAATGACCGGGGCTGATGAATCGTTGGCGCACGGGCTTGTTGTTCCCCATGCAAAAGCGACGTTCACATAGCAAATTAGCCCCGGATAAACCGGGGCTAACAAGCATGAGTCGTTCCTTACGGAAGTGCGTGGCGAGCGTCGCTCGTCGAGTAGGTGCAAGTGGGGTTAGAGCCGACGGTCGCGATGCCGTAAGTACCACCCGACGGACAGGCCGGCATCGTGCGAATGTAGTTCGGCACAATGTTGGCTTGGGTGACAGTTGCACCCGAACCAAGTCGGTTTTCCATCGCGTACTGCTCCTTAGCCGAGTCAATTTGCTTGAGGTTGGCCACACAGGTCGATGCACGGCTTGTATCGCGAGCACGAACGAAGTTCGGGACGGCGATGGCCAGCAGGATGCCGATGATCATGACCACGATCATGATTTCAATCAGCGTAAAGCCTTTGTTCTTCTTGATGTTCTTCATAGGTTTCCGGTACCTTCCGAGAGAGAGAGGTATATCCTCCCTCCTTGAATTCCTTGGATTGATCCTGTGAAGACCTCGTAAGAATACGAGACTCGTGAGAATCTCCCCACAAGTCTTGTCGGACAAGTGTCTTGAGATCTTTAGCCTGAAACCTTCAGGCAGGCTGTGACGTTCTAACCCATTGATGCGAAGAATCCGCAATTTTGCCGTTGCCACCACGCTGGTTGGCGCTGCCACCATGGCCCAAGCGCAGAGCCTGAAGCCCGATTTCAAGACTCAGCTGAAGCTCGGCAAGGAGGCGGCCGCCGAGCTGCGCACCAAGGAAAAGGTGCTCCCGGGCACCGACACCCGTGTGAAGCTACTACGCTCGCTCGGCGAGAAGCTCATTCGCACCATCCCTGACGCGGAGTGGAAGTCGCGCCCCTACGAATTCAGCTTCGATGTGATCGAAAGTAAGGAAGTCAACGCGTTCTGCTTGCCGGGCGGACCGGTCTTTTTCTACACCGGCCTGCTCGATAAAATGAGCACCGTGGACCAGCTGGTCGGCGTGCTCGGCCACGAAGTCGGCCACGCGCGGATGGAGCACTGGGCTCGCCAAGTGGAGGATTCCAATAAGAAGGGTCTCCTGTTCGGCATCGCCAGCGAGATTTTCAACATCGGCAAAACCGGCCAAGACCTCGCCTCGCTCGCATTAGGTGTGGACCAACTGAAGTACGGCCGTAAGAACGAAAATCAAGCCGACGTCGAGGGGTTCAACTCGGTGGTGGCCATGGGCTACAACCCGCAAGGCATGGTGGACGTGTTCCGCATGTTCGAGGCGATGAAGAAAGGCAACAACAGCCCGGAATGGCTGAGCAGCCACCCCGACGACAAGAAGCGGATTCAGCGGCTGGAAGACATGACCAAGAAATCCAAGCGCACCTTCCCGGCGCAGCAACGCCTACCCTGGCTGAAGTAGCTCGTTCGCCACAGCCTGCCACAGCGCCGGATTGACCTCCGGCGCGATGAGGTGCAAAATCGTGCGGGTCTGCGCGTGGTAGCGGATCAGTTTGTCGGCGCTCTTTATCGCATTGGCGATTTTCACATTGCTCAGGCGATCGGCCAGTTTGATCGTCTGCGCCTCATCGGACATCTCCTCGATGTCGCGGAGCAGCATGTAGGACCGGAGTTCCCAGACTTCCGCCTTGGTCATATCCTCAAGTTCTTCGGCGGTCGGCTCGTCGCGAGTGAGTTCTTTGACGAGCGCCGCGATCTCGGGGCCGAACTGCTCGGCGATGGTCTCGGGGGAAATGTTGCCGTGCTCCACGGTGTCGTGCAGAAAGGCGGCGGCCAGCATCGTCGGGTCGGTGATTCCGCCGATGTGCTGGAGGTTCAGCACCACCTCGCTCGGATGGACCACGTAGGGCAGCGGCGGCTCGTGGTCGGTCCATTGCCCGGCGTGAGCCTCGGTCATCAGTTGCGCGGCGCGGGCGAGCATCTCCATATGTCGCATTATGGGCCCCATAATAATGGGAATGGGCATGGTGCTGGCGGCGGCGGATATCGGAAGCAATACGGTGCACCTGCTTGTCGCCGATGTGAACGGCTCGGTTCAGCGACGGCTCGCCAACGAAAGCGAATGGCTTTCGCTGGGTGAAGTAGTAAGCCGCGAGCGACGGATTCCGGACACCGACGCGGACCGATTGGTGGGCGTGCTCGCCCGCTACAAGGCAATATGCACCACCTTTAAGGCGCAAAAGCTATACGTTTTTGCCACCGAAGCCATGCGCGTGGCGGAAAACCACGACGCCGTTCTGCAGCGGATCAAGAAAGAAGTGGGCGTGACCGTGGACCTCATTCCCAGCCATCGCGAGGCCGAGCTGAGCTGGCGCGGCACGCAGCTGGATTGCAGTACGCCGGAGCCGGCGGCTCTCGTCGAAATCGGGGGCGGGAGCGTGCAGGTCGCGGTGGTGCAGCGCGGGGCGCTCACTCATCAAGTCTCGCTGCCGCTCGGCACGGGGCGACTGATCGAGCAAACCGGCCTGGTTTACCCTTGCCCGCCGGACCGCTTGGATCGCCTTGGCCGGCTGATTGATGCCGAACTGATGCGAGTTGCGGACTTCCCGCGGGTCAACAGCATGGTGGTCTCGGGCGGGGTCGGGCGCGGCATTTGGCGGGCATTGCACCCGGATGGGCTGCGCGACATCGTGCTGCCGGAAGTGAAGTATTTGGAATGGGCGGCGGCGCGCCTCACCGCGAGCCAAGGCGCGGCAAGATTTAACGTTCGGTTAAAACGCGGGCAAACGCTTGTGCCCGGCGCCATGGTGTTTCGTAAGATCATGGAGCGCCTCGACATTGATCACTTTGTAGTGAGCGAGTTTGGCGTGCGCGAGGGCGCGATTATGGAGCTGGCGGCGAACGCACCCAAGGCGAAGACCGCGAAGCGAAAGTGACCATGGCTGCCTACCTTAACCGCGAACTCAGTTGGCTTGAATTCAATCGGCGCGTGCTAGCCGAAGCCACCAACGAGCGCAATCCGTTGCTGGAAAAGTTAAAGTTTCTGGCGATTTTTGAATCAAATCTCGACGAGTTTTATATGGTGCGCGTTTCGGGCCTCATTGAGCAAGAAGAAGCGAAAATCACCGAGCGCACGCCGGATGGGCTGACGCCCTCCGAGCAGCTTCAGGCCATCGCCGAGCTTGCCGTGCCGATGCGCAAAGAGGCGAACCAGGTGTGGAAGGGGCTTCTGCCAAAACTGCAAAAAGTGGGCGTGCGGATTCGTGGGTGGGATGACCTCACCGACAAGCAGCGCGCCGACATGGCGACCTACTTTCTGCGGTCGATCAAGCCGATCCTTACGCCGCTGATTCTCGATCCCGCGCCGAGCGTGCCGTTTATCTCGAACCGCTCGCTGAACCTCGCGGTCGAGATTAGCGACGAGAGCGGGCCGCGGATCGGTCGCGTGAAGGTACCTCACGAAGACCGGCGGTTCATCCCTATTCCGGGGCTGAAAAACGAGTTCATTGCGCTGGAAGACCTGGTCACCGCGAACATCAATGAGCTGTACCCCGGCGCGAAGATCGTGGGGGTTCACCCGTTCCGGTTGGTGCGCGACGCCGACATGGATATCCGTTGGCTGGAAGCGGCGGACCTTGTCAGCTCGGTCGAAAACACGATTCACCAGCGCCGGTTTGGCGATCCGGTTCTGCTGCAAGTGCAGCCGACCATGCCCGCCGCGCTCCTGAAAAACCTCATGCGCATGCATGCGCTGGAAACACAGGACGTGATGGTGATTGATGGGCTGCTCGCGCTCGAAGGTCTTTGGGACCTCGCCGCCCTGAGCATCGCCGGCGAGAAGTTTCCGCCCGCCCGATCGTATCTCAGCGACAAACTCGCGACGAGCGACTCGCTATTCGCCGAGGTGAAGTCGCGCGACGTGGTGGTGCATCAGCCGTTTGACAGCTTCGCCAGCGTGCAGGCCTTCATCGATTCCGCCGCGACCGACCCGCGCGTGCTCGGCATCAAGCAAACCCTGTATCGCGTCGGCAAGGAGTCACCGGTGGTCGAATCGTTGCTGGAAGCGGCTCGCGAAGGCAAGCAAGTGGCCGTCATGGTCGAGCTCAAGGCGCGCTTTGACGAGACGAATAACATCACTTGGGCGCGGATGCTCGAACGCGCGGGGGTGCACGTGAGCTATGGCTTTCAGGAACTTAAAACCCACTGCAAACTCGCGCTCGTTGTGCGACGGCAATCGGATGGTTCGCTGCGTTCGTTCGCGCACATCGGCACCGGGAACTACAATCCGGTGACCGCGCAGCTCTACACCGACTTCGGCATGTTCACCTCCGATCCGGACATCACGGACGACGTGGCGACCCTGTTTAACTACCTCACCGGGTTCAGCAAAGACGTCAGTTACAAGCGCCTGCTGGTGGCGCCAGATAACCTGCGCGACGGAATTTTGGAGCGCATTGAGCGCGAGGCCGCGCACGGCAAGGCGGGCCGGATTATCTTTAAGCTCAACTCGCTCGTGGATCCGGAAGTCATCGACGCGCTCTACGAAGCGGCGGGCGCAGGGGTTTCCATTGATTGCGTGGTGCGGGGCATCTGCTGCCTCATCCCGCGCAAAAACATTCGTGTGCGCAGTATCGTCGGGCGATTTTTGGAGCATAGCCGCGCTTACTACTTTGGCAACAACGGCCAGGCGGAACTTTACATCGGCAGTAGCGACATCATGCGACGCAACTTAGACCGCCGCGTCGAGGTCCTGGCCCCGATTTCGAACGCAAAACAGATTCAACGATTCTTGGAACAGGTGCTCGAACCCTACTTGCGGGACACGACAAACGCGTGGGAATTGCAGACCGATGGCACCTATGTTCGGGTGCAAAACGAGAAGAAACCTTACTCGGCGCAAGAAGCATTGCAGGACAATCCGTTTTCGTTGCGCGATATCCCCACAAAATAGTTACAGTTCTTCCTCCGTTTTGGCCTGAAATTGAGTACCTATACTGAGTTACTCATCATGGTCTACTTTGTACCGGGAATTATCGCTATTGCGGTCCTGTTATTGGTCACGCGATTGCAGCGCTACGAAAAGGCGGCGGCGTCTGATTTTGTGGGCGCGGGGCTGGCCGCCGCGCTTGGCCTCGCCGCCTATCTTTTGGCTCGTTCGCCCATGGCCAGCGGGTGGGAAGGCCAAGCAAGTCTCTACGGCATGGCCATCGGTGCGTTCCTGGGCGCGATAATGCACCTACTTCCGGATTACAAAGAATTCCGCGGCTCGGCCGGGTTTGCGGTCGCGCTGATGGGGATCGCCGCCATCCAAACGCCGAGCATGATTGATTCGCGCGGCATGATTCTCGGCCTCCTCGGAGGCGTGGGCGTGGTGTGGCTGATCTCGGCCAGCGATCGCCTGGCCGGACTCGTGCTCGGCGCGACCGTCCTCGGCTCGACGCACCTGTTCGCAAAGGAAATCGCGCTCGAAGGCACGGCGGAGCCGATTCGGCTGAGCGTCGCGATGGCGATGGTTTGGTTGCTGGTTTCGGTGGGCGAGGCCTTCGCCAAAGGCGAGAACCGGCGCCTCGTCCGGATCGCGGGCGGAGTCGGAGCGACCATGCTCGTGGTGTTCATGGGCCGTAACCTGTTGGGTGTGGGCCAGATGTGGCAACCCGGTTTACTTGGACTCGGTGCGGCCGCGCTGGTCGCGTGGTTTGTCCCGAAAGATGAAGCGAAAAGTGGCCCCTACGCGACGGCCGCGGCGCTTCTCTGGCTGGGCCTGTGTACGGTCGCGGTCGGATTCGATCGCGCACTGGGATTGCCGATCATGCTCTTTTCGGCGGCCACGATGATGGTCTGCCTCGACCGCCCCGGCTTGCTCATCACGCTGGCCCCGGTGGTCGCGATGCTGCTGTTCCGGGTGATGCGACTCGCCGACCCGGCCGCCATGCGCTCGATTGACCTCGGCCAAAACTACGCCGTGGTGGGTCTTCTCGCAGGCTTCCTCATGGTCCAACTCAGCGGAATTTGGGGCGCAACCAATCGCATTGCTCGCGGGCTCGCGGGCGTCACGTTGGCGTTGCTCGTCGCGGCGTGCTTGGTGTTGATGGGCGGTCGAGGGAGCCTCGGCCTTATTCTTGGCGCGGCGTTGGCGACCGCGTTTGTCCTGCGGGAGGCGGAGGGCGGCTTGCGCGCCTTGGCCAGTGGACTGGCCGTGGCCGGCATCGGCGCGGGTCTGCACCTGGGCATGCTGCCGTTCGCCGCGTTCGATAAGGAAGCCAAGTTGCAAATCCTGATCAAAATCTTTGTCGCCGCCGCGATATTCGCCATTGCGAGTGTCGCCGCAGCGCGTTCCAAACAAGAGGAATCACTCACTCATGAAACTGCTTAAGTCGGGCGGCTTGCTCAGCGTTGTTGTGGCGCTGGCGTGTTTGGCGGCGGTCTTCGCGCGCGGGGTCAACACCGAAATCATGGTGGGCTCGCTGGAAGGCACGGTCCTGCACAAAGAAACCGGGAAATTGGCGGCCAACGCCACGGTGGTGATTTCGCAGAGCATGCCGGACGATCCGGACGGCGAGATTGAAACCGAGCGGCGCGTGATCCGCACCGATGACAAAGGCGTGTTTCGCGCCAAAAATCTTCCCGTCGGTTCGTATTCGCTGCGCGCGACGACTCGCCGAGCCGAGGTCTACGACGATACGGTCGTGATCAAGTCGGCGGCCACCAGCACGGTGAAACTTGCGCTTGAGCGACTGCCGATGAGCTTTTCGCTCAGCAGCGCCCAGCGGGTGTTTCTTCCCGACGAGCACGTTGTGTTTAACGTCGGCGGCGTCAGCGACCAACGCGAGATCAAGGCGACGGTTTACGAAGTGCCGATGGCGAAGTTTCAGGCGGCCGAGGACGTGCAAACCGTGCTCAGCGGCATCATTGATCGCCGCACCATGCGTCCGTTGCAACCCGACCAACTCAAGTTGGTCCGCACCATCAACCTTGACCTGACCGAAACTGATGGCGAAGGCGGCTTCCAGCAAGAGCTGTTTGTGAAGCAGCTTCCCGAGGGCGTTTACTGGCTTTCCACCAGCCTCACCGAAGGCAAAGACACCGAATTCCGGGGCGCGTATTTTGCCGTCAGCCGCATTGGGCTGATCTCCAAGGTCGGCGAAACCAAGGGCCTCGTGCAGGTGGTTGATCTGAAGACCGGCCAAGCGATTGGCGGCGTGCCGGTGCAAGAAGTGCGCGGTTCGGGCCTCGCGACGATTGGTACCACGGGGGCCGATGGCCTCGTGAACGTCTCGACAACCGGCTCGTTCCAGGGCATGTTCGCCCAGCAAGGTAAGTCCACGGCATTCCTCACCACCCGCCTATACGCGCGGAATCGGTCGATGGTGCGCAGCTACATCTATTCGGATCGCCCGGTGTATCGTCCCGGCGACGAGATTCAGTGGAAGGCGATCGTCCGCACCGGCGACCCCGGCAGCTACGCCATCCCCAGTAACGCGCAAATCACGGCCACCTTGGAGGACCCCGATGGTCAGTCCGTGAGCACACCCGTGATGAACGGGCCGAGCGGCACGTTTAACGGCGGGTTCACGACCAAGACTGACGTTGTCGGCTGGTATTACCTGAGCCTCAAGGGCACGGTCAACGGCAAGGAATTCAGCGATTCGCGATCGTTTGAGGTCGCGGCTTACCGCAAGCCTGAGTTCAAAATCTCGATGAAGCCGACTCGCGAGAGCTTCACCAAGGTGGACGTGGTCGAGATGGAAGTGACCGCCGAGAACTACTTTGGCGGGCCGGTGGCGGGGGCGAAAATCTCCGGCACGGTGTTTGCCTCGCCGCGCGGCTACGGCAGTTACTACGAGTACGACAGCTACGGCGGCGAATACGTGGGCGACCTCGACGACACGGTGACCGACGACACGGGGAAGGCGATTGTGCGATTCCCGGCCAGCAAACTCCGCGCCGGAAACCTGGACGAATCGAGCGAGCTTGAAGACCTGGACGTGCAGTTCCAGATCACCGGCAACGCCGGTGACGACAAGTATTTTGATGCGAGCGCGACCGTGCCCGTTCTTCAGGGCGAGTACGGCGTTTCGCTGGACACCGATCGCTACGTCGCGGCTCCCGGTGAGCGGGTCAACGCGCTGGTGCAAGTGGAGACTGCGATCGGCGAGAAGCCCGTGGCCGGTCAGGCGGTGACGATTGAATACGGCTACTACGAGTGGGACAAGCGCCGCTCGCGTTTCATTTTGGAAGGGACGGCGACGGGTCGCACCGATGCCTCGGGCAAGGCGAGCGTGCCGATTCCGGTTCCCGATGCGAACGACGTGCAAATTCGCGCCAAGGTCACCGACCGCTCGGGCAACGTGATCGGCGCGGCGACAAGCGTGTGGGTCACCAGCCTGCGCGGCAACGATCGCCCGGTGGGCACGCTGGAAGTGAAGATGGATCGGCGCACCTATACGAGCGGCGAGACCGCCAAGGCGCTGATTATCACCGACAAGGTGGGCGGCGACGCGCTGCTGACCGTTGAGATCAATAACGTTGAGTTTCAGCGGGTCGTCAAGATCGACTCGCGCTCCACGACGGTGGATATTCCGGTTGCGAAAAACTACTTCCCGAACGCGACGGTTTCGGTTGTGCGCGTGCTGGATAAGCAATTCCAGGAGGCGTCAACCGAGCTGAAAGTGACCGAGACTTCCCATGAGTTGAAGGTCGAGATAACGGCGGATCGGCCGAAGGTTCAGCCCGGCGAAACCGTGAACTACACGGTGCGGACCACGGATGTGGCGGGCAAACCCGTGGCTAGCGACCTGAGTTTCGGCGTCGTGGACGAGAGCGTTTACGCCATTCGCGAAGATCAAACCGACTTGGCGGGCACTTTCTATCCTTCGCGGTCGAGCTCCGTGAGCACGTACTTTAGCTTCCCCGAGGTCTACCTCGACGGCGGCGACAAAGATGCGGCTTCGAAGATGAAGAAGTTTGGCGAAGTGCGCAAGGAGTTCCGCGATACGGCGGCGTTCCGCGCGAACGTCCGCACGGATTCGGCGGGCCTCGCGAAGGTGACGGTGAAGTTGCCTGACAATCTGGGGTCGTGGCGCGCTACTGTTGTGGCCGTGAGCGATGCAACTCAGCTGGGCATCGCCACGCTAAACATCCTCGCGCAAAAGCCATTGATGGTGCGACTTTCGTTGCCGACTACGGCGACCGAAGGCGACGAAGCCGAGCTTAGTGCGCTGGTGACCAACAACACCGATTCGCCGCAGAACGTGGAACTCGGCGTGATGGCCCAAGGTATCTCGCTGGGCGCGGCGGGCGAGCAACGCGTGAGCGTGGAGGCTGGCGGCACAAAGATCGTGAAGTGGGCGGCTACGATGGGGCCGGAAGGCGAAGGCTTGCTGACGGCTGGCGTCCGCGCGGGCACCCTCAAGGATGCCGTGAGGCTACCGGTGCAGATTCAGACTCGGCGAAACATTAACCGGGAGTATCTGAGCGGGCTTATGCCTTCTGGCGGGGAACCAATTTCGCGCAAGTTCGACAACAATCTTCGGGTGGTTCGCATCTATGCGGCGAACTCGATTCTCGACCTGATGCGGCCCGCGGTGGACGATCTCGTCGATTTTCAGTATCTCTGCGCCGAGCAGTCGATTAGCCGCTTTGTGCCGGCGTTGGTCGTGCGGAGCCTCACTCCGAACCCCGACCCCGCCTGGAGTGCGCGCATTGATGACGTGGTGGTGCGGGCCACGCGACGCCTGAATCAGCTGATCCGGCCGACCGGCGGATTCTCCTGGTACGACAATGGCATTGCCGACCCCGGTATGACGGCGATTGTGCTGGAAGGAATCCACACCGCGCGTTCGGTTGGCGTTCAGCCCAATATCGAACTGAAAGCGACCTTGGATTGGGCGGACAAACTCCTGCAAACCACTCGCGCGCAAAAGTACACCGAGCGGGGCAAGCCGAAGGAGTATTGGGATGCCGACCTGCTGCACCTCGCGGCGGCGATGCATCAAATTGCGCCGGACATGAAGGGCGGCGACACCTACGTTTCGGCTTGGCGCAAGTCGGTTGGCCGGGGGACTCTAGCCGAAGAACTCCTGGCCGCTTCGGCCACCGACTCGCCCGACGTGGCGGGGATTGAATCCACGCTGGCCGGCACCAAGGACATCGGCAGCATTGATCAAGATTGGACGGCGGATCGCATGATTGGTCGCGCGATTCGGTTGCTGGCCAAGTACAAGCCCGAGAGCGACCAAGTGCAACGCCTCGTCGGCCTGGCGGTCAGCCGTCGCCGTGGCGCGGGCTGGCTGAGCACGCGCGATTCGGCGGAGATTATCCTCGGACTCGCGGCGTTGCCGAGCGTCCGTGCCGGCGATCCGGGTCAAGTTGAAGTGACGGTGGACGGCAAGTCCATGCCGATGACCGACGGGCAGCTCGTGATCAAAGATCGCGGTACAAAGGACATTCAGGTGCGCAATCTGGGCACCGGCCAGGCGGCTTACAGCCTCATGGTGGAGTCCTTTGGCGCGGCCGGAGCGGCGCCTCCCGCCTCTCCGGAAGGGATTTCCGTAGCCCGCAGCTTCCACGCGCTAGACGTGATTCGGATGAGCGACAACGCCAAGCGATTGGTGGCGAGCCGTAACAGTCGCGAACGATTCCGCTCGGGTGAAGTTGTTCGCGAAGTCTTTACAGTGAAGACCAAGTCGGCCATGAGCTTTGTGCAGATCACTCTGCCGCGCGTGAGCGGCTTGGAACCCGCGGACGATCCGAGCGCGGACTACTGGGACATGTGGTACTCGGGTATTCAGGTGTTCGATGATCGCATCACCCTGTTTGCCTACGATCTGCCGGTCGGCGAGCACAAGTTTGAGCTGAACTATCGCGCCGAAAAGCCGGGCAAGTACGTGGTGCGGTCGGGTTGGATGGCCCCCATGTATCAGCCCGACCTTGTGACCACCGGCATGGAAAGTCGTCTGGAGATCGTTCCGTGAAGGTCGTGATTCTGGGCTTGCTCGCGGCGGGAATTGGCGTCGCCACGCTGGGTTCGGGGAGCCGGGAGCAGGTGCTTGGCTCGTATGTGACGCCATTGGCCGGTCGCTCCAAGAACCAACGGGTCAATGCGCTTCGCGCGGCCGACGGCATCAACAGCGTCGTGATACCGGCGGGCGGCACGTTTAGCTTCAACCAACACGTGGGTTCGTGGAGCCGCGACCGCGGCTTTGTCAAAGCGCCGGTGAGCTACAACGGGCACCTGATTTCGGCGTACGGCGGGGCCGTGTGCCAGACCTCGACGACGCTCTACAACGCCGCGCTTTTGGCCGGACTCGAGGTGGTGGAGCGGAATCGCCACCGATTCGCGCCGAGCTATGTGGCCCCTGGTCGCGATGCCGCGGTCGCGTTTCCGGATATCGATTTGCGACTGCACAACCCCTACGATGAGCCGGTGGTGATTGTGGCCGGTCGGGAAGGCGAGCATCTGCGAGTACGCATTGTGGGGCGGCTCGCCGCGACCGGGATTAAGGTCGTGGGCGACGTGCATTCCGTCGCGCCAATGCGCGAGCTGACGGTGACGCCGGGGAGCGAGGTGCACCCGCACAAGGGAAAGGCGGGTTTCGACGTCAGCGTGTACCGGCTGTGGCCCAATGGTCAGCGCGAGCACGTGAGTTCGGACAACTATCCGGTGATGGATCGCCTAAAATCCGGACCCCCGTAGGATTGCTTGAATTTTAGCAATTCATCCTAGGAACTTTACTCTCCAACTTTTCCTCTAAAGGTTGGAATAAACTTGCAG
Organism: Chthonomonas sp.; assembly: GCA_016788425.1. Classification (NCBI taxonomy): domain Bacteria; kingdom Bacillati; phylum Armatimonadota; class Chthonomonadia; order Chthonomonadales; family Chthonomonadaceae; genus Chthonomonas; species Chthonomonas sp. The sequence continues at coordinate 236,759 of JAEURQ010000004.1, forward strand.
GGCTTGATGGAGAGGGGCAAACCGTCTGGCACATGCTTAAACCAAATCAACTCTTCTGTGCACTGGCTCTCGCCGCGTCCTCGTCGGTCCTTGCGGCCACGAACCTATACGTCTCCACCACGGGGAGCGACGCCAACACTGGGTTGGCGCCCGACCAAGGTGCAGGCTTAAACGGTCCGTTCGCATCGCTTGAACGGGCCCGGCAGTACCTAAAAACACTTCGCCGCACAACCGGCATTTCGTATCCGGTGACGGTGTACATGCGCGGCGGCGTCTATCGCCTGCCGACCGGCATTGAGTACGAAGGTGAAGATGGCGCGCCCGCCGGCGAGACCGTCACCATCCGCAACTACGCGAAGGAGATTCCTTACATTCGCGGGAGCATTGAGGTGAACAACTTTGTTCCGCTGAGCGACCCGATCGCCTCGGCGCTGATCCCCTCGGAAGCGCATCAGTATGTGAAGCAGGCGAACCTGCTGGAACTCGGCACTATTGACCTAGGCACGCTGGTCAATCGGGGGATTCCGACACTGTGGAAGGACGGTGCGGCGGCGCTGTACGATCGGCAACAGCCTTGCCAAATGGCGGGTTATCCGAATGCCGGGGAACCGATGCTCCAGTCCGATTCGCAAGGCGCTAACTTTGTTCAGAATAACGCGTTGGCCTCCCGCATCGCAGGCTGGGGCGTGCTTACTGACGCGTTTGTTCACGGATATCTTGGTAACGATTTCGCGGATGCAATGCTGAAAATCCTGCTTGCTAACCCAATAAACGGAAGGATTGATCTGGCCAATGCGAGCTACTACGGTTACATGCCCGGGGCTCGTTTTAGGGTTGAGAATGTTCTCGCGGAGTTGGATTCGCCGGGGGAGTACTACATTGACCGAGCCCGCGGCTTGGTCTTCTATTATCCGATAAGCCGTACTGGAGATATTCAGTGCGAGTTATCCGTGAGTAATCGCACAATGGTGCGTGTTTTAACGCCCAGCAACCTTCACTTTGAAGGCTTGGTGGTGGAGCAAGGTTGGCGTCATGCTTTTGAAGTGATCAACTCTCCCAACACCGTGATTCGGGGTTGCACCTTGCGTAATTTTGGCAACATGGGAGCCTTCGTGCGAAGTCCGGGAAATCAAATTCTCAGTAGCGATGTTTACAACGTAGGCTCAGTCGGTGTGTATGTAATCGGTGGTACTCGGTCCACCCTCACCCGTGGCGATCTCAAGGTTGACAACTGCCGAATTTGGAACTTTGGTCAAGGAGACTGGAGCTATTCCCCGGGAATCAAGGTTGAAGGTGTCGGTCAAACAATCACGCGCAACAGCATTAGCGATGGCCGACACTACGGCGTTTTTGTTGAAGGCAATGATCACTTAGTGGAAGGCAACGACTTCTACAATCTGGCGACAGACACCTTGGATTCGGGTGCATTGGCCTTTAATCGCGACTGGACTCACCGCGGCAACGTCGTCCGTCGAAATCGGTTTCGAAATATCTACGACCGTCATCGCAACGCGATCAACGATCGGCGCTCCGACACGTGGGGAATCTATCTCGATGATTGTATCAGCGGAATGCTCATTGAGCAAAACATTTTTGTCAATGTTGGCTCAGCCTGGGTAATTGGTGGAGGGAGAGACAACGTGATTCGGAATAACGTGATCAATAACTTACGGTTTAAAAATCCATACATCACCGATCCGATGGTCAACAGTTGGCACTGCGATAGCCGATTGCTAACGCCCAATTCCTATCCGGGTCTGTGGGAATCGCTCAACACAAGGTTGGCCAATATGCCCTATCAAAATGCATTGTGGACGAGTCGCTATCCGACGTTGGCGAATATCTTAAACGATTCCCCGCGAGAAGCAAAGAATAACTCGGTAACCAAGAACGTCTACTTTGGTCAGGTTTTTGAGGATCCTGATACCTTCGAGACCATCTGGTATTCGATGAATCTCGAGGCTAACGCGGGCATGTTTGGCATCGCCGACAATTTCTACGGCAAGACCAATCCCGGATTCCGCAACCCCGAAGCGGGGAACTACAATGTCGTGCCCTTCAGCAAGGCGGCCCGCGCCGGACTCACAACCGTTAATACTTCGCTCATCGGACCCTACAACGACGAGTGGCGCGAAGGACGCACGATCCACCCGCTCCCTTAAGAGAACTTCGCCTAGTGATGGAGTCGGCCAGCCACCAGTAGCCGCTCTGTCACTTGCGCGAAATAATCGTGCGCCACACGGGTTAAATGCACCTGATCCCCAAAGTCCCATCCGCTTGGTAGAAAGGCACGCGGTACTGACCCAATCGCCGTGTCAAAGTCTATTCTTGTGACCCTTGGCAGGATTCTCGCGACTTCGGCCACGGCATTCGGAACCATCATGCGGTACCGGCTTTCGCGCCCCGCGCCGGGAGCGGGCATCACCACGAGCACGACGTCATTGTCGCGGTTTGTCAGCATGCGGCAGTACTCAAACAGGCCGCGTCGAAAGAGTTGATGGCCCAACGTAGCCGCTTCTAAATCTGTCCGTCCATAGGTGCTCTGATCGTTGGTGCCGAGTTCCAAAAACACAAGCTTCGAGTGAGGAAAGGTCGTGACGTTTGCATCGAAGACATCCCGAGTATAGGGTGTGACCATGCCAGCCTCCCGGTTTTGCAGATAACTGTTAAAACCTGAGGTATCGGCTAGCAGATTGCCCGAGCAGGCTAGGTTCTGAAATCGAATCCCCGCGTTCTCGTCGTCGCGGTAGCGCACGATTCCGCTGAGGCGTAGGTAACCCGTATGTGGAGCCCGAATTGACAGCCTAGATGTTGACTGCGGATCAAGCCGTTGCTTGCCCAACACGGTTCGGCGCGCGATCTCCGGCGGGGTCGGGCGCGAGGTTACGATTTTCCCCGCAAACTGCTGATCGTCGTTAAACAAAACCCAATCCGACTCCGACGCGACCTGGGTCATCCGGTAGGCAATCACCTCCAACGAGGTGATTTCCGAACCATCCCAACGGAGGTACAGCGGCGAATTGAGCGATCCGTTGAGGCGCAGCACTGCGTTGCCGGTGGCTTGCATATACTTTTGCCACTGGGTCGGATAGCCGCCGGTCACCCAAAACGGCTGCTGCTGAGCCGCCCATGTGTAGCGAGCGGGCAAAAATCCGCGGCCGCCCTCAATGCCCGGCGGGTTCCAACGGCTTTGGAGCGAGCGACCCATTTGGTTGGGCCAAGCCTGGGTATCCGGGTCGGCCAATCCATAGCCCCGCGACAAACTATCGCCGAGGAACAGCACGTCAACCGGGCGTTTCGAAAGGCCATCCAAACTGCTGTAAAAGCTGCTCAGCTTCGATGGATTAAAGCCGTATTGGTCGAAGAATTCGCTGGGCGTTCGCTGGGCGAAAGAGACTTGTGAGGTTCCAACCAGGAGAAGTGCTCCCTGTAAGAGTTGCCGGGGTCGGAACATCACCCTTAGTCTAACTTATGAATGCTAAAGCTTGCAAGATTAACGCTTTCTTCCGCCCAACAGTCCGCCCAAAAGTCCGCGAATCAGTTGCCTTCCGAGCTGGCTTCCTGCGGCTCGAACCGTGCTTTTCACCACACTCTCCAGCACCGAATCGGTGCGTCGAGCCGGAGCTTTCTTTTCAGGTTCTGGTTGCTGCGCCTGCTCTTCTTCGGCTTGCACGCGGCGCTTGGAGAGCACCTCATAGGCCGATTCGCGATCGACCATTGTGTTGTACTTGGTGCCCACGACGCTGGCGTTCATGGTGGCCATGCGCTCCTCCGGCGTGGCCGGTCCCAGCCGCGAGGCGGGCGGCTTGATCAGCGTGCGCTCGACCACGGTCGGCGCGCCGTCGGAGCCCAACATCGAAACAAGGGCTTCGCCCACGACCATGGTCGTGATGACTTCCTTGGTGTTGAACTTCGGGTTTTGCCGGAACGTTTCCGCCGCGGTATCCACCGCCTTTTGGTCGCGCGGAGTGAAGGCGCGCAACGCGTGCTGCACGCGGTTGCTCAGCTGCGCCGAAACCGTGTCCGGAATATCCAGCGGGTGCTGCGTGACAAAGTACACACCGACGCCCTTGGAGCGCACCAGGCGGACGACTTGCTCAATCTTCTCGAGCAGGCTCTTGGGCGCGTCGGTAAACAGCAGGTGCGCTTCGTCAAAGAAGAACGCCAGCTTCGGATGAGGCAGGTCGCCGACTTCCGGCATGTTCTCAAAGAGCTCGCTGAGCATCCACAGCAGGAACGTGGCGTACAGTCGCGGACTTTGCATCAGCTTGTCCGCGGCCAAAATGTTGATCATGCCGCGGCCATCACTGGTGGTGCGAATCAGGTCGTTCAGGTCAAGCGCGGGCTCGCCAAAAAAGGTCTCCGCGCCTTGCTCTTCCAGCACCAGCAGCTGCCGCTGAATCGTGCCCACGGTTGCGCTCGACACATTGCCGTATTCGTTGCGATACTGGTCCGCGTTGTCGGCCACGTGGACCATCAGGCTGCGCAGGTCCTTGAGGTCGAGCAGAAGGAGCCCGGCTTCGTCGGCCACGCGGAACGCCACGTTCAGCACTCCTTCCTGAACCTCGTTGAGCTGCAGCAAGCGCGCGAGCAACAAGGGTCCCATTTCGGAGATGGTCGCGCGCACCGGATGCCCCTTCTCCCCGAAGACGTCCCAGTAGGTAACTGGATAGCTCCGATGCTCATAAGGGCTCAGGCCAATTTCGGTGGCGCGAGCTTCCAGCTTGGCGTTACCGCCACCGGTTTGCGACATCCCGCTGAGGTCGCCTTTCACGTCGGCCATGAAGACCGCGCAACCAAGGTCGGAAAGGCCTTCGGCGAGGGTTTGGAGCGTGACGGTCTTACCCGTCCCGGTCGCGCCCGCGATCAGGCCGTGGCGGTTCGCATACTTGGGGAGCAGGTAAACGGGATTCTCTCCCTTCCCAACGAAAATGCCCTGAGGATCCATATGCCCTCAGTGTACAAGGTGGTCGGGCAAAAAAATTGCCTCCCGGTTGGGGAGGCAATCTCCGATCTCCAGGGGAAAGCTTAGTCGTCGACGCCGTCGAACGCAGCGGCTAGCGCCGAGTAGTCGGCGATGTCCACAATGCCGTCAACCGTGATGTCACACATCATCGGGGAGATTCCGTCTCCGTCCGCGGTCGTCCAGTCGGCATCGCCGCTGCTGCGGTCGAAGTACAGAGCCAGCTTCGAGTAGTCGGCAATGTCCACAATGCCATCGTCAACGATGTCGCCGTTCGGCAAGGTCCACGAACCATTACCGGCCGTTCCGGCCACGGCTACCGACACGGCGCGTCGCAGCCAGGAGCCGTTTTCGATGTTGGCCTTCACCGTGTAAGTACCGTCAGCGAGCGAGTTCGTGATGCTGAACGCACCGCCGCTCGTGAGGGTCACGCCGGTGAAGTTGGCCACCGAGTTGCCGCCGCCGTCGAACACTTCGACGTGGGCGGTTCGTGTGGAGAGATCGCCCGCAAACGAGTTGGCGGCAATCGTTCCGGTCAGGGCACCCGAGGGCTCGCCTTGTCGGAAGTTGTCAATGAAGATATCGTGATCATCCGGGGTGGCTTCGCTACCCGCCACCGGCGAGAAGATCAGGGAACTGAGGCTAACCCATCCGGCCGAAAGGGGGTCAAGCAGACCGTTGCCGCCGGAGAAGTTTCGCAACGTCAGATTGGCGGTGTTGGGTAGATCAACGGTGATCGTTGTCCACACACCCGCGGGCACCACATATCCACCGGCGGCACCGGTGGTTTTCAGGGCGTCGGCGGTGGCCGTTGGGCCGCCAACCAGTTCAAACGGAGCAGCTGTGCTGCCAATGCCGCCTATCGTCGGGCCAGTGAGCGCCGCTTCGCTGATCAGCAACGCAACGCGGACGGGCTTGACGCTATAGATGTCGAACTTAAACTTCTCGGTCGTGCTGAGAATGGGGTTCTTCAGGTCAGGGACGCCGCCAGTTCCGCGGTTTTGGCTAAAGTACGCGCGCAGGAAGGTGCGGCCCGCATCTGTGTTGCGGTTGGCCGGAGTCGCGCCGTCCGCCGGGTTCCACGGAGCCATAAACGCGAAGCGGAGCCGGTAAAGATTATCCGTTCCATTGCCCGCGGGCACCGAAGGATTGCTACCCGCGAGAATGGCGCTGAGGTTGGGTTGAGCCACCGTGGTCATCATCGTCGGGTCCTGATACCAGCCGATATTGTTGTTCGATCCGGAGGCTCCCGTATCGACAAAGCTGAAGAACCAACGACCACCTGCAAAGGCGTTCGGGTCGGTGACCGCCTGAAGCTGGTTGTCGAAATCGACGATCATTGTTTCTGCGGCCACCACTGTCGACATGGCCGACACAGCTAGCGCCGTTGCGAGCGTAAAGCGTTTCATAATTCGAATCTGAAGTCGCACCGGACTCCCAACCTATTTTAGTAACGTTCGGAACGCTTTGGGCCGCCAAGCCACACTTTTTTCGAAAAACTGGTACCGGTATTTCTACGGGGAGATCGCCATATCCAGCACGACGTCGCCCGTGGGGAGCGTGCCGACGAGCGTCGCCACGCCCGTGGTGAGGTTCACCGTATAGAGATCGCTGCGGAATTCGCCGAGGTCCAGGGACTGGTTGTTGGTGACAAACGCGGTGTTGCTGGCGGGGCCAGACAGAATTTCAAAGCTTGTAAAAAGGTCCAAGTCGATGCCGAGTTGGCCCACGGTTTGGCAGCCGCCATTGTTCGGAGTCGGCAATCGAACGAGCGCATCAGTGGAGGCATCAATGGCGAATAGAGTCGAACCCGCTGAATCGGCGACGTTGTTGTTAAACGCGAAGCCAGTGACGTTGGGGTTCTCAAACTCGTTGGCGTCGCCCGAGAGATAGAACAGATCGGCGTCGTTGGCAATCAGGACGCCGTCGGCACCGATGCGACCGTTGGCCCGGAGCTGCGAAATCACGCGGTAGCCGCTCGTCACCGGGTCGTACTCAAACTGCAACGCGTCGCCCGGCGTGAAACCGTCGAACGGCTCAAAAAGCTTGGTGGCAGCGCCAGTTGTGGTGTTGATGGAATAAATGCGGAAGTTGTCATCGAGGCCGAGCAAAGCCTTGCGCTTCACGTCCCAGTCAATCGAGAGCAAGAACGCCCCGCCCTCGAGACCGGTCACGTCAACTTGGCGTACGAGCGCGCCGGGGGTGGTGCGGTTCATCACCGAGAGCTGATTGTCCGGATTGATCGCGTACAGTTGCGAAGCCGGAGGAGGGACCACCACTCCGCCTCCGCCCGAACCGCCGCCACCGCATCCAGCGGCCAGCAATCCGAGGGTCGTAAGAGCCGGGAACCAAACCTTCTTGAGCATGCAAGGTTTGGACGGTTGAGCCCCGCAAATTGGTCAGTACATAAGAAACTTTATACGCGGACGTCGAGGTGGTTTGGTTCCTCGGGGGTGGGGTGTTCGTCGCGTTCGGGCGCTTCTTCGGGCTCGTCGCGACGGCGTTTGCGCTCGCGCTCGTCGCGATGATCCACCGGACGATGCACGGGCACTATGCCCGCGCCATTGAGAGGTCCACGGATCGGAGGTAGTGCCGACATAGTTGTTCCCTACCGTTGTCAAGGGAGATTATCGGCTAGCAAAGTTGAGGAATTTAGCCAAATTCCTAGTCTAATCTCTGCAAATGTACAGGCATGTTGCCGGCGCCGAGCAGGACAAAGAGCACCAGCGAGATCTCGCTGGCGGTTTGACTACAGCTAAAGCTAATGCACTCGCCGCTCTTAATCTCAAACAATTCGCGGCTTTTGTTGAGCGTGTTGGTGACGATCAACTCGTGCTTGCCGGGGCGGATGGGATACCGCCGCGACTCGCCGAACGCGAGTTGACCAAGCACCTGCCCATCCAGCAACACGCGCACGTGGCGCATCTTCACGTCCCGCTTCTCGCGCCGCGAAATATCGAGAAAGCCGGGGATCAGCAGGCTAAACTCGTCGTCCAATATCGGGGAATCCGAATCCACATCAAAAAGTATACATAAGGTGTTCTAAAGTCGCGACAAAGATTGCCGATAAAGTGTGTGGGGGAGCGGAATCAACTATGATCTGCTCAGAATATTTAGCTTGGGAAGGCGCGCTGCGCCTTTCAACCAACCTTGTGCATCCGGAATGGGGCGGCGCGTTTTCGCTCTGGGCGGCGCGAATCTGCCACACGCGAGCCGGAACCGGACCGTGCGGCGTGCTTCGCATCACCCGCGATGGCGAACCACGAGCGGTCGTCTGTGCGCCCGACCCGAAAATCGCCAAGGCCGTTCAAGACGCCTTTGGCTTGTCCTCATATGAGGTGACCTTGGGACTGCTGCAGTTTGGCGAGGGGGCATTGCCCGCAACCGCCGGAATCTTGCTCGAAGGGCTGAGTGTCCGTGTGAGTCTCGGCGCGCCAGGCGCGGCCAAACCCGCGCAAAGCACCACCGGCTGGGGGCAGCAATCGCTGGAGATTCTCCACGAGCAGGCCGCGATTGTCGTCAAAAAGGTGCTCATCCCATCCGACGCCTCGACAACGGCCGCGATTAGCCTGAGCGGTTTTGCCGTGGCACCCGCCAAAGCCGCCTAACTAAACAGAACAACCTTGGCCACGACCGCTCCATCCCAGCGAACGGGATGGACGTGGTGAACTTCGTAGGTTTCGCCCGCCCAGACGACGCCGTCATTCACCACGGCTGCCACCGCGGGCAACACCAGCGCGTGATAGATCGGCCGGGTGACCAGATACGCGCTGTCGGCGGCCATAAACGCCGAGGATTGGCTGGGTGTCGCCACCGAGATAAGGGCGGCGGCGGTGGTGCCGTCAATGGTCACCGCCTCGCCGTGTCGGGCAATCTTGGCCGCCAAGCGGTCGGCGACAATCATTCGTCGTCCTCCCGCTTGCCGCTCACGAGCGCAATCCGCGCGTTGAGCAAGCCTTGCGCAGGTTCGTGCCGCAGATAGGGGTGCATCCGGCCCATGCCTTGCGCCTTCAATCCGCTCGGATCGTTCGGATTCAGGCCCGCGTAGGGTCGCACGGAGATCATCGCGAAGTCGAGCTCATCGGCGTAGCCGGGTTGGCGATAAAGCCACGCGACAAGCTCGCCGGCCACCATCTCGACGCACGCCAAGCTCATCATCTGAAACGCGCCACCATCGAGGGCCAACGCCGGGTCCACAGCCAGCGTGTAAGGCTCCGTAATGAGCGTAATCAGGAACGAAATCTGCGTGTCGTAGGTGCCCGAGGGAACTCCGGCCAGCTGCTGCACCTGCGCCACCGTGACGTTAAACGCCATGGCTTAAAGGCGGTCCGCCAGCCGCCGGAGCAGGGCCGTGTTCTCGGCCACGTTCTCGCGCAGGGCAAACACGCTTTCGCTCAGCCGATCGTACGCCTGTTCGCGGTGCTGCGAACTTTCTTTCAGCACGCTGAGCATCTGCTCAAGCAGACGAAATCGGCCCAGCAGAGTCAATCGGGCCAAGCCCACGGCGGAGACGAGCATGCCGCCGCACGTGAGCAAGAGTTCACGCCAGGTTACTTCCAACGGAGCGCCCTCCGGAGTTGCGCTAAGCCCTGGCTCAGCGTCGCCAGCTCCGATTCCAACGCAACAAAGGCCTGGCGGACGCGCTGCGCTTCGGGCGACTGAGCGCCGGTGAGCAGGGTCGAGAGCTCTTGATGGAACGTAGCCAACGCGGTTTGCGCGCGGCGAACCGAGGTCCACACCCCGGCCGCCGCGCCCACCGCGCCGCCCAATCCGAGCGCCAACACCACTTGGGCCCAGTCCACTAGTAGCCGCCCCCAAACGCGGTCTGCCAAAGGCCGTAGCCGACGTTGTAGCGGCCGCGCACGCCGTAGTAGAACCGGTCGCGCATCCAGCCCGATTCGCTGTCGGAGCCCTCCATCGCGGTGAACTCGACCGGCACGTCGCTGCGTTGCTGCAGAATCACGCCGCGCATCGGTCGCTTGGTGTCGAGCAAGTACCAGCGGTCCTCGTTAGTGCCAGCAATGAAGGGCGTCACCACCACATTCAGCTTGCCGTACAGCGCGTTGACATAGGGCGTGCTGGCCGCGGTATCCACCGCATTGCCGGCGTACCGCACCACCGGACTCTGCACCAGTTCGGAGGCAAGCCATTGGTTCTTGGGGCCGACCACCAGCGTGTCGGGCAGAATCCCCAGCGGCACCCCGACATCGTCCGGCAAGATCATCATCGCGTTGATGGCCGCAGTCAGCGAAGCTTCGGCGAGATCGTCCGCGGAGATGTTGCTGAGCGTGCCCGCTCCTTGCGGGTGGGCCGACCCGAAGAACGCCACACCATCCGAACCGAGCTGGGTGTTACCCGTGAGCAGCGCCTCGATGACCAGTTGCGTGCGGTGCGTCGCCACACGAAACGCAAGGTCGCGAATGCGGATGCGGATGAGGTCGAGCTGATCGTCTTCGAGCGCCTTGCGATCCACACCGATGCTCGCCTCGAAGACCTTGTCCTCAATCGCCGTGGCGTAGCTGGAGAGCCCACCGGGTTGCCGCTCGTCAATGAACTCGCGCATGGGTGGCGGCGCGCCCAGCCAAGCGTAGCGCTGCATCGGCAAGGTCGTGTTGATGACCGTCGCCAAGCGATCGGCGAGCCCCAGATCGACCTCGCTGCGATAGGCTTGGTGGAATTCGGCCCGCAGGCCGGGAAGGAGCAGAGCCGGGATGTCAGATTTTGTGATTGCCATGAGTTAAACGGTGTAGTTGTCGATGCGGACGCGCACGCCCGCGACGCCGGTCGAGGTGGTCTCCAAACCCACAATCGTGCCGACCTTGTATTGGTTCGTGAGGCCCGCGGTGGCGATTTGCACCTCCCAATCGGTGTTGGCGTAGACCTCCTTGCCGACGTCTCCGGCCGCGGGAGTGAAGCCGCTCGCCGCGCGGAAGACAAAGCACCCGCTCTTGGTAATCGGCATCGTCTTGTCGCCCGCCGAACCGGCGGTGTTGTCAATCGTCTCGTTGGCCACACCCACGAATTTGAGGCTCGCGGTGCCGTGGGCGATGCTCGTGGCAAAGCCGGACGAGTTGACCGCCACCAACGCTCCTTTGTAGAGCTTGGCGACGGCCATTTTGTAGGCGACCACGATTCCGGGTCGCTCGAACGTTTCGTAAGGTTGAGATAAGGCAGCCATAGGGGGTTAGCGAGCCTCCCGGGCTCGCGCAATGTCGGGGAGCGCAACGCTCGGGAAGTGTCGCTGATAGAACTCGCGTTCATCGGGCGAGAATTGGTGCTCGGCGGATTCAAAGTGCGGAACCTGCTCGCCGAACAATCGGTGCGGCGGTTGCGATTCGATGAACCGCGCGAAGACCTGCGCCACCGGCGTGGCGTCGCCGCCAAAGGGGACCGTGCCGCCCGATTCCAACAGGACCCGCGCAAACTCGCTTTGCGCCGGCAGCAGTTTTCCCTCTTCGATCCAGCGACGGAGTTGCCGCGAGGAGTCGTCGGTGACTTGTTTGCGGCGCAGCGCCAGGAACTTGCTGCGCCAATCCACGAGCTCGCCCAACGAACCCGAGAACAGTCGCGCCGAGCTGACTCGCGGCGACTGCACCAGGCTCACTTCCTCGATCGAGTCGAGTTCGGCCGAAAGGCCGATGCTCAGCGACTTGGCGTCGCTACGCTCGATGAGGGCGTTGGCTTCGGGCGAAAGGTGGACGGTGCCAAAGAGCTCGCTGCCCTCGACCCACACTTGGGTCAGTCGCCCGAGTTCCAGCGGCGACGTCGCGTGCTCAATGAGCACTGGCACGGGTTCGCCAAACCGCTGCGCCAGACGTTCCAGGTCGGCGGCCTCAAACTCCACGCCCTTGTCCGGGTAGGAGCCAGCCTCAAACAGCTTGGCCGAACGTTCAATCCATTCTTGATTTTCATCCATGTACGCCGGGTTGGCGTTTACATAGACATACGTCAACTAATCCATTCAAGGAGCGCGGCGGAATCGCCGGATTCGGGATCAGGCATGTAGTCGCGAATCACGTCCACCAGGGTCAACCCCATCGCGAGCAAAGGGCTGAGCGTCCTGTCCTGCCGCTGACGCTCGCTCACCGCTTGGCAATACGCGCCTGGGTCTTCGAATCCACTCCCTGCGAAATCGGGGATGCGGCACGCGGTGCCATAACGAACTAAGCCGAGTTGCCGCACACACGCAAACCGCGCCTCGTACAGGGCGCGGGCGATGCCGCGGCGACGGAACCCCGGATGCACGCTGATGTCGGCGCCGTACAGCGTGGTGCCATGGGGCTCATAGTTGCGGAACTCGAATCCGCCGAGCGTCTCCTCCCAGGGTAGGTGCGCTTGCCAGGTCGCCTCGCTGATGCGCAGGGCACTGGCCGACCCGACAATCTGCCCCTTGATGTCGGCGACAAACTGTCCCTCGGGAAACGTGATCAAGTGCGCGAGCAGATGCTGCCCTTGCCACAATTGATCCGCCGGAAACGGCTCGGGAAAGCACGCGCGTTGCAGCGCCACCACGCCCGCCACGTCGCCGACCAGCATCGGCCGCACGTGCATCAGAGCGAAACGCCGAGGCGCTCCAAAATCTGCTGAAGCTCTTCGTCGGAGTGGTAACTAATCGTCATCCGACCGCCAACCTTGCCCGGCTGAATCTCGGTCTGCGAACCCAGATAGGTGCTCAACGCACGCTCCAACGCGCTGAGGTTGGGGTCTTTCGGCACGACCGCGCGGGTCGGGTTGGTTTCCGGCGCGGTCTTGCCCGAGACAAGTCGCTCCACTTCGCGAACCGTAAGCCCGATTTCCAAAATCTTTTTGAACAGCGCAAGCTGCTGCACGGCGCTATCGAGCCCCAGCAGCGCCCGGGCGTGGCCCTCGCTGATGACGCCCTGCTCCAGCGCGTCCTGAATATCCGCCGGCAGACGAAGCAGCCGCATGGTGTTGGCCACCGTCGCCCGATTCTTGCCGACGCGGGTCGCGATTTGCTCTTGCGTCAGGCCATAGAGGTCGGAAAGCTCCTTGAAGGCGCGCGCGCATTCAATCGGGCTGATGTCTTCGCGCTGAATGTTTTCGATCAGCGCCATCTGCAGCACGTCTTGCGACGTGGCGGCGCGAATGAGCGCCGGAACCTCGGTGAGCCCGGCCAGTTTTGCGGCGCGATAGCGCCGCTCGCCGGCGATGATTTCGTACTTGGAATCCGCGACCGCGCGCACCAAAATCGGTTGCAACAGCCCATGCTCCTTAATGGAGGCGGCGAGTTCGGCGATGGTGTCGTCGTCGAACCGGGTCCGCGGCTGTTGCCGGTTGGGCGTGATCTCGGCCAGCGCCAGGGTGGATACTCCGGTATCTACCTGCTGCTCCTCGATCAGTTGTGCGAGTCCTTTCCCTAGTGCGCGCCGCATCCTTCTAAAATCTCCTCCGCTAACTGATTGTACGCAACCGCGCCCTTGCTTGTGGGGAATCGCTCCAGTGCGCTCTCTCCGAAGCCGGGCGATTCGCTAAGACGGACGTTGCGCGGAATGTGGATTGACGACACGCGGTCGCCAAAAAACTTGTGGACCTCCTCCATCACTTGCTGCGTCAGGCGGTTGCGAGAATCCACCATCGTGAGCACCACCTTTTCGATGGTGAGGCCCGGATTGATGCGGCGTCGAACCACGTCAATGGTCTTCATGAGTTGGCTCAGACCCTCCAGCGCGTAGAATTCGCATTGCATGGGGACGATGAGTTTGTGGCTCGCCGCCAGAATGTTGATGGTGAGAATGCCCAGGCTCGGCGGCCCATCAATGATCACCGTGTCGTAGCGGCCCTCCAACGTCGCCAGCGCGTCACGCAGGATGAGCTCTTTGCCGACCGCGTTGAGCAGAAGCGGCTCCGCGCCCGCCAAATCCAGCGTGGCCGGAATGAGGTCGAGGTTGTCGCGGACGTTGAGGATGGCCGGTTGCAACTCAGCGGCGGTCGTGTCAGGCTCGTCGATCATCGCCTGAAAGACGTCGAACAACGTGTGCGGCACGCGGGTTTTCTCGACGCCAAAGCCCGAGGTCGCGTTGCCCTGCGGGTCGGCATCCACCGCCAGCACCCGCTGACCCTTCAGCGCCAAACCGTGGGCGAGATTCACGGTGGTGGTGGTCTTGCCCACCCCTCCCTTTTGATTCACAACGCCCCAAATGGTCATAGGTCAATTATACAGGCAAGCCTGCCCCAGACCGAAGTCGAAGCAGGCTTGCGTTTTGCGCGGATTGCGGCTCAGCGTCGCCAGTCGTCGTCGCCGAATTGGCCGTCGTTGATGGCAAATTCCACGATTTGGTAGTTGCCGTAGCGACCTTCTTCGAGCGTGTAGCTGTGCCACGCGGTGCGCTGGTTGCGCCAGGCATCGTAATAGATGTGCTCGGCCGTCACCCGCACCGTGCTGCACGATCGGTCGTGTTGCACTTGGCGAATGTGGTAGTTCTTCGTCCGCGAGTTCTCAATGAGGTCGGCCATCATGTCGTAGAAGTCGTCGCTTCCCAACGAGTAAGGTCGCTCCCACCGACTGCGAATGGTCACTCGGTCGCGGCGGGGAATGAGTTCGCCGATGATGCGGGGATCATCCTTGTCGAACGCTCGGTCAATCGCCGAAACCGCCATATCCACGCCGTAAGAATCCGATCGGCGGTCGTAGCGCGACCGCGCTTCCCAGCGGTACGTGTAGCCGAGGTCAACGCGCAGATTCCAGCAATTGTCAAAGCTGATTCGCGTCGTGCTGACGTAACCCGGAAGGTACGAGTAGCTGTACCACGGCGAGAGCGCGCAACCGTTGTTCACGCTAAAGCTGTAGAACGGATACGAGAAATTGCTATCCGACCAGTACGGATCGTAGTGGTAGTAGCCGGTGCGCCAACGCACGTTGTTGCCGTTGTTGTAGCCGCCGCGGTTCACGCGGACGCTTTCTTCGCGGTTGGCTTGGCGTCGAATGTCGCTGTAGCTCGGAATGTCTTGCACCTGAACGTAGTCGCGGGTGTTGCTGCCGCGCACTGAGGCGTTGTTATTGCCCTTGTAAGTGCTTTGGCCCGAACGCCCTTGCGAGGTTTGCTGCGGTCGCCCTCGGTCCGGCACGATAATCGGGTCGCGACCCGAACGGCTGCCGCCGTCGCGTGCGGGGGGATTGTCGCGCACCGGCACGGTGCCGCTGCCGCCGCCGCGGGTTCCACCGGAACTGCTGCCGCCGCCTTGGCTGTTACCGCCGCCGCCGTTGCCTTTGCCGCCGCCTTGACTGCTTCCGCCGCCGCCGTTGCCTTTGCCGCCGCCTTGACTGCTTCCGCCGCCTTGGCTATTGCCGCCGCCGCCGTTGCCGTTGCCTTTACCGCCGCCACCTCGGCCTCCACCGAGCAAATCGTCCATGGCGAAGCTCGCCATCGTCGGCGCGACCAGAACAATCGCGGCCATCCATCGAACATAGGAATTGGTTTTCATTAAAACTCTCCTCTCAAAGCATTGTACGCTTACTTTCTCCCCCAGTTACGCCGCGATTCGTCGGTGCGGGCCTCAAGCCTCAGTTCGAGATCTGATCCAAGATTGCGAATTGGGGTCAGATAGGCTCCATCTTCCGAAGTGCCTCGCGCATGACATCGGCCATTTCGATCTCCGCAAGAGTTTCCATCAGCCTCTTGTGTTCCGGGCTCATCCTGCTTGCCCTTAGTTGACTATAGGCGTACGCGATCGCTTCATCTCCCTCTCCGCTTGGATCAATCTCCGGTTGTAAACGAACATATCGTAGATAATCGGGGACCTCGGTAGAAGCATCTCGATACAACGAGTGCATCTCCGGATCAAAGATGAGCCCCAAGCTCGCTGCCAATTCAATCGCCACTGGTTTCAGGCGCTCTGCTTCACCCCGCAGTTCACTGTCCTTTTCAGAGATCTTTGCGGACCTATCGCGGTCCCTCGCTAGATGGCGACGCTTACTACGTGCACACTCTGCGCGCCACACAAGGTGCTCAGCTAATCGAGTTACTTCGAATTCGTCGTCATCCACGCAGATATCGTAACCTCAAAGTGTGATTTTTGCACTACCAGGTTGCCTAAGTGCAAGCTACTGACAGAAAATTTCCTCCTGTTTTGCCCATGAAAAGGAACCGATCATACTAAGTATATGAGCAAGCGACAGATCGCCGTGATTCCGGGCGACGGAATTGGCCCAGAAATCATGGAGGCGGTCATCGCCATCCTCGAGACCACCGGATTTTCCGCCGACTGGGTGTACCTCGACGCCGGGCTGAGCGCCGTGGACAAGGGCCTGGACCCCATGCCCAAGGAAACCCTCGACAAGATTCGCGACATCGGCGTCGCCCTCAAAAGCCCGACGACCACGCCCAAAGGCGGCGGCCACAGCTCGGCCAACGTCGCGCTGCGCAAGGCGCTCGACCTCTTTGCCAACGTGCGTCCCGCCAAGACGCTGCCCGGCGTCAAGGGGCCGTTTGCCGACAAGAATCTCGACATCATCATCGTGCGCGAAAACACGGAAGACCTTTACGCGGGCATCGAGTTTATGCCGCACCCGGATATCGCGCAGGGCGTCAAGGTCATCACCCGTCCGGGTTGCCACCGCATCGCCAAGTACGCGTTCGAAATGGCCCGCAGCCAGGGTCGCAAGCGCGTGAGCGCCATCCACAAGGCCAACATCATGAAGCTGTGCGACGGCATGTTCCTTGAAGAGTTTTATAAGGTCGCCAAGGATTACTCGGAGATTCAAGCCGACGACATCATCGTGGATAACTGCTGTATGCAGTTGGTCACGCGGCCCGAGCAGTTTGACGTGATGGTCACCGAAAACCTCTACGGCGACATCGTAAGCGATCTCTGCGCGGGGTTGGTCGGTGGACTCGGACTCGCGCCGGGTGCGAACATCGGCCAAAACTGCGCCGTGTTCGAGGCCGTGCACGGCTCCGCGCCTGACATCGCCGGAAAGGGCGTGGCCAATCCCACCGCTCTGCTCATGAGTGCGGTCATGATGCTGCGTCACTTGGGCCACATGGAGCAAGCCGACAAACTACAACAGTCGGTGCTGCGGGTATGCCAAGACGGCAAGTGTTTGACCATTGACCTCGGCGGCAAGGCCAGCACGCGCGAGTTTCAGGTGGAAGTCATTTCGCAGGCGAAAGGCTAAGCCTCGCCGCCCCGCCGAATCCGGTCTGCCTCGGTCAAAAAGGCTTCAAGCTCCTCGTCGGAACCCGCCGCGAGGAGCGCATCCACATCCTCGATCTTGGCCTTTAGCGCGGCCAAGTGCGCGCGGACATGCTCGCGGTTTTGCGGAAGAATCTGCGCCCACAACTCGGCGTAGTTGCCGCCCACGCGGGTGAGGTCGCGCCACGATCCGCCGCCCAACCCCACGTGGCTGAGCCCCAAACTTTGGTGCAACAGCACCGCCGCCAAGATGTGCGGCAAATGCGAAAGCAGCCCCAAGTGGCGGTCGTGCTCCTCGCTCGACATCCAAATCGGTTGCGCGTCGAGCGCGTACACCATCGTCTCCACGCGGTGACGCACCTCACGGCTCGGCTCAAAGTCATCGCAAAGCGCCCATGGCGCGTCCACAAACAAATCGGGATCGGCCAGGCTGTGGTGGCTGGCGCTCTTGCCGGCGATCGGGTGGCCGCCGACGAAATGGGAGCCAATGGGGGCCGCCGAATCGCGGAAACTGCCCTTGATGCTGGCGACGTCGGTCACGACCGAATCGGATTGCCGCAATGCGGCGACCTCGTCGAGCACCGACGCGAGCGTTCGCGGCGGAGTTGCCACGACCCACAAGTCGGCTTGTTCGGCGCGGCTGAGCTCGGACGCCCCGTAGGCGTCCAATCCGAGTTCGCGAAAGTGATCCACCGCGGGCACGGACGTGTCAAAACCCAGCAGGCGATCGGTCAAACCGCTCGCCGCTAGACCACGCAAAATGGACCCGCCGATCAAGCCTAACCCGACAACTGCAACAACCACGACCCCTTTCCCAACAGTATTGTAGCCTAGCAACTCAGGCCAAAACAGTCAAAATAGAGTCGTGAGTGCCGTCAGCGGATTTCGCGCCATCTCCACGTTTCTCGAAATGATCAAATTCGAGCATTCGATCTTCGCGCTACCGTTCGCGATGATCGGCATGATGTGGGGATCGCTCGCCGCGACGGGCTCGGCGTGGCCGGGTTGGGCCAAGTTCGGCTGGATTCTGTTGGCCATGGTCAGTTGCCGATCCGCCGCCATGGCGTACAACCGTATTGCCGACCGCGACATTGATGCCCTCAATCCGCGCACCAAGATGCGCGCCATCCCCGCTGGACTGCTCCGGCTCGGCACCGCGAACCTGCTGTTCTTCATCTCGCTGGGGCTGTTCTTCGGCTCGGCGGCGATGCTCGGCTATTGGCCGCTCGTGCTCAGTCCGGTCGCCGCTTTTGTCACCCTCATCTACAGTCGCACCAAGCGGTTTACGCCGCTTTGCCATCTGGTTCTGGGGTTGGGGTTGGCCATTGCGCCGGGCGCGGCTTACTTGGCAGTTGCCGGGTTTGTCCGGCCGGAAATCGTGGCGCTCATGGTCGCCGTGATCGGCTGGACCGCCGGATTCGACATCATTTACGCCTTACAAGACGAGGAATTCGACCGGGAGCATGGGCTACGATCCATCCCCGAGACGCTCGGCAAGGTGGGTGCCATGCGAGTCAGCCGCGCCCTGCACACGGTCGCCATCGTCGCCCTGCTAGGGGCGACGTGGCTCGCGGACGGCGGGCTATGGGGTTGGGTGGGGGTTGGGTTTGTCGCCAGCGTGCTCGCCTTTGAGCAATCGCTGGTCAAACCGCATGATCTGAGCCGTGTGAACCTCGCCTTTTTCACCCTCAACGGGTTTGTCAGCCTTGGGTTCTTTGGCTTTTGCCTACTCGATATCCTGCTCTAAGCCGCCATACGGTAGATCTCACGACCTTCCAACACGGCTTGCAGGTTTTGACTCGTCAGCGCCTCGACCAAGCTTTGATCCTCGGCCACGAACACCAGGCGAGCACCATTGATCGCCAAAAGGTCGCGCAACCGATTGATCTGGTCGTGAGCGCCCTCGTCAAATCGTTTTACAAATGTGGTGTCCAAAACGAATTCCCAGCCGGCAACATCGCCCGCCACGAATTCATCCACCAAGTCGTCCACCATCACGCTGACTTCGCCCGCGGTAATCACGCCGCCCAGGCTCGCCTCAATTGCGTTGTTTTCTTGATCCCAGTTAAGTAGATACATAATCCTCCGACAGGGGTCGTGTTCCGTGGCCGTTGGCCTGCGATTCCTAGTAAAACGTGCGGCCCCGCCGCAATCTGGTATTTGTCCGCACGGTAACGGTGCGGGCCGAAATCTTGCCAGCTAGTAACCCTGCCACCAGCAATTATCGAGACACACGCAGGTTCCCGGCGACCCAAACTTTGCGGGGGAAGACGCCCACCCAATAGCCGATTTCCTCCGGATCCGCGACATCCCACAAAACGAGGTCCGCGCGCTTGCCAAGTTCCAACGAACCGCGATCCGCCGCCCAGCCAAGCGACTCGGCCCCGCGAATTGTGCTGGCTTGCCAACACTCCATGGCCGTCATCCCCATGTGTAATCGCGCCAAATGCATGACGCTTGCCATGCTCGCGTAGGGTGCGGTGCCGGGGTTAAAGTCAGTCGCCAGTGCCACCCGGCACCCGGCGTCGAGCATCGACCGAGCGTTGGCGTAGTGATCGCGCCCAAGCGCCGCCACCGATGCCGGCAACAAACCCGCGACGGTGTTGCTCGCCGCCAGCGCGCGGATGCCCGCCTCGCCGGTGAACTCCAGATGGTCGGCGCTTTGCGCGCCGAGTTCCACGGCCAGAGCCGCGCCACCCGCATCGCCAAACTGATCGACATGCAACCGCAACGCGAGATCGCCGCGGTGCGCGGCCAGCTTTCGCGCCGCATCCGGCGTAAAGTAGCGGTCCTCCACGAACATGTCCACGGCCCGCGCGAGGCCCTGTTGCTTAACCGCGGGCAGCATGTCGTGCAACACATGCGCCAGGTATTCGTCGCCGTCAGTGCCGGTGGGAACTGCGTGCGCACCCAGAAACGTCGGGCTCACAGCAAGACCGGTCGAGGCTTCGAGGCCGCCCGCGACTTCCAGCAAGCGCAGCTCATCGGTTAGCGAAAGGCCGTAACCGCTTTTGACTTCCGCCGACGTGGTTCCGTTGGCCAGTAGCCACTCCGCGTGGCGGGTGGCCTGCTGCGTGAGCTCCGGCGTGCTGGCCGCACGCACCTGCTCGACGCTTCGCTTGATGCCGCCGCCCGCGGCGGCGATTTCCTGGTAACTCGCGCCGGCGTTTCGTTGATCGAACTCGCCCGCGCGGTGCCCCGCGAACACCAAGTGCGTGTGCGAATCCACAAATCCCGGCGAAACCAGCCCGCCGCGAGCATCCACGGTGTCGCCACCGTAAGCCAGCTCATTGGTCGCGCCGATCCACGAAATGCGCCCGTCGCGCACCATCATCGCGCCATCGCGAATGAGGCCACGATCGCCCATGGTCAGCAGCGATGCGTGGATAATGGCAAACTCGCTCACGCCTCGCCTCGGGCCAACACGCCGGTCGCAAACTCGAGGAAGAACCGAGCCGCCGCCAAACACGAAAGTCCGTTTTGATCGGTGTTCGGGTCAATCTCCACCAAATCCATGGCCCGCACCGCCGTGCACCGGCCGCACGCGAAGGCCGCCGCGGCGACCTCGTCGGGCGTGAATCCGCCGGGCCGCGCGCCCGGAGTTCCCGGCGAGAAAGCTCGGTCGAGCACGTCCACGTCGAGGTTCACATACACGGTGAGTCCGCGGGCGGCGAAGTCGTCAAGCGTCCGTTGCACGCAGCCGGCTAGCCCTTGCTCGCGCACTGTGTTCGCGGTGACGCTCGTGATTCCTTGGCCGCGGGCGTACTCCCAATACTCGCGCGAATTGGCGAAGGGCAGCAGCCCCAACTGAACCACGTTTTCGCCCGGCAAACCATCGTCCATCAGCGCGCGAATCGGGTTGCCGTTATGCAACCCCGCATCGAAATTCCGCACGTCCAAGTGCGCGTCCAGCGTGAGCAACCCGACTTGCTCCAGCGGCACGCCGAGCCCGTGCACTCCCGGACGAGTGATGAAGTTGTCGCCACCCAACAGCACCAACGTCCCCGCCGCCTTTCGCAAAGCAAAGGCGATCTCCTTGCTCGGGTCGTCGTCGTTGGTCCAGGCGATGTCGCCCGCATCCAGCGCCGCCAAATCGCGCAAGTCGAGGTGATGGTCGGGGTGGTAGGTGGAGTATTTAAGGAGGGCGTCCCGTATTGCCGCTGGCGCGAGGTCCGCTCGCCCCGGCGAAATCGAGCGCTGAAACGGCACCCCCACCACCGTGAGGGCCGGATTCGTCGCCGATGCCGAGGCTAGCCATTCGCCCGCGCGGGGCCATTCTGCATCTCTATGCAGGGTCATTCCGTCAGTTTATCAAAGGTTGCCTATGCGAGTTCGAACCATTGCCGCTCTTGCCCTTGTTGTGGGGTCTGCCACCGCCGCCTGGGCGCAACCTCAGCTGAGCATCAAGGCCGACGCCGGCATCATTATCGACGCCGCGACCGGCATTGTGTTGTGGGAAAAAAACCCGGACGCCAAAATGTTTCCGGCCAGCACCACCAAGATCATGACCGGCCTGTTGCTCTTGGAAAATACGAGCCCCACCGACCAGGTGATTGCGCCGCGCGACGTGACCTCCGTTGGAGAATCGAGCATGAACTTGCGTCCGCGCGAAAAGCTCACCGCCTCCGACCTGCTCACCGCGATTATGCTGCGCAGCGCCAACGATGCGGCTTACACCGCGGCCATCCATATTGCCGGGAGCAAGGAGAAATTTGCCGCAATGATGAACGAGCGCGCGGCGGAACTGGGTTGCAGCTCCACGCATTTTATGAATCCGCACGGGCTGCACAACGAGAGCCACTACACCTCCGCCCGCGACTTGGCCATCATGGCCCGCGCGGCCATGCACAACGAGGAGTTTCGGGCGGTGGTCCGCCAGCCCGCCTCCACGATTTCGCGCGGCGACCTACGCGAGGAAGAGGTGTCCAACCGCAATAGGTGGCTGAGCCTGGATAGCAGCGCCGACGGGATTAAGACGGGTTACACGAAAAAGGCGGGGCGGTGCTTCGTCGGCTCCGCCACCCGCAACGATTGGCAGGTGATTACGGTGCAGCTGCATTCGCCGAATTGGATGGCCGACCAGCCCCGCATGGTCGACTGGGCGTTTACTTCGTTTGCGCATGCGCCGACCGAGCTCGACGCGGCATTGGGTCTGGAACTCGCGGCTCATTAATCGCGTCATACTTACGTGAATGTAAGAAAAGCTTACATTCTGGGCAAAATCTGCCGAAACTAGCGTATGGCTCTTTCTCAAAAAACTCTCGGAGCGCGATTGCAAAGTGCGCGCAAAAGCGCGGCGCTTACTCAGGCGATTGCTTCGCGGGAAGTGGGCATTTCCCGCGAGACCCTGGCCCAAATCGAAGCTGGCGTCCGCAGCGTTAACTCGCTGGAAATTTCGCGCCTGGCGCGGCTGTATGGTCGGTCGCTCGGTTCGATCCTGAGTCCGGAAGGCAACTCCGAGGACGAGCCGCTCACCCCGCTCTTCCGGATGCAAGAAACCTTGGCCGAATCACCCGGACTGCGTGAGAAACTCATGTGGTTCACCAGCGTATTCCAAGAAGCTCGCACCATCGAGCGCCTACTCGGCGACGAGCCGTTGCCGCTGCCGCCGGACTATGGCATGCGCGACCCGCGCTCGATCGCCGAAGCGTATGAGCAGGGCCAGGAGTTAGCCAATCAAGAGCGTCAACGGCTGGGTTTGGGATCGGGTCCGATTGCAGATGTGGCCGAAGTGCTTGCCCAACAAGGGGTCTGGGCCGTCGCCGCCGCCATGCCGGAAAACGTCTCGGGCATCTGCCTGATCCACCCCGCGATCGGCGCGGCCGCGATCGTGAATCAGAGCCACCACCGCAGTCGCCGCCGATTCTCCTATGCTCATGAGTACGCCCACATCTTGGCGGATCGAGTGGGCCGACCCACTTCGGTGAGTGGTGCGAGCAACGCCAAGGATCTGATGGAGCGGCGAGCGAACAGCTTTGCCAGCGAGTTTTTGATGCCAACCAAAGGCATATTGGAGTTGCTCGCGCGGCTCGACAAAGGTGGTGCGAGCCGCGAGCCGATGTCGTTTTTCGATAACAGTAGCGATGCAGGCGAGCTGATTGAAAAGCGCAACCCGCCCGGCTCGCAAGAGATCGATTTTCACGATGTCGCGTTTATCGCGGATTGGTTTCAGGTGAGTTATGACGCGGCGGCTTATCGGCTAAGTGATCTCGGAAAAGTCACTCGCGAAAAACTGCAAACCTTGCTGACTAAGCGTAGCGCGCGCAAGTGGGTGGAAGCGTCCGACCAGCCGTATCTTGAAACCTACTTGCGCTGGCTTGTCCGCGAAGCCTATCGGCGCGAAGTTATCTCGGGCGGGCGCTTTCGTGACTTCTGCACTCTCGCAAAGTTAGATGTAGAAGAAGAATTTGCGCAGGTGCAAGCGCATTTTGATTGATGGCGGATACGCTCCTTATTGCTGATGCTTCGACGTTGTTGAACTTTCTACGTGTGAGGCGCTTCGACCTCATTGAAAACTTGGGATACCAAGTTCACGTTGTTGATGCGGTGATTGATGAGATTTTGACCGAGCGAGATACGCTTCATCGCCTTATTGACGACGGGAAGATCAGCACTCTCAGCCTGGAGGGAGTTACCCTGAGCGACACTGTCGCGGCCCTGCTCAGTCTTGGCTTGGGCAACGGAGAAGCGTTTTGCTTCGCCGCGGCAGTTAAGCTTGGCGCGAGCCTCGCCATTGACGATCGCCGCGCGATCAAGCGAGCCCAACCAGTGGCGCCGGATGTCAACATTGTCACGTCTTGCGACATTGTCGTGGCAAACATCCGCGCAAACCAACTTACCATCGCCGGGGCCGACGCAATCAAAACGGAGTGGGCGGAGCACCACCAGTTTCGCCTAAAGTTTGCTAGTTTTACGGATTTGGTTTAACCCGCTTCAACTCCATGCGATGGCTAAACTCCCACGCGGATTTCCCCGCCCAGAGCAGGGATTTGTCACTCACAAACCCATCCTTAGTAAACGTATAACGAAACCGCATCCGCGAGTTCCCCATCTCACTTTCGCGATCCGTTTCAATTTGAAACCAATCCGAACGCCCCGCGCAAAACTCCGCCCAATTTGACAAGTCAAATCGCTCCACCTCAAAGCTACTATTGCGGTCCAGCCACACGGTACCGTCCATGGAAACTGAGATCACGCCAATGCTTAACTGATATTGGCCGGGCTGAAAACGGTACTTGAACAACGCCGTTGCGCCATCCGAGAACGGGGTCCACCGCAAGCTAATCGGAAACGATCTTCGCTCCTTGGCAAACGTATCGTAAAAGGCCATCGTCCCCTCAAATTGCCCCTCCAGACGGGCAAATCCAGCTGAGTGATCAATGGAGATCAGCGAAATCAGGGCCAAGGCCATCATACTTAAGGGAGTCTACTCCCCATGTCCACCCCCGAAACCGAACGTCTGCACAAGTTCCTCGCCCGCTGCGGGGTGGCTTCGCGGCGCAAAGCCGAAGAGCTGATTCGCGAGGGCGCGGTGGAGGTCAACGGGAGCATGGTCATCGAAATGGGGGTCCGCGTCGGGCCCGAAGACGAGGTCCGCGTGTTTGGCCGCCCCGTCGTCGCCGAGCGATTTTTGTACGTGGTGATGAACAAGCCGAAGGGCTACGTGACCACCACCAGCGACGAGCGCAACCGCCGCACCGTGATGGATCTGCTGCCCGACATGAGCGTCTCGCTGAAGCCGGTGGGCCGCCTCGACCTGGACACCGAGGGCGTGCTCCTGTTTACCAACGACGGCGAACTCGCCGCCCGCCTGACCCACGCGCGCTACGCCGTGGATAAGGAATATCTGGTCAAAATCCACGGCGTGATGCCGCCGGAAAAACTGGCCAAACTCCGCGCCGGCGTGTGGATCGAAGGCGGAAAGACCAAGCCGATTCAAGCCGAACTCGTCCACCAATCGGACAAGGAAACCGTACTCCGCCTCACCCTGCACGAGGGTCGCAACCGCCAGATTCGGCGCATGTGCGAGGCGTTAGGCCACGACGTGATGTCGCTTAAGCGCGAGCGTATTGCGTTCATTTCCGTCAAAGGAATGGCGCTCGGCGAGTGCCGCACGGTCGGGCAAAAGGACATTCAGCGCCTGCGCGCGATGGTCAAACTTCAGTAGTTTTTGCCGACCACACCCTCAAAGCCCTTGCTAAAGGCGTGCAACTGCTTGCTCGTCGGCCGCACCGCGCCAACCTCGGGCGTGCACGGACCCACCGTGTCTTGCACTTCTTGCACCACGCGGCTCACGTAGGCGCGGTCGCGCTCCTTGCGTTCGGCTTGCAGCGCCCGAAAGCCGTCTTCGGCAATCGCTTTACGCGCCAATCGCTCGCCGCATCTAAGCCATCTAGCGTTCACCGCGCCCTTCATACTGCGATCCACTACCGAGTACGTCACGGCCACGACCGTGCCGATCATCATGATCATCCCGAGGTTACGGCCAAGTCGCCGCGAAGCCGGAGCAGGCGCTGAATCCATGATTACACCGTGCGAGTGAGCCGCCACACCACGCCATCCGGCGTGTCGCGCAGCTCCACTCCCATCGCCGCGAGCTCATCGCGAATCGCGTCGGCCCGTGCGAAATCGCGCGCCGATTTGGCTTCGGCCCGCTCGTCCACTTTCGACTGAATCAGACCCTCGTCCACCGCCAGATTCGCGCCGGTTTGCGCCTCGAATGGCACAATTCCCAGCAGGTTGTTGATTGCGTGCAGGTAGCGCAAAGCCGATTCGCCCGCCGCTGCCGACATCGTGCGGCCCTCGCGGAAAATCACGCCCGTGCCTTCCAACGCCTTGGCCAGCGCCACGCTCGTGTTCAGGTCTTCCAGCATCGCACCGAGCGCGGCGTCCGCGAGCTCGTCCAGCGCCGCGCCCACCGTATCCGGCCCGGGCAAACCTCGGTCTACGGCGGCTTCGGCCATCAGCCGGCACTCTTCGTAGCGCAACACCTTGGCTTCGCTATCCCGCAAAAGGTCCATGGTAAAGTTGGCCGGTTTGCCATAAGGCACCGAAATCAAGGCGTAGCGCAGCGCCAGCGGATGAATGCCCTTATCCTGCACCAGCTCGCGCACGGTGTAAAAGTTGCCCTTGCTCTTGGACATCTTTTCGCCTTCAACGCTCAGGAACTTGGTGTGGATCCAATGATTCGAAAACGCCTTGCCGGTGAGGCATTCGCTCTGCGCCATCTCGCATTCGTGGTGCGGGAAAATCAGGTCCTCGCCGCCGCCGTGCAAGTCAATCGTTTCGCCCAGATAGGCCATCGCCATCACCGAGCACTCGATATGCCAACCCGGAAAGCCCCATCCCCACGGCGAATACCACTGCATTAGGTGCTTGTCGTCCTTTTTCCAAAGCGCAAAATCGGCTTGGTGACGCTTGTTATCGTCCAGGACCACATCGCGCGCGCCGGCCTTCAGGTTGTCCAGTTCGGTGTTGCCGCTGAGCGCGCCTCGGCGCGCAAACTTGGCGCTGTCAAAGTAAACACCGGTCGGAGTTTCGTACGCAAAGCCGTCCTCAATGAGCTGCTGCACGGCCAAAATCTGCTCGCGCATGTGTTCAGTGGCGCGCGGCCACACCATCGGTCGGCGCAACCCCAGCTGATCCCAATCTTGCTGAAATGCGGTGGCGTAGTGGCCGGCCAATTCCCACACATTCTTAAATTGTTCGCCCTCTTTGCTGCGCAGGGCCTTCTCCATTTTGTCGTCGCCGGTCGCATCGGCCTGGTCGTCGGTGGTCAGGTGGCCCACGTCGGTGATGTTGCTGACGTAGCTGACCCGCCAACCGAGCGCCTCGGCGGTGCGGACGATGAGGTCGGCGGTGAGGAAGGTGCGGAAGTTGCCGATGTGGGCGTACGAGTAGACCGTCGGTCCGCACGAATAGAAGCGAAGATGCCCAGGTTCGCTGAGAACCAAGGGCTTCACGGTCCTGCTTTCGGTGTCGAACAGACGAAATTCGCGCTCACTCATGGGGAATCTTGATGGTACCTTGAACTACGCCCACCCCCCGGCCGCGCGTTCGGGCGGGTTGGAATACCTTACTCCGCGCCATTTTTTTCGTGGGCGTTGGTCCGGCTCTTGTTTCGGGGTTGTTCGGCCCTTCGCCGCGTCGGCCCACGAATGTGATTTGGCGCCAATCGTCCTCACGTGGCAGGAGGACGATGCGAGCCCAAGTTGCGCTCCTTCGCCAGCCCCTTTTGCTCCTACATTCAGGGCCAGCTCAGCCGAGTCCGGGGGAGTGGCCGTGGGCCGACGCGGCTGGAAGCGGGTTCTGAACGCGTTGCGCGGGGTTGCGTCGGGGCCGACCTAGCGGCGACGGCGAATCATCATCCCAAGTCCAGCGAGCAAGCCCACCATCCCCCCTGGCTCAGGCACAGGCGCAGCCCCGATGAGCGTGTACTTGGCACCAATATTCTGCCAGGGTTCGGGATAATCGTCTACGTTCCTTCGAAAGCCCATGTTATTTCCGTGGCCAGTTTGCTCCCCCCCTGTGGTGTACAAGTGTAAGCCGGTTTCAAATCCGTTAGCACCGTAGGTTTCTCCAAGGCTCAAGGCATTCGTGTAAGTAGAAGTGCAAAAATGAACGACCTCACCCGGAACTATCTTTCTCCAACCAGAGGCAACAAATCCATCAAGCAAATCATAATTTGGGGTGATGCTGAAGTTTGTGCCCACACCGCGTGCTTGGACCGCGGAGTCGCTGCCGCCAATGTATGCCCCCATGCCACGGCCAGCACTCGTACCGTAAGTCGCAATGTCAGGGACACCATCACCATTCACGTCGACCGGGTTGCGATGAACATCGTAAACAGTGCCTGAACCGAACTCGCTAAGGTTTTGACTGAGCTGATTTGAAGCAGTGTATACGGGAGATATCTTTCGGAATGAGCTCGCATCTAAGGGCGCTGCTGAAGTATAGGCAACGTTCGACAGGATGGCTCGATCGTAAACAACATAGCTCTGAAACGTTCTAAGAAAAACCGATCCGTATCCGTTTGCAATATGCTGCATCGAAACCCCTACCGAGAAGGTAGACAGTGAAGGAACAGCCAACGAAACATTGTTTGGGATTTCGGCACCGATCTCCGCGTCAGAATCGGAACCGCTGCTACGCGCTAACTGCACCAACTGCGGATCTTGATAGGTGAGAAAATACCGGAACTGACGCGCTTGCGCGAGCGCGAGCCCCGGCAGTAGCGCCGCCGCGACTAACCCCAAACCAGCAATCTTCCTCATGTGAAACACAACTCCGGGCGAAATCCGCCTGAGCACACAGTATAAGCCACATCTGGTCAAAATCGATGGCGAAGTTTCCGCCGTCGGGGCGGTCGGGGCGGGAGGACGACGCGAGCCCCGCGAGCGAGTCCGGCTTGCCCTCCTTTGCCAGCCACTTTGCTCCTACTGTCAGGGCCAGCCTTAGCCGCGTCGGGGCGGGAGGACGACGCGAGCCCCGCGAGCGAGTCCGGGGGAGTGGCCGTGGGCCGACGCGGCGGGAATCGGTTCGGAACCACCCGGACCTCCTCATGCGGGGTTGCAGCGGAGCCGAGCTAGTGACGACGGCGAATCAAAATCCCGAGTCCAGCGAGCAAGCCAAGCATCACCCCAGGCTCCGGCACAGGCGCGGCCCCGATGAGGGTGTACTTGGCGCCGATGTTCTGCCAGGGTTCGGGATTATCATCAGCCAAACGATAAAACCCCATGTTGTTACCATTCCCATTCTGTTCACCACCTGTAGTGTGAAGCAACAGACCAGTCTCCCCTTCACTGGAACCAAACACCTCTCCAACCTCAAGATTACTTACGTAAGTCGCATCGCAAATGTGATGAATTGCTTCGGGAAGGACCTTAAACCAGCCAGAACCGATGAACCCGTTTAGCAGGTCGTAATCGGGGGTCATGGGAAATGCTGTTCCGGCGCCTCTCACCTGAGTTGCACCGTCATTGCCACTAACATAGGCTCCAGAGCCGCGACCAGCATTTGTTCCATACGTACCAATGTCTGGTTGCCCGTCGAGATCAATATCTATTGTGTTTCGGTTCAGATCATACACAATCCCTGAACCAAAATTGCTTAGGTTATTTCGAAGTTGATTTGAGCCAGTGAACAGCGGAGAAATCTTCCTAAATGAGTTCTGGTCTAACGGCGGCGCTGAAAGAAATGCTCCGTTTGAGAGCAGGGCGCGGTCGTAGGCAATGAAACTCCTGAAATGATTCAAGTAAACGGGGCCGAGCCCGTTCGCCAAATGCTGCATTGCAAGGCCAACCGTGAATGAGCCCATCGTCGGTACGGATAACCGTACCGTTACAGGAATCTCACCCCCAATTTCGGCGGCAGGGTCGGAACCTGTGGATCGTGCTAACCGAACCAGTTCAGAATCTCGATAAGTGAGAAAATACCGAAATTGACGCGCTTGTGCGAGCGCAAGCCCCGGCAGCAACGCCGTTGCGACAAACCCCAAACCAGCAATCTTCCTCATGTGAAACACAACTCCAGGCGAACTCCGCCTGAGCACCCAGTATAAGCCACATCTGGCGAAAATCGATGGCGAAGTTTCCGCCGCGTCGGCCCACGGCCACTCCCCCGGACTTGCTCGCGGGGCTCGCGTCGTCCTCCCGCCCCGACGCGGCTGAGTTGGCCCTTTGAAAAAGGGACGAGCAGCTGGCGAAAGTTCCCAAGCGTGAGACTCGTTCGCGGGACTCGCGGTGTCCTCCCGCCCCGGCGCGACTAGTGCTGGCCCTTGGAAAATGGGACGGGCAACTGGCGAAGGTTCGCCAGCGTCAGACTCGCTCGGGGGAGCTCGCCTACTCCTTTCGCCCCGACGCAACAGTGGTGGAAGTAATGAGCCTGCCTCTATCGAATGAGCTTGTTGAGGGTGAGCCCCGGCGCGCCGCGTCGGCCCACGGCCACTCCCCCGGACTTGCTCGCGGGGCTCGCTTCGTCCTCCCGCCCCGACGCGGCTGAGACTGGCGCTTTGGAGGAGTGAGGTCGTTGCGAAAGTCAGGGATGTACCTGACTCGCTCGCGGGGCTCGCGTCGTCCTCCCGCCTCGACGCGGCTGTGCCGAACCCTATAAGTGGAGGTTATTCGAAAGTGCGAGGTCGGAAGTGGCCTTTAGCGAAGGGCTCGCAGCGTCCTCCCGCCTCGACGCGGCGAAGGCGGACGCTGGCGAGCGGAATCAAGCGATGGTCCAGCCCCAACGCGGCCAAGGCTTGCGTCAAAAAGCCAACCAAGGTGACCCCGCAAAACCCAGCCCTAACCCAACAACTCCGACGGGAAATCTTGGTAGCAAACCGGGCGCAGCCAGCGCCGAATCGCCGCGTCCCCGACCGCCGTAAACCGGCTGTCGCTGGCTGCCGGATACGGGCCGCCGTGAACCGTCGCCGCGCCGACCTCGAGGCCGGTGGGGAAGCCGTTGGCGATGATGCGCCCGGCCACATGCGGCAAGGTGCGCAGCAGATCGCGCGCCGCCGGAGCGTCGGCGGCCGCCATGTGCAGCGAGGCGGCCAACTGGCCGGTGAGCGCCTCGGCGATGCCCGCAAAATCCGCCACGGAATCGCACACCACGAGCAGCGCGGCCGGGCCAAATACCTCGTGGCGCAGGTCGGGGTTGGCCAAAAACGCGCTCGCCTCCACCTCAAAAATCGCCGCCGAACCGGTGTTTGCGCCCGAGTCCTCGCCATGTCCCAGCAGAGCGGAGCCCCCGCGAAACCGGTCGCAGCCACGGCGATAATTTTCGGCGATACCGGCGGTCAGCATGGTTGCACCGGTGCTCCCATTGACCAGCTTAACCAACCGATTCCGAAACGCGTCGAGTGCGGGCCCGCGCACGGCGACCACGATTCCGGGGTTCGTGCAAAACTGCCCGACGCCGAGCGTGAGGCTGCCAAAAAACGCTTCCGCAAACTGCGCCGCGCCTTCGGCCAGGCGGCCCGGGAAGACAAACTGCGGGTTCATGCTGCCCATTTCGGCGAACACCGGAATTGGGCGCG
This sequence comes from Chthonomonas sp., assembly GCA_016788425.1. Lineage (NCBI taxonomy): Bacteria > Bacillati > Armatimonadota > Chthonomonadia > Chthonomonadales > Chthonomonadaceae > Chthonomonas > Chthonomonas sp. Next base: position 267,901 of record JAEURQ010000004.1, read on the forward strand.
GACGCGCCGCGGCCAGGTCCATGAGGTGCCGACCGACCCCAAGCGAGCCCGTGAAGCCGACCCCCGCGAGCGATTCGTGCTGCACCAGCGCGCCGGCGTCGTCGTTGCTCAGGAACAAACATTCGAACACCGAGCCGGGCGCGCCGACCTCGCGGATGGCGCTGCGCACGCAACCCGCGACGAGCTCGCTGGTGCCCGGGTGCGCGCTATGCGCCTTCACCACGATGGAGCATCCGGCGGCCAGCGCGGAGGCCGAATCGCCGCCCATCACGCTGTACGCGAGCGGAAAATTCGAGGCGCCAAACACCGCAATCGGCCCGATTGGCAGCGACGTTTGGCGCATGTCGGGTCGCGGAAGCGGCGCCCGATTGGGGTTGCCGGGAACGTGGACATCGCCGCGCCAACCGGTCTGGCCGATGAGCCGCGCGAACAGCCGAATCTGCATGCATGTGCGATCGAGCTCGCCATTCAGTCGGGGCAGCGGGAGGGCGGTTTCGAGGTTCGCTCGCTCGACAATGGTGGCGCGGGCGGCTTCCATGTTGACCGCAATCTGCTCCAGAAGACCGGCGCGCAGCGCGTCGTTGCGGATCCAATCGGTCGCCAAAAGTGCGTGACCGCCGCGAACGGCGACGTCCATTTGCGCGCGGCTGGCGAGCGGAAACTCGCCCGGGAGCGGGTCGTTAGTGGCGGGGTTGGTGGCGTGCAAAGTGCTCATGAGAATCGGTGGGGGTCCAGGGGAATGAGGCTGAGATCGGTGGTTTCGTCGCGCAAAAGTTGGCCGACCAGGTGGCCGGTGATGGGGCCCAAACTCATGCCCATCATGGCGTGGCCAGTCGCGATAATCACGCGCGGATCGGTTCTTACACGGCCAATGTAGGGCAGGCCGTCGGGCGAGCAGGGCCGAAGCCCGCTCCACACGCGCTCTTTTCCCGCGTCGGATTCGGCGAAGGCGATGATCTGCGGCGCGAGATCGGGCAGGGTGCGGCGGGCCGTGGACAAAACGCCTTCCCACCGCGCCGGATTAATGCCGGCGGCTTCCGCGCCCAGTTCCATGGTGCCCGCGATGCGCACGGCTCCGGCCATCGGGGTGATCGCGGTGCGGCCCTCGACCATGATCAGCGGGGTGGTGGGCGGTTCCTCCACGGGCACAATCAGCGAATATCCTTTGCCGCCGATCAGCGGCATTTTGAGGCCAAATGAGCGGGTAAGAGCGCTCGATTCGGCACCGGCCGCGATCACGATTTGGTCGGCGTCTATCTCATCGAGGCGCGTCACGCGGGACTGGAGACGAGTCACTCCCCGTGCGGCAAGGTCCGCGTCCAACGCCGCTAAAACATCGCCGGGATTGAGGTGCGAATCGCACTTGAAAAACACGCCGCCGACCGAACTCACGCGTTGCCCGAAGCGCTCTTGCGTCTCGTGGTCGCTCAGCACCTCGGCTTCCAGACCCAGGTTTTTGGCGACCTTCACGCTCTCGGTTTCGTGGTCCAGCGTATCCCAGCGCTCGCACCCCAGCAACAGCCCGGCTTCGGAAATCTTGGCGTCCGGCCAGCCCTGAGCCCATTCGCGATAGAGGCGCTGACTCCGGAGATTGAGGTCCAAAATTAGCTGGTGCGTGGCCGCAACATGGCGCTTCGTGCAGTGCCGCGCGAACCGCAGCAGCCAGGAAAGCATCTCGCCACGCATCGGCTGGTGAATCCCAAACGGCGAGTCGCGGTGCGGCAACATCCGCAGGCCGGCGAGCAGCATGCCCGGGCTGGCGAGAGGCGAAAAATGGCTGGGCACAAGGTAGCCGCTGTTGCCCCACGAGCAGCCGCGATGGTCGGCGGGCTCGGCGTCAATGAGTGTCACGCGGTGGCTCTCGCTGGCCACGCGGGCGATGCATCGTCCAATGATTCCGCCCCCGACAATGGCGACGTGCTTCATGCCCAGGTCAATCCGTGCCGCAGCGGGTCGAGGTCATCAAAGTGCAGCGCGCCTTCGGCGGTGATGAAGGCCTGGCCGCGAATTGTGGGCCGCACGCCCCCTTCGGCGAGTTCGTAGCTGGCTTCAAAGCACTCGCCCGAGATGCCGCGCACGCGCCACGATTCTCCCGGTTGGAGCTTGCCATCCCCGGCGAGGCAGGCGAGTTTGGCCGAGGTCCCGGTGCCGCACGGCGAGCGATCGAACGCGCCGCTGGGGGTGATGACAAAGTTGCGCGCGTCGCAGGTGTCGTCGCCCGGCCACACGTACTCCACATGGTCAATCCGCGCGCCGTCGGCACCGGTGATTCCGCGGTGGGCAAGCTCGGCCATCAGGGCTTGGCCCTTCTTTTCCAAGCTCCAAACGCTCTCCGAGAGCGCCAGCCCGTGGTCTTGGCAGATGTAAAACCAGTTGCCTCCGTACGCAATGTCACCGGTGACGGAGCCGCACGCGACGCCGGTCGAATCGCGGTAACTCAGCACGTTGCGCAGGCTCACGTCGTTGCGGCCGAGAATATTCACGGTTACCAAACCGGCGGGTGTGCCCATGGTGTACGTGCCCACACCAAGGCGGCCCAGACGCTGCAACGTCACCCCCAGCCCGATGGTGCCGTGGCCGCACATCCCGAGGTTGCCGGTTGTATTGTAAAAGATTACGCCAAAATCATAGTCGTTAGTATGGGGCAACAGGATTCCGCCGACCCACACATCGTTGCCGCGTGGCTCGCCGAGAGTCGCCGCGTACACCCACGGAAACCGCGACGCCAGGTCGGCGGCTTGCTCGGCAACCGACTCGCCTACCAACGAAGGGAACGAGGTGAGGATGCGCGTGGGTTCGCCCGCGGTGTGCGAGTCGACGAAGGAAAGCATCATAGGCTGGGGCGGCGGGCGAGCCCTTCATGAATAATGCGCATCGCATCCGCGCGTTCGGCACCCTCCAGGTTCAGGCGCGGCCCGCGCACGTGCTCGGTTCCGAATCCAACTTCTTGCAGGCAAAGTTTAATCTTTTGCACGAATTTTGTGCCGATATCCAGACCGAGCAGCGGCGAATACCAGCGGTACAACGCCAGCGCCTTGTCCCATTCGCCCGCCTGAATCATCTCCCAGAGCGCTTGGTTTTCGCGGGGGAACGCGAGCCCCACGCCCGCGACCCAACCGTGCGCACCGAGCGCGCCGACCTCAAGAATCAGGTCGTCAACGCCGCCAAAGATCGCGAGCCGGTCGCCGATCTGATTGAAGATTTGCGTGACGCGCCGGGTGTCGGCGCTCGATTCCTTCACCGCGACGAACTTCTCGTTTTCGGCGAGTTGCTCAAGCAGGTGGGGGGTGAGGTCCACGGGGTAGGCCAGCGGGTTGTTGTAGATCATGAGCGGCTGGGTCGCCGCGTCGGCGACGGTGCGGAAGTGGTGCAGCGCCTCGCGGTCATCGGCGCGGTAAACCATGGCCGGCATCACCATGTGGCCGTTCACACCGGCTTTCTCCGCGGCGCGCACAAAATCCACGGCGGCGGCGGTGCTGAGTTCGCTGACGCCGGTGAGGACCGGCATCTTGTCGCCCACCGTACCAACCGCCATGCTGAGAACCTCAATTTTTTCGGCGAAGGTCAGGGCGTTGTTTTCGCCGAGCGACCCCAGCATCACCACGCCACGAATACCGCTGTCGGCGATCGCGCTGAGGTGGTACGCAGTTGCGTCCAAGTCGAGCGAGCCGTCCGCCCGAAACTGGGTTGTGAGAGCGGGGAAGACACCAGACCAAAGAAGAGCCATTACGGTCATTTTGACCGAATGGCGGGCATAATAAATCCCCCGACCCAGGGGGTCGGGGGAGAGGGTCAACCCCTAGGGTCGGTCGCCCACCTTGTCGAAGTTGCCCGCGAGAAGGTGATAGTCGAGAATGTCGATGATGCCATCGCCATTCAGGTCGGCCCGTGCATCCCAGTTTTCGCTGGGCTGGTCGCCTTCCGCCACCGGATCCGTGTCGCGCACGGCATCAAAGGCCAAAGCCAGCAGCGAGTAGTCGGCGATATCCACGATGTTATCGCGGTTCACGTCGCCAGCCAGCAGCAACACGTTGCCGAAGTTACCCATGCCGTCGGCAATGGTCACTCGAACCCGGCGAGCCAGGTTGGAGCAACCGCTCAGATACAGGTCGTAGGTGCCGTTGGGCAGCGTCGGGAACAGGTTAAGATTCCCGAAGTTATCCAGCTGACCGGTGGCCGAGGCCTTGTACGTCGAACCCTGATAGAACAGAGCCTGACAGACCACCGCGTGAGGTTCACCCACGAACCCTTCCAACGTGACTCGGCCCGCCACATTCGGCGTGCCGCCGCCATCGGCGGGTGGGCAGGGAAGCTCCACGTCGCCGACAGTCGTTTTGTCGCACGTCCCGCTGACGCCATTCACGTCTTCGAGGATCGAGTTCAGATAGGTACCGCCAGTGACCGGGACACCCTGAATGCCGTAGGCAATCGGCGAGCCGCAGAACGTGGGAGCCGGGAACGGCCCCATGTAGTCGCTCGTGAACCACACGCGCGGGCCCATGCCGGGCACGCTCGCGCAGTCCGTTCCGTAGTCGTAGTCTATGCCGCCGGCCGCGTTATGTCCGCTGCTTTGGCCAAGACCGAACGTCGCCGGACTGGGAACCCACTGATTGGCGGGCCCGCAAGTGAACTCCAGACCGCGGCTACGGTGCGGATAGTTGCTCGTCAGAGCGGCGTTGGGGCCGCTGGCGTGCGTGCTCATCCAGGGGAAGCTGGGAATGTTCCAGCCCGTACCCATGCCGCGCTCGGCCACACCCATCTTGCCGGTTGGCGAGAAGCTAATGTCCGAGACCGGCATGCTCGCCGGAATGTTGCCCAAGCTCGGAATGCCGGGCATATCCACTTCCCAGCGATCGCTGGTCGGAACAAACGCGCCGGAGCCGTTGAGCGCCACCGAGCGAATGTGGTTTTGCATCGTCGGGTTGATAAAGTTGCCATCTTCTACCCACACTGAGTAGTACAGGCGGCCATTGTGATATTCGCAGGCCCAGAGCAGTTCGCCGCGCGGAGCAAAGCCCGGCGCGCCGTTGTCGGCGACCATCGGGTCGAAGGTGCTCAGCAACACGCCCGCCATGCTGTAGCGGTAGATCTTGCCATTGTCCATACAGGTAGCGAAAATCTGGTTGTTGGTCCCGTCGAAGCACACGTCGCCCACTTCCGGATAGCGTTCCTCGGTAGTGTACGTGTTCGTAATGTTGGGATCAATGGTGCTCGGCATCGAGACCGGGTTGAAGACGCTAATCGCGCCAGAACCGTTGGCGATCTTAAAGACCGTGCCGTGCAGAGCCGAGCCCCAACGCGTGGTCGCGGCGATTTGGTCCGAGTTGTACGCCGACGACTGGGCGACATACATGTTGCCTTGGTTGTCGATGCAAAGCCCGAACACTTGGCCCAGGTTTTCGAGAGTCCAGAAGTTCGGACCGGCGCCTTCGTTGTGGAAGCCAAGCGGAGCTGGCATCCAGTTGGTGCCCACCGCCGGCGGCGCGCAACGGTAGTTGTCGAGGTTCATCCACGCGACAACCGGCTCGTTGGGGAGCTGGCCCATGCACGTGATGGCGGCCGTCGTTCGCGGTCGGAACGGCGACCAAACGTCGTTGTTGTAGTCGGGCTTCCGGGAGGTGCATTCGCCGGGAACCAGGACGCACGGCCCGCAATCGGGAAGCGTGATGCAGATTTGCTTGTTGCAACACTGGACGCCGCCCGCATAGAGCGCGATGTAGAAGCACACCGTTTCGCCGGGTTGAACCCCATTGATGGTGATGGTGCCGCCGCCGGTCCCGCCCATCGGCGGCATGGTGACGTTAAAGAAGTTCGGCGTGATGGTCATGCCCGTGGGGCTAGCCGGCACGATGAGAATTTTGGTGACATTGTACGGCGACAGGTTCTGCAAGAAGAAAGACCATGTCAGCACGCCATTGTCGCAGCGAGCGATGTCTTCCAAAATCTGGAAGCAGTCGCAGTCGGGCAGCTTGATGCACCACTTGGTTTCGCAGCACTCCGAAAGGTCGGGCGTGTGGAACGCCATCTTCCAGCACAGCTCGGTGTTCGGTTGAACGCCGCAGAACTCCCAGGTGAGAGTCCGGGTTTCGCCGGGCATCAGCGGTGGGGTCAGTTGAACCGGGTTGTTCGGCGTCGTGACGCCAGCCGGTAAGTCAAAGAAAATCCAACCCATCGGGAAGGTCGCGTTGTTGGTGAGCGTAAAGGTGTACTTGACGCAACCCGGACGCGTGGGATCCCACAGAATCCGCTTGTCCACGATGGTGACGCAGCGATCGTGCAGCGCGATGGACACGTTCGCAACCGAGCCCGCGTTGACGATCACCTTCTTGGTTTCGAGCGGGGTTCCGTCGACCAACTTGCGCTTGCCGGAGATATCCGGGAAGACGGTGTATTCGCCGGGCAGCAAGCCCTGAACCATGATGCGGCCATCGGCGCCAGAAACCGCATGGAAGGTGCCGAGGTCGCCTCCGCCGACGAGAAGTTCGTGCCCGGCGATGCCCGCTTCGCCGAGGTCTTGCAGACCGTTCATGTTCGGGTCGTCGAACACGGCAATCCGGAGCGAGCCGGTTTGCGCGAAGCCAACCATGGTCATCGCCATGATCGCGAACGCAAGAACCAGGCGACTCCACTTGAGCCAAGTGCCTCTATTCATTTGTGTTTCTCCCAAGTCCCAACCGGGCCCTGTAGACATATTTATATCTCTCTTATCCCGAAGCGGCATAGAATTCCGAGGAATTATTCGAAAGTTGGCATGGGTACACTTTTCGTATGGACGCCGATGCTGTTCTGGCTCACGTCGTTTCTGGTTATCAAAACCACATCAATCCCAACCTCGCCAAGCTGATGAACTTCGCCGGTTTTGGCGTGGAAGCCCGGGCCGAGGGCTGCTACGTGTGGGATCACGAAGGCAACCGGTACCTGGATTGTTTAGGCGGCTACGGCGTATTTTCGCTGGGGCATCGCCATCCCAAAGTCGTGCAGGCCGTCAAGGATCAGCTCGATCTGATGCCGCTCAGCAGCAAAGTTTTCTTTGGCCCACGTCAAGCGGAACTGGCCACCAAGCTGGCCGAAGTCGCGCCCGAAGGACTCGACTACACCTTCTTTAGCAACAGCGGAACCGAGGCCGTGGAGGCCGCGCTGAAGTTTGCCAAGGGCACCAAGGGCGCGAGCAAGATCGTCAGCACCATTGGCAGTTACCACGGCAAGACCCTGGGCGCGCTCTCTGTGACCGGTCGCGAGAAGTACCAAACCAAGTTTGCGCCGCTGGTCCCGGGCGCGGTTTTTGTGCCGTTCGGCGACACCGCGGCGATGCTCGCCGCGATTGATGGCGACACCGCCGCCGTGATTCTCGAAGTCGTGCAAGGCGAAGGTGGCATCAACTTGGCCCCCGCGGGTTACATGACCGCCGTGCGCAAGGCGTGCGACGAGCACGACGTGCTACTGATTGTGGACGAAGTGCAAACCGGCATGGGCCGTACCGGCACCATGTTTGCCTGCGAGCACGAGGGCATTCGTCCGGACATCATGACCCTCGCCAAATGCCTGGGCGGCGGTGTCATGCCGATCGGTGCGACGATGTTCACCCGGCGCGTCTACGACCGCGTTTACGGCGATAATCCGCTGATGCACACGAGCACCTTCGGTGGCAACGGTCTGGCCTGCGCGGCGGGTATTGCGACCCTGGAAGTGATCGCCGAGGAGGGTCTGATCGAGAAGAGCCGCGACACCGGCGCTTACTTTATGGCGCGCCTGCGCGAGGTGCAAGCCAAGCACCCCGATACGGTCAGCGAGGTGCGCGGGCTGGGTCTGATGATCGGCCTTGAGTTTTCCTTAGACGAAGTCGGTGAACTGACGATTGCGCAGATGACAAAGCGCGGTCTGATCGCCGCCTACACGCTCAACAATCCGCGCGTCATTCGCATTGAGCCGCCGCTCATCATCACTCGCGAGCAGTGCGACTTCGCCGCCAGCGTGATTGATGAAGCGCTGAGCGAAACCGAGGCTCTGCTGGCGGCATTGGTCTAGATGGAGCGCTACACCGGCCAGCCTATCGCGGCCAACGCGCGGATCGCGCTGATTGCAAACGATGCGATCGGCATGTTTGTCGTGGTCACGCCGCTATTGCGGATGATTCGGCGGCAGTTTCCTGGCGCACACGTGACGCTGTTCACCGGAACCCGTGTTCAGGAGTTCACGGACAAAAGCGACCTGGCCGACGAGACGGTATTTTTGCTGGGTGGGGCGATGCCGGAGTGGATTGCTTTGGGGGCTGGGCCCGGTTACGACCTGGTGCTCAACACCGAGCAAAGCACTATTGCCAAGTTCATGGCGATGGCGTTGGTTACGCCTTCTGGCTTCGTGGCGGGGCCGTGCGTTCGCGCGGATGGCCGCGGCGACTGGGAGTACCCAAGCGACGCCCGCGGTGACCTTTGGCGCGACCAAGATTGGATTTCGCCGAAGATCACGGACAAGTATCCGTTCCTGCGAACGCCCTGGATTGTTGAGATTTTTGCCCGGCTGTTCTCGCTCGAAGGTCCGGTTCCCGGCTACGAGATTCCCGCGGGGAAGCCCGAGGTCGCCACGCCCCAGATTCTGCTGAACACCGGCGCGAGCCTGGAAAGCAAACTGTGGACACCCGAAAAATGGGTGGCGCTCACCCAGTGGCTCCACGCCCGCGGCAAGAGCATCGGCCTCATCGGCGCGCCGCCCTCGACGGCGGCTCTGCACTGGAAGGGCGGCAACGTAGATGACACGATTTTGGCCACGGGTTTTGTGCAAGATTTACGCGGAAAGTATTCGCTTCCTGGTGTGGTCGGCGCGGTAGACGCCGCCGAGGCAGTGGTGAGTTTGGACAACGGGATCATGCACTTGGCCGCATTCCGCGAAACCCCGGTGGTGGGCCTCTTCCGCGAAGGCATCCACCGCCTGTGGGCGCCGCCCGCCGACAATGTGCGGGTGTTGATTCCGCCGGCGGGCAAGTTGCCCGCCGAAATTACTGTAGAATCGGTGCAGCAGGAACTTGCCCATGTTTGATCTCTTTTTGTCGTTCGCCGTTGTTGTCGCCCAGGATAAGTTTGTTGATCCAGGCCCGAACAAACTGGTCTGGTTCGCCAGCCCGCACTTTGGGCCGCGCCCGGTGGACGCGCCGATCGACACGATTGTGTTGCACCACACCGCGGGAGATTCGCTCGCCGGAACCGTGAAGTGGTTCCAAATGGCGGAGAGCCAGGTGAGCGCGCACTTTACTGTGGGGAAGGATGGCAGCATCGTGCAGCATGTCAGCACCTTCGACCGCGCCTGGCATGCCGGCAATAGCATGGACATCAGCGGGCGCACGAACGTGAACAACTTCTCCATCGGCATCGAAATTGTGAACATCGGCGACGGCAAGCACCCCTACCCGCAGGCGCAGGTGGATGCGGTTCACCACCTTTGCGCGCACTTGGTGCGTCACCGGTTCCCGGGGATCAAGCAGATTACGAGCCACGAGTTCATTGCGGTGCCCTTCGGACGCAAGAACGATCCGATTCTCTACCCGTGGGATTCGCTCAAGGACCTCGGGCTCCCGATCAACGTGGACCCGAAGAACCGCAAAGACGGCGGGAAGAAACCTCAGTAAGCCGCGGCGAGGCCGCGTTCGACATCCTGGATGAGGTCCGCGGGGTCTTCGAGGCCGCAGTACAGCCGGATGACCCATTGCGGCTCCGTCCAACTGGGGAGCTTGAGGTGAATCGGCACGCAAAGGCTCTCGAATCCGCCCCAACTCACGCCCAACTGGAAGAGTTCCAGGGTGTCCGCGAAGGCATGCATGCGGTCTTCGGTGGGGTCCTGGATTTCGAAGCTGAGTAGCCCGCCGGAGCCGGTCATCTGCTTGCGCCAGAGGTCGGCCTGCGGATGTTGATCGTCCACATGGTTGACCGCCGTGACGCGCGGATGTTGCCGCAGGAACGCGGCCATGGCGTTGCCGACTTTTTCAGCTTGCGCCATGCGGAGTCCAAGCGTGCGCATCCCGCGCAGCATCAGCCAGGCGTTGAATGGCGCCAGAGTCGCGCCGATAAGGGCCACCTCGCCGACCATCAGTTTTGCATAGTGCTCCTCGTTGCAGGCGAGCGCTCCGGCGACGACATCGCTATGGCCGCACAGATACTTGGTCGCCGAGTGGACGACGATGTCCACGCCAAACCTTGAAGGCTGCTGGATAAGGCCGGCGGAATAGCTGTTATCCATGGCGACCATGGCTCCCTTCTCGTGGGCAAAGGCGCTGAGCGCAGTTAAGTCTTGCAGCCGAAAGAGGATGCTGCCGGGTGATTCGAGATAGAGCAGGGTTGTTTCCGGCTGCCAGGCCGCCTTTACGGCCGCAATGTCGCGAGTATCCACGAACGTGCTTGTCACGCCGAAGCGAGGCAAATAGTCGCGCAAGAATTCTTGCGTCGGGCCGTAGACGGTTTCGTCGGCAACGACGTGCGCCCCCGCTTGGGTGCAACTCATGATGGCCGCCGAGATCGCGCCCATGCCCGAGCTAAACAAGCGGGCCCGATCCATGCCTTCCAGGGTGGCCACTTTGATCTCCACTTGTGCGAGGTTGGGGTTCGAAATGCGGCTGTAGACGTGCTCATTCTCCGGATCAAACTGCCCCGACATTCGTTGCTTAAAGGTCTCAAAGTCGGGCATGACAAAGAGACTTGTCTGCACGATCGGCGGCGTCACTGCGCCGGCGAGATGCTCCTCCTCGCCCAAATGCTGCAGCATAGTCCAAGCTCCCCAATCCATGACTCAACTATGGCACAAAGTGGGGTGCATACACAAAAAATCCCCCCAGCCGAAGCTGAGGGGATTGAGGTTCTCGAAGAACGTCCCTTACGGGGCGTCGTCGACGAGGTCGAACGAAGCCGACAGGACAGTGTAGTCAGCAATGTCTACGAAGCCATCTTCGTTGAGGTCAGCTCGAGCATCGTAACCGGAGTCGCCGGGGAAGAGGTCGAATGCTGCCGCAAGGATCGAGTAGTCGCCGATGTCAACGATACCGTCGTTGTTCACGTCGCCGTTGGTAACCGAGGCGTTAGCCACGGCGTTGCCACCGGAGATGGTGATCGAGACCTTCTTGGTCAGCCAGCCGCGACCAGCATCGATGAGCAGGTCATAGTTGCCGTCCGGTTGGGTCGTGGTGAACGAGTAACCGCCACCGAGGTCGAGGTTGTCGGTTGCCGTTTCAACAACGTTACCGAGGTTAGCCAGCGAGAAGGTGACCGATCGGCCGCCCGGTCCCGGCAGGTAGTCCTGCAGGTTCAGGGTGCCGCTCACGCCGCCACCGCCGCCGCCGCCCGTACCAGCGTTGGTGCGGATGTTGAGCCAAGCACTACCAGCTGCCGTGGTCGTCAGGATTTCTGCCTTCCAGTTGGAGCCGAAGCGCGTTTGGTATCGACCCATGGCGATGTAGTAATCGCCGGCCGGGAGGTCACCGTTTTGGCCAGTGGCGGAAAGGCCGGTCGAGCCGGTCACCAGGCGAGGAGTCGTATCGCCCCACGAGAGTTGCGATTCGAGTCCGTCGGCGCTGTCGTCGTCGAGTCCGATGCACTTACCGGTGCTGTCGTACACGGCAATTTCCGTATCGAACGAGATGCCCGAGAAGTCAGTGGTGTCGATGTCCAAGAACTTGCCGCCAGCCGCCGTCACGGCTTCCGACAACGTGAACTTGAACCACTTAACCTCGCTGTCGCCGAACGCGAGTTCACCCGTTTCGAGGTCGGCAACGTCATAGTCGTTGCTCGGGTTGGTCAGGGTGCCTAGGTTCGTGCTCGTGGGAGCCGTCGTGCTCAGCGTTTCTGCGATGTTCGTGCGAATTTCGAGCGTACGAACATCTGTGTCCGTCGCTGTGCTCGTTGCGCCGAAGCCGCCCGAGAAAGTAGCCGTGGTACCACCAATGGCAACGTAGTACGTACCCGGTTGGAGTCCACCCGTCGTGAGGGGGCCAGCCCAGCTGTTCCCGTTTTGCGTGGCACTTCGGCGAGTTTCCGGTCCAGCGAGAAGCTTAAGAACGGTGGTCGTCGACGTCGTCGAGCCGCTGCCTTGGAGCTCACCGGTCGAACTGTAGATGCCGATAGCGCGCGTTGCGGCACCGGTCACATCAAAGTCCAGATATCGTCCGGTTTGCGGGTTGAATGCGGTGGTCGTCGTGAACTTGAACCACTGAATGGCGCCGCCTGTGGACGTGCCGCTCATGTCGGCGTTGGCGTAGTCGCTTTCCGGGTCGACAAGGGTGCCGAGGTCCGTCGCGACCGGAGGCATGATGGCCTCGTCGGTAAATGTCACCGTCGCGTTGACCGTTGCATCAGCTTCGCCCGACGGAGCATCGCGGAAGCTGTTGCGGAACGTGTACGACCACGTACCCGAAATGGTTGCGTTGGCGAAGAAGAACGTGTTCAACGGAGCCGAAGTAACCGTGCCGGTGTATCCATTTGTCGTGAACGGCGAGAGTTCGGTCGTCAGACCGCTCGGTGACGTGAATCGAATTTTGTTTTCCGAAGCAAAGTCACCCGTCGTGTTGATCGTTTCGGTGCAGTCAGCGTTCAGCTGGATGCGACCAAGGGTGTAACCCGTAACGGCCGGAGTACGCGTTTCAACAACGGCTGTGTCCGGTGCGGCGTACGAAAGAACGCCCGTGAATGTGAACGTCTCTTGATCCACGGCGAAGGCGGCTGCACCGACTCCGATCGCGCCCAAGAGCACTGTTGTCTTGAAGAATGAGTTCATACTTTCTCTCCTGAAGAGGACGGGGACACAGCACAAGTCGCAGAATCCCTTGGGCTCTAGTATATGTCTTTTTTATGCCAACACCTCGAACTTTTTCTGAAACCGGTAAAAGTAACAGGAGACAGCTTCCCAGACTATAAACTCGGGCCCGGATAGCTGATAATATTGCGTGTATGTTTCAGTTGAAATTTGCGCGTTCCTTTGAAGTGGTGAGCTCCCTGCCCGACGCCCTTAGTGGGCTGCGGGAACTCGCGCTGAATTTCCGCTGGACCTGGCACCCCGAAACGCAGGCGCTGTTTGAGGAGACCGACCCCAAGCTGTGGGCCGAGGTCGAGCACAACCCGGCGCAGCTCATCTCGCGCCTCACCACCGAGCGCAAGGACCAACTTGCCGGTGACTCGGTTTACTTGGCGCGCCTCAAAACCTGCGTCGAAGAGCTTCATCGCTACCTGGCCGCCGACCAAACGTGGTTCAAATCGCAGTATCCGGCCGACGACAACCGCACCAAGGTCGCCTACTTCTGCTTCGAATTCGGAATCTCGGAATCGCTCCCCATCTATAGCGGCGGTCTCGGCGTTCTCGCCGGCGACCACCTCAAAGCGGCCAGCGACCTTGGCGTTCCGCTGGTGGCGGTTGGGCTGCTCTACAGCCGCGGTTACTTCCGGCAAAGCCTTTCGCCCGACAACTGGCAGGTCGAAAAATATCCGAACTACGACTTCTTCCAGATGCCGCTCCAACTGATGCGCGACGAAAACGATGTCCCGCTCAGCATCGAAGTCGAATTCCCGGATCGCGTGGTGACCTGCCATATCTGGCGGGCCATGGTTGGCCGCATTTCGCTATACCTGCTGGATAGCAACGTGCTGAGCAACGCGCAAGACGACAAGCAGATCACCGATGCCCTCTATGGCGGCGACGAGCAAATGCGCCTGCGCCAAGAAATGATTCTCGGCATCGGCGGAATGCGTGCGCTCAAGCGACTCGGAATCCGCCCAAGCACATGCCACCTCAACGAGGGCCACGCCGGCTTCCTCACCATCGAGCGGCTCAACCAGATCATGGGCGAAGAAGGCGTGGACACCAAGACCGCCCGCCAAGCCATGGTCGCCGGCAACATTTTTACAACGCACACGCCGGTGCCCGCCGGATTCGACGTGTTCCGTCCGGAACTGCTGAACACCTATCTTAAGAAAGAAATCGAGGGCAAGCTAAAAATGCCCATGGAAGAGTTCGTTCGCATGGGGCGGTTCCAGCCGGACAACTCAGCCGAGGACTTGAACATGGCCGTGCTGGCCATGGAGAATTCCAACGCCGTCAACGGCGTCTCGAAGCTGCACGCTGAGGTGAGCCGCGGCATGTTTGGCGAGCGCTGGCCGCAATATCCGATCCAAGAGGTGCCCGTGGATTCGGTGACCAACGGGATTCACACCGCCACATGGATGGCACCGCAAATGGTGGCCCTGTTCGATCGCCACTTTAGCCGGGCCTGGCGCGACAGCGATTCGGACTACAAACTCTGGCAACGCGTTGAAGAGATTCCCGACCAGGAACTCTGGGAACTGCGCGAGAATCTGCGCGGCGACTTCATCCGGTTCTTACGCAAGCAGATTGTCAAGGCGCTCCAAGCCAAGAACGCCAGTCGCAGCGAGATTTCTTCAGCCAGCACCGTGCTCGATCCGCGGGTGCTGACAATCGGCTTTGCTCGGCGGTTTGCGACCTACAAGCGCGCGCACCTGCTGATGACGGATCGCGAGCGCCTGCTCAGCATCCTTCACAATTCCGAGCGGCCGGTGCAGTTCGTGTTCGCCGGGAAGAGCCACCCGCGCGACGATGGCGGCAAAAACATTATTCAGGAGATCAATAACTTCATTCAGCAAGGCGGCGCTCGCGGCCGAATGGTGTTCTTGGAGGATTACGACATGGAAATTGCGCGGCACATGGTGCGCGGCGTGGACGTGTGGCTGAACAATCCGCGCCGACCGATGGAAGCCAGCGGCACCAGCGGCATGAAGGTCGTCCCGAACGGCGGCCTCAATGCGAGCGTGCTGGACGGTTGGTGGGCCGAGGCGTACAACAACGAGGTGGGCTGGGCCATCGGCGACGGCACCGAACATGCCGATCCGGCGCACCAAGATTGGCTGGATTCCCGCTCCTTGTATCAACTGCTCGAACAGGAGATCGTGCCGAAGTTTTACAGCCGCGGCGAAAGCGGAATCCCGACCCAGTGGGTGGAAATGGTGAAGGCCAGCATGGCTCAGCACGCGCCGGTCTACAGCACCGCCCGTATGGTCCGCGAATACGCGTCCCGCTACTACGTGCCGTGCTCCGAGCGGCACCTGAAGCTTCGCGCCGATCACTGCGCCGAGGCCGGAAAGGCCATCGAATGGCGTGGCAAGGTGCGGCAAGCCTGGCCGAACGTGCACATCGAGGACGTCTCGGATACGACGGCGGCAAGCAACTTGGTGGGCACCGAGTTTGAAATCTCCGCTCGCGTGCAACTGGGCGGCCTCAGCGCCGAAGACGTGCGAGTACAAGTTTTAGTGGGTAAAGCTACCGCTAGTCGCGAACTGACCGACGTGCAGGTTCATGATATGGAACCGCAAGGCGACGGCAACTACCGGCTTAGAGCGAGTTGCGATTTTGTCGGCCAGATGGGCTATTGCCTGCGCGTGATTCCACACCACGACCTGGTGAGCGTGGCGCACGAGCTTCCGCTAGTTGTGTGGCAGAACGACGCGCCCGGCTCGGAGGCGATGAAGGCGAGTTTATTGCAGTCGGTGTAGCCGCGCTTTTGCGGTAAACTGCCGGTCTGGCAGGCGGAGTTAGCTCAATGGATAGAGCAACAGTCTTCGGAACTGTAGGTTGGGGGTTCGAGTCCCTTACTCCGCGCCAATTCTCATTTTTGTCCAGATCGGGCGCTACTTCTTGCGCCTCAGCGCGAGCAAGGCGACGCCTGCCGCGAGCGAGGCGATTGACGCCGGTTCGGGGACGACTCGCAGGCTGATGTCGTCAACGGTGTAGTCGTTACCGGCCGACGCCGTGGATGGCGGGAGTAGTTGGATAACGTGCGACCCGGTAGACGGCGCGACGATCGTGTAGGTCCATTGCGACCAGGCGGTGGTGGAGACGGAGACCGTCGAGCCGGAGAGGACCGAGCCGTTGAGGCCGAGTTGAAGGCTCTCGGGAGAGTAAGGGCTTCGCACCCATGCCGAGAAGCTGTAGCTCGTGCCACCCACTAGGCTTACGGTTTGATACCAAGGCGAAGTGCCGATGCTGGTTCTGCCGTTGATGATGAGCATTTTCCCGGCGCCCGACGTATGGTCGCCGTAGCTCAGCCACAGGCTGTGGTGGTTGTTCGGGTTCGTATCCACCGCATAAATGCCCTCGGGCGTGTAATCCAGCGGGCTGTGCACGTAGTCCGAGGAGAAGCCGGTGTTGCCGAGCTCAAAGTCACCGTTGGTCAGCAGGTTCGCCTGCGCTCCGACCGCGGCTGCGAGTATGAAGAAAGCGAAGACTTCTTTCATGTTGAAACCAAGTATATTGAAATTCGCGCGTCGAGCCCCCAGCAAAGTTACTGGACATGCGGACTAGTCACCCGGCCCCGCGCAATGACTCCGGAGCAGATAACTGCCTAGGGTGCCACCCATGTCTCCGGAACGGAGAAAGAGAGAAGTGGTGCCGCAAGCCGGACTCGAACCGGCGACCCAAGCATTTTCAGTGCTTTGCTCTACCAACTGAGCTACCGCGGCACACTATGGCGAGGATGACGGGACTTGAACCCGCGGCCTCCGGCGTGACAGGCCGGCGCTCTAACCACTGAGCTACACCCCCGCGTGAGTTGGAAGTATTCCACAAAAGCCGACCGTTTGCAAGGGGCTCCGGTAATCTGAACGCCGTATGCGCGCGCGCCAAATGGGCTTGGATAGCTGGATTGTGGATGGCTTAGGTTCACAAAGTTCCGCGTTTCTGGCGTTGGCCATGCAGGAAAAGTTTCCCGATCTGGAATTCACACCCGCGTTTTCGTCCATCGGCGTGCGAGGGACCGCCGAATCTCCCTTGACTTTGTTCTCCGGCGTGGAACCCCTGGCCGGCGCCGGGCGGCGTCACGAGATTCCGGTCTGCTTGGAACTGGGGCTCGATCCGCACGAGCATGCAGCGTCACTGTTCGCGGTGGATCTCACGGTGGTGGCGCTCGGATTTCAGCCCGGGTTCCCGTATCTCTCGGGGCTAGCGCCGGAGCTTTGCGGCATACCGCGTCGACCGGAGCCCCGGCCGCGACTCCCACGCGGGTCGGTGGCGATCGCCATGGACATGGCCGGAATCTATCCCGCAGAACTCCCCGGCGGTTGGACCGTGCTCGGCCGCACGCCGCTCACGATTTGCGAGGCTGGCTCCGATTTCTTTCCGATTCGAGCCGGAGACACTGTGCGATTTGTCCGCATCAGCGAAGCCGAATTCGCGGCGAAGGAGGGTCAACGGCTTGCGGATTAACGTGGATTGCGGGGAAGGGCAGCCCTGGGATGCTGAGCTTGCCGAGTTCGCCGATATGCTCAACGTATGCGGCGGCGCGCACGCTGGCTCGCGGGAGATTTCGGCGCAGACCGTGGCGCTGGCCCGGGCAAATGGCTTGGCGTGGGGCATGCATCCCGGCTATCCTGACCCTGAGCATTTCGGGCGCAGACCTCTATCCTCACTAAACGCGGCAAGGGTTGCGGAGAGTTTGCGCCAGCAAGTGGAGTTCCTCGCCGCGCTCGGTGGAGCCAGTTACCTCAAGCCGCACGGTGCGTTTTATCACGACTCGCAGGTGCCTGGCGATGCCGCCGACCTGCTCCTGGAAATCCTGGGGGGCTTGCCCTTGGTCGGGTTCCCTGGAAGCTACCACCAGCAAATAGCCGCCGCCGCGGGCGTGGAGTTTTGGGCGGAGGGCTTTGCCGAGCGCGGCTACGCCGTCGACGGTCGGCTGCTCCCCCGAAGCGAGCCGGGCGCGCTCCTCACTACCGAAAGTGAAATCAAGGCCCAGGTGGCTCAGCTTCGCGTCGATACCATCTGCGTCCACGGCGACTCGCCCGGCTGCGTGCAAGCGATTCGTTGGGTGCGCGAGGCGCTGGCGCGATGAACCTGGTGTCCGCGCTCGGGCTCACGACCTGGATCGAACCAACCCGCCCGAATCGCCGCGCCTTTGGCGTGCCGGATGGTGGCCCGCTCGATGCCGTGAGTTTCCGCATCGCCACAGCGCTGGCCGGATCCAGAAGCAAGGTGCTCGAAGTTGTCGGCGCGCCGGTCGAGCTCGCGTTTGACGAGCCTACTTGGGTCGCGATTGCCGGAGCCGAGGGCGCGTTGACCATCGACGGCCTATCGCGCTCGCATCGCAACGGACGGCATCGCGTGCAGCGCAGCCTGGTGCTCGCCGCGCCGACCCACGGCTGGGTCACTTATGTTGCGCTCGCCAGCAAGTTGGGCGCGCTCGCGCTCGGCCATCCCGAAACGCTCGACCACTCGACCCCGTTGCGCATGACGCCGTCGCCGGACGACTTGGACCAATCCGACGTGGTCGGCCGCGAATGGACGGTCAGCATCACCTCCGATCGACGCGGCTGGCGATTGGAAGGAGACGCCGCGCAAGGCGGCCCGCAGGGCGAAAGCGAGATGGCGATTCCGGGGCTGGTGCAACTCCCGCCGGGCGGAAAGCCGATTGTGCTGGGCCCAGACGGCCCGACCGTGGGCGGCTACGCCAAGCTCGGCGTGTTGCTGCCCAGCGACCGATTTGCTCTGGCTCAGAAAAGGCCGGGAACTCCCGTCCAGTTGGCGTCCGTAACATGGGAAGAAGCCAGGCAGGCGGAGTCGACCTTCGAAGCAGCCCTCAACGAGACCACGGCCCGCCTCGCTTGGCTTTGATGTAGAATCCCATCATGAGTAAGGGTGCGCCGAGCGTTCGCTACGCCGAAATTGAACGGGAATCTCCCGGCATGCGCTCCAGCGTCGTGCTCGACTTTGATGGCGGAACCCATCGCGACGTCTCGACCGGCAGCCCGATCCTCGATTTTTGGCTTCGCCAATTCGCCTACTACGGCCAGTTCAATCTGGGTCTGCAAGTCACCTCCGATCGGCCGATGCATTGCCACCAACTCTGCGTGGAAGTCGGGCTCGCCCTCGGCCACGCGATTCGCGAATGCCTAGAAGACTCGCGCGACATCCGGCGCATGGCGAGCACCCACGCGGTGGTCGAAGATGCCTTGATGCTCGTCGCGATTGACCTCGGAGGTCGGAGCCACTTCTCGTGGGATGTGAATCCAGGCCGGGAGACGATCGCCGAAATCTCCAGCCAAAGCGCGCGCGAGCTTTTCGCCGCCCTTTGCGACGAGGGTCGGATGGCGCTGCACGTGCGCCAAGAATCGGGCGTCAACGCCAACAATGTGCTGGAATCCGTGTTCCGCGGCCTTGGCCGGAGCCTGCACGTGGCCGCGGAACTTGTGGATCGGTCGGGCGGAAACGGCTCGCGCCGTTAGCCCAAGTGCGAGTCGAGAAGCCACATCTGCTCCTCAAGGGCGCGGCAATGGGCCGTCAACAGGTCGGCGGTAATCGGCTCGTCTTCAACCGCCGAAATCCCCGCGCGCATGGTTTTGCTCGTCGCCTGCAGCGATTCGCAAAGATTCGCAATGGCATCGGCCGCGCTGAGTTCGCCGGTCGGGAACTTGGGTAGCGTGCTTTCTTTCGAGACCACGCTCGAGCGGGCATCCACGGTGCCACCGAGTTGCCGAATCCGTTCGGCGACCTGGTCAATGGCGGCGTGAGCGACGGCCAACGTGGCGTCGAGTTGCTTGTGAACGGCGATAAAGTTGGCATCGCGCAGGTTCCAGTGAGCATGCCGCGTTTGGTTCGCGAGTTCCATAAGATCAAGTAAAGTCGAACTCAGAGCCTCATTCGCGACCTTGGCGATTTTGGCGTCGACGGGGAGGTGGCGGGAGCGAGTTGTGGAAACCATACTAGTTGTTTCCAACGCCGAGGCGGGCGCAACCGTCGCAAAAATTGGGCGGGCCAAAGTCCCAGATTCCGGGTTCTGGACCGTATAATGTGGTCGTGCCGTTCGATCCTGAATTTATCATTCCTCTTGCCGCCGTCGTCATGATTTTCGGGATTCCGATCGTCGCGATCTTGACCGGGCACCAGCGCAAAATGGCGGAGATAATGCGCGGCAACCAAACGGTGGACAACTCCGCTCACCTGGCCCGGGAGTTTCAAATGCTCCGCGAGGAGGTGCGCACCTTAAGGGATCAGGTTAATCGTCAGGCGCTCGCGCTCGACGATCGCGGCGTGCAGCCGCTCACGCCGGATTACGACGCAACTTCGCTGGGTAACGCCTCAGCGCAGCCGCGGCAAATGCCGCCGGACCTTCCGCAGAACCGCTAGTCCTACTGGCCGACAGCGTCGAAGTTGGTAGCGAGAATCGTGTAGTCGGCGATGTCAACGATGTTGTCGCGATTCAAATCCGCCCGCACGTCCCATCCCGCCGAAGTCGAGGTGAGATCAAACTTGCTCGCAAGGAGCGAGTAGTCGGCGATATCAATGATATTGTCGCCGTTGCAGTCGCCGTTCAGAGCATTCCCTTGGGCGATGTTGCGCGTCCAGCCGTTGGTGATATTCACCACCTGACTGCGGCTGAGCCACGTGCCGGCCTTCACCCGCACCCGGTAGTTGCCACGGAGCGCCGTAGAGATGGTCCAACCACCATCAATGGCGATCGGACTGGCGCTGGTTTCAAGCTGAGCGTCGGTGGTTACGTCGTGAATCGTGACGTTCGCCGCCGTGTTGGTCATCGGAATGGACAAGTTCGAGAGCACGATGGTCCCCGAGACACGGCCCGGATTCATCGAGTTGAGCGTGCTTTCAATCCAACCGCCATCGGCGCTGAGCTTGCTGAACCCCGAGACCGACCCGAAGAGCAGCGGGTTCGGATTGTCGTCGAAACGGCCATTGAACGAGTTGATCCCGACCAGGTGAGGCACTCCGCCGATATCCATGAACAGGCCACCGCCCGAATCGCCAGTGCCCAGATGCCCTTCTGTCGCCGTCGCCGCTTGGAGTGAACCCGGCAAGGTGTTGTTGGTCGCCGATCCATCGTCAAAGTCGGTCCACCAGCAGTTGGGGCCGTCTCCAAAGTTCTCGATCACATTCGTGCCGGCTCGGCGGACGCCGTTGCCGGTGGTCGCGCCGCCCGTGCCCACCCCAGTGATGCCGTAACCCGCGATGACGCCCGTCTGTCCGGCGGCGTTGCCGGTGGACATTTTCACCGGGGCGATAGTGGTGACTCGGGTGGTGATGCGGCCGATCGTGAAGTCGTGGCCGTTCACGATATTGCCGCCGTTGTAGAGCGGATCGCGCATGCAGTTGGTGACCTGGTAGGTCACACCGTTCAGGACAAACGGCACGGTCGCCGCTCCGCCCGGGAACAAGTGGCCAGCCGTCAGCACCATGTTGTCGCCGATGAGGACGCCGCTGTTGCCGTTAAACCGCCCGACGAACAAATAGCTCTGGCCGAGGGTGACGTAGGAGCTCTCGGGCACCGTGGTCAGCCGAATAATTCCCGAACTTGTCGCGGCCACAACAAGGCCGGCGGTCAAAAGCAACGATCGCATGGGAAAAGTATACGGCAGATTCTGTGCCAGACCAAATGTCTTGGCGTGGGAACCGACTTAGGGCCAGGGGCCGTGCACGGTGGCGTCGAAGTGCATCTCGCTGAGCAGCTCTTCCAGCGCGAGTTTCACCGCGTCAAACTGCGCGGAATCGCCTTCGGTGAGCCAGTTTAGGCGGAGAATGTGGGTGACCTGCCCGGCGTCGGGGGCGGCGACTTCTTGATACTCTTGATCGATGGCGAAGGCCACCTTGCCCGAGTGACGCGCGAACACCTCGCGGACGAGGCTCTCCAGATCGGGTCGGAGATCGTTGGCGCCCGTCGAATCGCCCTCGGCGATCATCAAATTTCCGAAGTTATCCGTACCTTCCCAGCGCACTTAGTTATTCACCGAGTAGTAGCTTAGCGGAATACTGGGCATGCGCGCGGCCATAACGGTGTGAAGCTGAATCATTTCGGCCAGGGCTTCGCGGCAGGAGGGGCAGTTGCTCAGATGCTCGCTGACCGTCCGCGATTCGCTGGTGGTCAGCTCGTCACAGACGTACAGGTACAGGAAGTCCCTAACATCATCACAACTCATATGGTTCTCGCTTTCAACAATTAATGCAGATGTAAATAAAAGAGCGTCTTGCTCGCAAGATTCGTCCATGAAATCTCCCTTTCTTTTTGTCATTTTCAGTTCAATTTGTGACCGACTAGGCACTTTTCCCCAAAATCTCACCAGGACATTACCCGGCACCACCCAAGTAATTATGCGGGAAACATAGAAATGTTGAAAAAGTTTGTCACAGATTTCGGCTGTCTGGACAATACTAGTCGGTATTAAGCGATCCGCCCAATTGATGGTGGAGGCGAAAACCAAACTAATTTGCTTAGTCCCGATGTTGGGGCTTGCACGAGGGGATAAAAAAGAATGAACGAGGTCACGGATTTCGTAGACTCGACGGCGCTAGCCATTCGGGCTCGCACTGGTGATGAATCAAAAGCAGGGGTACTGTCACAGGTCCTCCGAGAATCCTTTGTCAAGAAATTTCTTGCCATTGGCCTAGGCTTTGACGACGCCAATGAACTTGCGCAGGACTGCGTCTGCGAGGTGATGCTCAATTTGGGCCGCTTCGACGAGAATCGCGCCAACTTCCAATCATGGGCCAGCGGCTTTGCCCGCACCCATCTGCGCGCCTGGCGTCGCAAGGAGTTGGGTCGCCGCAGCGTAGAGCATAGCCTGGAAGACGTGGCCGAAGCCGCCGTCGTGGACGAAGAACTGAACGAAGTGGATTGCGCGCTGCGCACCTGCCTCGGCAGTCTGCCCGTCGTGGATCGCGAGCTGCTCATCATGCGCTTTTCGCTGGGCCTCTCGTTCGACGAAATTGCCGAACGCGCCAATCTCAGTTCCGTTAACGCTCGCAAGCGCCTTTCGCGCGCCATGGAGCGGCTCCGCCGCGACCCCGTTCTGCGCGAAGCTTTAGGCATGTAACGCAACAACCCCTCAACACAAGAAAAAAGAGTCCGGTGCAGCGTGGCACCGGACTCTCTTGTTTTGGCGAGGGGCTCTTGTTAGGCCTTAACGAACTTGCTACCCGGGCGTCCGCCGAGCATGTAGATCATCGCGCCGCCCTTGCTTTGGAACACGTACGGCTTGACGTCCTGCTCAAACTTCGGCTTTTCGCCGTTGATGGCGGTCGGCATCAGCATGATATCCTGGCCTTTCACCTGAATCACGCCCGTTGAAACTCGCTTGCCTTGGCTGAACTTGAACGTGCCGTTGGGATTCAGAACGAACTCAAAGCGGGGAACTGCCTTGCCTTCCTTCTTGAGTTTGGCGTTGAGCTCTTGCATCTTCGGGCCGACTTGCAGAGCCCAGGTGCCGGCATACGGCTTGAAGTTGCCGGTCGCGGCGGGAGCCTTCCAATTCTTCAACGCCACCATCTTCGGCGTCTTGTCGCGAACAGGTTCGGACGTGACTTCGGTACCCGAGCCGCCCGGCTTGGTCGGCATCACCTTGTCGCCCTTCGGAGTCGCGTACCGATCCATGGACTTTGGGGGGTTCTCCATCGGCTTCGGCGCGTTTTGCATTTGAACCGAGTCCATCGGCTTGGCCAGGTTCTTATTGTCGCCCGGAGCATCTGGCGCGGTGCCGCGATTCGGATTTTCGGTCGGAGCGGGCTGCGGAGCCGGCTTTCCAGCCTCCGTCGCGGCGGCGGGTTTCGCTTCTTCGCTGCCCTTCGCGGCTTCGGCCGAATCCTTCGTCGGAGTGCCCGAGTTCGATGCCACGGTCGTGCCTTCGGCGGCAGGTGCGGCTGCTTCTTCCGATTTACAACCCACGACGCCCAGCATCAATGCGCCAGCGACCAAGAAAAGTGATGTCAGTTTCATAATGATTCCCTCAATTATATGACAAATGAACCGGCGAAGCCAAGGGTTAGTTCCCTCGGCCCTGGATTCCCGGCACAATCGTCAGCTTCCCCAACGAGTTTCTACCGAGTAGGTGAGCTTGCGCACTTCGCCCGGCTTCAAAGTCACCGTGAAAACAATCGCGTTGGCGTTTGCTTTGGTGTACTTTTCGGTGGATTCGGTGACCTTCCAGTCGCCGTAAAATCGCTCGATGAGAGTCACGGTCTCGGCGACCTTCTTGCGATTGCGAAGCTCGGTGACAAAGGTTTCGGTCGCGCCAATGGTCTTTTTGCCGCTGACAATGCGCTTGTACGAACTGCGGTTGCGCTGGGCAACGATGTCGAACGCGCGCCCCACATCAAGGCTGATCCGTTCATCGGCCGGAGTGTGATCAATCGAGTCCTCGCCGACTAACTGGGTCGCGCCTTCGCTATCGCGCTGGTACAGCTTGACTGTTCCGGCGGGCAACGGCATGCCCAGTCCCGATGCCTTGGCGTTGACGATGGTGTACTTGACCAGCGGCTTGATGGAGCCGGTGCCGATTTCGCCTTCGCTGGCGCGGTACGAGCCGTAGTTCAGAGTCGGATCGAAAACAATCTGCTTGGCGATCTTGATCTTGGGAGATTCGAGCAGGCTCAGCTGCTTCATCTCGTTGTTGAGCACCGTCGCGGGGCGGGGCAGTGTATAGAGGTGGTACTCGCCAAACTGCTCCTCTTGCATGTCGTGATCCTTCATCTTGTATTCACGAAGGAAGCGCCCGGCATCTGCGGGCGTTTTCGCCGGTGCACTTCGGTTGACTTCGCCGGCCAAAAGCTTCAGGCGGCAGTCAACATAGCTGGTCCCCGACGTGTTGTTCATCGTTACCCAGCCCTTGAGGCTGCCCGAGTTGCCGTCGTCCTCCAGCAGAATCACGTAGTTGGCGATCCACGAAAGGCCGCCGGTCAGATAGCTCAGTTCGACCGTGTTCGCGCCTGCCTTGTCGGCGTCGAGATCCCAAAACAGGGTCGGCTTGCTTACCAGATCGCCCGGAAGTTTCTTCACCTCAATGGTGCCAGGCGGATTCAGCAACACGCCCCCATTCTTGAGGCGGATGGTCACGCCCGTGTTGGTCGCGGCGAGTGCCTCATTGACGGGCGCGGAAAGCAGCGTGCCCTCCTCGCGAGCGACCGTACCGTTGGCCAGCACCTGCGTGATTGTCACCTCTTCGCCGATGGATTTTTGCAGAATCGCGAACGGGCTGATGAGGTCGTAGCGGAAGTTCTGCTCCATCACCTCGAACGAGCCCGGCGCGGACAGGCTGCGAACCGCGACGCTGTCGCGCTCGATCATGGCGGCAACGTTGGGCACCGGAATCGTTTGACGACCGGCCGCGAGCTCGACGACGCGGACGTCTTTCACGAGGCCGAAGCCTCCGTTGTAAACGGTAAGGGAAGTTTGGGGAGTGGTTGCTTGCATTAAAGTAAGTGACGCGGAAATGAGACTAAACATGATGAGACGCTCCTCGCAATCATGAGTGATTTTCGCGCGGCAAATCGTTCAGTTATTCTTGGCGCATCGCGTCGACGGGGTCTTTGCGCGAGGCCCGCACCGCCGGGATCATGCCCGACACAAACCCCACAAAGATACAAGTTCCGAAGCAAAGGCTAATCACTTGCCAGTTAATCTCGGGCTTGATGGGCGTGTATTGCGTCAGGAAAAAGCCCGCGATCGCGCTGAAAAGAAGTCCGACGGTTCCGCCTAGAACCGCGATCAGCACGCTCTCGAACATGAACTGCACAAAGATATCTTTGCGCTTCGCGCCGACCGTCTTGCGGATCCCGATTTCGCGGCTGCGCTCGTTCACGCTCATCATCATCACCGCGGTAATGCCGATGCCGCCGACGAACAGCGCGATGCTTGTCAGGCCTACCAGTAGCCATGTGAGGATGCTCATGACCTTGAACACGAGGTTCAGCAAATCCTCTTGCGTGAGGATGCTGAATTGCAGGTCGCTAAGTTGGCTGGTCATCGCCGCGTTGAGCGCCGGGACCAGCTGTTTGGGGTCGTAGTCGCTGCGGCTTTGCACCATCAGGCGATCGGTTTGCTGGTTCTCGGTGAGCTGCTTTTGCGCGTGGTAGGGAATGTAAACCACGTTTTGCAGGCCGCCCATGCTAAAGAGGCTCTGCTCGCTTTTCTTATCGACGGTCACGCCGACCACGCGAAATTGTTGGCCGTTGACATTCACCTGCTTGCCCACGCTGTCCACGCCCTCGCCGAAGAGTTCGTCGCTGGCGATGCTACCGATCACCGCGATCCGCTCGCTGGTCAGCGGATCAGTAAAAGCGCGTCCCGATCGGAACGACATCGGCCGGATGAGGAACCAGTCACTGGTGGTGGCAATGATGAACGGAGCGGCTTCCTTTTTGCCAGCACGAATGCCACCGCCGACAAACGTCATGGGGCAGGCGCGAACCACGCCCGAGACCTTGCGCAAGGCGGGGAGGTGCCGCTCCTTGAGGTAGCTTTGACCGCCGATGTTGGGGTTGAATTGGCCAAAACCGACTTTGCCGGGCATGACGACGATCGTGTTTACGCCGAGGTCTTCAACCTGGCCGCGGATGTCCTTTTGCACGCCGATGGCGATGCTGACCAGCATCACAATGGCGATGGCGGCCACGGTCACGCCCAGCGCGCTGAGCACGGACCGACTCCGGTTTTCCCACAGTCCGGTCAAGGCCTCCCGAAAGTTTTGCACGAAGCTGTTCTACGAGGTCAGCGGTCGATTTCGCCGAGCACAATGTCCACCGAGCCAATAATCGCGATGACGTCGGCGATCATGCGGCCAATCGAAAGGACCTCAAGCGTCTTCAGGTTCATAAACGAGCTGGGTCGCTCGTGCCAGCGGTAGGGTCGGTTCGATCCATCGCTTACGATATAGAAGCCGAGCTCGCCCTTCGAGCCTTCGACGGCGGCATAAGCCTCGCCCACCGGCGGGTGGAAGCCCTCGGTGTAGAGCTTAAAGTGGTGGATGAGCGACTCCATCGAGTTGTCGAGCTCTTCGCGGGGCGGCGGCGCGATCTTGCGGTCGTTGGTGTTCCACGGCCCGCTCGGCAGGTTGTCAATCGCTTGCTCGATGATCTTGGCCGACTCCTTCATCTCGGCGATGCGCACCAAGAATCGGTCGTAAACGTCGCCGGTCTTGCCGATCGGCACTCCGAAGTCAAAGTCTTCGTAGCTGCTGTAGGGGTTGCTCTTGCGGAGGTCCCACGCCACGCCGCTGCCACGAGCGATGGGGCCAGAGCAGCCGAGCGCCAACGCCTGTTCGGCGGTGAGGATGCCTACGCCTTGGGTGCGCTCCTTCCAAATCGGGTTTTCGACGAGAAGGTCTTCAACGACCTTGAGTTCTTCGCGGAAGCTCTTGAGGAAGGCGCGCAGGCGCGGCTCGAATTCCTCGGGCATGTCGCCGCGGAGTCCTCCGGGGACGATCCACGAGGGCATCATGCGCACGCCGCTGAACATCTCGAACAGGTCGAGAATCAGTTCTCGTTGCTGCATGATGTAGAAGAACGGGGTCATCGCGCCCAGGTCCAGGCCGCTGGTGCCGAGCCACACGCAGTGACTGGCGATGCGGCTGAGCTCGGCTAAGATCACGCGCAGGTATTGGCCGCGCTTGGGCACTTCGCATCCGAGCAGCTTTTCCACCGCCAGAGCGTGGGCCAGATTGTTGCCGTTCGCGTTCAGATAATCCATGCGGTCGGTCATGACCACGCACTTGTGATACTGCTGATATTCGGCCTCCTTTTCCATGCCCGTGTGGAGGTAGCCAATGACGCACTTGCACTGCACGATGGTTTCGCCATCGAGCTCGCAGATAATGCGAAGGACGCCGTGAGTGCTGGGGTGCTGCGGCCCCATGTTCACGATCATGGTGTTCTCCCCGACACGCTGGAAAACGGTCTCGGTCGAAGGGATAAACGTTTGCGTCGACATCGCCTTTATTTTACTGTGAGAAACAAAAAAGAATCTCGCTCTTTCGAGCGAGATTCTAGGTTCAGACCAGGTTTGGCTTACTTGCCGGTGCCCTTGCTACCGACGTGGCTGTTCGCTTCGGCTTCCGAGATACTCGGAGTCATATCAGCGGACGCTGCGCCACCACCTTGCTTGGGGCCTTCGCCTGCACCCTGCTCAACCGGAGCGGGTTCGGCATCCTTCTTTTCGCCTCCACCGCAACCAACGAGGGCTACGCCGAAGAGGGCAAGTGCGATCAATACCAGGTTCTTTTTCATATTATTCGATGTCCCAGAGGTACTTGGTCTTGTCTTGCAACAGGAGTCCGTTTGCACCACTTACCCAGGTACCGTTGGCCAGTTTACCAAAGTTGGTACCGGCGGTCATAGCACCCCAGTTCTTGGAGCTGACGTGTCCGTCAGTCCAGGAGACAACCATTTGACCCGTACCGCGCATCGAAACAGCACCGGTGTAAGCACCAGCGGCTTCCTTGCGAGCAAGAATCGTGTCGGCGAGGAACTGAGCACTACCCCAGTCGTAACCGCAGACAACGGTGGGATCCGGCGAGCAGTACGGTTGTTGGACGGTCAACTGAATGTTGTACGTACCAGCACCGAACCACCAGAAACCGGTGGGAGTCGTGAGACCCTTGACTTCCGAGCGGCTGTTCTTAGCCGTGTAGAGCACGGTGTCGGCCGGGTTGGCAACGTTGGTCATACCTTGAACGTTGTGCGTGATGGTCGTCGAAGCGATGACTTGAGCCAGACCATCAACGTTGAAGCCCATTTCCGGTTGGAACGCCTTAGCAACGAGGACGGGCCATACGGCCGGCCAGGCGAGGGGTCCGGGTGCTTGCGGGTCCATCAGGATGTCCGCATTCTTCATGTAGGGCATAACGAGCCAAGTCCAAGGACTGGTCGAAACACCACCAACGGTGGCCGGGCCGCCGCCGCCCCAAGTTTGGGCCGGGTGAATCATGTCATCAACATCGTTGCTGTACATGATCGAAGCGAGCGTCGTTTGCTTGGCGTTGCTGATCGCCTGGGTCTTCTTCGCCGCAGCCTTAGCTTGGGTGAAGACGGGGAACAGGATGGCCGCCAGAATCGCGATGATCGCGATAACGACGAGAAGTTCAATGAGTGTAAATGCCTTTCGCATTGGTTTCAGATTCCTCTTAACCGGAGATCGAGCCTGTACATATCGCGGCAAGCCGCATTTATAGCTGTCAGGGGGCTCGTGCCTCCGGAGTCGTGGCCGACGAATCGGCTTGATAACAATCTTAGCATGATCCGCGCCAAAAGTTAAACTGATTTAACAATTCCCTTTTTTGCTGGAACTCGCTAACCCTAGGACACCGTACGGCATCCGAAAGTTCCACCTACTATAATTTAATTTTTAGCCTGATCGGCTAAGTAAAATTACCAGGTTCGGTGGAAAACTAAGCCTAAGTAACCGGCAATCCCTGCTGGCTGAAAATTTCCACCACGCCACGAACCTGCTGCGCATCGTCTTTGCGGCACACCAACACGGCGTCGGCGGTGACCACTACGACCACGTCTTCCATGCCCAGGACACCAACCGCCAAGCCGGTTTCGTTAACCACGATGGAATTTTTGGTATTCACTAGGGCCAAAGTCCCGCCTTGGGTCACGTTGCCCGCCTCGTCGTGGGGCATGGTCCGGTCGAGCGCGTCCCAAGCTCCGATGTCGTCCCAATCAAACGAGGACTCTGCGGTCCACGTGTTCTTGGCTCGCTCGCCGATCGCGTAGTCGTAGCTGATGCTCGGCAGCTTTTCGAAAATGGCGCTTGCCGCGGCCGTATCTCCCGCCTGGAGCGCGGGAACCATTTCGTGGATCGCGCGGAAGTGCTCCGGCGATGAGGTCTCGGTCTCGCGCATGAACGCCGCCAAGGTGAAGACAAACATGCCGCTGCTCCACAGGAACTCGCCGCTCGCGACGTACTCTTCGGCGGTGGCGAGGTCGGGCTTTTCCACCGTGCGTTTGAGCGGGCGCACCGGGACGTCGGCAGTGCCCATCGCGGTCGCGTCGCGATCCACTTGCAGGTAACCGTAACCCGTCTCCGGTCGCGAGGGGCGGATGCCAAAGTTCAACAGGCCGCCGTTGGCCTCCACCGCGCCGAACGCAACTTCAACCGTGTGCAAAAACTTTTCCTGCGGACTGATCAGATGGTCGCCACTTAGCACGACAATGCTGGTGTCCATGCCGAATCCGGTGGCCATGAGGTTTGCCGCGAACCAACTGAGGCATCCCATGGTGTTGCGCTTGTGTGGCTCGGCAAGGATGTTTTCAGCGGCCAACTGCGGCAGGTGCTCGCGACAAGCTTGCTGAAGGTGCGGCACGGTGGCCACATAAACCTTGTCGAGGCTGATCATCGGGGCGATCCGCGCCACCGTTTGCTCAATCATCGACTCCGTGGGGCTGGCGAGTTTGAGAAGCTGCTTGGGTCGGAGTTTGCGGCTGGCCGGCCAAAAGCGTTCGCCGGAACCTCCCGCCATGATAACGGCAATGCGTTGGTGCGCCATGACCCGAAAGGATACACTCCGCTGGTGAGCGAATTCCTAACCCCGGCGGATGCGGAGGCGGCCGCCGCCAACTGGGAGCGGTGGCTCGCCATCACTGGGAATCAGGCGGTGCACCGGGAGGCGCAGGAATCCGTGCCGCTCACCGTGATCTTCGGCGCGAGTCAGCAGCTCAGCGAAAGCATCATCCAAAACCCGGAACTCGCTTACAGCCTGCTCGACGAAGAGTGGCTTGTGACCGAACTCACCGTGGCGGAAGTTCTCCGCGAAGGCGACCGCCTGATGCGGGCCGCGCCGAGCCACAGCTACAAGCTCGATCGGCTTCGCTATCTTAAACAGTGGCTGGGATTGCGGGTGGCCGCGCGCGACCTGCTGGACCTCGCTCCCCAGCCCCAGATTTGGCGCGAACTCAGCGCCTTGGCCGACGGCATTGTGCAATTGGCGCACGCCGTGGTGTGGGAAAACTTTGCGCTGGAACGCCAAGTTGAAGCGCCCAATCCGGTCGCAGTCTTCGCCTTCGGCAAGCTCGGCGGCTCGGAAGTGAACTACAGTAGCGACATTGACCTGGTATACGTCATCCCCGACGACGCGCCTGAGATCGAAGAAAAGCTGCTGATTCGATACTGCGAGCGGCTGGGGCGCTCGCTGAGTGATGCGATGGGGCGGGGCGCATTATATAGGGTGGACCTGCGGCTGCGACCCTACGGCACGAGCGGCCCCATTTTCCTGAACATGACCGCGTGGCGGCGCTATTACGAAAACTACAGTGAGCCTTGGGAACAGCTGGCCCTCATTCGGGCGCGCCAAGTTTGCGGCCCGGAGTTGCCGGAGTTCGAAGAAATGCGACGCGGAATGGTGTTCGAGCGGCCGCACGGCGATTGGTTCGTGGATCAACTGCTCGCGATGCGGTCGGCCATCGAAGGGTTGCGCACGGATCGCGACCTGAAGCGAGGGGTCGGCGGTATCCGCGACATCGAGTTTCTCACTCAGATTCTGCAAATGCTCTCGGGCAACGAGCAGCGATTCACCTTGGACGCCCTCGCCGTGACGAAAATTTCCGCCGCCGACAAGGCATATCTGGCCGAGTCGTACACGTTTTATCGCCGGTTGGAGCACCGCATTCAGTTGGGCGAAGGGTTGCAAACCCACGACCTTCCGGAGAATGAGCGAGAACTCGCCCGAGTGGCGCACCTGATGGGCTTTGCCAGCGGAGCGGATCTGGAGCACGAGCTGGCCGAGCGCCGCGACAGTGTGCGCGACATCTATAACCGCACACTGGGACAAGGCGATTCTGCCAATGAACCATCAATGGTCCCCGCCGCATTGGCTCGTTTGCGGGAAACCGCACCTTTTCTTGCGGCTCAGGTGGAGGCGCAGCCCGCTCTGCTCGACCAAGTTCTGTCCGGCGAAATCGAGGAAGACCTGCCGCCGTGGTCGGGTCACCACCCCGAATTGCGACGGCTCGTTATTCTCACTCGTTTCGCTTTGGGGTTCGACGATTCGCCGTGGGCGTCGCTGAGCGATCTGGCCGACGCCATGGTGGCCAAGCACCTGGCTAGTTCGGCTCTCACCGCCGTGACGCTGGGCTCGTTTGCCGCGCGCGAACTCGGCCCGGCGTCCGATCTGGACATGCTATTTCTGGCCAACGGCGATCAGTCGCACGCCGAGCGCGAGGTCGAAGCTGCCCTTCGGCGCTGGCCAAAGGAGCCGTTTGAGCTCGACCTTCGCTTGCGGCCCAACGCCGGGCGAGGGTTGCTCGCCCCGACGCCGGACGCTTTGCTCCACTACGCGGAGACCGAGATGGAGAACTGGGAGCGCCTCGCGCTACGCCGTTTCCGCACCAGTTTGCCCGAAACTTCAATCGCGCAAGCCAACCGCCTGGACTGGACGCCGGAAACCATCGCCGAACTCCGCGCGATGAAGGCGCGCATCGAAACCGAGCGGAGTCGCGGCGAGCACGACCTGAAACTTGGGCCCGGCGGCATTGACGATTTGCAGTGGGCGATGCAGATTTCTGCGCTCAACGCGGGCCGGGCGCTACCGACTTCGACTCCCGAAGCCCTCGACGCATTGGGGCAGCAAGACTTGATTCCGATTTGGCGAGACTTGCTCCGCGCGCGGTACGCATCGTACGTGGCGACCGGCGAACCCGACTTCGCGCCCAAAGGCTCAGTTTCTGGCCGCCACCTCATTCGCGAACTTCTGGAAAACGCGTGGCGCGTCGCCCAGTCAAAATAAGGGGGCCGCTCGTCTTGACCTTTAGGCTGTTTGCACCATGAATCACTGGACCCTGTTGCCGTTCGCGTTTTTGTTGGGCGCGGTTCCCTTTGGGTACCTCGTGGCCCGCGCAAAGGGCGTCAACATTTTTGAAGCGGGCAGCGGCAACATCGGTGCGACCAACGTCAACCGGGTGCTCGGCGCCAAGGCCGGTTTGCTGGTGCTGTTTTTGGATATCGCCAAGGGACTGGCGCCCGCGCTCTATGGCGTGCACATGCTCCACAGCATCGAGAGCGGTCTGTGGCTGGGCCTCGCGGCGGTGCTGGGGCATACGTTTTCGCCGTTCCTCAAGTTCAAAGGCGGCAAAGGCGTGGCCACCACGCTCGGCGTGGTCATCGGCGCGACTCCGCTCGTGGCGCTGGGCTCGGCGGTGGTGTTTTTGCCGCTGCTGGCGATGTTCCGCTACGTCAGTCTTAGTAGCATCGTGGCCGCCGCCTCGCTGCCGCTCTGGGACTTGCTCTTCAAAATGCCGCCGGTGGCCATCGTCTTCCACAGCGTCATTGCCGCGTTCATTTTGTTCAAACACCGGGCAAACATCGTCCGCATCCGCAACGGAACCGAAAGCAAATTCCGTGAGAAAAAGGAGCCCGAGGCATGAGCTTTGTCGACAGGGTTGCGGCGAACCCGCTCGGGTGCGTAGGGGGTTGCTTGGTTTGGATTCCGATCGGGATCTGGATTTATCTGGCAATCAACTGGATGATCATGGGCGAGCTGGAAGTGCTGCCCGGCATTTTTTGCATTTGCGTGGCGTTTAGCCTCGGCTACTTCACCGCCAACCCGCCCACTCCGGCGCTGGGATTTGTGTTTATGGGCACCAGCGTGGCGAGTTTGCTGGCCATTCCGATCATAAAAAGCCTGACCCACGCGCGCGCCATGGGCAGCATTCATCAGGATCAAATCCGGGGATACTGCGACACGCTTAGGCAGAGGCCGAATCCCGGCACCGAGTTTCGCGTGGCCGCGTCGGTGTGGGATACCGGCGACATGCGACGCGCAATCGCGATCGGCGCGCGCGTGATTCCGGACCTGCACAAGGCGCACTTTTCGCAGGAACATCGCGAGTTTGAGCATTGGCAAATGCGCGGCCATATCCGCGCCGACAGTCTGTCCGGCGAGACGCAGGTTTGCACCAAGTGCGGAGCCACAACGAACCTGAGCGCGATCTTCTGCGCCTCGTGCGGCGATACGCTGGTTCTGCATTCGGTGACTAATTCGAGCGCCGGCTTGGTCGCGCGACTGATGCTGGGTTGGGCGATCACCGTTGGCCTCATTGTCGGGCTCCCGATCGTCGTGGTGAAGCTACC
Organism: Chthonomonas sp.; assembly: GCA_016788425.1. Taxonomy (NCBI): domain Bacteria; kingdom Bacillati; phylum Armatimonadota; class Chthonomonadia; order Chthonomonadales; family Chthonomonadaceae; genus Chthonomonas; species Chthonomonas sp. The sequence continues at coordinate 301,778 of JAEURQ010000004.1, forward strand.
TGGCCTTGCCGCGATTCCGGTCATTGTGCTGGTCGTCGCGGGAGCCGCATACGCCCTGGTGCGCCTCCTGGGAAGGGAAGTTTCAACTTGAAAAAGCTGGATCGCTACGTGTTGCGCGAGATGGTGCTGCCGTTTCTCATCGGCACCTTCATGGTCGTGCTCATGTTCCAAGCGAACCAGCTGATCGCCCTTTACAAGGATCAAAACATCAACATGCAGCGGGTGCCCTTTGTGGCCGTGCTGCAATTCATCTTGCTGAAAACCCCCAGCTGGTTGCAACTGACGATGCCGGTGGGGATCGCGCTGGGCGCCTCGTTGAGTCTCTCCCGGATAGCCCGCGAAAGCGAGCTGACGGCGATTCGCTCCGCCGGAATTCCGATCCGCCGCGTGCTGGTGCCGGTGCTCATCGCGGGGGTGTTCGGAGCCGGTCTCAACTATTGGATCACCGAGCATTTGATGCCGCGCTCGGAGCGCGCCTCCACCAAGTTGCTCGGCGAAATGGGGCAGCTTGCTTTGCAGCCGACGTTCAAAAGCAATGTGTCCTTGAGTCTGAACGGTTGGATTGTCACAATCGGCACGGTCACGCGCGGCGAGGGCGACACGATGAACATGAGCAACGTGATGCTCGCGCAGAAGGATTCGCGCGGCGAGGAGACGGTCGTGATCGCCGATCAAGGCAGCTATCGGCAGGGCAACTGGGTGTTTCCGCTAGCCACCGTGCGGGTGTTCAAGGGCAAAGACCTCACTCAGATTCGCACCAAATCCGAGATGCGCATCAACCAGCGCATCAGCGTGGAGAATTTCTTTGGCGGATCGCAAACCCAGGAGATGAGCATTCCCGAACTTCGGGCGGCGATCGCCGCCCAACGCGAGGCGAAGTTGGACCCGCGCAACCTGGAAATCGAGTTCTACCTGCGCTACAGCTTGCCCGCGAGTTGCGCCATATTTGCGTTCACCGGCGCCGTGCTGGCGGTGTCGTTCGCGCGGAACGGCCCGTTCGTCGGCGTGATGCTCACCTTCGTGCTGGTGATGGTGTACTACAACGCCTTCGTCATCGCCAAGGAAATCATTGGTCGCAACGGCTATTTGCCGCCGATCGCCGCCGCGTGGACGCCGAACGTGGTGTTCTTGCTGCTGGGCTTGTGGATGCTGAGGCGCGCCGAATGAGGTCGTTGGGCGTGCTCGCCGCGGCCCTGCTGGTGGCAATTGCTCCCGCGCAAATGGGGCATTTGGGGAGCGTGATCAAGCGCGGCGTGGAGATGGCAAAAAAGCTCCCCACCCCGCCGCCGAAGCAGACCCTGCCCGAGCCGAAACTCACAGACAAGAAGTTTGTGCTGCTCAACGCCGGCGACTCTCAACGAGACGGCGACGGCAACTTTGCCGCGAAGGGCGATATCCATTTTCTTTATCGCGGGTTTGAGGTGTTTTGCGACGAGGTCGTGGGGAACTTCAACACCCGCATTTTCGAGATGACGGGCCGGGTTCGTGTGCAAGGCAAGGGCACCGAAATCGCGGGGTCGCGGGTAGTGGTGAACTTCCTTGACGAGACCTACGAGGCGGAGGGCTCGCAGACGGTGGTGAAGCCGGAAAGCATTGGCAATCGGCTGACCGGCCCGCTCTACATCACGAGCGACGGCTTCGGCGGCGGCGGAAATCGGCTGGTGGGGCGGGGTACCTCGATCACCTCGTGCGATCGAACCGATCCTCACTATCACATCGAGGCGGTCGAAAGCGACTTGCGTCGCGGCGATCGCTTGATTCTGCGCGGTGCCTCGCTGCATATCGGGGGCAAAAAGATCTTCTCATTGCCGACTCTCACGATCCCGCTCAACGAGCGCGGCGAGCGGTACACGCCGAAGATGGGTTACAGTCGCGACGAAGGCTACTACATCCTCAACCAGTTCTCATTTGCTCGCGGCGCGCGGGACATCGTGACCAGCCGCGTGGACTATTTCACGCGCTTGGGGTTTGGCTTAGGGGCCGACTACCGGTATGGGTCGGGCGCCCGAACCGGGCTGGCGCGGGTGTATGGGCTGACCGGAGCCTCGGCTAGTCGCCTTGCGAGCATTGATCATCGCGACAGGTTTCTCGGCGCAGACTTTACCGTTTCTTCCGTCTATCAGGCCAACAACTACTTGGTCGCGCCGGGCACCACAAACTGGACCACACGCGCGGCCATTGGTCGCCGAATTGGCAACGGCGCCACGCGCTTGACCTGGAATCGCACTGATTCGGATTCATCAACGTTCAATTTTAAGAACTCAAACTTTGCGTTATCCGACCAGCGAGAACTCGGTGGACGAACTCGCACCTCGCTCGATCTCATTCTCTCCGGCTCAGAATCCAAGAGCACCAGCTCCGCGCTGACCACTCGCCGCGAGCAACTCGACCTGCGATTCCGGGCCACCAAACAGCTCAGCAGTTCGGAGTTTGAGCTGCTCTACCAACGGGCCATTCCGATCGAAACCACGGCCAACTTCTTCAGCGCCGCCGACCGCACGCCGCTCTTCACCTGGCGCACCGAAAGCTCGCGTTGGGGCAGTTCGCCCTTTGCCAAGGAGTGGCCCATCCGCGCCGAACTGAGCGTTGGCGAACTCAGCGAGACCCAAGGCAAGCGCCTCACGCGCACCAACTTTGATGGCAGCGTCAACCGCAATTGGCGAGCCAAAAACGGCTCCGAGTTCCGCGTGAATTCGCGGTTTCGGCAGAGCCTCTACAGCGACGATACGGCGCAGTTTGTGGTCGCGCTCGACGGCGGTTACCGCTGGCAGTTTGGCAAAAAGTCGTACCTCGATTGGCGGCACAACTACCTGCAGCCGGAGGGCTTCACGCCGCTCGGCATCGACCGATCCGGCAAGTCGAACCTTAGCACGGTGGACATGCTGTCCGAGTTCGGGCGGGGATTCAGGGCGGGGTTCCAAACGGGCTACGACTTCCGGAACAAGGAACGCAATCTCGCACCGTGGCAGCTCGTGAACATGCGCCTCGACTACGAGCCGACCCGCGACCTGTACGTGCGAACGACCACTAGCTACGACAGTCTTCGCGCAAAGTGGCAAAACGTGCGGATCAATGGTGGGTTGCGTTTCGCGCAGGACAAGTTCCTCAACTTCGGCACCAGGTTCGACGCCGAGCGTCATGTCTGGGGAAATGTCAATATCTACGCCGAAGGACTTACTTATAAGCAGTTTCGATTTAACGCCTTGCTCAGCTACAACGGCTACCTCAAGCAGTTCGAAAGTCGGCAACTCCAAGCCATTTACGACATGCACTGCACCGAGCTGATCGTCCAGGTGAGTGACACGCGGGTCGGCTTCCGCCGGGGAACGGAGTTTGGAATCTACCTTCGCATTAAGGCGGTGCCGTTCGAAACGCCGTTCGGCATCGGGCGACGCGGCCAGGCTCTCGGCACCGGCACGGGCTTCGGGAACTAGCTACTCGCGCTGGAGTAATGCCGCACCGAATACACCCAAAACGCCCGGCAAATGGCGAGGCTGAGGAACGCGTACAGAATTCCCAACCCCAACATGGGCAGGCTCGCGCCGGTGCGCAAGGCGCTGGCGGGGATGGTGCTGATGAACGCGATCGGCAGCCCGTAGGTCAGAGCCCGCCGCAACGCCACCGGAAAAATGTCAATCGGGAAGCGGCTTACCTGGAACGCGGTGTCGCCTAGCACCCACAGGTTGTCCACCCGCACAAACCAAATGCCGAGCGTCATGAGGCAACTCATGATGCCGAAAAACACGCCCACGGCGCACAGAATGAGCGCGCCGAATGCGCCCCAATCGAGCACCGTTGGCGTGCGGCCCAGGTTCGCCGCGCCCCACCCAATGAAGATGATCGCGGCGATGAACTGCCCCAACTGGTCGAGGCTCACCTTGCGCAAACTCACCCAAAGCTGGGCGTCCACCGGCTTGGTCACCACGAAATCGAGGGTGCCCATGCGCACCTGCTGCGGAATCTCCATTAGCGAAAATGCGAACGTGCGGATGATGGCGTCCACCGCGAAGCACGAGCCCGCGAGAATCGCCGCTTCGTGCCGGTTCCAGCCGGCCACCATCTCCGTGTGCGAGTACGTGACGAGCAAAATCACGATGAAGAAAACGATCCACACCATGTTGCGCAGAATTTTCGCGAAGAAATTCGCCCGAAATTCGAGTTCTCGTTGAATCGAACTGCGGGCGAATTCGCGATAAATGCGCCAGAACCTTCGCACTCGCCGAGGTTACCCGCCTAGCTATAATCGTTCTCATGTTCGGCGTGCTCCTCGCCTTTCTCGTCGCGTTCGGATTCGCCGGGCTCTTTCGGCCGTTGGTGCGTCGCCTCGCGCCGGGCCTCAGCGAGACGGAATCCATCGGAATCGGCGGTTTGGTCGGGCTCACGGTGCTCGGTTGGGCGGCTTTCTTTGTGCTGCCGCCACGGCTCGGCTGGACGCTTTGCCTGCCCGCGATTGTTGGTTTGGCCATGCTCGTGAAACCCCTTCAGGGCTGGCGTCCGAAGCCGGGAATCTGGAGCCTAGTCGCCTTGGTCGGGCTCATTTTTGGCGTCGTCAGCGCGATGTCGTTGCCGACCTCGCTGGAATGGGACACGCTCGCTTATCACTTTGCCGTTCCCAAGCTTTGGCTAAAGGCCGATGCCACGGCGTACATCCCGTTCATCCACCACAGCAATTTTCCGTTCACCATAGACAGCCTGTTCATGGTCGGGCTGAGCGCGAATCAGGAGCCGATGGCGAGGGCATTCACCGTGGCGATTCCGGTGCTGGGCGCGATCACGATTTCAGGGTTGCTCGCCCGCCGCGGCCATGCCTCGGCCACGCCGTGGGTGCTGCTGCTGGCGCTCGGCATGCCGGTGATGTTCAGCCAATTGGGCACGGGTTACATTGACCTGAGCCATGGCGTCTACTTCGGGCTTGGCGCGGTGTATGGCTTGCTAAGCCTCACCGAGGAAAGTCCAACATGGGCCGTCGCCGGATTGCTCTTGGGCGGAGCGCTTGGCAGCAAGACGACGGGCATGCTGGCCGGGGTTGGATTGGTCGCCGTTGCACTCGTGTTGGGGTTGGGGCGGCGCGGCCAGCCGGGAGCGGCGCGCGGTTTAGCGCTCGCGGCGGGAATCGCGCTGCTCATCTCGGGCGGATGGTTTGTCCGCAACGTGGTCAACACCGGCAACCCGGTGTATCCGTTTTTCTATAGCTCGCTCGGCGGGCGCGGCTGGGATCAATGGCGCGCCGACACCTACAGCTTCGAGCAAAAGTCGTTTGGCGTCGGCATGCAGCCGGGGCACGCCATTTTGGGCTTGGGCTATCAGCCCGGACGCTATATTAACCCCAACCCACAGGCAGGGACGGGCTTCCCGCAAGGCGCGGTCGGCGCGGCGTGGGTGCTGGCTCTGGTCGCGAGTTTGGCAACGCTGCGGCGGTCGCGATTAGCCGTCGTGGGCGCGGTGTTTGTGGGCGTGCAATTGGCGGTGTGGATGGTACTGAGCCAGCAGGCCCGCTACCTCGGCGGAACTTATGTGGTGGTGGCTGTGCTCGCCGCCGACCTTTTCGCGCGGCGCGATGCCATGGCCATGATGCTCAAGGCGTTGGCCGGTGTGCAGGCGCTCTACACCGTGTACTTGCAGCACACGATTCTCACCGCCGGGCAGCTCAGTTCGATCGGCTCCGCCGACAAGCGACTCGCCTACCAGCGCGAAATGACCCCCTTCGCCAAGATCGCGGGTGACGTGACGTCCGCGGTGGGGCCAGGTCGGGTGGCGCTCTACGACGAGGTGTTCGGCTACCTGCTAGATTGCGACTACATCTGGGCGAATCCGGGCCACTCGATGCTCTTGGATCAAGGCCCGAACAGCACGGTGGAACAGTACATGGCGAGCCTGCTGCGCAACCGCATTAGCCACGTTTATCTCAACTTGGGTCTGCAAGATAAGGAGACGCGCGACCGATGGCTGACCGCGCTGAGCGGCGGCGCGCCCTTCCCGGATGACGAGCGCACGGCGATGATGAGCGACCCTGGTCTTGCCTGGAAAGTACTCGTGACGGAGGCGGTTCGCGGCCGCTATCTGGAATTGTTGCCCGGTTCCACCGGGTCGCGACTCCTTTTTCGCGTGCGCAAAACCTAAAGTAAATCTAAGAAAGTGGCAAAATTCTAGACAAGATGCTTTGGAAACCGGAATTCACGACGCGAATTGAATCGGGGGAAGGTCCGCCGCCCCTCGAGGCGACTTCGCTCATCGGTGGCCAAGGACTCCTTGAGCCGGGCACGGTCTGGGTTTTCGGATTCGATTTTCAGCACATCGCAACGTGGGAAATCTGGGCGCGCCTTTTGGATGACACGGCACCGGGCCACCCCAAGATCAGCTTTGCCTACGTGACGCCGGTCGCCGAACGCAAGCACCTTGCCGTACTCGACCAGTGCATGCCGATCTCGCGCCATCGCCGAACCTACCTGTTGAGCGATTCGACGCTGAGCCTGCTGAAATGGAGCAACTTCCATCTTGAAGAAAAGGTGCTCGCCGTGATCATTCGGCCGGATGGAACGGCGCTGCGAATGCACGGATTGCCCACCGAAGACGCGTGGGAACAGTTCGAAACCGAGCTCTTGGCGGTGCTTAACGGCCCGGCTGAATCAGCTTCGCTCCCGCCGGCAAGCGGAAGCTAAACGTCCCCGCATCGTTGGGCAGCGACCCCGGATAAATCGCGGCCGACCACTTGGTCGTGCGGAGTTCACCCATTAGCGTTTCGCGCTTAAAGTAGGTGAGCGTGGACAGCCATTCGTCGCCAACGATGTCAAGATCGGGATCGTTGATTCCGTAGTAAAACTGCTCGGTCCGGTTACCCGTTTCCAAGACAAAGAGCCCTTCGTCGAAGGTGGCGGTGGGCTGCCAAGGTCGCCAGCTATTCGCGTTGCGTGTGTAGGTATCGCCAAGAAACTTTACCAAATGAACGACTTGGCTACGCGTTGTCGCATTCAGCTTTTGTAGCAGCGAGTCGATGGGGGTTTGCGACGCGCTGCGGGTTTGCGCCCCGAACGGCGTCGCCGAGTACACATTGCCGCGGAAGCTGTACGCGTAAAGAATCTCGTCTTGCACCCAGGTGGCCGCCACTTGAGAAAGCTGCCCGTTTTCGGGGCCGAGGAACTCGCGAATCATCAGCTGTGGTGGCACGGTCTTGGTCCCGGCGTCGAGGAAAATCTCAATGCGAAACTCGTCAACTTTGTTGTTGACGCGGAGCGAGCCGGTGGTGATGATCGAGCACGTGTTGGAGCGCTGGTTTTGCGCCAACGCGGCTTGGATTTCGGCAATCGCCAGCGCCTTATCGTCCGCGTGGACGAGGCTCGTGGCGGCCAAAACGCCGATCATCGCAATCAAACTTCGCTTCATTTGCATTCCATAGACGGGTCCGCCGGGTCTCAGGTTCCCGAGCCGTGCGTGAAGAGGGCCGGAAATCCGCCCGTGTGCCAATAGCAAATACGGCCGCGCAGGGTTTTTGCCTCAATCATGTCGAGCAGCCCGGCGAACGCTTTCGCCCCGTAAGTCGGGTCCAAGAAGATGCCTTCGGTTCGCGCCAGTAATACTGTGGCATGGGTTCCGGCGGGACTGGGGAACCCGTAGCCCGCGCCGACAAAGTCGGTCGAAAGGTTGACCGAATGCGGCGTCGCGGTGTCCAGCATCGCCGCGAGTTGACCGGCGAGATCGAGCACCACATCGGCCAACTCGGGCTCAGGGTCGGCGGCCATGCCCCACACTTCAGTCGCGCGCCCGGCAAATGCCGTCGCGAGCCCGGCGTGGGTGGAGCCGGAACTGGTCGGACAAACGATGTGATCGAATTCGGCTGCAAGTTCCTGCGCGGCCAGATAGAAGGCATACGCGCCTTCGACGCTGCTCCCGCCTAAGGGCACCACCGCCACACGACGGCCGTCAGCGCGAAGCTTCTCCGCCAAATGCAGCGCAGCGTCATCAAGCTCATCCCACGTGCCGTCGGGCAACTCGTGGAGGTGCGCGCCCACCAATTCGGTCAGCACGCGGTTTCCGCCCAAATGGGCAACCACGCCGGGTTCCTGGCGACCGGGCTCAAACGGCATGGGCATGGTTACGGCGTGGAATTCCAGCCCGACCATGCGCGCCGCCACGGCGAGATGCCGCACGAAATTGCTCTGACTCGCGCCGCTGGTCACCACCGTGTCCGCGCCCTCGGCCAGGATTTTTGGCAACAGGAATTCGAGTTTTCGGCCCTTGTTGCCGCCGCCCGCGAAGCCGGTGAGGTCGTCGCGCTTGATCCACAACTCCACGCCCAACTGCTCGCTCAGGCGGGGGAGCAGATGGCACGGCGTTGGGGCACAGATTAGCGGCGTTCGTGGCAACATTCTCGTTCAAGGTACCCGGCAAAAGTCGCGGTTTCGTGGCCGCCCAAGCCGATTGGCCCCCGACTTGCACCGTTACACCCTGTCGGACGATTCCGGAGTCCGGCCAACCAACCTAATACTGCAATGATAAGGAGAGAGGCACCCAGCTTGCTGGGTGCTATTTTTTTACGTCGCAGACTCGGCGGGCGGCACCGGTCGCAGACCCCAGGCCGCGAACGCCGGAATGAGGATGAGTCCGCCGCCGAGCAGGTACGGGTAGGCCGGGTTCTTTTGAAACAACGGGTTGCTGACAATCGGGCCGACAGTCCGGGCCAGCGCGCCCAGCGCCATCGAGATGCCAAAGATTCCGCCTTGCATGGTGATCGGCGCATTATGCGAGGTGAGCGCACTGAGGCTCGGATTCGCGAGGCCGTTGCCGATACCAATGAGCGCGACAACGATCAGCGTCGGCGCCCAGAGCGTGCCGTGTGGCACCAGCAGGAGCCCGATCGCGGTGATGAGGAACCCCCACTTCACCAGATTGATCTCGCCAAAGCGCTTGATGGCCGGGCCGACCAGCCCGCCTTGCATAATGGCGGCGACCACGCCGACGAAGGTGAGCACCCAACCGCCGGCGACCTTCGCCTGTTCGGCCGTGAGTTGGTAGTTCGAGCGAGGACTCTCCAAAAGCTGGAAGTACGTTGTCTCGAGGTTGGTGAACCCGAGCGAGAGCACAAAGCTCATGATGAGCAGCAAGCGCAGCTGCGGGTAGGTCCATGCGAGTCGGAAATTTTGCCAGAGCGATGGCGCGTCTTTGCCCAGGTTCTCGCGGGGAGATTCGGCCAGCCCGAACTGGATAAACAGCACGTTGACCAGAATCAGCGCCGCACCGACATAGCCGAGCAGGGCCGGCGAATCCTTGCCGAGATGAAGCAGGAGCACGCCGAGCGGCGGCCCCAAGACGAAGCCCAATCCAAATGCCGCGCCAATCATGCCGAGGCCCTTGCCGCGGTTCTCGGGCGTGGTCACGTCGGCCACATAGGCAAACGCCACCCCAAGATTCGCCGCGCCGATGCCGGTCATCAGGCGCGACACCATGATCAGCGAGAAGCTGGTCGCGTTGGCATAGATCAGGTAGCCAATCAGCGTGAAAATAGCCGACCAAAGCAGCACGATTTTGCGGCCGCGGGCATCGCTCAGGCGACCCATGATCGGCGAGATAATCAGCTGCGCTAGCGAGAAAATGGCGAGCGAAAAGCCCACGAGCATGCCCAGTTGCACGCTATCTGACAATGGGTTGACGCCGAGAACTTGCGCCGCGAGTTGCTTGCCGCGAATCTGCAAGTCCGGAATGAACATCCCGAACCCCAGCATGTCGAGGAAAACGGTGAGGAAGATGCCGAACAGGGCGTTCTTTCTCAAAGCGAAAACCTCGGGTGGGGGATCATAGGTTCACTTTGACATGAAAGTGCCGACATAATTGTTAACCATGACCCGCGTGCTGTTCGTCTGCCTCGGCAATATCTGTCGGAGCCCCATCGCCGAAGCGATCTTCGCGGATGAGGTGGAGGCGCGTGGACTCGAAGCCGACTACGACTGGGATTCGGCGGGCACCGGCGGCTGGCACGAAGGCGAAACCCCCGACCCGCGCAGCATCGCGATATTGGCCAAGCACGGCCACAATTGGCGGAGCCGGGCGCGCAAACTTCTGGTGAAAGACCTGGCCGAATTCGACCTGCTCGTCGCCATGGACCGCTCCAACTTGGCCGATATACGCGGCGTCCCCGGCGCCGACGCCAGCCGTATTCGGTTGTTGCTGGATGGCCCGGTCAGCGAGGTCCCCGACCCCTATTACGGTGGTCCCGAAGGGTTCGAGAAAGTGTATCAGTTGGTCCGCGGTGGCGTGCTCAAGCTCCTGGACGAGCTTGAAGCCAGCCGTAAGTCGGCCTAGTGAACGCTGGTGCCTTCGGGTGCCTCGGCTTCCGGCTGCAGCAGAATCGCGGTTCCGTCGGGGCCATCGGCGGCCAGAATCATGCCTTGACTTTCGTGACCCATCAGCTTGGCGGGCTTGAGGTTGGCCACCACAATGACCTGGCGGCCCACAAGGTCGGCGGGCTCGTAGCTGGCGCGGATTCCGGCTAAGACTTGCCGTCGCTCCTCGCCCAAAATCACCTGCAACTTCACAAGCTTTTGGCTGCCTTCCACCGGTTCGGCTTCGAGAATACGCGCCACTTGGAGCTTCACTTTCATAAAGTCGGTGATGTCAATTTCGGCGGGTTGCTCGAACTTCGGCTTTTCCTTCTTCGGGGCGGGCGCCGCAGGGGCGGCGGGTGCTTGGGGCTTTTCGGTTTCCATAAGTTTCAGGTCAATGCGGGGGAACATGGGGCTCGGCTCCAGGACCTTGCCGCCCACGTTCATGGTTGCGGGGTCGCCAATTCGCGACCACTCGGTGAGCATTTGCGTGGCGTCGTATCCCAGTTGGCGGGCGAGCTCGTTGGCCGCGCTCGGCATAAACGGGCGGATCATGCCCTCGGCCGATCGCAGCATAAACAGCATCGTCGCGAGAACGGCGGACAACCGGGCGTCGCCTTCTTTGGCCAGGGTCCAAGGCGCGGCTTCGGCGATGTAGCGGTTGAGTTCGCGGACCACTTCCAACGCGCTGTTGAGGGCCAAATTGTAGCGGTGCGTCGCGAAGTGAGCCGCGGCTTCGTCGCGAAGCTGCACTACTCGCGCAACCTGCGCGGCTTCCGGAGCAGCGGTGGGCACCACGCCCTCGGCGAACTTGTGCACCATGCTCAAGCTGCGATTCAGCGCATTGCCAAGGTCGTTCGCAAGGTCGGCGTTAAAGTTCTTCGCGATCTCGTCGAGCGTAAAGTTGGAGTCGCTTTCGAAGGGCAGAACGCGAATAAGCGAGAACCGCAACGCGTCCACCGCCATCTCGTCCGAGCAGCCCATCCGCCGGAAGAAAGCCATGATCTCGTTGTGGCCGAGCACGTTGCCCAGCGACTTGCTCATCTTGGCGTCGTTAAACGTAAACCAGCCGTGAGCCACGACCGAAGTCGGGAGCGGGAGGTCCGCGCCCATGAGCATCGCTGGCCATAGCGTGGCGTGAAAACGGGTGAGAATCTCCTTGCCCATCCAGTGGATGTCGGCGGGCCAAAGCTCCTCCCAACCGGCGTTCGGCCAACCGCTCGCGGCGAGGTAGTTGATCAGCGCGTCGAACCAAACGTAGATGACCTTGCTATCGTCGCCGGGGACGGGGATGCCCCAACCCGGATTGCTGCGCGAAACGCACATGTCGCGGAGGCCCTGCTTGATGAAACTGACGACCTCGTTTTTGCGGCTCTCGGGCAAAATCCAGTTCGGCTCGGCCTCAATCTTGGCGAGCAGCGGCTCGGCAAACGCGCTCAGGCGGAAGAAATAGTTCTCCTCGCTGACCCACCGCACTTCGTTGCCATCGGGACTCTTGCCGTCCACCAGATCGCTTTCCTTGACGAAGGTTTCCGCCGAGACGTCATACCAACCCTCGTATTTGTCCAGGAAGATATGGCCGTTTTCTTGGAGCTTGGCAAACAGCGCTTGGGCGGCTTCGTAGTGGCGCTGGCTCGACGTGCGGAAGAAGATGTCCACGTCGCAACCGGTGTCGCGCGCGCAGTCGGCAAAGGTCGCGCTGATGCGGTCCACAAAAGCCTGCGTCGTTTCGCCCGCGGTGGCCGCCGCCTCCATCACTTTGGTTCCGTTTTCGTCGGTGCCGGTGAGGAACACGGCTTCGCGCCCGTGCATTTGCTGGTAACGCTTCACCACGTCCGCCGCCATCATGGTCAGCGCGTGGCCCGCGTGCGGCACGCTATTGACGTAATAGATCGGGGTCGTGACGTAAAACTTCTTCATGCGGGGCCAGCAACCATTATGGCAGTTCGGGTCTAAAGCAAGGCGTGAGTAAACTCGCAGCATGGATCCGCGCCTGACTGTTGACCCCGAAATCGCGAAAGCCTGGACGCTGCCAGGCTCGTTCTATCACGATCCGGCGCTGTTTGAGCGGAGCAAGAACGAAGTGTTTGGGCGGGCGTGGCACTTTCTGGGCGACACCGACGACCTGCGCGCGCCGGGCACCGTCAAGCCGATCACGCTGCTCGAAGGTTTTTTGGATGAGCCGCTGGTGCTCACCCGCGACACCAGCGACACGCTGCACCTGTTGAGCAACGTCTGCACGCATCGCGGCATGAAGGTGTGCGAAGGGCTGAGCAATGAGCGCTTTTTGCGGTGTCGCTACCACGGGCGTCGCTTTGGGCTGGACGGCCGGTTTCAGCATATGCCCGAGTTTGAGGGCGTTTGCGATTTTCCCGGCGAGAACGATCACTTGACGGCGGTGCCGTTTGCCCAGTGGGATAAGTTGCTCTTCGCGAGCATCTGGCCGGAAGCGCCGTTCGCCGACGTGTTTCGCCCGGTTATGGAGCGGGTTGGGTGGCTACCGCTCAACGAGTTCAAGTTCTCGCCCGAGCGGTCGCGCGACTATCTGGTGCGGGCGCACTGGGCGCTGTACGTGGAGAACTACTTGGAGGGCCTCCATATTCCGTTTATCCACGCCGAGCTCAACGCGCAATTGGACTTTGCCGGTTACACGACCGAGATGTTTGAGCACGGCAACCTGCAGTTAGGTCGGGCGAGCGGCGCGGATGGCATCTTCAACTTGCCCACATCGTCCCCGGATCATGGCGAGCGCATTTCGGCCTACTACTTCTGGATGTTCCCGAACTTGATGCTGAACTTCTACCCATGGGGGCTGAGCGTGAACGTGATTCAGCCAATTAACCCCGAACTGACGAAGGTGAGATTCCTTTGCTATGTGTGGGATGAAAGCAAGATTGAGGAAGGCGCCGGGGCCGCCCTCGACCGCGTGGAGCGGGAAGATGAGGTGGTGGTTGAACTCGTGCAAAAGGGGTTGAAGTCCCGATTTTATGACCGCGGTCGGTTCAGTGCCACAAAAGAACAGGGCACCCACCAATTTCAGCGGCTTCTTGCGAAAAATTTAACAAAATCCCCTAGTGATCGAGGGGCGTCGGGCCAAAGATTCACTTAAGGATCACTTATGCCCGCGAATTTTGAATTCCTGACCGATTACCGCATCAGCCTTTGCACGCCTGGTACGGATCATTGGGTCTCGGGTTATGTGAGAATGGTGGACGGAACTTCGGTTCAGATCGAGTGTCCGCAAGCCCAGCAGTTTGCCGGCGTGAGCAAGTTGACTTGTTACGTTGTGCAGCATGGGCGGCGGATTGATTTCACCGCCACGGTGCAAGAACTGACGAAAGACGGCCTGTTTATCAAGCTCAACTTTGATCTGCGCATCACGCCTTGCGAACAGGTGGGTCGCTACGAGGTGCAGCTTCGGCCATCGGCCCGGATCAACGGCGTCTCCATAGGGGTGCGGGTGCTGGATATCAGCGTAAACGGCATTGGGCTGCAAGTCTCCAACCACGTCGCGGTGGGCTCGGAACTCGTGATTGATTTCTCGCTCGAATCCGGATTGCTTCGTGTCCCCTTTGTGGTGCGACACTGCGAGCCCTCGCCGAGCGGAACTTCTTACCAACTGGGCGCGGTCATTGATACCCACGAAAAGATGGTCGCCACGCGCTTCCAAACATTCGCGCAATCTTTCGATCCTTTCCTCAATTCCGTGCGCAAGCGCGCGAGCTAAAGTTCACAACTTGGCTGAGGTTTTGGCCGTAATCTGCCAACAATTTGCAGTATGAGCGCATTGGCTCTTGAAGCAAAGAACCTCCACATCCAATATCGCCAGAAAGATGGCAAGGTTGTCGAGGCGGTTCGCGACCTGAGTTTCTCGGTTTCTCCTGGTGAAGTCGTCGGATTCCTCGGCCCCAACGGGGCCGGGAAGAGTAGCACGATTAAGCACCTGATGGGCTTTCAAGAAGCGAAGTTCGGCGAGGCGCTGGTGTTCGGCGAAAAAGCTGGCCAACCGTCGGCCAATGCCAAAATTGGCTACCTCCCCGAAGTCGCGCTCTACTATCCATTTTTGACACCGCTGGAAACGCTTAAGCTGTACGGCGAAGTGCAAGGCTTACGCGGCGCCGCGTTGCAAAAGGAAGCCTGCGAACTGCTGGAAATCGTCGGCCTGAGCCATGCCCTCAAGAAGCAAAACCGCACCCTGAGCAAGGGCATGCTGCAGCGAGTTGGCATCGCGCAAAGCCTGCTGGGCTCGCCGCAACTCCTCATCCTTGACGAGGTGACCAGCGGTCTCGACCCGGTCGGCCGAAAAGAACTGCGCAACCTGTTGCTAGAACGCAAACGCAACGGCGCGACCCTCTTTTTTAGCAGTCATGAGTTGGCCGAAGTAGAGATGCTTTGCGATCGCCTGCTGCTGATTCACCAAGGCAAGCTTGTCGAAGAACGCGACTTGCCGACTCTGAAAAACGAGCTGAGAAATTACGCGATTGAGTTCGCCGGACATACCAACCTCACGGACCTAGCCGATCACATTGACAAGACTGGTGCCCAATCCCAGCGCGCAACCTTCGGCAATAAGGAATTGCTGATTCAGGCCGTCGCCAGGATCAACCAAGCGGGCGGCCAGATCATTGATCTTGTCTCGCAAGAAGGCTCGCTCGAAGACTACTTTATTCAAACCATTCAGGAGGCCGCATGACACAAGTTTGGAAAGCCATCGCCCGCGGCGTCGTGATCGAAACGATCCGCCGCAAAGACCTTTGGGTAATCGCCATTCTTGGCTTTATCATCATGCTGAGCGCAGGGGCCCTTGGCTTCTTCGGATTCCAAGGCTTACAGTCGTTCGCCAAGGACCTCGCGGTGAGCGTGCTGGGACTGTTCTCGACGATCATCGCGATCACGACCACCTCGCGGTTGATGCCCGAGGAGATCAAGAATCGCACGCTGTACCCGCTGCTCGCGCGGCCCATTCGACGCATTGATTTGCTCATCGGCAAGCTCGCCGGAGCCATCGCCGTGAGCTGGCTGAGCTTCCTTTTGCTCGCCGTGGTGACCGCCGTTTCGCTCGCGATTTTCCGCGTGACGTTCGAGCCGATCATGCTCCAGTACCTGCTGTGCAAGATGTTTGGACTCGCCGTGGTGTGCGGCGTCACCTTCGCCCTGAGCACCCTCATGACTCCGGCCGCCGCCGCCACGATGAGTTTTATCCTCGCGTTCGGCAGCAGCATGATCGTGCGGGCGTTGGTCATGGCCAATGACGCCAACCCGGGTGCGGGCGGATTTTTCTTTAAGGCGCTCAACGGCGTGCTTCCGCAAGTCAATCTTTTCGATCTCGGCAGCCGCGTGGCCAACGACCAGTGGGGCATGGTTCCCATGTGGGTGGTCGGCGCGCTCCTCGCTTATGCGGTCCTCTACACCAGCGCCATGCTCGGGGTGTCGTGGCTCAAGTTCCGACGCCAGGCGGTTTAAGACCATGAAGGCTTTCATTGGTTCGGCTACCGCGCTCGCCGCGCTCACCATGGGTGGCATCGCCATTCAGGGCGTGCGTCCGATCGCTAATCCCGACGCGCCGGTTGCCGGGCTGGACGCGCACGAGACGCACGGTTCGCTGTCGCTGATCGGGCAGTTTCGCACCAGCGTCAGCGGATGGCTGTGGGTTCGCACCGATCTTTATCTGCATAACGGGGTGCAAATGCGCCCGATGCTGGACCAAGAAAAGCAGCGCAATGTGGTGAGCGAGAACTCCCACGACGGCCTTGACGAAGAGATCGGCCACGCGGCCGTGGTGACCGTCATCCCGAGTCGCGAGCGCGATTTCCGAGGCATTTTCGGCGACATCGAGCGGGCAACTTCCAGCTACAAAGACATGCGGAATCACTCGCACAACGACCCCAAGGGTGCGTTGCCGCTGTTTCGGCTGATGACCTGGATTGACCCGCAATTTATCCCCGGTTGGACGGTCGGGGCCTCGGTGATGTGCCGCGAGAAGAACCGCGCCGCTTACGACAAGGCGCTGGCTTACTTGGAAGAGGGTCTCCGGGCCAACCCCAACAGCATCACCTTGCTCAAGGAAATCGCCTACACCTACGTGCGACCGCTCGACAATTTGAAGGCAGGGAAGGTGTATCTCGACCGTGCCCGCGCGGCAATCGCGCCCGCCGATGTGAGCCGCATGGACGAGGACACCAAGGTTCACGCGCAGGAAGCCTATCGCTGGCTGGTGCTCGTAAACCGCGATCTCGGCCTGCGCCGCGAGGCGCTGGACGTCGCGCAAGAAGGGCTCACCAAATTCCCCGGCGACCACCTCATGTCGAGCGAAGCCGAAAAGCTCAGCCTCCGGCCCCGTCGCCGCACACCCTAATCGCGGAAAATGTAGTCGATCACGGCGGCGAGTCGGCGACCCGCTTGGTTCACCCGCTCCAGAGAAACCTCTTGCGCCCGGCGCTGATACTCAGGGCTCACGGTCGTGGCGAACGGGCTGAGCGGCACGAGCCAGCCGTTCTTGACCTCCTTGTACGCCGAAGTCTTGGCAATCTGCAAACTCTCGCGTGCCCACGCGCCGACATTTGCTTGAATCTGGTTGAGGTTGGTATAGCGCGGAGTCCCGAAGTTCAGGTCCAGCACGCGGTCGAGAATCACCGAAACGCCGAGATCCTCGGCCTTGCCCATCTTGTCCCAAAACGTGTGCAGGTTCCAGTCCTTCCGGGGCTCCCATTTGTGGGTCACGGGGTCCTTCCGCAAGAAAAATATGTTGCCGCCGCGATCGCCCTCGGGGTGGAGCGAGCTGTAGTAGGCCGTCGCGTGGAGCGGCATGTGCAGGTCGCCGATGAGGTGACACACCCACGCCAGAGCGACGGCGCGCGAGTTAGCCGGGTTGCCGGTGTTCTTCGCGAATTCGACCATGGCCACAATCGCTTTTTCGACGTTGCCCGGGCGTTCCGCGGGAGCCTTGCCGCCGGGACCGAGGACCGGATAGTTAATGTAGTGCCAGTCAGGTCGATCCATCCAGGTGCGGCGCACTTTGTCGGGCCAAACGCTTGCCCAATCCAGCGCGCTCGGCTGACCAGCGAGTTCCGGACCAGAACCCAAACTGCCCGCCCCCAGCGTGGGGTAGCCAAAGCTGCCTTCGGCGGCATCTTTCGCCGGGAGATTCGCTAGCAGCGCGTTGACCTTTGCCGGGTCAGCGGTCATTTCCCGCTCGGCAATCCGCCCGATCACCATGTGCCCGGTATCGTGCCAAGCCCAACTGGCGAGGGCCGAACCGGCCAGGAACATAACCGCAAAAGTACGCATATTCCCATTGTAGCGAGTTCGGCGGATGAACTTTCGCGGGGTTGCCGCGTCCTTAACCGCATGATCATCGCCGCCGCTCTCGCGCTCAGCCTCGCTCAACCGGTCGTCCTGGATTTCAAGGTCAACGGCCTCGACCGCCAAGCCCTGGTTTTTGCCGGAACCAACACAGCCAACGCGCCGCTGGTGCTGTGTTTCCACGGTCACGGCGGCAATATGCGCATTATTTCGCGCAGCTATCACGTTCATGAGGATTGGCCCGAAGCCACGGTTGTGTACCTGCAAGGCTTGCCCACGCCCGGTATGACCGACCCCGAGGGCAAGAAGAATGGCTGGGAGATTCGCGGCACCGATCCCGAAAAGACCCGCGACGTTCCGTTTTTTGATGCCGTTTACAACCACTTCAAAAAGAGCGGGACGATTGATATGAACCGGGTGTACGCCATGGGCCATAGCAACGGCGGCGGCATGTCGTTTCTGCTGTGGGCGGCCCGAGGCGAGAAACTCGCGGCGGTTGCGCCGTTCAGTAGCGGCGGGTTCCGACGGTACAACCCGACCAAGCAAGTGCCGGCATTCATTGGCGGCGGCACCGGCGACGAAACCGTGAAGTGGCCGATCCAGCAAGCGTCCATTGATGTGGCGCTGAAGCTCAACGATGTGAAGGAAGTCGGCAAGAAGGGGCCGCTGACCACGTACAAGGGGGCCAACGGCATGGAGGTGCAAACCTACATCACCGATGGCGGCCACAAATTCGACCAGAAGTGGGTGGGCCCGATGGTGGAATTCTTCAAGCGTCACACGCGCAAGTAGACTGTCGGCATGCCCAACTTTTTGGTGACCATTCACCACGCCGAGGATTTCCAATCCAGCCATGTGGATGCCGCGATGATGCAGGCGATTGACGACCTGAACGACGAGATGGTCGCCGCCAACATCCGCCGCTTTGTCGGCGGGTTACAGGGCCGCGATGAAGCCCGCGCCATTGTGGCGAGCGGCGACGAGTTCCAAGTGACGCCGGGTCTGTACTTAGACACCAAGTCGTATGCGGGTGGCCTCTGGGTTTTGGAGGTCGCGAGCATGGACGAGGCGATCGAGTGGGGCAAAAAAGCCGCCGTCGCGTGCCGCGCCGCGGTCGAAGTCCGTCAATTTCATTGAAACCGCAAGTAAGATAACACCATGAAAGTTCTCGCTCTCGCCATCGCCGCACCCGTTTTGCTGGCTTTCACGCCGCCCGCCGTCGGGCCGGTGGAAACCCATTTCACCGCCATGCAAGGGGCCAGCCAATTCACCGTGACGTTCACGGTTACCGAGATTGGCGGCAATCAAGAAGAGCAAACGCTCATGCTCGGCAAGCCCGGATTTCTGAAGTGGGAGACGCCCACGACCCTCACCCTGGTGGACGGCAAGATGACCACGGTGTATAACAAGTCGAAGAAAACCTATACACAAACGCCGGTCAGCACCGACTGGCCGAAGGCGCTCTTCGCCGACGATGCGATTTGGGCGTGGTCGGCATTCTTCGATGCTAACTTCGCCAAGCAGGTCACCAGCTCGCGGGCCGGAAACGGGCGCACCGTGCGTGGCGTGCAAATGAGCGAAGCATCGCTCAGCCGCGAAAAGGGCCCGATCACGGTGTTCTTTGATAAGAAGACCGGCATCGCGCGAGGCGCGACCTACAAAACCGCCCGCGGCGCCGACGTGGTGGTCCAGGTCTCGGCCATGGAAGCTCTAAAGACCGATTTCGATGTGAAGGTGTTTGCGTTTACGCCTCCCGCTGGCGCGACGCTTGCCGCCGCGCCCGACCCCACGCGCAAACTCGTGTTCGCCGATGTGCAGAATGCGCTGGAGCGCAACTGCGGCAGCTGCCATATTCGCGAGTCGCGCGGGCGGGTGAGCCTCGCCTCGGGAGCCGCGGCCAAGCAGAGCGGTGTCATTGGCGATACCGCCAACAACAGCCGCATGATCCAGGCGATTCGCAGCGGGAAAATGCCTCCGCGCGGTCGTGTGAGCCAAGCCGACATGGATTTGCTTGTCAAATGGATTGACGACGGCGCCAACGATTGACCCAAGCCTGAGTAAACTAGCCGAAAGACATGGCAGCCCAACGCACCGTTGTTGTTGTGGGAGGCGGTTTGGCCGGCCTCATGACCACCCTGAAACTCGCTGAAGCGGGGCACAAGGTGAAGCTGTTTAGCGTGGTGCCCGTGAAGCGCAGTCACAGCGTGTGCGCGCAAGGCGGCATCAATGGCGCGGTGAACCTGCGCGGCGAGGGCGACTCGCCGTTTCTGCACTTTGAAGACACGATTACCGGTGGCGACTTCCTGAACCACCAACCGCCGGTGATGCGCATGGCCGAGCGCGCGCCCGCCATTATCTACCTGCTCGACCGCATGGGCGTGCCGTTCAATCGCACGTCGGAAGGCCTCCTCTCGTTCCGACGGTTTGGCGGAACGCTGAAGCATCGCACGGCGCACGCCGGGGCGACCACCGGACAGCAGCTCCTGTACGCGCTGGACGAACAGGTGCGACGATTTGAGGATCAAAACCTGGTCGAAAAGTACGAAGCCTTTGAATTCACGGGGTTAATCAAAGACAGCGAAGGTCGCTGCCGCGGAATCGTGGCGCAAGACCTGCGCACCATGAAGATTGAGGGTCACGCCGCCGACGCGGTCGTGATCGCTACCGGCGGCAACGGGATCATCTTTGGCCGCACGACCAACTCGGTGATCAACTCGGGTTCGGCCGTGAGCATTTGCTACCAAGAGGGGGCGGTGTACGCCAACCCCGAGATGGTGCAGATTCACCCGACCGCGATTGTCGGCGAAGATAAGTGTCGCCTGATGAGCGAGTCGGTACGTGGGGAAGGGGGCCGAGTTTGGACGCCGCGCGACCCCATGGACAGCCGCAAACCGGTGGATATTCCTGAGCAGGATCGCTGGTATGTTTGCGAAGAACTCGACCCGGTGTACGGTAACTTGCTGAGCCGCGATATTGTCAGCTTTATCATTTACTGCGTTTGCCGCATGAACCGCGGCATCGGCGCTAAGCAACAGGTTTATCTCGATATCACACACCTTCACCAAGATCGTGGCGGACGCTTTACGCGCGACCAGATCAACGACAAACTGGAAGGCGTGTTGGAGATTTACGAGAAGTTTATGCGTGAAGATCCGATCGTCACGCCGATGAAGATTTATCCCGCTCAGCACTACACGATGGGTGGACTTTGGGTGGACTACGAAAAGGGCCACGAAGAAACTCTTGACGTGAATAGCCATCGCAATCAGATGACAACGATTCCTGGGCTTTATGCGGCCGGCGAGTGCGAATATCAGTATCACGGCGCGAATCGCTTAGGCGCTAACGCGTTGCTTACCTGCCTTACTGGTGGGGAATTGACCGCCCTTGGCGTGCAAGCCTATTTGCGCAATCTGCCCGCCACTGGTGAGGACCTTGCGAGCAGCGTGGTGGCCGATGCGGTCAGCAAGAACCAGTCGCAATATGACGACATTCTTAAGTCCAGCGGCACCGACAATCCGTATCAAGTGCACGATGATTTGACCAAGGTGATGTGGAACAACTGCGGAATTTGGCGCGTGCAAAAGGACTTGCTGCAAGCCAAGAGTGACCTCAACGATCTGACCGATCGGGCGAAAAAGTGTGCCGTCATTGACGGCACGGCGTGGAGCAATCAGGCCGCTCCGTTCACCCGCGCGCTGCAAAATATGGTCGAGATGTCGAAGGCGATTGTGGAAGGCGCGCTTACCCGCGACGAGTCGCGCGGCGCTCACTTTAAGATGGACACGCCCGACCGCAACGACGACAAGTGGCTGTGCACAACCAAGGCGAGTTGGACCGCGGCTGGCCCGACGATTGACCTCAGCGAGAAGATTGAGTGCAACGTCATGGCGCCGCGGGCCCGGAAATACCGCATCAACCAGAACATGATTGTTAAGGAAATCATGGGCGAAGATGCCCTTTCCGGCGTCGGCAAAAAATAGTTCGTCCAAATCCGCCCGGCGTGTGATACAACTCTAGAGTCATGCTCAAACATGCTCTTGCTTTAGGTTGTCTCGCCGCGCTGCCGCTCGTCTCCAGCGCCTCCTACGAAATGGGCCTGGTGATGCAGGGGCTGAAGGTTCACCGGTGGGATCCGGTGAGCAACACCTACCTGGGTAACTTCAATCTGCTGGCGAGCGGCACCTCGATAATTTCGTATCAATCAACCGGCGAATCCTACGTTTTGTCGGGCAGTTGGGTCTACAAATACGATTACAATTCGGGCGAATATCGCGGGCGAGTTGACGTCGGTGCCGGGGCGGGTTCCATCTCCAAAGGTATGAACGATGGCGAGTTCCTTATCGGTTACTCGGGCAACGTGCTACGCCGAAGCGTAGCGACAGGAGCTGCCATTGGCACTCCCCTCGCTTGGGCGGGCGGCGGATTTTCGTACCTTGAAGGCGCAGCTGCCATGCGCAGCACCGGCGTGTATTATCTGCTCGCGGAACGAACAACCTACTTTGAGGATTATGATTACCTGATCGGCGTCAATTCTTCGAGTACCTGGG
This sequence comes from Chthonomonas sp., assembly GCA_016788425.1. Taxonomy (NCBI): domain Bacteria; kingdom Bacillati; phylum Armatimonadota; class Chthonomonadia; order Chthonomonadales; family Chthonomonadaceae; genus Chthonomonas; species Chthonomonas sp. Next base: position 323,943 of record JAEURQ010000004.1, read on the forward strand.
TCGGAAACTTCCGCAACGCGGGTATTTGGGGAGGCACGAATAGCGGGATTCGTGGAGGAGATGTAAGCGGCAACTTGGTAGGATTCTTGACTACCATCTCTGGTTCAAACCAGTTCTCAACCGAATATGCCCGCCGCAACGCCTCGGACACGTTGGATTACGCATTTGATAACCTTTCGATCGGAGCCTCTCGGCCCAGTTATATGCTGTTTGGCCACAACGAATCGGCCGTCAGACTTCTGGGGTCGAACAGCGGATACTTCTTCACGCGGACATCCTTTGATGGTGGCTTTGGCGCCACGCAAACGTTACTCAGTTGGATTGATCCTGCAGCGGACGTAAATGGCTTTAGCATGATCGTCGCGCCTGAACCCGGCTCGCTCGCCGCCATTGGGCTCGGCGCGCTGCTCCTGCTCCGAAAGCGCAAATAGGCACCCGGCTCGGGTATCTATTATAGATGCGAGCGCCTCGTTCCGAATTTGGTGACGCCTTGCCGAACCGTTCAGGACGGGCGGCCCGCATCGCGCGGAGCCGAAGGTTTTTCCGACCTCTGTTGGAGTTCTCGCACACCACCAGCGCGGGCGGCATCGTTCTGCTCGCTGCCACAATCGTCGCGCTCGTGTGGAGCAACGTCGTCGGCGTGGAGGCTTACACCCGCTTTTTTGAAACCAAGATTGGCCTCAGTTGGGGCGATGCTGGGTTCAAAATGTCGATTCGCCATTGGGTGGACGACTTCCTCATGTCGATCTTCTTCCTCGTGGTGGGGCTAGAGATCAAGCGCGAGCTCTTTATGGGCGAGCTCAGCACACGTCGCAAAGCCACGCTTCCGGCGCTTGCCGCTCTCGGGGGAATGGTGATTCCGGCGGGAATTTTCTTGCTTCTGAATTCGGGTCAGGCTTCCGCGCGCGCCTGGGGGATCCCGATGGCCACCGACATCGCGTTTTCGCTGGGGTTGCTTTCGTTGCTCGGCAACCGCGTGCCGACCTCGCTGAAGGTGTTCCTGGCGGCGTACGCCATCGTTGACGACCTCGGCGCGATCCTCGTCATCACGCTCTTCTATTCATCGGGCGTCAACGCCATGGGCCTGCTTGTGGCGGCCGGGTTTTTGCTGGCCATGGGTCTGCTCAACTTCATGGGGGTGCGCCGACTCTTCCCCTACATGGCTCTGGGGCTGGGAGTTTGGGCGGGCATTTACAGCAGTGGCGTGCATGCCTCCATCGCCGGGGTGCTCGTCGCGTTCACCATTCCGCTATGGGTGCGCATGGATCGCACCGCGTTTTTGGAGCGGGCGAAGGCGAGTTTGCAAGAGATTGAAGAAGGCGGCAGCAGCGACGAGCCGCACCTGACCGACGAGGAGCAGTATCACCTTGGCCGGTTGGAGCGGGCAATCGAGAATGCGCAGTTCCCGTTGCAACGCCTCGAGAACTTGCTCCATAGCGGCGTCGCTTTTGTCGTGCTGCCGCTGTTTGCCTTAGCCAATGCGGGTGTGCCGCTCGGCGGCGGTCAGCTGGGCAGTTCCTTGTCGCTCGGCATCATCCTGGGCTTGGTGTTCGGGAAGCCGCTGGGCATCGTGGCGTTTGCTTGGCTCGGCGCGAAACTCAAGCTTTGCGATTTGCCGAAGCATTCCAATTGGGGGCAGATTGTGGGCGTCGGCTTCCTTGGCGGGGTGGGATTCACCATGGCGATTTTCATCAGCAACCTCGCGCTGGATTCGGCCGCAGTTCAGAATCAGGCGAAGCTCGCGATTCTTGTCGCCAGTGGCGTGGCCGCGGTGGTGGGGCTGTTGATCGTGAAGCTCAGCTCGCGTCGGCGCTTCCGGCTGTAGCCAATACGTCGCAAATGCGCTGCCCGAACAACTCGGAGCGGTGGTTCTCGGAGAACCGGCGATTGTTCTCGCCCTGGGCCTGAGTCTCTTTGGGCCGAGTGGAGAGCCTCGCCAACGCCTGCGCGACATCTGCCGGATCGAAGACATTCGCCACCTCGCCGAGATTGTTCTCAAGGACAAAGTGGTCGCAGAGCCCTTGGTTTTGGGCAAGCACCGGCTTGCCCATGGTGCCGGCGTTAATCAGCACGCTGCTCATGCCAAAAAAGTGGATGTAGCCCAGCCAGGCCACGTCGCACGCGACGAACGCCGCGCACTCTTCTTCGTCGCTCAAAAATCGGTCGTGGACGAACAGTCGCCCCTCGGCGACCAGTCGCTGCGCGGTTTCGCCAGCGAGCATTTCCTTGACGCCGGCATCGCTGCGACCGGCGTGTAAGCCCACAACATGGGCGGGGCAGTCGGGGTGCGCGAGTCCGGCGATCATCTCGGCCACGCCCTTGCGCGGCGTCATCGCGCCGTAGTTCAGCAGCACGAACTTATCCTCGGGCACACCAAAGTGAGCCCGCGCGCCGGGCCGAATCTCAAACGGTTTGTAGGCGCCGGTATCCGGAATGTAGATGCCCTTATCCGCGCCTCGCCAGCCCATTTTCTTGGGGTACTCGGTGAGTAGAGGATCGATATTGACGATGCGCTGGAGGGTGGGAATACGCAGCAAACGCTCGTACGCCCAGCCCATCAGACGGTCGCGGCGACTCAGTTTCTCGACCCGCAAACCCATCGTCGGCGCGTGAAAGTAGCGGTTCATAAGCAAGCCGACAAACGGGGCTTTGTCGTAGGGCGAGCCGAGTACGCCCATCGGCAGGTCGCTCTTTTCGAGCGCGACTTGGTACACGATGTCGGGTTGAAAGTCGCGGAGGCTCGCGCGGAATCCGTCGCGCATGGCGAACCACCGCTGGAAGTGTTGCCAAATCTTCTTCTTGTTGGAGAAGTTTTCCGAGTTAACTATATCGGTCATCAGCGAGGTGGAGAATTTTCCAGCAAACTCCTCGTTGAGCATCGCGAACACCTGGTGATCGAGCGCCCGTTGGGTGGTGACAAGGTGCACCTGCCAGCCGCGGCGCACGGCCTCGCGCAGGATGATGCGAAAGTGGAGCCCCAGATAATGCCCCTTCGGCTCTCCGTCAACAACCGTTAGCTTCATGAACGAAGGTTAATTATGGCCATTTGCCAGGTGCTCTTGAGCCCATGTGATGGTCTCTCGCAAGCCGTCGGCGAGGCTCACGCTCGGTTCGAACCCGAGCCCCCGCTGGATCTTGCTGATATCGAGGGTTTTGCGGAGCGTGCCATCGGGCTTTGTCGTGTCCCAGGTCGTCGTTCCCTGGAACCCCACAAGTTCGAGAATCAGTTCGGCCATCTCACGGATCGGCATCTCGCGACCGCTGCCGACGTTCCAAAGTTCGCCATGGGCTTCAGGTTTCAAGCCTAGCAACACCGCGCGGGCGGCATCGCGGACGTGGATAAAGTCGCGGGTCGCTCGCCCGGTGCCCCAAATTTTGAACTCCGGTTCGCCCCGGCGCACGGTCTCGATGGCGCGCCGGATGAGACCGCTGGCGACGTGGCTCTTGGCTTCGTCGAAGTGGTCGCCCGCGCCGTAAATGTTGCTCGGCACCATGGTGGCAAATGTCAGACGACCTTCTTTGGCCAGGGCCTCGGCGGCAGCATGCACCATGCGCTTGCTATGGCCGTAGGCGGCCACGCTGGGGGCGGGCGGACCGGTGTTGACCGAGTCCTCGGGCGTTGGAATCGGCGCATCTTCGGGGTAGATGCAGGCGGTGCTCACCAGCACAAAGTGGCCGCCGCGCTCGGCCAACGCCTCCAGGACGTTGATGCCCATGCGCGTGTTGTGGACGGCTACACTACCGGCGTTGGCGAGTTGAAATCCGAGACCGCCCACGTGCGCGCCTGAATGGATGATGGTGTCTACACCGCGGTCGCGCACAAACCGACGAACCGCGTCGAAATTGAGCAGGTCAACTTCGGCGCGGGTCGTGGCGACGGCGTCGGGGCGTTGGCGGGCGAGTTCTCGGCCAAGAAATCCGCCGCCGCCGGTGATCCAGATCATAGGTAGGAAAGTACGTGAATCTGCTGGCGATTGGCCTTCGTTACGACGATGACGACATCCACCGAGCGGGCTTCGCCTAGCAGACCTGCGGGTAGCGAGGTGCCCAGCGAGATGGATGGTTGGTTTGCGGCAATGACACCTGAGAAGTTCTTGGTGAATCCTGAAGTTGAGTTGCTCGCCCTCGCCGCGATCGTGTACTTTGCGCCTACCGCTGCGGGGGTAGTTGGCCACTGCGCCGAGACTCGATAAGTGGGTCCGTTGCTCGCAACTTTGAGTAATCCTTGTTTGACAAATGATCCTTGTCGGAAAGGAGGCGTTGTCATGCCTCCGCGGCAGGAGCCCGAGATGAATTGGAAGTCCATACCAGGTTGATCTTCATTTGCTTCGGCATACGCCGCCGACACGACAGATGTGATACTGTCATACACGGCCTGTGTCATACGAAAGGAGACAACTGTATTAAAATCGCCACCCGCGGGCTTAAGGGCTACTCCTTCGATGTAGTCGCTCGGGGTAGGTGTGTTGGGAGCGTATACGGAAGTGGTTTGATCAAGCGTTCCATCTGGTTCTGCGGTATCAATCGTGTAAGCCGTAGTGACGATGCACACTCGGCCATTGGGATTGAACGTCTTGCTCACTTTCATTTTTGTGATCGGAACATAGTCTGGAAAGGCTTTCTGAGGTTGGACATCTCCCTGACTCAGAACTGCGGCGACAACAAGTTGACTAATCATCAATAAACCCTCACGCGGATGTTAGCCGATCAAATATTCGCGCCGCAAGGGCTTCGGCGGAAATGTCAAAAGTCTCCTGAAACTCAAGCACCTTGTCCCGATCTTCGGCGGCGGCGAGCTTGGGATTGAGGTTCAGTTCGCGCAGCAGCGCCATGCACTCGCCAACCACCTCGTCATCTTCCGCGGCCAACCCGTAACGCAGGGCCTCGTTGGCAAATTCCTCGATCTCACCTAAGCCGTAGGCGTCCATGGCCAGCTGCCGAAACTGCGCCGCCGCCCGCTCCAAGTCGCCAAAGGTTCGATAGTTTTCCGCGATCAGGGCCCGGGCGTTACGGGCTTGGCGTTCGTTGCCTTGCGCGGCAAACGCCACCTCGGCGCGCGACAACAAATCGGTGGCCTCCGGAAAGCGCTTTTGTTCGGTCGCCAAACGACCTAGGTTCACCAGAACATGCGGCACTCGTAATACGTCCGCCACCGTAGCCGCCGCCAAAGCCTGCTGCAGGCACTCCTCACCGCGTTCCAAGTTGCCCGCGCTGGCGTGCGCCAGCCCCAGGTTTGTGAGTACTTTGACGAGCAAAGCCGTGGGCGGCTCGTGCGGAGTTTTGCTCACCGCCCGCTCCATATGCGCAATCGCGGATTCGAAATCCTGCTTCGACCACGCGAGCACACCCGCCATCGAGTCCACTTCGGGCGACAACTGCGCGGCCGGCAGCCGCGCGAGCGCCGCCTCCGCCCACGAGCGTCCTTCGGCCGCGCGATTGGTCGCCAGCCAAAAGCCGTGCAGCAACACCGCCAGTTCCGCGCGTCGCGCAGGCTCGACAATCCACTCAAACGCCGAGCGAACGTTGGGGTGTTCCGCGCTCAAGCGCGCGAGCCACACTGCCTGCGACTCGCCCTGCAGCATCGGGTGCGCCTCGCGAGCAAGCTCCTCCACATAGCCGATCAGGCGCTCTTTGACCTCGGTCATGCGGGCGGAATGCTGCTGCAAACGCTCCAACGCGAACCCGCGAACCGGCTCCAAGAACCGGTAGCGCCGATCGTCACGATGAATGAGGCTGGCCCGCGCGAGTTCCTCGACAATGCCATCCAGATCGTCGGCCTCAGTCAAGTTCAGCACGGCCATCGCCGACCAATAGTCGAACCCGCCGATGAGGACGCTCAGATTTTCCAGAGCCTGGCGTGCCGGAGCGGAGAGCAGGTCCACGCTCCAGCCGATCACGCTTTCCATCCCCGCGTGACGGTCGTTCAGCGAATCGGGCGAGCGCAAAAACTTGGTCGAAGAGCGCATGCGCTCGTACACTTGGTCCGGGCTAAACGCCTCGCAACGCGCCGCGGCCAGTTCCATGGCGAGCGGAATCCCGTTCACTTGCTCGCAGATTTTCAGCGTGAGGTCGGCGCTCGCGGTGACGCCCAGCGCATCGAGGCGCGCGGTCAAAAGTTCCGCCGCCGCGCTCGGCGGCAACGGCGGAATCGGCACCTGCACCTGTCCGGCCAACGGCAATCCGACGCGGCTGGTGGCGAGCACGACCAGCGTAGCGTCCGTCGAAAGCGCGTCTTGCACCACCCGCGTAATGTTCTTGAGCACGTGCTCGCAATTGTCCAAAATCAGCAGGCGCGGCTGACCGGCGGTGAGTTCGCTCAGCGAACGCTGCACCACGCCGCGCATATGCTCCACCGAATCGAGCGCAGGAAGTTCGCTCAGGTCGCAAAAGACGAGTCCACCCGGAAAGAACCCGGCCGCCGCGAGTCCAACGTCAATCGCCAGGCGGGTTTTGCCGGTGCCGCCGAACCCCGTCATCGTCACCAAGCGCGCTTTTTGCAGTCGGCGAAGGATGTCCTCACGCAAATCCTCGCGTCCGATAATCGGCGTGAGCGGCAAAGGAATCAGCACCGGCCCCGCGCAGGGCAGCATCATCAGAGGAAGGTCGTTCGCAAGTTCGGCAACGGCAACCAAGTCGCTGATGCCCTTGAGTCGCACGACGCCCAGCGCTCGGTGGGGCATCGAACCCGCGAGGGCGAGCGGTAACAACACGCGGCCTGGCTCGCCCAACGCCACGAGTCGCGCCGCCAGGTTCAAGGCGGGCCCAAAGAAGTCGTTTTCGGTGGACTCGACTTCGCCCGCAGTGACCGCGATGCGGACCGGCAAACTCAGGTCGGTGGCCTGAGCCTCGTGCGCCGCCGCACATGCTGCCGCAACATCAGTAAATGCGGCGTAAACCGCGTCGCCGACGGTCTTAAAAATGTGTCCGCCATGACGCTCCACAATCGCGCCAAGCGCGGCGAAATGCACCGGCAACAGGTCGCGCATGAGGGCGGGTTCAACTTCCCAGCGCCGCGTCGAATCGACGACGTCGGTAAACAAGAATGCCCGATTGACCGTGCTCACCAAACCCCCCTAATTGTTGCCGCAAGGTTACCCGTGCCGCGGGTTGCATCGGGTATGTTTACGGAACCTATGGCCGCGGTTGAGAGCACGGAACTCGTTACGATCACTATTAACGAAGTTGAATTGCAGGTGCCTAAAGGCGAACTGATCGTCGAATCGGTCAAGCGCCTTGGCCTCGAGATTCCGATCTTCTGCTATCACCCGCGCATGAAGCCGGTGGGTATGTGCCGAATGTGCCTGGTCGAGGTGGGCTTTAAGCAACCCGATGGCAGCGTGCGCAAGATGCCCAAGCCGCAAGCCGGTTGCACCCTCCCCGCCAGCGAGGGCATGGTCATTTTCACCGATACCGAGCCGGTTCACCGCGACCGCAAGGGTGTTCTGGAATTCCTGCTCATCAATCACCCGCTCGACTGCCCCATTTGCGACCGTGGTGGCGAGTGCCCGCTGCAAAACAACACCATTTTCTACGGTCCTTCGACCAGCCGATTCGTGGACATGAAGCGGCACGCCCACAAGGCGTTTCCGCTGAGCGATTACGTGACGCTCGACCTTGAGCGCTGCATCCAGTGCGGTCGCTGCGTGCGGTTTACGGAGGAGATTTCCGGCGACGCTCAACTCGCATTCCGATTCCGCGGCGCGGATATGCAGCCGAGCACATTTAAGCTCACCGATTTCGAAAGCAAGTTCAGCGGCAACGTCATCGAGATTTGTCCGGTCGGCGCGCTGACCAGCTCGAAATATCGCTTCCGCGCTCGCCCTTGGGACCTCGAAACTCGCGCTGGACTCTGCCTCGGTTGCGGCAACGGCTGTAACGTGTGGATGGATCACCGCGCCGGCAAGCTGGTGCGCGTGAATGGCCGCATCAACGAAGAAGTGAATGAGGAGTGGACCTGCGACCGCGGGAAGTTTGGCCACGACTTCTACAACGACCCCTCGCGCTTGACGCAGCCTCTGTTGCGACAAGGCAACGCATTCGTGCCGATCAGCTGGGCCGACGCCTACGCCAAGATCGCCGAGAACTTTACGGCCAGCTCGGCTGGACTCATCGGCTCGACGATTTCGAACGAAGGGCTCTACATGTTCCAACGCTTGTTCCGCGAAGGCTTCAAGTCGAGCAACATTGACCACCGCTGGACGCGCTTTGTGCCGCCTGCAGGCCAACGTCTGCAAGATCGCCATCAATCCACCATCGCCGGTTTGGAAGCGAAGGCAACTTTGCTCGTCGTTGGCACCAACCTCAGCGAATCGCAGCCGATCGTGTTCCTGCGAGTCCGCAAGGCGTGGTTCAGTCGCGGCGCCAAGGTGGTCACCATCAACTCTGGTCCCGCCGACACCGATTCGTTTGCCCACAGCCGAATGTTCTGTAAGCCGGGCGGACTGGATGAAAGCGTAGCGGCTCTGCGCGCGCTCGTCGAAGGTCGCGCCGAACACGCCGAGCGTGGTGCGCGGCTTGCGGGTCTTTCGCTCGAAGACCTTCAAGCGACGGTCGAACTGCTCAAGGGCGGCGACTTCGCCGTGATCACCAGCAACTCGATTTACGAAACCAATCGCCCGATTGAAACCCTCGCCGATCTTCAGGCCATCTGCGCGGCCCTGGGCGGCGAGTTTAACTGCTTTGTCGAAGGCGGCAACGACGAGGGCGCGGTGGAACTTGGCGTAGTTCCCGACGCCGGTCCCGGCGGCAAGCCGCTGAGCCAGGCGGGCCTCAACACTCACGAGATTTTCCGCGACTGCATCAGCGGGGAAGTGGATGCGCTTTGGGTCGTGGGCGACCCGTTCCGCCGTCATCCGAATCGCCGTCTGGTGGAAGACGCGATCGAGTCGGTGCCGTTCTTGGTTTATCAAGGTGTGCAAACGGCCGAGGTGATGGAGTACGCGAGCCTGATTTTGCCGATGGAAGCGCCCGCCGAGCACGATGGCACCTACACCAACGTGGAAGGTCGCGTGCAGCGCATGCAGCAAGTGGTCGCCAATCCGGGCGACGGCAAGCCCGCCTGGCGCATCTTCAACGAGATGTTTGTTCGGCTCGAACCGAGCCGCCCGTTCTTCAACGCGAGCGAGATCATGGATGCGATTGCCCGCGAAGTGCCGGCATTCCGCGAGGCGAGCTATGCCCAACTCGCGCCCGAAGGCACCCCACTCAAGCCGGTCATCGAAGACTTCGCGATGTAACTGCATAAGTCCGAGAGAAAATCTTGGACTTATGTAGACATTTCTGCACCAGGTAGAATTCGCAGTAAGGGATTCGGCGTAGAAAGCCGAAGAAACTAGTGGAGAATCGAATGGGAATTCCTTACGTCATCGAAAAGACTCAGAACGGAGAGCGCAGTTACGACATCTGGTCCCGCTTGTTGGTGGACCGCATCATTTACCTTGGCACGGGCGTTGACGATTACGTCGCGAATCTCCTGGTTGCCCAGATGCTGTTCCTCGAAAAGCAAGACCGCGATTCGGACATCAAGCTTTACATCAATTCTCCGGGCGGTTCCGTCTCCTCGGGCCTCGCCATCTACGACACGATGAAACTCGTGAAGTGCGACATCAGCACGATCTGCGTTGGCATGGCTGCCTCCATGGGTGCGGTGCTGCTGGCCGGTGGCACCAAGGGCAAGCGCTATGTGCTTCCCAATGCCCGCGTGATGATTCACCAAGTGAGCGGTGGCACGCAAGGCACGGTGGCCGACATGAAGATCGCCGTACAGGAAGCAGACCGTTACCAAGAAATTTTGTCCAAAATTCTGGCCGAAGCGTCAGATAAGGACCAAGATACGGTAAAGAAAGATATGGACCGGGACTACTGGATGTCGGCAGAAGAATCTGTCGCCTACGGTCTCGTGGATAAGGTGGTTTCTCGTAGCTAACAGCGGCGAGATTTTTGGCTGAAGGACTTCGGAAATGGCAAGAATTGTGGAACGTCGCGACCAATGCTGCCTCTGCGGGAAAACCAAAGAGCAAGTAAAGAAACTCATCGTCGGATTGCATGGCGCAGTCTGTTCGGATTGCGTTGACCTGTGCAACGACATCCTGACCAGCGAAGGCATCGGCGCCGGCGCGGCGGGCTCGGCTCGACGCGGTGGCGACAAGGTGGCCAGCGGCGCGGCCGGAGCCACTACAGGGGGGGCTTCCTCGGCTGAGTTCTCGCTGCCCAAGCCCAAGGACATTGTCAAGCGGCTGGACTCGTACGTCATCGGCCAAGAGCACGCCAAGCGCGCCCTCTCGGTGGCGGTTTACAACCACTACAAACGCATTACCGAAATCGGCACGGCAAACACCGATGTCGAACTCGCTAAGAGCAACATTCTCATGGTGGGGCCGACCGGCTCGGGCAAAACTCTGCTCGCGCAGACGCTGGCCCGCATGCTGGAAGTTCCGTTCGCCATTGCCGACGCGACCGCCCTCACCGAGGCTGGTTACGTTGGCGAAGACGTGGAGAACATCTTGCTGAAGCTGTTCCAAACCGCGGAATCCATGGACCCCAAGCGGGCCAAGGAGCTCTGCGAGCGCGGCATCATCTACGTGGACGAAATCGACAAGATCGGTCGCCGCGGAGACAATCCTTCGATCACGCGCGACGTGAGCGGCGAAGGCGTGCAGCAAGCCCTGCTCAAAATTTTGGAAGGCACCGTGGCCAACGTGCCGCCGCAAGGGGGCCGCAAGCACCCGCAACAGGAGTATCTGCAAATTGATACCAAGAACATCCTGTTCATCTGCGGCGGGGCCTTTGAAGGTCTGGAAGATATCATCCGACGCCGCCGCAAGGAAAGCGTGATCGGATTCATGAGCGAGCCCGCGATGACGAAGGAAGAGGAGACCCTCATCCTGCGCGAGGTTCAGCCGGACGACCTGCTGAAATTCGGCCTCATCCCCGAGTTCATCGGGCGCTTGCCGGTGCTCACCTCGCTCGACCAACTGGACGAGGAAACCTTGGTGCGCATCCTTAGCGAGCCGAAAAACTCGCTCATCAAGCAATACGCCCGCTTGTTCGAACTCGATGGCGTGGAGCTTGAGGTGCAGGAAGGTGCGTTACGCGAAATCGCCCACGAGGCGATCAAGCGCAAAACCGGAGCCCGTGCGCTACGCGCTATTCTGGAAAGTCTGATGCTGGAGATCATGTTCGAAGTGCCGAGCAACGAGGACGTGAAGAAGGTAATCGTGCCCGAGGGCGCAGTCGGCAAAACCGCCGAACCGCAACTGCTCACGGCGGAAGATCTGAAGAAGGCGAGCTAACTTCACCGCAAATCAATTCGAGTTCCGCCGAACCATCGAGGTCGGCGGAACTCTCTATTTGAAGTTGTCGGGTTCTCCACCTGATTAGCTGGGTAAAACGCACGCATGGATCAACAATTCTCCGATACCAATTGGGGCGCGATGAAGCGCTTCCGCCTCATTCTTCGCGAAAGCGGCCAGCAGCGGGAAATGGGCGGCAGCGAGATGTCGCTGGCCGTCGGCATTGTTGACAACATCATCACCACCGCGCTGGACACCGGCACCAGCGACATTCACCTGCAGCCCGAGCGCGAGCAGCTGAGCATTCGCTACCGCCAAGATGGCGTCCTGCACGACAACGGCGCGTTGCCGCCCGAGCACGCGAACAACGTCATTGCGCGTCTCAAGCTCGCCGCGGGCATGCGCATCGACGAAAATCGCGAACCCCAAGACGGCCGCATTGACATGGAATACAACGGACGCCGACTCGGCGCGCGGGTTTCGTGTGTGCCGTGTCTCAATGGCGAAAAAATCGTCATGCGGATTCTCGACCCCGCCGCCATGCGCGTTGAGCTGCCGAAGCTCGGCATGCCGCAGCCGGTGCTGGAGAACTGGTCGCGCTGTATCTCGGTGCCGTACGGCCTCATCTTGGTGACCGGCCCAACGGGTTCGGGCAAAACCTCGACGCTCTACGCGAGTCTGCACCAACTCGATTCCAAACTCCGCAACATCGTCACGGTCGAGGACCCGATTGAATACGAGTTCGACAAGAACATCGCGCAGGTGCAGGTGACCGACAAAATGGGCTTCCCCAAGGTGATGCGCAGCTTCCTACGACAAGACCCCGACGTCATGATGGTCGGTGAAATGCGCGACCCCGAATCGCTCGCCATCGGCATTCAGGCCGGGCTTACAGGCCACTTGGTGCTCTCGACTCTGCACACCAACAACAGCATCGAAACGGTCAGCCGCATGGTGGACATGGGCGCCGAACCGTACCTCATCGCCGGGGTTTGCGTGGGAATTCTCGCCCAGCGCCTCATCCGATTGAACTGCGGCAAATGCCGCCAACCCTACAAGCCGAGCGCCGAGGAAGTGGAGATGCTGCGACTGAGCAGTGACCAACTCGCGCAGGGCAAGTTTGCCAAGGGCGCGGGCTGCCCCGAGTGCCGCGGCACGGGCTACAAGGGCCGCATGGGCGTGTTCGAACTGGTCATGGGCAACGCCGACTTTAAGGCCGCCATCGCCCGCCACGCACCGATGCGCGAAATGGAAGAAGTCGCCAAGGCGCAAGGCTTCCACACCATGCTGGACGACGGATTGTTCAAGGTCATGAACGGGTGGACGACCCCGGATGAGGTTTTGAAGGCCGTCTACACGCAGGCCATGGCGTAGTGCGGACGCTCATCATTTCCGGCGGTTGGGATGGGCACCATCCCCACGCGGTGGCGGAACTTCTCGCCGCCCACATCGGCGGGGAAGTCACGCTTTCGACGAGCCTCGACGATTGTCCGCAGGCTCACGAGTTCGATGTGGTGATTCCTAACTGGACCATGGGCGAGATTTCCGGCGAGCAGGCGCAAGCCTTGCTGGCGGCGGTCGCGGCGGGTACGGGGCTGGTCGGATTGCACGGCGGCATGGGCGACGCGTTTCGCAGTTGCACCGAGTTTCAGTTCGCGGTCGGCGGTCAGTTTGTGGCGCACCCCGGCGATGGCCGCCCGTATCGGGTGCGGTTCCGCGGCGAGTGGCCGCTCACGGCCGGGCTCAGCGATTTCGACGTGGTAACCGAGCAGTACTACATGCACGTGGACCCCGCGATTCGGGTGCTGGCCACGTGCCGATTCGACGAGTTTGATACGGAGATGCCGGCGGTCTGGACCAAACTGCACGGCGAGGGCCGCGTCTTCTACTGCTCGCTCGGGCACGATCCATCGGTGGTCGCGCACCCCACCGTGCTCGAACTCATGCGGCGAGGCGTTTTATGGGCTGCGAGCCGAGGCGACTTGCAGGGCGCGCGTCTGGGCGAGGTGCTCTAGTGCGGGTGGGCATCGTCGGCTGCGGCAACATCGCCGGAATCTACGCCGAGAATTCGCGTCGCCTCCCCGAGATTGACCTCGTGGCCTGTGCCGACCTCGACCCGGCGAAGGCAAGGGAGTTCGCCGCCCGCCACGGCATCAGCGCCGTTACGGTGGACGAACTGCTAGCCGACCCGAGCGTGGAGCTGATTATCAACCTCACCACGCCCTTGGCTCACTACGCGGTGGCTCGCGCCGCGCTGCAAAACGGCAAGCACGTCTACAACGAGAAGCCGTTGGCCGGCCAAGTAGAAGAAGGTCGCGAACTGCTTACCCTGGCCGCCGAGCGCGGCTTGCGTGTGGGTGGCGCGCCCGATACGTTCATGGGCGCTGGCTACCAAACCGCGAAGAACCTCATCGAGCGCGGGGAAATCGGCCGCCCGCTGTCGGCAGTCGCCATGATGCTGTGTCCGGGTCACGAGCACTGGCATCCCAATCCGGCGTTTTATTACCAGCCCGGGGCCGGGCCGATGTTCGACATGGGGCCGTACTATCTGACCGCCATGGTCCATCTTTTTGGCCGCGTTCGGCGGGTGCAATCCACGGCGACGCGCGCGCATGATCGGCGACTCATCTCGAGCCAGACGCGCGCGGGCGAGTTCGCCGAAGTGGAAGTGGACACCCATATCCAGGCGTTGCTCGAGTTCGAATCCGGGTTTGTGGCGACGCTCATCACCAGCTTCGACGTGCAGGCGCACCAACTTCCGCATCTGCAGGTGTTCGGGAGCGCGGGCTCGCTCAACTGCCCCGACCCCAACGGCTTTGGCGGGCCGCTCCACCTCTGGACCAAGGACTCGCCGGCCTGGACCGAGGTTGCGCTGGAGACTCCTCACCATGAAAACTGGCGCGGGCTTGGCGTGGCCGACCTCATCGCGAGCATCGGCGAGAATCGCGAGCCAGCCGCCAGCGGCGAGCTAGCTCAGCACGTGCTGGAAGTTATGCATTTAGCTTGTACTGCTCAAGGTGTTTGAGGCAGCACGCGCGAACTCGCGCCCGGAGCATCAGGTACCTCTGACTTGTCGCTGTCACTCTACTTCCAACTTGAAACTGACTGAACGATGAGCGCTCTGAAGTTAGAAATCTTCGTCCGGTTCTTGCACCATCTCGCTTGGGCGTCTGTCCATCTGACGCTTTAGGTCATGTAATTGCGAAAGCCCCAATAATTTTGCTTGCTCCATCCTCGGATATCTTGATTGGTTGCGATCAAGAACGCCATGCTTCTTATTCCACTGACCAACGATTTTCCGTTGATGACTGTCGAGCTCATCAATTACGGATCGTGGAATGCTGCACCATTTATATGCGGCAAACCAACCTTTCACAAAATTGTCTAACCTCTTCAGAAGCGTTAGGAGGTCGTTTGATGTATCCCCAATTTCTGTCACTCTGTCGCAAAAATGCTGCAGAGCTTTGTTTCTGGGACGAACAATGTGTTCATCTTTTACATTCTCGGGTAGGAATTCTAACCCGACAAAGGTGATCGTGTCCTTTCCGGACCCAATCTTGGCTTTTGTGTCTTCTTTGTTTTGCGTCGAATGAGCGGTTAGTCCAACATCCTCTAAGATTCTTGAAATCACGTCTTGGATATCCGAGGCGCTTTGTTCGCTCTCCGCAAAGGCAATGAGATCATCAACATACCGCAGATAGGAAATCTTACGTTTCTCAAGGGCGATATCAAAATCGTGCAGATACACGCTCGAAAGAATGGGCGATAGGCATGATCCTTGAGGAATCCCTCGTTCGACTTCTTCGAAGTAGAAAGCCAGGTCTACATACTGGGCTCTCCATACCTTTTCTGGAGGCTTCCGTTGGGCGACTGCAAGCAACAACGGCATGAGTGTCTCATCAGGCAAGAGCTTCTTCAGTTTTTGCTGCAGCAAGCTATGATTAATACTTGGAAAAAACTTCTTTATATCGGTTTCGAAAAAGTGGGAGTAATCCTTTCTCCGTTGTTGAAGTTCTTTCGCCAAGGCAGGCAGTGACCGACTAGTTTCCCCTCGAAGGGAAGCGCGGGCATACGTGTTTGGTTGTGCGAGAACCGCAGCAAGATGCTGAGAAACAACCTTGAAAATTGCTCTTTCAACTGCCCGATCAATAGGGCCAACGGAGAGAATCGGCCTTACCCCGTTTATCAAATGCAATTCAGGTTCACCAAATTGAAACGATCCGCTTTGGATATCGTTCAGCAACTTCGGGATGTGATCGAGAATTTTCAACTGCATTCTCTCGTATTCGCGCCGATACTTCACTGCACAACCGGGCTGCGGCCCAACCTTGTGAAAAGACTGGAGAAGGACTTCCTCAGATATTTTGTCCAACAATGACATATGCATAACCAAAACAGGGTCGAACTTGATCAGTGCTCGACCCTCTGTTTTGTCTCAATCGGCCAGCCCGAATCTTCCTCGCGGAACCGCCTTGTCGAAAAATCGACTTAACGCATCGGTCTTGCCCAGGGGCTTTTCCAGTGATTGTACGCATCGGCTGCGTGCTGTTCCTCGCGATTGTGCAAAAATTTTGCGGCCCGCGATATACACGCTTGCGCCTTGCCGCCGAGCCGCCGCCGTGCTGACACATGCCGCTAGATTAGCGGAAGTGGAGTCGGTGGGGTTGCGTAGTCCGGACCCCGTCTCGAAAGACAGGGCCCGCGTTATCTCACTTTCGCGCTCGGTGTGAGCGACGATCTACTTTCAGTCTTGGAAGTCGGTGCTTCCGCTCTTTACGAGCTCTTTTTTACTCATTATCGTTTTCCTGCAAGCTCCCATAACTGACTATCTAAGTCAATCGGCCAGCCCGAATCTTCCTCGCGGAACCGCCTTGTCGAAAAATCGACTTAACGCATCGGTCTTGCCCAGGGGCTTGCGCAGTGAGAAACGCATCGGCTGCGTGCTGTTCCTCGCGATTGTGCAAAAAATTTGCGGACCGCAGAAAGCACGGCTGCGTTCAATTCAGCTGTCAATGTGCCCTTCCGACTATTGGAATTCTAGTTCCGAACCTAGTCTTGCGAGTAGGTCACCCCACCGACTCCACTTCCGCTAATCTAGCGGCATGTGTAAGCACGGCGGTGGCTCGGCACCTCAATTTTACCAGGACGAATAGTGCTCCTATCATTGCCGCTCACTGCGTTATCCCCATTTGTTCCTCAAGTGATGCTCCCCGCCCAGCTCTGCTTAATCGCGAGCATCGGCGAGAATCGCGAGCCAGCCGCCAGCGGCGACTTAGCCCAGCACGTGCTGGAAGTTATGCATTTAGCTTGTACTGTTCAAGGTGCTTGAGGCAGCACGCGCGAACTCGCGCCCGAATCCGGTTGATGTAGGCCGCGCGCTCCGTCACCGAAACCGCGCCACGAGCATCCAGCACGTTGAAAATGTGGCTGCACTTCAACGCCAAATCTAGCGCCGGATAGGCGAGGCCAATCGCGCCCACCTTTTCGCGAGCGGCTTGCTTTTGCTCAGGAGAAAGCTCGCCGGCATAGGCGTCGTCGGTGGTGAGGATGCCCAGATCGCCGTTGAAGAAGACGGGCGTCTCCACGACGCGCTTCGACTCGGCCTCGTACAGGTCAAAGAGCTGAAAGAGCATTTCCGTGCTTGCGACCTCGAAGTTGTAGACGTTGTGCTGCATCTCCAATTGGAAATCCACGTCGCGGTACATCAGCGTGTCGTTCCATTTGAGGTCTTGCCAAAAGCTGTTTTGGCCGTTCAGCATCAGGCAAAGGCGCTCGGGGCCGTAGGTAATTTCGGCGCACACCGGGTTGCATTCCACGCCGCCCATTTGTTGAAAGAACGTGAACTGCGTGATCTCGGTGCCATCGAGCCAGACTTCCCAGCCGATGCCGCTCGCGCCGGCGGCTTGATCCTCCCAGTCGTCCTCCACCAAGCGCACGTCGTGCTTGCTGGTGTCAAATCCCAACGCGTCGAGGCTGCCCATGTAAAGGTCCACGATGTTATCGGGGCTGGGCTTCATCACCACCTGATATTGGTAGTAGCGCTGACTGCGCTGCGGGTTTCGCGTATAGCGGCCGTCGGCGGGGCGTCGGCTGGGCTGCACGTAAGCCACGTTCCACGGCTCCGGCCCCAGCGATCGCAGCGCGGTGGCGGGGTGCTTGGTCCCGGCGCCGACCTCGGTGTCGTAGGGTTGCAGGATCGCGCACCCTTGCGCCCCCCAATATTCGTTGAGAATCTGGATTAGGTTCTGAAGGGTGACGACGGGCTTGCTCACGATAGGTTAGGATACCAAAAAAGCGCGCCCTCACCCGAATGGGGAGGGCGCGCCTTCCAGTTGGTCGTCTGACTTAGCGGTCGGGTTGGCCGCCTTCGGGGACCTTACCTTCTGCTTCCATCTTCTTGTCGTCTTCGCTTTGTTGCCATTGCTTCACGTCGGCTTCGTTCACGTCGCCACCCGAGCAGCCAGCCAGCATGCCCAGAACCATGAAGGGGATCAGCCACTTGCCGAACTTCTTCATTAGGGAGTGAGGCCCCAGAACGGATAGTTGATGTTGATGCTCGGCGTTGCGTTTCCACCCGAGTAGGTGTAAGCCGAGGTTGCGCGGCGGCAGTTGGAGCTGAACGCGCTTTGCGGGAAGCTAACACCCGGCAGGTATTCGGCGTTCGTGGGCGTAAGCGCGAGGACGCGGTTCACGTTGTAGAACTTGGCCGAACCATCGGCGTGACCAACTACGATGCCATCGGCGGGAGCGCCGACCTTGTCGATTTCGTTGGTGGTGGTGCAGTTGTTGCCGCCCGTGCTCTTAAAGAACATGGCGCGCCAGTATTCGCGGATGGCGATCGGATAGACCGTTTGCTCGCTGGGGCCGCCCGATTGGACAACGAACGGAGCGGCGTAGGTGTGCGGCAGTTCCAGAAGGAGCATCGTTTCCGACGGGGTCGGGATGCCTTCTTGCGTGCCACCCGTCCACGGGGTGCTGGTGAATGCGGTGACGGCAGCACCGGTGATGCCGAGGTTGATGGCAAATGCGTTCAGCAGTTGACCGTTGTTTTGCCAGTCAGCGGCGTTCTTCGTGCGCATCGGGTGCTCGAAAAGCGGGACCGACTTGACGTAGGGAAGAACGTACTTTTGCCACGATTGCCAGGTCATCGAGTGAGCAAAGCTGGGTGCGGCGCAGCGCAGGGTGGTGCCGGTGTTGAGGGCCGGGTTGAGCGACGTACCGCCTTCGCAACCGGAGCGGCGCGGATATTGGCTGTCGTTTTGGTCGGTGTACATCATGAACCCGAGGCTGATTTGCTTCTGGTTCGAGATGGCGGCTGTCTTCTTGGCAGCAACCTTGGCTTGCGTAAAGACCGGGAACAGGATAGCGGCGAGAATGGCGATGATCGCGATGACCACCAGCAACTCGATGAGTGTAAATGCCTTTTTCATGGGTTAGAGTATTCCTCTCGATAGCCAACTGACGACGAGCCAACTGGAGCCCACCGAGGTCCGAGCAGTTTCCTGCGAGGCTCGCGTGAATGATAAAGATTTTACCCGCCGCATCGTGGAGAATCAATAAGAATTGGTAAAGAAATGGGCCATTTGGACCGGTTCTGGTATGTCTGCGTGGAAAACTGCCGAACGCTGTTCGGCGGCGGTCTGGGTTCAAGCCATCGGGTACACTTCCAAGTTCCAACTTTAGGACCATCGTTATGGCAACCGCGACCCCCAAGATGACCGTTAAGCGCACTGACCTGAACAAGTGCACCATTCAATTTGACGTGACGTGCACACCCGACCAAGTGAGTTCGGGCACCGATCGCGCCTACAAGGACTTTGCAAAGAACATGCGCGTGCCTGGCTTCCGCCCGGGACACGCCCCTAAGAACGTCATCGCCCCGATGATTCCGCAACAAGACCTCGCCCAGCGCGTGGCCGAAATCGTGGTGGACACCGTGATCCGCAAGCTCGTCACCGACGAGAAGATCGCCCTCCACGATTCGCCCGCCGTGAACCTGACGAAGTTCGACTTCGACAAGGGCGAATGTGAATTCACCGCCAAGCTCCCGCTGGCTCCCATCGTCGAACTCGGCGAGTACAAGGGCATCGAGGTCGAAAAGCCGGCCGTGGATGTCAGCGACAAGGACGTGGACGAATATCTGGAAGAGCTGCGCAAGCGCATGGGCAAGCGCGAAAGCGTGACCGATCGCGGCGCGCAAGATGGCGACGTTGCTTTGGTGAATGTCCGCGGCGAAAAGGAAGACGGCGACGGCACGACGCTACTGTTGGTCCTCGGTAAGAACTTTGCCGCCCTCGACAAGGCAATCGCTGGCCTTAACGCCGAAGAAATGAAGGTCGCGAGCCTCGACTTCCCGGCTGACTTTTCGAACAAGGCGCTCGCCGGCAAGAAGGGCAAGTGGAAGCTGACCGTGAAGAGTCTCAACGCGGTGGTGCTGCCTCAGCTGAGCGACGAGTTTGCCCAAAACCTCGGTGGCGACCTCGCCGCCCTGAAGTCTGCCGATCTCAAGGCGCTGAAGGATCGCCTTCGCTTGCAAGTCGAAGCGCAAAAGGGTCAGATGGCGCAAGAAATGGTGCACGAACAGATTCAAGAAAAGCTGGTGGCCGGAAGCAAGATCGAAGTGCCGGACACCATGTGGGAAAGCGTGGCCAACCAACGCATGAACGAGCTTGCCCAACAAGCCCGACAGCAAGGCACCACGATTGAAGAGTACGCCAAAGCCAACGGCATGACCGTGGAGGAAATGCTGGCCAACTGGCAAGCCGAAGCCAAGACTCAAGTGATGCGCGCCGTGGCCGCTCGCGAGATCTTCGCCAAGGAAAAGCTTCGCCTCACCAACCAGGACATGAACGAGATGCTCATCGCGATGAGCTACGAGTATCAAGTCGCTCCGGCTGAGCTGGTCAAGGCCATGCAAAAGGCGAACAACTTCCGCGAACTGGAAATCCGCGCCGTGTTCAAGAAGGTTCTCGACTTCCTGACGAACAACGCGAGCATGGTGGAAGCCGGCACCGCGAAGCCCGCCAAGAAGAAGGCTGAACCAAAGGAAGCCGCCGCCACCGAAGAAAAGCCCAAGGCCGAAAAGCCGAAAGCCGAAAAGGCGACGGCCGAAAAGAAGCCCGCGCCCAAGAAGAAGTAAGCCCGGCGCACAAAAGAAAAAGGGGTGGTGGACCGACGGTCCGCCACCCTTTTTTTGTTGATTGAGAGAGCTTAGTGGTGAACGGCGCGGTCGAGGCTCTTGGCTTCTTCCACCCACTTGGCGACTTCCGATTCGCTCGGCGTGCGGTTGGCCAGGTTCTTGGCTTCGTTCACTTCGGCGAGCTTCGTCGCGAGGTTGTCCGAGCGGCGACCGGCGAGTTCAACCACCGAGTCCACGCCCGCGGCTTCGAGCATTTCAGCGAACTGCGGACCCACGCCATTAATGCGCATGAGGTCGGCGTGATTCACAAACTTCAGAACGAGCTTTTCCGAGACTTCGGCGGCTTCGGCCAGCGACTCGCGGCCCTTCTTGGTGCCGCCCATTTCCAGCAGTTTCTCCACCGAACCGACGCCCGCTGCCTTCATCTTTTCGGCAATCGCCGGTCCAACGCCTTCAATATCTTCAATGTTTGCCATAGTGACTCCTTTGTCCTATTGAGGACAAGATAGCCCTATTCTAGAAGATTCTGAGAAAATCTTTTTAAGAGGCGATGCGAAGTTGGGGAGGATCGTCTTCGGTGATCGCCTTGACGCAGTTGCGTCCGGCGGATTTAGCCGCATAAAGCGACTGGTCAGCGCGAGCGATCATTTCCGCGCGACTGGGGTCGGCGAGTTCGGCCTGACTCACGCCAAAACTGGCGGTGACCAGCCGATGCTCCCACTCCGAAGTCTCGATTGCATGGCGGTAGCGCTCGGCAATCTCAATCGCTTCGGCCAGTGTCGAGCCGTCGCAGACAATGGCAAACTCTTCGCCGCCATACCTGCACACAACTTCATTGGCGAGGGCATTCTCGCGAAGAACGCGCGCCACTTGCACCAGCACCTTGTCGCCGGCTGGGTGTCCATAGGTATCGTTCAAGGACTTAAACTTATCAACGTCCATAAGGATCAAGGAAACCGCGCCGTAGCCCTGTTTGGCGGCCTGGAACACCTGCTCCAATTCGTCTTGGAATGACCGGTGATTGAGCAGACCCGTAAGTCCATCTTTGTTGGCCAAATCTTCCAAACGTTGATTCGCTTCTTCCAACTCTTGCTGCTTCATCTGTAACAAAACGTTTTGCTCGGTGATGAAGCCCATTTGCTCCTTGACCTGGGCCTGGTAGTTCAGTAGTTGCTCCTCGGCCAGCTTGCGCTCGGTAATGTCCACCGTGGCGCACACGCCACCCACGACCTCGTTGAGCGAGTTGCGCAGCGGGAAGAAGTTGAGCAGAAGGAAGCGGCGGATGCCGTGGTGCACATCTTCACGCTCGAAGTTCTGGATGTTCTCGCCGTTGAACACGCGGCGCACGATGTCCTGAATCTCCTCGCGCTCTTCTTCCTTAAACACGATGCCAAAAATGCTCTGCTGGAAGACTTCAAAGCCTTGCACGCCAAACAGCCGGCTGACGGCCTGATTCCACTCGTAGATGGTGCCGATCGGGTCGAAGGTAAACGCGGGCACGGGGATGCCTTGGAACAGCTCTTGGAAGCGGCTCGCCGAGAAGCGCGCCACCTGGCTGGCCTGTTGGCTATGCTCCAAGGCGCGGGAAAGTTTGTCGGCGTTCTCGCGGAGTTCGTTCGCCTGCAGCGCCTGAAGCTCCTGCAACTCCACCAGTTCGGCGTTACGCTGAACGAGCACGTTTTGCTGCTCGGTCATGCGCTGGTTCATGGATTCCAGGTCTTCGTTTTGCGTCGCAATGTGCACGTAGGCACTGCCGAACCGGCGCACCATCGGCCGCACGATTAACGCCGTAACGGTGAGGATACAGAGCAAAGCCGTGACGAAGCTGCCAATGGTGATGACGTAAATCTTTTGTTGCTCGCCGAGGCGTTCGCGGTTGAGTTCTTCGTACACGGCCAGCACGTTTTGGTTGATCGCGCCCTGAGTCGTTTTGAATGGCTCAAGGGATTCGATTCCGATGGTCCCGCGGAACTCGGCGTCGCACATAGCCAGCGACTTGCGGAAGAGGGCCGCCAACTGTCGCAATTGCTTGTCCAAGGAGGCGGAGCCGCTGAAGGCGGGCACACCCAGCGCCTCGCTGCCTTTTTCCAGCGCCTTGGTGCGGGCGTCGAGCGTGGCCATGCGCTGGTCCCACAGCTTCCGGTCGAGGCTGGAGAGCATCACCGGCTTTCCTTGCTCAGCCAAGAGCCGATGCTGCGAGGCCAGCGAGAGGTCGGTCGAGATCGCGCCGACGCGAGTCACGAGGTTGCTCGTGGCCTCCAGGCTGTCAATGCGGCGATAAATGCTGCTGACCCAGATTTGCGAAATCGAGAGGAAAATGGCGACGACAAGGCTGGACACCGTTAGATAGGCTCCCAACCTCGAGGGTAATTTATTGTCCGGTGTGCGTCCGGCGTCTCCACTCACGGGTATGTTATCGGCACAAAACCTTGAATTTTGAACCCCGGGGTACCCTTAACCCTTCACGATGTCGGTTCGAGTTCGATACGCCCCTAGTCCCACCGGAAGTCCGCACGTCGGGAATATCCGCGACGCCCTGTTTAAGCACCTGTTTGCCAAGCATCACAAGGGCACGCATGTTTTGCGCATCGAAGACACCGACCGCACCCGCTTTGTGCCGGGCGTGGAAGATGAGATCGTCGAAAGTCTGCGCTGGATGGGCATCGAATGGCAGGAAGGACTTTACGCCGGGGGCGATTTTGTTCCCTATCGCCAAAGCGAGCGCAAGGAACTCGGCATTTACGAACGCGAGATTCAGCGCCTGATTGAGCTTGGTCACGCCTACCCGGCCTTTGATTCGCCGGAGGAGCTGACCGAGATGCGCGAGTTTCAGCAGATCAACAAGCAGCCCATTGGCTACTTTGGCGGGCAGTGGCGCGACGCCACCCCGGCTCAGGTCGAGGCGGCCGAGGCGGCGGGGAAGCCAAAGGTCATTCGGCAGCGGATTCCGCGCAACACCACTATCGTCATCGAAGACGCGATTCGTGGGCGCGTGGAGTTTGACTCCAACACCGTGGACGATCCCGTGCTGATTAAGGGCGACGGCATGCCGACTTACCACTTTGCGGCCATGGTGGACGACCACCTGATGGAGATTACGCACATCATGCGCGGCGAGGAATGGATTAGTTCCGCGCCGAAGCATGCCGCGCTGTTCGATAGCTTTGGCTGGGAACGCCCGATTTTCGTCCACTGTCCGGTCATCAACGGCCCCGACGGGAAGAAGCTGAGCAAGCGGCATGGCGACACCAAGTGCCTCGATTTTCGGTCGGCGGGCTACCTGCCGGCCGCGCTGGCCAACTTCATCGCACTCATAGGGTGGGCGCCGGGCGACAATCGCGAGCTCATGTCCATGGATGAGCTGGCCGAGGCGTTTGATCTCGGCGGTTTGCAACCCGCGCCGGGCGTATTCGACATGAGCAAGCTCAACTGGATGAACGCCAACTACATTCGGGCCGTCGAGCCCACCGAACTGGTGACCAAGGTGCGCGACTTTGCCGCCGCTCCGACGACGCAGGAATATTGGTCGCGCGATGCGAACCTGGAAGGCGGCGTGGGCCGTTCGCTAGACGCGCTAGTGGCATGCGCCGACGAGCCGCTGGTTGCGCAGGCGATTCAGCTTGAGCAGGAGCGGGTCAACACGTTGGCCGACTTCGGCCCGGCGTGCGAGTTTTTTGTCCGCGACGAAGTGGAGTTTGACGAAGCCGCGAAGGCGAAGGCGTTCGCGCATGAGCACGTCGGCGCGCTGTTCGCGGCGCTCGGCGAGTTCTTGGCGGGCAAGGAGTTGGTCAGCGCGGAGGCGTGTCACGACTTTGTGACGGGCTGGGCCAAGGAGCATGGGATCGAGAAAATTGGGCCCGTGGTGCAGCCGATTCGGGTGGCGCTCACCGGCAAGCTCGCCGGTCCGGGGCTGTACGAACTGATGTCCGCCCTCGGTCCGGCGCGCATGCTGGCTCGGTTTTCACGGGCCATAAAGTAAGAGTTCCCGGCGTTTGCCGGGAACTCTTGGGTTCCTACTTGTCGGTGGCGGTCGTTGGACCGCCTTCTTTTGCCTTGGCCTCAGGGTTCATCCCATTGAGGCCAGACTGCATCACTTTGGGGTCGTCGTTAGACTCCTCCGCCTTGCCACACGAACTCAGCAGAGCAGAGCCCGTGACCAGGATAGCGAGCACAAGTAGCTTGCGCATCTACTCCAAGTCCCACATGAAGTCGTCCGTGTTTGTGATTCGCGACGAGTTGTTGCCCGTTGGGTTGCAACCCTTAAGCAAGCTGGTAATCGTTCGCGACTTAACGCTCGTGTCCGCCATCATTACGACGCAGTGACCATCCATTAGACCGGCGAAGCCAGCAATCGGTTTTTGGTTATGCATAGGCCAGGCACCGCCGTAGACGAGCCAGTCGTTGGCTCCGAACCAACTCGTTTGAGTACCTCCCGAGATGTACGAGTACAAAGTACCGTCACCTACGCCAGGTGCATATTGCGCCATCGGCTGGAGCCAGTTGCCATTTGCGTCGCGCCAACAAGGAGTTTCAACAACCCAGTTCCCACCGCCCGTAATTTGGCCCGAACCTGCTTTGCGATCCCAGATCGAGTTGATAAACGTGATCGAGTTCGACGTTTGGGCCACCATGGATTCGGTCACCGTTGCGCTGCCCACGTAGCGGGGGCTAGAGATATAGCGCCAGGGCGAGTAGAACTCGTAGTTGTAGCCCATGTTCGAACGGACCCCGATCGCGTACCCGCGCTGGGTCGGAGTAGCGTTGGCTGCCGTGCAACCCATGTACGGACATTGGTCGGCTAGACGCTGCTGAATCGAGAACGGATCATTCGGACACTTGGTGATCTGCTCGTTCTTCATGTACGCCTGCATCTGCTGGTACGGTACCGAGTCAGGCGGGCCGTAACCCCAACCGGGAATGGTTGTCCCACCCGAGTTCGAAAGCATGAAGGCACCATCGTTGTCGTTGGTGTACATCGCCATGGCCAGGCCATGTTGCTTGAAGTTGGAAATGTCCTCGGTCTTGCGCGCCGCAGCCTTAGCTTGGGTGAAGACGGGGAACAGGATTGCGGCCAGGATCGCGATGATGGCGATGACCACAAGGAGCTCGATTAGTGTAAATGCCCTCTTAGACATAATATTGCCTCCTGGGACTTTCGCCCCAAGTATTTGTATCTTAACCCAAGGTTGACAAAATCGTGCGCGGTGACTGTGAATAAATTCTAAAAAACCCTCTCCTCCATAATGCAGAGGTATGGAACGCATTGGATTTGCCGGGCTCGGAACGATGGGCCTCCCAATGGCCGGGCACCTTTTAGCCCACGGACACGCCGTCGCCGTGTGGAATCGCACCCCCGGCAAAGCCGGTGACCTCGCCGCCCATGAGGCGCCCGATCTCGCCGCTCTTGCCGCGAACTGCCGAATCATTTGCCTCTGCGTCAATCGCTCAGAGGATGTCCGCGCGGTGGTAGCCGGCCTGATGCCGCACCTTGCGCCGGGCTCGCTCATCGTGGATCACTCCACCATCGAGCCGAGCGTCGCGCGCGACATTGCCGCTCAACTTCAAGCCGCGGGCCATGAGTTTCTTGACGCGCCGATTACCGGCGGTTCCATGGGCGCGCAGCGCGGCACCCTCACGATTTTCTGCGGCGGAACCGAGGCTGCGTTTCAGCGCGCCGAACCCTACCTGCAGGCGTACGGCAAGACCGTCGAGCATGTCGGCGCGAGCGGCCAAGGCCAAATGATGAAGCTCGCCAACCAGATTGGCGTGGCCGGAGCGCTCATGGGGCTGTGCGAATCGCTCGCCTTCGCTCAGCGCGCGGGGCTGGATATCGCCACCACACATCGGCTGCTCAGTGGAGGCGCCGCGGGAAGCTGGGCGTTCGACAATTACGGCCCCAAGATTCTCGCCGGTGATTGGTCGCCCGGATTCAGCAATAAGAACCAGCTGAAAGACCTCGACTACACGCTCGCGGCGGCGGACGGACAGCCCTTGCCGATGACGGAACTCACGGCAAATCTGCTTCGCGAGATGCTGGCCGAAGGGCGGGGCGAAGAGGCGACCGCGAGTTTGTACGAAAAACTTCGCGATGCCTAAGTCCTTGGGCCCAAATCCAGGTTGAAACTGCGTATCCTCTGGCAGGATGCGAAAGAAGTGGCCGTGGATTGTGGGGCTTGTTGTTGTCGGCTTTGTGGCCTTCAAGAGTTGTGGTGGGAAACCGCCCGAAAAAGTGAAGGACGAAACCTTCACCGTGAAGCGGGCCGAGATTAGCCAGCGCGTGATTGAGGCGGGCACCGTTGATTCGACCGAAGTGGTGGAAGTCAAGAGCCAAGCTGGGGGTCGCGTGGCCAAGCTGTTTGTGGACGAAGGCGATGTGGTCGCCAAGGGCGCTCTGATCGCGCTCATCGATCCGCGCGAGACCAAGAACAAGGTGGACCAAGACGCCGCCAATCTTCGGAGCGCGCAGGCAGGCGCGCAGCGCACGTCGGTCGAGATTCAGCAACGCCGGGTGACCGCGGCGGCTGCACTGATGCGGGCTCGTTCGCGGTTTACGCAATTGCAGATCGAACTTGAAGCCCAGCCAACGCTGGTCTCGGCGGGCGTCAGCGAAGCGCAAGCCGCGCTCAATTCGGCGATCGCGGCTCGACAAGCCTTGGCTGGCGCAACGCAGCCGACTGAACGGGCCGAGGCCGAAAACGCCGTGCGCGAGGCCGATACCAGCCTGAGCGTGGCCGAAGCCGACCTTCGCCGCGAGACCGAGCTTCTACGCGTGGGATACACGTCCAAGCGCGAGCAGGAAGCGGCGGCCGACCGCGTGAGCCAAGCCAAAGTGCGACTGCAAAACGCCAAAGACCGGGTGGCCGCTCTCAACGCGCAACAAACTTCGGCGCGGCGTAGCGCCGACCAGCAGGTGGAACAGGCGCGGGCGACCCTGAACCGAGCCATGGTGAACCGCAACCAAACGCCGCTGAAGCGCAAGGAGCTAGAGCAGGCGATGGCCGACGTGCGCACCGCCGAAGCGGGTCTGCGCGACGTGCAGGCACTCCAAGCGAGCTACGCGCAGAGCATGGCTTCGGTTGACCTCAGCGCCAGCGCGCTCAACGAGAGTCGCCGTCTGCTGAGCGAAACCGAAATCCGCGCCCCGATCGCGGGCATCGTCACCAGCAAGAAAATTAAGGTCGGCGAGACCGTGAGCGCGCTCAATAGCTTTAGCAGCGGCACCGCCATTGTTTCGATTGAGGACCGAACGAGCATGCTCGTGAAGATTCAAATCAACGAGGTGGACGTCGCCAAGATTGACCTGGGCATGTCGGCCACCATCACGATCGACGCGCTTCCGGGCAAGGAGTTTAAGGGCCAGGTCAGTAAGGTGGCTCCGGCCAGCGTGACTTCCGCCGCGGCCCAACTGGAGAAAACCGCCCAAGGGAGCGACCGCGCGGTGGTGAAGTATCAAGTCGAGGTGCGCATGGACGATGCGACGGCGGCGGTGCGAAGCGGCATGACGGCCAAGTGCACCATCCTTTCCAAGCAGGTTCCGAGCGCCTTTGTGGTCCCGCCGAACTACGTAGTGCGCGAGGGTAGCAAGCGGTTTGTGATGCTCGGCGCGGACGCCAAAACGGCCAAGAAGACCGAGGTCACGCTGGGCATTGAGACCGGCGCCAACGTGGAAGTGGTCACCGGCCTTCGCGAAGGCGACGTGCTGGTGAAGCCTGGATTCTCCGGCCCCGCGCGCAAGGGCGCCAGCTTTGGGCCGGGAGACTAAGCCATGGGCTTTTTCCAGAGCTTTCAGCTTGCCCTTAATATGCTGCGCCTGCACAAGCTGCGGGCGCTGCTCACCATGCTCGGCGTCATTATCGGCGTCATGAGCGTGACCATCATCGTCATGCTTTCGAACGGGTTTAAGGCGTACCTCGCCGACCAGTTTAGCAAGATCGGCAGCGACACGATTTACCTTTCGTACAGCACGCGCGGGTTCAAAGCCGGCGACACCAACGGCGGCATCTTTGAGCTGAAACTTGAGGACAAGGACTACATCATGGAGCGCGTTCCGGATGTCGAAGTCGCGAGCGGGTACCGCGAGGCAGGGAATCGCGAAGTGCAAGCAGGGTCGGTGCGCGTGAAGGACGTGAAGACCCGAGCCGTGGACGCCGAGTTCTTCGAACTTAACCGCATCACCATGTTCGCCGGGCGGCTCTTCACCGCCGAGGAAGCGAACACCTTCGCGAGCGTTGCGGTGATCAGCCAGGTCGCGGCCACCAAGCTCTTTGGCGGGCAGGATCCGCTGGGTCAGCAGATTCTTTGCGATGGCCTGCCATTGGAGGTCGTGGGCGTCTGCGACAAGCTGGAGCTCATGGGCGAGCGAAGCGAGGAACTCCTCTTTGTGCCGCTGAATACGGCGATCAAAAGGTGGATCGGAGGCGACCGCGTGGACCTCATCACGCTGCGTCCCAAGCCGGGCCTCAAGGTGGGTCCGACGATGGAGAAGATTTGGCAAGCCCTGATGCTTAAATCGAACAACGCCCGGGTGTACGAAGTGGAATCCAGCGAGAACGTGCTGAAGGTGTTTCAGGGCGTGATTGGCGGCGCGGGCGGGATTTTGGCCGCCGTGGCCGCGCTTTCTCTGTTGGTCGGGGGCATCGGAATCATGAACATCATGCTCGTGAGCGTGACCGAGCGCACCCGAGAGATTGGGCTACGTAAGGCGCTCGGCGCCAAGCGGGGCGCAATTCTCACCCAGTTTCTGGTGGAGAGCGCGGTGCTGTCGCTGGTCGGCGGGCTCATCGGTATGGGCATCGCCTATGGCCTCGGCATGGCGGTTTCGGCCATCACGGCGGCCAATGGGTTTCCGGCCAAGGGCGGGATTCCGGTGGTGTTTCCGCTGACCGCGGCGCTCGGCGCGGCCGGTTTCAGCGCCGTGATTGGCATGGCGTTCGGCTACTATCCGGCGCTGCGCGCCTCGCAACTCGACCCGATCGTCGCGCTGCGAACCGAATAGAAAAGAAGAGCCCGGGTTTTCACCCGGGCCCTTCTTTGCTTAGGCGGCCCGCTTGGCCGCTTCGGGTGGCGCGGTGAACGCCGGATCCAGCTCGAATTGGCTGGCGACTTCGCTCATCTGAGCCGAGACCGAACTCAGTTGCGACGCCTGCGAGGCGAGCACGTCGGTCATGGCGCACTGCTCTTCGTTTGCCGCCGCGATGCGTTCGAGCGCGGCGCTGACCTCGATGCTGCTGGCCGACATTTGCTGCGCGCTCGCCGAGTTTTGCTCGGTGATCATGCTGGCGTTGTCCAAGGCGCTTTCGGCCTCGTTGGTGAGCTCCAGCACGCGGGTCGCTTCGGAGTTGACGGCTTGCACCGGCGCTTCCAGGGCCTGGATTTTCGCGATGACGAAGCCGATCTTCTCAGCCACGTCGGCGCTGCGCTCAGTGCCTTGCACGGCGGTTTGGTGGGCTTGGCGCATGCTTTGGCCGGTCGTGCCCAGCAGCGAGCGAATCTCGCCGATGAGCGCCGTGATCTCGCCCGTGCTTTGGCTGCTGCGTTCGGCGAGCTTGCGCACTTCGTCGGCGACCACGGCAAAGCCGCGCCCTTGCTCTCCGGCCCGGGCGGCTTCGATGGCCGCGTTGAGGGCGAGCAGGTTGGTTTGGCCGGCGATGTCGTCAATCATCTGCACGATCTCGTCAATGGACTGCGACTTCGTTTCGAGCTCGGTCAGGCGATCATTCGCCTCGCTGGTGTTCGATTCGATGAGGTGCATATCGGCGATGCTGCCCTTGACGGCTTCGCCGCCATCGGCCGCCAAGGCGATCGCC
Source organism: Chthonomonas sp. (assembly GCA_016788425.1). Taxonomy (NCBI): domain Bacteria; kingdom Bacillati; phylum Armatimonadota; class Chthonomonadia; order Chthonomonadales; family Chthonomonadaceae; genus Chthonomonas; species Chthonomonas sp. Next base: position 354,179 of record JAEURQ010000004.1, read on the forward strand.
TCGGTGGTCTGTTCGGCGAGGCTGTGAATATGTTCACCGACGATGCCCATTGCCGACTTGATCTCTGTCATTTCTTCGAGAATCGTGTTGAGCGCGGCGGTTTGGTCGAGGCTGCCGTTGGCCACCGATTCGCTGGCTCGCGAGGCTTCGGCGGCGGTGTGAGCGATCGCTTCGCTGTCGCGGGCGACTTCGTGACCCGAGGTCGCGATCTCGTTGGTTGACTGCGCAACCTCCTGGCTGAACGTGCTGACGCTTTGGCTGGCTTGCTGCATGGCCAGAATGGTCGTGTTCATGCGGGCGAGCATCGAATTGAAGGCGCTGCCGAGGGCGTCGAGACCTTCGGTCGGAGCCTGCTTCAGATCGCCCTGCGCAATCCGATCGGTCCAGGCGACCGATTCTTGAAGGCGTCCAAAGAGCGTGCGGAACCCGTCGGCGAGGCTGCCGATTTCGTCTTCGCCCTTGTGGTTGACCTGGGCGTTGAGATCGCCGGACTTAAAGTGGTCAATCGCGCCGCACATTTCGACGAGGGGCTTCGTGATGCGCTTTGCGTAGGCTCGTGCCAGCAGAATGATGAGCGCGGCCGCGCCCAGAAGTAAGAACAGGGTCGTGCGCGTTGCGGAGACCATTGCCGCGTAGGCCTCCGACTTGTTGGCCGAGACGCTAGCCGTCCAACCGACGCCGAGGTAGCCGAGGGCACCCTGCGACTTTTGGGCGCCGACAATCGTTTCGCCGTTTTCGCCGTTCACGCTCAGGCCGGCTTTTCCGGCCGCGACTTTGCTTAGCACAGGAATCTGCTGGGTGAGATTTTGGGTCAGGAATGTGTCGTCGCGCTTGTAGTCCTTGCCGTTCTTGGCGGGGTTGTAAGCAGTAATCAGGGTGCCGTCCGACTTGATCAAGGCAAAGCTGCTGGTGCTGAACCCAGCATCCTTCATCTCGCTGTAGGCTTCTTGGAAGATTGCTTCAATCAGGTCCAGCTTGGCGAAGTTCAGCATGTAGCCGATGTGACGACCTTCACGGTCCTTGACCGGAGCGGAGAAGCGCATGGTTGCGCCCGAGCCGCCGAAAACTTCCTTGATGGTCGCGTCGGTTTCGATATCATCCACCCACGTGCCATCAATCCCTTCGCCGGTGCGGTATGTGCCCGCCTTCAGATTCTTGAACCAAGTTTCTTGACCGTAAGCTCGGCTGAGGAACGGCTGCGTGTTGGCGGCTTCGCCGGTGTCGGTTTTGGTGCTGACGGCAATCGCCTTGCCGTTGAGGTCCACGAACACCGTGGCGTAATAAATGGGGGTGTAGACCGAAAGGTACTTATTGAAGAGCTCGCTGATGGGCCCATTCGGCTTGTACCAATTCTTGCGTTCGTAAACCTCGGTATTGAGACCGAATGCCTGCACGTCACCATAGCGCTCAAAGAGGTTGCGCTCGATCCGGCTCATCACCGTTCGCGATTGAGCTTCTAGCTTTTGGCCGGAGGACTTGCCAATTTCTGCCCCCACCGACTTGATTTGCCAAGCAATGAGCAGGGCCGGAATGAGGCCAAAGCCGAGGAAGGCCAGCGTAAGTTTGTGGCCGAGCTTGAGATTTTTGAGTGTCACCGAGTTGCTCCTAAGTCTTCAGGAGAATTGTCGGCAGATTCCTTTGGATTTTCTAACCGCGGTTAGCGGATGAAGTGGATGAGGGGCTCGTGCGGCACGTCGCAAAGCATCAGCGCGACCACGGGCATGGGGCGCGACTTGGCGACCTCGCGAGCTTCGTCAAACGAAACTTCGTGGGTAGTCATGCCGGGGAGATCGAAATCGCGAGCAAACTGGGCGCTCAGAGCCTCGCTCGAAAACGCGGCCAGGCCGTGTATGTCCTGGTAACGGTAACAACCGTACTTGCCGCTACGCGGGTCTTGCACGATATACAGTGTGTCGGGCCAGTCGTTTCCGAGGCCGAGAATGGGGGCGACATCCGTTTCGATCATCCTAATTGAATCTCCTGTATGAGATGTCGGACTCCTTCGCAAGTTCCTTTAGGTTTTGGGCTTCGCTAAGAATCTTTTGCTGACGATTGTGGCCGGTTCGAACCCTCCTCGCAGTTCGACTTCGCAGGGCGTATTGAGTTCCACCCCGGCTTGAATAAATGCAAACGCCAGACCGCACCCGAGCGTTGGCGAATAGACGCCGCTACTGACCTCGCCGACCTTGACGCCGTCCACGCGAACCTCCGCGCCGATGGCGGGGAACCGCTTGCTGCCGAGCTTAACGCCTTGCAACTTGGTAGGTGTTCCGGCGGCGCGGGCCGCGTTGATCGGTTCGCTGCCGATAAAGCTTTTGGTCTTGCTAATCACCCAGCCGAGTCCGGCGGCGATGGGGCTGAGCGTGTCGTTGAGCTCGTGACCGTAAAGCGGCAACCCGGCCTCGACGCGCAGAATATCGCGCGAGCCGAGCCCGCAAGGAATCACGCCGGCTTCTTCCAGCGCCGTCCACAGCGTGGCGGCTTGGGCGGCAGGGCAGATGAGCTCGAAGCCATCCTCGCCGGTGTAGCCGCTGCGCGCGGCGAAGCAGGGAACTCCGGCGACCGTGACCTGGATGAAACTGAAAAACTCGCACCCGTGGACAACGCTAGGCGTGTCGCAGAGAATCGCGATGAGGTCGGCGGCCTTGGGGCCCTGCACGGCGATCATCGCGGTATCGCCGGTGTGGTCGGTCATCTCGACGCCAAATTTGTTTTGGCTGACAATCCACGCCCAATCCTTCTGGTGGTTCGCGGCGTTCACCACCAGGCGAATCTCGGTGGGGTTGACGCGGTAGACGATGATGTCGTCCACGCACCCGCCCTGGTCGTTGGGGAGCAGCGAATATTGGCCCTGACCATCGGCGAGTTTGCTCACGCCGTTGGTCGTAATCCACTCGATAAACTCGCTGACTCGCTCGCCGACGAACGAGAACCTGGCCATGTGGCTGACGTCGAACATGCCGGCGCCTTGGCGGACGGCTTGCGTCTCGGCGATGATGCTCGAGTACTGCACGGGCATTTCGTATCCGGCGAACTCGACAATTTTTCCGCCAGCTTTGACGTGAGACTCAAACAAAGGGGTGCGCAACGGTGCGGCCATGGGTTCCAGTATAACGAATCCCGCCCGGTATCATTGAGGGCATGAAGAAGTTTGCATTTGCTGTCCTCGCCCTCGCCGCGGTTGCCGTGGCTAGCGCCGAATTGAACGTGACCGGCGCATGGAAGGGCCGCATGATTTTCGACAAGCGCCTGGAGACGTCGGCGAAGACGAAGGAGCAAAAGGCGGCCGTTAAGAAGGTGCTGGAAGACGGCTCGAAGGTCACCGTGTCGCTGACTTTGAACAAGAACAAGACCTTCACCGCGATTGTCAACTTTCCGGACAAAACCAAGCAGGTCAGCAGCGGCACCTGGAGCCTTAAGGGCGACGAGGTGATCACGCGGACGACACAGCGCGAAGGCAAGGCGATCCCCACGAAGGAGCAGAAGAACCAGGTGATGAAGGTGGACAAATCTGGCAAGCAGATGGTGCGATTTTTTGAAGAGCAGCCGGGCATGGGCGTTCTCTTTCTGCGCTAATTCCAAAATTTCGTGCAAGTTGGTGCGGATTCGGTTATAGTTTTCGCACCATGAAGATTGCTTTGGTTGGTTTGGTTGTGGCGACTGCCTCGGCGGGGTTTGCCTCGTTCGACTTAATGTATCTGCCGGACGGGCTTGGGCGAGTGAATCGCTACGATCCGGTGAACCAGGTGCATTTGGGCGGTCTGAACCTGATTGTGAACACCAGACATGTGGGTGGGCACGTCGATTCGCCGTTCCTAATTGGTGATCTGGGCAACACGACGATCTACGACTCTGTTACGGGCGGAGCACTCAACAACTTCGCCACCACGACTTCCGGCCATTATTCGCACACAACTGGCGATAAGTTTTATGGCGTCTTCGGCAGCAACATCCGCCAATTTACGGTAAGCACGCGATCGAGCACGCTAATCACCACTGCATTTGCGCCCCTCTCTCTAGCGGCTTTACCGACGGGTGAGGCAGTTGTTATCGGGATCAATGGCGGCGGGGATTTGGCTTGCTTGGTTTACAACGTGGCGGGCACCCTGCTGAGCAACACTACCTTGATCTCGGCCGCGAGCCTTGACCCCGGGGGACCCGACATTGGCTCGGCTGCCGTCGTAAGCCAATCCAATTCAACATCTGTGGTCTTCGGTTATCGCGCGACCACAAGCTACCGGTTATTGCGTGCCAATTTTTCGGGCACGGGGATCACTTCTATCGTGACCCTCGGAACTGCTACTGCGTTCAGCACCACGGCGCAGGTGGCCGTCCTCGGCGGTCACGGCGGCACGGTGTGGATGGTCGGTGCCGATGGCGGGGTGGCCGCCGCCACCAGGATCCAGGGCTACGTCCTTTCTGGCTCGACTGGCATTAGCAACGTGACGAATGTGGTGACGTCCGCCTTCTCGGTCCCGTCCGCGGGTGCATGGTCGGCGACCAACATCGTCGCTCCTGAACCAAACTCGTTGCTCGCTCTGGGCGCCGCGGCTCTGCTGTTGCGCCGCCGCGCGAAGCGCTAACGCCAAAAAACTCCCCTTCGCTTCTTGGCGAAGGGGAGTTTTTTTTGTGCCGGACCTAGTGGTGGTCCTCCTCGTGGTGATGGTGCTCCTTCTCGTACGCCTGAATGAGCGCCTGGGCCTCGTTGGCGGGCAGCTCTTCGTAGTGCGTCACCGCTTGCGAGAAGCGTCCACGACCCTTGGTGATGGAGCGCAGGTCGAGCGCATAGCGCATCATCGTCGCCATGGGCACGTGCGCATGCACCACGGTGCGTCCACTTTCGTTGGTCTCCATGCCGAGCATGTGACCGCGCCGCGTGTTGAGATCGCCGATGACGTCGCCCACCGCATCTTCGCCGACTTCGATTTTCACATCGAGAATTGGCTCCATGATGACCGGCTGGGCATTGGCGGCCGCACTCTTAAAGGCCATCGCGGCGGCGATTTTGAACGCCATTTCGCTCGAATCCACGTCGTGGTAGCTACCGTCGTACACGGTCGCCTTGATATCCACGACGGGATAGCCGGCCAGGAATCCCTTGACCATCGTCTCGTGCACGCCCTTCTCCACCGCGGGGATGAAGTTCTTGGGGATGGATCCGCCGACCACCTTGTTTTCGAAGGTGAATCCTTGGCCACGGGCGAGCGGTTCGAGTTCCAGCCAGCAGTCGCCGAATTGACCCTTGCCGCCCGTTTGGCGTTTGTGCCGCCCTTGAGCTTTCGCTTTACCACGAATGGTTTCGAGGTACGGAACCTTGGCGTCGTGGGTTGTGACGCTCACGCCGAAGCGCGTCTTGAGCTTCTCGATCGCGACTTCCAGATGGATGTCGCCCATGCCCATGAGCACCTCTTGGTGAAGCGCGGCATCACGCTCGTAGCGCAGGGTCGGGTCTTCTTCGAGCAGGCGACTAATCGCGGGCCCGAGCTTGTCTTCGTCGGTTTTGCTGACCGGGCGGATCGCCACGCGGTAGATCGGCTCGGGGAAGTGAACCGGTTCCATCGCGATTTTGTCCTTGGCGGTGCTTAGCGTGTCGCCCGTGAGCGTGTGCTGCAATTTGGCCACGGCGCAGATATCGCCCGCCGTAATCTCCTGCACGTTCTCTTGGGTTTTGCCGTGCGGGAAGAAGAGGTTGTGCAGCTTTTCTTCCTTTTCGGACCGCGCGTTGTAACCCATTTGATCCTGCTTGAGGGTGCCGCTGAAGATGCGCAGATAGTTGATGCGCCCCACGTAGGGGTCGGCGGTGGTCTTGAAGCAGAACGCCGACAGCGGGCCGCTGGGATCGGGATCAAGCTCGACCTCCTTGTGCATGCGCGGCACTTCGACCGGGCTCGGCAACTCGCCGATGATGCGATCGAGCAACGTAGCGACACCGATTCCGCTCGCCGCGCTGCCCAAAAGCATGGGCACCACGCGTCCGGTTTCGGTCCCGACCAATAGGCCGTGCTCGACCTCGGCTTCGGACAGTTCCTCGCCTTCGAGGTACTTCATTGCCAGATCGTCATCGCCCTCGGCGGCGGCGTCCATCATTTTTTCGCGGCGCTCGGCGGCGGCATCGGAGTATCCGGCGGGGATTTCTTCAATCTCGACGCCGCGATCTTTGCCCTTATACACCTTCATGCTCAGCAGGTCGAGGACCCCGGCGAAGGCGGCCTGGTGCCCGATGGGAATTTGCACGCTGACGACTTTGCGACCGTAGCGGTTGTGCAGAGTTTCCAGCAGGCCTTCGTAGTCGCTGTTGTCGCGCTCGAGTTTGTTGACAAAAATGCAGCGCGCGAGACCGTGTTGCTCGGCCACTTCCCAGGCGAGCTCAAAGCCGACGTCGAGGTCGCGCTTGGCTTCGCACACGAGGATCATGGATTCGACGACACGCGCCACGGCGTGGAGTTCGCCGATGAAGTCGGGGTAGCCGGGCACGTCAATCAGATTGATCTTGTGCTCGTGCCATTCCAGCGGCACGATTGTGGCGCTGACGGAGATTTTCCGGCGGACCTCCAGCGGGTCGAAGTCGGACTGGGTGTTGCCGCCCTCGACGGTGCCCAGGCGGTCGGTCATTCCGGCGGTGTAGAGCAAGTGCTCGATCAGCATGGTCTTGCCTGCGCCGCCGTGGCCAACAATGGCCACGTTTCGTATCTTGTCCGGAGTGTATTTTTTCATGTCGTGTTTACCTCTTCGTAAACTCAAGCGGGCCCGCCCGGACAGTTGGTCCAGGGCGAGCCCGCTCGTTCAATGGGGAGTCGTGTACGCATCTGCGTTCTCCTGATTTCTACAATACACGCATTTTTGAAAAATGCGTTGGCGGCGGTGCGAGGAAAGCGACTTGTACAAATGCTGGAATTTGAACTTCCCTCCACTTTGTGTAAACGAATCCTAAAAATTTGGGATATAGAAAAGGGACAGTTGGGAGTTTGTCTCAACTGCCGAGGTTATCGATATGACGAAGCTTTCTCTGAGCACACTTGCTCTGGCCGCCGTTGCAGTAGCATCCGCACAGCCAGTTTATGACAACTACGACTTTTCTACGGGTGGTCTGTGGACCTCGTCTGGTTCCACGCCGCGTTCGAGCTTTGCGGATGACATGACAATGGTGCTGGCTCCGGGCCTCGCTTCGGTCAACATCGACAAGTACAGCTTTATTTCTCGCAACACCGACACGGTCAGCGCAGCGTCGGCCAACCAGCGGTTAAGATTCTACGGCACGTACGACGACACGATCACGACCGGCGTGGACGTGTTCGGTGGTTCCGTAACCAGCACGATCACGACTGGAGCTCTGGCTCACAATGCCAACACGGCTCTGTTCTGGACCGTGACTCTTGGTACGGGCACACCGATTAACATTTCGCCGGCCGCGACTAAGGGCTTTAGCATTGAGTACTTCACGGACAACACATTCACGGCGTATACAACCCAGATCACTCCGAGCTTCTTCTACGGCACGGGTGCTCCGAGCCCGCACTCGGCTCAGTCGTATTTCCGCGATGGTTCGAGCGCCGCTCTGGACGGGATTTACTTCGGTACGGAAAAGCGCAACTTTGGCGCTCCGGCCAACTACTCGGGCATTGGCCTTCGCATCTTCCCGCGAGGCACGAAACTGACTGGCTTCGTTACCTTCGGCGACCTCTCGATTGGCCCGGAAACGCAAGACGTGTGGGTTGAAATCACCGATCCGAACAACAGTGACCTCCAGGTCCACCGTGGTTGGGTTGAGTGCGGAACGGGCGGCGCCTACGAAGCCGTGATCCCCGACACCCTCGCTGCCGGTACGTACCGCGTCCGAATTAAGGGTGTGACGTGGCTCTCGGAAAGCGTGCTCGTCGACACCACCCTTGGTGACGCCACCTCGGACTTCAGTCTCCGCAACGGCGACGTGAACAACGACAACCTGGTGGACATTGCTGACTACTCGGCTCTGGCCGCCGCGTTCGACGCCGTGCTCGACACGGATCCGGTAACCGCGGGTAACCAATCCTCGCCGAACTGGCTGCTGGGCGCCGACCTGAACAAGGACGGCATCGTGGACATCGGCGACTACACGCCGCTGGCGTCCAACTTCGACGGTACGGGTAACTAACTCCGTCACTCGCTGAAATCAATGCGGGTTGCCCTTTCGGCAGCCCGCATTTTTACTTGATTTTGACCATCCGGCCCTAAACGCACCCAAGATTTACGGGTTTTTGGGAAAATTTTCTTATACTCGTTATTCCGGAGCTTGCTCCGAGGATGACTTTTATGAGAAATTTAACGCTCTTTGCTCTCCTTGCCGTGGGTGCGGCAGTCCAGGCGACGGTGATCTACGGCGAAGGTTTTGAAACCTTGGCGGACGGCACACCGCTAGCTAGCTACAATGCTTGGCAAGCTAACGCGAACGTGAAGGCCACGACTTCGATGGCCCACTCCGGTAGCGTTTCGGCGACTCGCGACTACTCGCTCACCACCACCGGCACCGGTGGCGACATTTGGAAGGTTCTGAACTTCGCTTCGGGCGGCGAAGTGGTCGTGCAAACCGCATGGATCAAGATCAACCAAAACGTGGGCTCGCTCTCGACCAACCAATTGCTCCAGACGTCGATGCGCTGCTACAGCTTCGACTCGGATCCGTTTACGACGACTCCCAACTCGTTTATTGGTGCCATGGCCCAATTTTCGTGGCAAGACGTAGATGGCGATGACGCCACTCGCGGTCGCTGCTGGCTTGGTATTCCTACCACCGGCACCGGTTATCAGCACTTCTCGCCGACCTACCGACAAACATTTGCTCCGATGGGTCAGTGGAACAAGATTGAGTTCGTTTGCGACTATCGCACGGGCTTCTACTCGGCGAAGGTAAACGGTCGCGACATTGGTATTTCCTACCAATGGAACACGGCCAGCAACCCGATTGGCGTTTACCCGAAGATGGACCATGGCTTCATGTCCGTTCAACCCCTTCGCTACAAGGATTCGGGTGCAGGTTTCGCAGCAGATGCAACCGCAACCGACCACTCGCCGTTCTTCGACGACTACTCGGTTGAAACCAAGACTCCGAAGCCGATTTCGGGCACCATTGCTCTCGAAGGATTCGTTGGCAACCCGGCTGGTGAATCGCAAGTGCAAGACGTGATCGTCACGATCATGGACGGCAGCGGCAACGTTCTGGAAGAAGGCACGACGACCTGCAATTCGAGCGGTGCATTTGACTTCTCGTCCACGCTAGCCGACGGCACCTACAATGTGTCGTTCAAGTCGTACAAGTGGCTGAGCACGGGTGTTGCCAGTGTCGCTGTGAACGCCGGTGGCGCCGCAGTGGGCACGGTTACTCTGCGCGCCGGCGATTGCGATGAAAACAACCTCGTCGACGTCGCTGACTTCTCGATCCTCGCGGCTGCCTTTGACGGGGTTCTTGACGATGGCTCGGGCATGTCGTCGGCAAACTGGAACTACAATGCCGACTGCAATTGCGATGGCCTCATCGACATTGCTGACTACTCGCTGCTCGCAGCGAACTTCGACGGCGTCGGTAGCTAAACCGAACCCGTAGAACATATTGGAGCCGCCCTCGGGCGGCTCCTTTTCTTTCGCCGGTTCGTCCATAGTGATGTGGTGCTGACGGGAATTCGCGAGATGGTGGAGCAACGAGAGCGCGAGACGCTCTCGCCGTTCGCCGCGCTCAGCGAGCGCTCCCAGGGGCGGGGCGAGGCCGAGCCCGCTGACCCGGTGCGAACCTGCTATCAACGCGATCGCGACCGGATCCTCCACAGCAAGGCGTTTCGCCGCCTCAAACACAAAACCCAGGTGTTCATTGCGCCGCTCGGCGACCACTACCGCACACGCTTGACGCATAGCTTGGAAGTCGCGCAGGTGGCGCGCACGATCGGCCGCGCACTGAGGCTCAACGAAGACCTGATCGAGGCCATCGCCCTCGGCCACGATGTCGGCCACACGCCATTCGGCCACGCGGGCGAGGCCGCGCTCGACGAGGCGGTGCGCGAAGTTGATCCCGCCCGCCAATTCCGGCATCACGAACAGAGCTATCGCCTGCTCGTGATCCGCGAACCTTTGAACCTGACGCACGAAGTCTTGGCCGGAATTGCTGGCCACAGCAAAGGCGATCGCGACTTGACCGAGGCCGACGGGTCGCCGACCAGCAGCCTCGAAGCGAGCGTCGTTCGCATCAGCGACCGTATCGCTTATCTGAACGCCGACCTCGACGACGCGATGCGCTCGGGAATGATTTCGGCGGTCCCGGCGCAGTTTCAGTCGCTGGGGGCGAGCCACGGCAAGCGCGTTACGTCGATGGTGCAAGACGTGATTCAGCACAGCCTCGACGTGCCGCAGATTCGATTGTCGCCGGACATGCTCGGCCTGCTCAACGAGCTCAAAGATTGGCTGTTCCAGAACGTCTATCTGCGCTACCCGATCGTCTACCCCGACACGCTGAAGGCGCAGGCATTGGTCCGCGAGCTTTTTCGGCACTACGTCAAGCCGGGCAACGCGCCCGCGGGCTACGAAGGCGTTGAGGGCGCGATTGACTATGTCGCCGGCATGACCGACCGGTACGCGATCGCGTGCTTCCAGTCGCTGCGCGTGCCGTCGGAGTTTCCCGAACTCAGCTTCGGCCCGTAATCACGGCGCTCGCGATGAGCCCGGCCATCGCGCCGTACGCCTCGCTGGTGTAGTGGATGCCGTCCGCCTGTCGCCAACTCGCGGGCAGGGAACTATACGCGATCTCGCCCATGGCGGCGTCCAAATCGAGCATTGTCACGTGATTGGTGGCCATGGCCACGGCTCGCATCGCCGCTTTGAACACCCGGTAGTACGTCTCGCGACCGCTCGGCGCGGGCGGCGCCACGAGCAGAATCGCGGGCGCGCTGGGCCGCGCAAGAATGGCGCTCACCAGGGTTTGGAGCTTGGCTTGGTAGGTCGCCGCGCCCGAGGTCGCGGTTTCGGCGGTGTTGCCGTAGCTGCCTTGATCGTTGGTCAGCAGGTTGATGACGAACAATCCCGCGCGCCGCGCCCCCACCGCGCCGCCTACGCCGGGCGTCGCGCTGGACCACTGGTCGATGTTCGCCTGCTGAATCGCGCTCGTGTTCACCCCGCCGGTGGGCTCGTCCGCGCGGAGCAGCCCGTTGCTGTTGCTCGGATCGTACAGCTGGATTCCACTGCATGCCAAGTTGTGGCCTCGAATTCCGGTGCCGTAGTCGCCGTTGTAGCGCACAAAACCGCTCAGCCGCAGGTCGTCGGTGGGCGGCTCGCTCACCGTGAGAGTCCACGTGGCGGCGGCGGAATCCCCGCTCGCCACCAGCGTTCGCGCGCCATATTCGGCGGTGCCCGCACCGCCAATGGTCAGCGAACCGGTGCCGCTGAGTCCGCCCGAAAACGCCCAGCCGGCGGTGTTGGCCGATCCGGTTTTGATGAGGTGCGAGACCTCGACGTGCGTGCAATCGGTGCCAGCCAAGGCGATGGTGCCGGCGCTTCCGCCCGCGTTTAGGCGAGCCACGCAGTGCCCGGACCCGCTCATCACCCGGCTGGAAGTGCCCGTCAGATCGCCGTTGGTAATGGTGGTCGGCTGCGTGGGTGGCGAGGACCACGTCCACTGCGCGGGCAGAAATCCGGCTCCGCCGGGAACATCGGTCGGGTTCCACACGCGTTGAAGCAGCCGCGTCATCTGGTTGGCCATGCCCGCCGCGTCGGGCAGAGTTGCGCCTTGGCCCCGGAACAGCGAATCGCCCAGAAACACAACGTCCACCCCGCCATTGCCGAACCATGGAAGGCGCGAGTAGAAGCGATTCAGGCGATCAGGCACAAACCCAAATCGCTCGAAGGCGGAAACAGAAAACGGAAAGCTCTCAAGCCAAGTCATACACCCGACTTCGGGCGATGCCTGGTGCTAAGTCAACCCTTAAAGCCCGAATCTTCGAGCAAGGCCGAGCTCTTGGCGGCGGCCACCGCAAGCTCGTCGCATCGCTCGTTTTCGGCGTGCCCGGCATGGCCGCGCACCCATTGAAACTTCACCTTATGGGTCTCCAGCAGGTCCAGCATTTCTTGCCAGAGATCGGCGTTCAGCGCGGGGTTGCCGTCGCTTTTCTTCCAGCCCCGGGAGCGCCAGCCGTGCACCCAGCGCTTTGTCACCGAATCCACCACGTACTTGCTGTCGGTCACGATGGTGACTTCGCACGGGTAGCGCAGCGCCGCCAGCGCGGCAATCACGCCGCGCATCTCCATGCGATTGTTCGTCGTGCGGCGGTATCCCTCGCTGAGTTCGCGGCGCTTATCGCCGTATTCTAGGATCACGCCGTAGCCGCCGGGGCCAGGGTTGCCGCTGCAGGCACCATCCGTCCACGCCGTCACTTGCTTGAGGTCCGCCAAAACGATCCTATTGTGACGCGATTCCGGCCACAATAGGGGTATGCGCGACGACGGCGAGATTCTCCTGATTGAAGCCGACGAAGCCGATCGTCTCGACAAGGTGCTGAGTCGGGCGCTTCCTGATTTTTCGCGCACCAAGCTGGCGGCTCTTTGCGAAGATGGCCATGTCTTGGTCAACGGCGAGCCGCGACCGCCACGCTACCAAGTGCGTCCGGGCATGAGCATCAGCATCGCCGACCTGCCCGATCCCGAGCCGTTTAACCTCGAACCCGTCCCCATGGACCTCGTGATCCGGTTTGAAGACGAGCATCTTTTGGTCGTGGAAAAGCCGCGTGGCCTGCCGACCCACCCGGCGAGTTCGTACACCGGGGCTACGCTGGTGCACGGGCTTTTGGCGCACTCGCAACTGAGCACGGGCTCGGCGCACTATCGCCCAGGCATCGTCCACCGGCTCGACAAAGACACAACCGGCCTGCTGGTCGTGGCGAAAACCGATTTTGCCCACGCCAAATTGGCCGAGCAGATTTCCACGCGCGCGGCGGGCCGCAAGTATTGCGCGTTGGCGTACGGCACCACCGAGCAGCAACGCTTCCGGGTGGAAGCCCCGATCGCCCGCGACCCGCGCTCGCGACTGCGGATGTGTTGCCACCCGAGCGGACGCTTCGCCGCCACGAAGTTTTCGCGCGTTTCGGAAAGTCACGGCGGATCGCTGCTGATTTGCCAACTCGAAACCGGTCGTACGCACCAGATTCGGGTTCATTTGCAGGCGGTGGGCCACCCGGTTCGCGGCGATGAACAGTACGCCAAGGGCGACTGGAGCGAAGGGCCGATGCAACTGCACGCCGCCTCGCTCAGCTTTACGCACCCCGTTTCGGGCGAGGCCATGGCCATCTACAGTCCGCCGCCCGCCGACTTTCTGGCCCACGAATTGATTCGGCCCGAGCACTTTGACGGGAACCTCTAAGCGGGTACCATCACCATTGTATTGCCGAGGTTGAGACAACGGGGTCGCACAGCGGACACGGAGATTTTGAACCCATGACAGAAGTGATCATGCCCAAGATGGGCGACGGGATGGAAGAAGGCACCCTCGTGGACTGGCTCGTCAAAGACGGCGACAAGGTGAAGAGCGGTCAGGTCATTGGCAACATTCAAACCGACAAGGCGACGCTCGAACTCGAAGCGCCGGGCTCGGGTTTCATTACCGGATTTTTGATTAAGGGAGGCGACACGGTTCCGGTGGGCGTGCCGATTGCGCTGCTTCTCAAGGACGGCGAAAGCAAACCGACGACCTGGGGATCGGGCGAGGCCGCCGCTCCGGCACCAGCCGCCGAATCTTCGGAAGCAGCGCCAGTCGCCGAAGCAGCCGCCGCACCGGTGGCCACGCAAACCGAATCGGGTAGCCGCGTGAAAGCATCACCGCTCGCTCGCAAGATTGCCGCCGACAAGAACATTGATCTCGCTGGCGTGGCTGGCTCGGGCCCGAATGGCCGCATTACGGCCAAGGACCTCGACGGTGCCAAGACGAGCCCGGCGAAACCGGCGGCCAGCGTGGCTACGGTCGCCGCCGCCGCGAGCGACCAAAAGGTGCCGCTCAACCGCCTGCGCCAAATTATCGCCGAGCGCACGGCGCACAGCAAGTCAACCGTGCCGCACTTCTACGTGACGGTCGAAGTGGACCTCGAAAAGATTTCTGCCCTGCGCGACATGTTCGCCGAGGAAGAAAGCGGCAAGGTCAGCATCAACGATTTTGTGGTGAAGGCCAGCGTCAAGGCGCTGCAAGAAATGCCCGAGGTGAATGCGACCTACCAAGGCGACCATGTGCTGCGCTACGGCGCAGTCCACATTGGTGTGGCTGCCGCGGTGGATGATGGCCTGCTCGTGCCGGTGATTAAGGATGCGCAAGGCATGACGATTCGCCAACTCAGCGTGCGCGCCAAGGAACTCGTGGTGAAGGCTCGCGATGGCAAACTGCACCCCGACGAAATGAGCGGCTCGACGTTTAGCATTAGCAACATGGGCATGCTCAACGTGGACAATTTTGGCGCGATCATCAACGAGCCGAACTGCGCGATCATCGCGATTAGCTCGGCCAAGAAGGTGTGCGTGGTGAACGAAGACGACGAGATCGAAGTGCGGCAACGCATGAACATCACCGGCTCGTTCGATCACCGCGTGCTGGATGGCGCGGTTGGCGCAAAGTTCATGAACGTGCTTCGCGACTACCTGGAAAATCCCACCCGCCTCATCGACTAGCGCATGAAGGCGACGACCCTCGGATTCCTGCTCGGCTTGGCGAACCTCGCCGCCGCGCAGGAATTCGCGGTATTGACGGCTCAAGATTTCACCCGCGAGGGGCAAGACTGGGTTTCTCGCCCCATGCCCGTGCCCGCTGGCACCCAAGAAATCGTGCCCAGCTGGCGATTATTCACACCGTGGGCGAGACCGGTGACCATCGCGCTGGAAGTTCAACAAGAGCAGCAGTGGTTTCGTTTCGACATGGCGCGCTGGGCTTCCGCGGGTTCGGCCAACACCAGTTTTGCTCGGCAAGAGCAGCAAGCTGGCAAGGTGTTTACCGATACGCTGAGTCTCAATGGCGCCGCCGCTCAGGTGAGAGTGCGCATCGCGGGCGAAACGCAACTCGACGAGTTCTACTTGAGCTTCGCGCCGAAGCTCTCCGCCGACCTCGACAGCGCCGACCCCTCCGCCGCGTGGGGAACCACGCTCGAGCCGCCGAAGCACGCGCAAAGCGTCTATCCCAATGGCGGTGTGCTGTGCAGTCCGACCTCGACTTCGATGTTGCTCGGCTACTGGGCGGGCCAGCTGCAGCAGCCCTGCCTGGATCAACGGACCCCCGACCTGCTGCCGCAACTCTGGGACAAAAAGTATGACGGTGCGGGAAACTGGTCGTTCAACATGAGCTTGGCCGGTTCCCAGCCGGGCATGGTGGGCTACGTCAGCCGACTCCGCAACTTGCGCGACCTGGAAACCTGGATCATGCGCGGCGTGCCGGTGGCCACCAGCGTGAGCTACGACCTGCTCAAGGGCAAGGACAAGAAGGGCGCCAGCGACGGCCATTTGGTGGTGCTGGTCGGATTCACGGCCACGGGCGATCCGATTTTCAACGATCCGGGCCGTAACATCGTGCGCATGACCTACGCCCGCGAGGCGTTCCGCCGGGCGTGGGAATCGTCCGGACGCACGGTCTATCTGGTGTATCCCCGCAACTGGCGACTAACAAACGAAGGTCCGTGGCGGCCCAGCCCCCGCTTCTAGCGAACTTTTCGCCTACTTGGTGTAGACTACAAGTTGGGCAACGATGCCTAATACTCCAATGAGCAATATTCAGAAATCCAGGCTGAGCCGTGGTTTCACTTTGATTGAGCTTCTCGTGGTTATTGCGATCATCGCGATTTTGGCGGCGATCCTGTTCCCGGTTTTCACCCAAGCAAAGGAAGCGGCAAAGAAGACGCAAGCGATCAGCAACATGAAGCAGTTGCAGCTCGGTGCGCAGATGTACCTCGATCAAAACGACGGTAACTTCCACATGATCCGCAGCTACACCAAGCCCGCGCCGTTGACCGGCAACTGGGCTTATGGTGCCGAAGATGCGCTGCAACCGTTCGTCAAGAACTTCGGCGTGTTTGCCGACCCGAAAGACGGCTTTTCGCGCGACGACTGCGGTAACCCGACCGGCAACAAGACCAGCTTTAGCTGGACGATGCGCGGCCGATCGGACCTCTTCGAAACGACCGAAACTTTTGGTGTTCACGGGTTCCTCAACGCGACCAACGTGTTGGTGGGCAACTCGACCAATGAGTCGGAAATGTCGGCTCCCGCCGGAACGATCAACCTCTATCCGCTGTGGACGACGGCCAGCTACGAAAATGGCTATTCGTACTACCGCTACTACACCGAAAACGTGCTGAGCCTGCCGGCCTTCCCGCAGACACTGCAGTTCACGTGGTGTTCGTCGGCGCCGCTTGCTGGTCGCATGTCGATCGGTCAGTACGGTGAGCAAACCGTGTGGGGATTCGCCGACGGTCACGTCAAGTCCATGCCCCGCTCGCGCACCATGGATAAAATGTGGTGCCGCGCTTCGAGCACCGTGGCGACCAGTGGTTGCTTCAGCGCAACGGCAAACCCGAACCAGGCTTACACAGATAAGCGCCTTAACCTCTTCCACTACTCGGGAGAAATGCAACAGTGAACGAGCAAAAGGACAAGCTGAAGCTCGGTGCGCTCATCGCGGTCATCGTGGTGGCGATTGCTTTTGCCATCGGCTACGCGGCGAAAACCGCCTCCGCCGACAAGGAGCAAGTCGTCGGAACCCTGGATATGGGTGCAGGCGGCGGGCGCAACGCCGAAGGCGGGGCCCCTGCCGGTGATCCCGGCAACGGACCTCCCGAGACTCGGTAATCCTTTTGAAAATCCCCCGGCCAATTGGCGCGGGGGATTTTTTGCTTAGTTGAGCGTCGCCGAGTCGCCTTGTTCGGGAATCGAGACTTCCCAGCCAAGTTCGGCCCTCAGCTTCGCCGCCAAGACATCCTGCGCTTGCGGCTCGCCGTGAACGATAAACGTGTGCTTGGGCGGCTTGGTGAACCCACCCAGCCAGCGCATGATGTCGTCCTGGTCGGCGTGCGCCGAAAGGGAAGTAATGCGCTTGATTTCGGCGCGCACCTCCACCGGCACGCGGTGAATCTCCACCTCGGTGGCGCCGTCGAGAATCTGTCGCCCGAGCGTGCCCGAGCCTTGGTAACCGACGAACAGCACCAGCGTGTCCTGATGAGGGAGGCGGTGCTTCAGGTGGTGCACCACACGGCCGCCGTTGGCCATGCCGCTACCGGCGATGATGATCATGGGGCCGCGCCGCGAATTGAGCTCCTTGCTCTGGTTTGCGTCGCGCACAAAGGTCAGGTAGTCCGGTTCGAGCGGATGATCGCCGGCCTCCACCATCGCCTTCATCTCGTCGTCGTATTCTTCGACGCTGCGGTCGTAAAGTTGCGTCGCGGTGACCGCCATCGGGCTGTCCAAAAAGATCGGAATGCGCGGCATCGTGCCCTTCACTTGCAAGCGCGAGATGTAGTACAAAAGCTCCTGCGTGCGGCCAATCGCGAAACTCGGAATGATGACGGTTTGGCTGTTCGAGTAGGCGTTTTGGAAGATTTCCTCAAGCACCGCTTCGGTATCTTCCTCGGGATGGACGCGGTCGCCGTAAGTACTTTCGAGCACCAGGTAGTCGGTCTCTTCGATCGTGTCCGGGTCGCGAATCAGGGGCGCATCGTAGGGGCCGAGGTCGCCGCCCATGAGCAAGGTGGTGCCATCGCTAAAGGTGATGTGAGCGAACGCCGAACCGAAGATGTGGCCAGCCACACGGAACTCAAAACTCATCTTGCCGGGCAGGCTCGTGGTTTCACCGTAAGGAATCGGGCGGAACAAACGCAAGGCGGCTTTGGCATCTTCCTCGGTGTAGAGCGGGCGCGGGTCGGCGTGGCGCGAGGTGCCGTGCTTCGCGTGGTAGCGCGCGTCTTCTTCCTGAATTCGCGCCGAGTCGGGCAGCGAGAACTTGGCGATGCCGATGGTGGCGGCGGTGGCGTAGATCGGACCGGTGAAGCCGTCGCGCACCAGGCGCGGAATCATCGCGAGGTGGTCGCCGTGCGCGTGCGTGAGCACCAGCGCGTCAATCTCATGCGGATTGAACGGCCACGGGTCCCAGTTGCGATCGGAGAGTTCGCGCGAGCCCTGGAAAAGCCCGCAATCCACCAGCACTTTGCGCCCATTCGATTCGATCAGATGCTTGGAGCCGGTCACCGTGCGGGCCGCGCCATGGAACGAAATGCGATTGCTCATAAGGCCATTATGTCGGTTTACCGGGCGGCGGATGCGGGCCCCGATTCTGCATGCAATTTGTTCTGGATTTGTTGGAGGGCACCTGGTCGCCGCATCCTGGTCAGCGCGAGTTTTTGGCGGCGGCCAGTCCGCGCCATGTGCTGGCTTGCGGCCGGCGTTGGGGCAAAACCGATGCCGCCGCGGTGTGGCTACTGGCCGGACTCGTGCAGCCGGGCCGCCCGCAAAAGCTACTCACCGTCGCGCCGACGCTCGATCAGGCGCGCTTGGTCTTTGATCGCGTGGAGACTCTGCTGGATCGCTTGCTGGAGTCCGGACGGGTGGAAGGGAAGCTTGTAGTCAAGCGCACGCCATATCCGCAGTTGACGTTCAACGGGCATGAGCTGGCGGCCCGCAGTTGCCACCACATCCATCGCTTGCGGGGCCGCGAAGCCACCCGCATTGTCGTGGACGAGGCGGCGTTTGTGCCCTCGAATCTGGTGCCCGAAATCCTCACGCCGATGCTCGCGACCACCGACGGCGAACTGGCTTTGATTTCCAGCCCGAACGGGCAAAATCACTTTTGGCGGGAGTTCGAGCGGGGCCAACGCGGCGAAGGCGGAACCTGGTCGCGGCGGGCGCCGAGCGCCGAGAACCCGTTGGTCTCGGCCAGCTTTCTCGCCGCGCAACGATTGCTCATGCCCGAGGCCGCCTACCGAGTGGAGTTTGAAGCGGAGTTCTTGGACTGCGCGGGAGCCGTGTTCCCGAGCGACATCGTTGAGCCGTGCGTGCAAGGCGACCTCGCGTGGGGGCGCGGGCAGGTGGTGCTCGGCGTGGATTGGGCTCGGTACCGCGACTACACCGCGATTGTCGTCGGCCAGTCGGTGGGCGGCTGCCTCGAAATTGTGCACGAGGAGCGGCTGTTCCGCGAGCCGTGGGCAGTGCAAGTGGCGAAAGTCGCCGACCTCGCGCGCCGCACCGATGCGCGGCTTGTCGGCTGCGACTCGACCGGCGTCGGCGACGCGGTGACCGAGCAACTTCGCGAGGCGCTCCCCGAGGTGATGGTCCGCCCGGTGGTATTTACCGCCGCTAGCAAGCTCGCTCTGATCAACGACCTGCGGGTAGCGTTCGAACGGCAGACTCTCAAGCTGCTCCCGAGTCAGGATTTGCTGCGCGAACTGCAACATTTCTCGTGGCGACAGGGCCGTATGGAGGGCACGGACGGCTTTCACGATGACCTCGTGATGGCGCTCGCTTTGACCCTGCACGTCGCGCCCAAGGCCAGCGGATTGCAGGTTTTGGTCGGCGATGTACGACGATTCTCGCGTCGAATCCGGCAGCATTTTTCGCGGGCCAGTTGACGCTGGTCGCGCAAGCGGGCGATTGATCTTGCCTATGTTCAAGTTGTTTAATCGTCGTTCGCGCCCGACTCGCGAGGTCGCGCCGAGCCTCACTGCCGCCGAGCAGCGGCAATGGCAGGTCCCCGGCCCGGTCGCCGGGAGCTTGCCCGACCACACGTACACCGCCATGATGAGCGACGGCATGGTGCACTCCGCGCTGGCCATCAAGCGCCTGGCCGTACTCGCCTCGGATTGGCGGATCACCGGCCAAGACGCGCGGCGCGTGGCGTTTATCGAGCGCGTGTTTGCGCAGATGGAGGGCTCGCCGCGCACCATCCTCACCCAAGCCATGGACGCCTTTGGGCGCGGTTGGTCGGTGCAGGAGCAGGTGTATCGGGCCGAAGGCGGCCAGGTTTGGCTCGCCGCCACCCGAGCCAAGGATGTCGCTAACCTTGGCCTGAGACCCGACGAGTTTGGCCGGGTGGAGGCGTTGACCATGCAGCGCCCGGGCGAACCGGAGCACCACCTCGACCCGCGCAAGTTCATCGTCTATCGCCACCACGCGGGAACGTCGCGCTTGAAAGGGCGCAGCGACCTGGACGCGGCTTACCGCCACTTCCAGGCGAAGAACACGCTGTTGCAAGCGTGGCGAATCCACCTTGAGCGGTACGCTTCGCCGACGATGCTCGGCAAGTTCGAGCGCGGTCTTCCGCCGGAGGAGCAAAGCAAGCTGCTGGGCGCGCTGAACCAGCTTGCCGATGCCACCGCGATCGTATTTCCGCGCGAGGTCGAGGTGGAATCGGTGGCCGCCGCACCGGAGGCGAGTCGCGGCTTTATGGAGGCGATTGACTTTCACAACCGCGAGATGGCGCGCGCCATTTTGGGGCAGACGCTCACCACCGACGAGGGTCGGCGAGTGGGCTCGCTCGCCTTGGGCAAGGTTCACCTTCAGGTGCTGCTGTTGCAGGTCAATGCCGTGCGCGAGACGCTGGCCGACGAGGTGATGACGGAGCAGGTGATTCGCCCGCTGATCGAAATGAACTTCGGCCCCGGCGAAATCCCACGGTTTCAATTCGACAATATCCGCCTGGAGGCGTTTGCCAGCGGAAATCTGGGTTAGGCGGCAAGCTTTTGCTGGATGAGCGTGCGCCAGCGCGCTTGGTCCACGCGGTCTTCCACGACGAATCGACCGCCGATGCGCGATTCGTAGTGGCTCACGCTGCTGCCCAAATGCCGCACGGTGAACTGGCCGACGGTTTCGCCGAGCGGCGTCGCCACCCGGATTTCGTAGGATTTGTCTCGCTCCAACTTGCTGGAAGCGATGATGCCGAGGCCAGATTCCGAGATATCGTTGACCATCCCGTGCAGAATCGTGTCGCCATCGACAAGCTCATAGGTCATGTGATCCACCTTAAGGCGCGGCGCTTCGTCGGAATCCATGGAGCGCAAGGTCACGACGTCGCACACCAGAGCGCCCGGCAAGGTGCCGGCGACCGACCCTTGGATGAGCAGGTGCGAGCCGCTCGCGGCGATCTCGATGAGCACCTTGGTGCCCACTGGTGGCTCGGGCAGAATGTCAAGGGCCAGCAAAATATTCGCCGACGTCAGGTCCGTCACCCAGCCGGTGTAGTTAACCAGAGTCTCGACCACGGTCACTCGCGCGCGTAGCCCTCGAAATTTTGCGTAACTAACGGATGTTGCCAAAGGAATCCCCAGGCAAATTATTGTCAGCTAGGCGGAGATTCTTGAGGCTTCACCGGGCAAAAGTTGCGACCTTTATCGCAATGCCGCGAGCGATTCCGCAATCTGCACGGCGTTGAGCGCCGCGCCCTTGAGGAGCTGGTCGCCGGCCAGGAAGTAGCTGATCGCATTCTCGTGGCTCGGGTCGTTGCGTAACCGCCCGACCAAGACGTCATCGCCGCCGCTCGCCGAAATCGGCATCGGGAAGAGGTTGGCCGCGCGGTCATCCACAATCTGCACGCCGGGCATCGCCGCCCACGCCTCGCGGACGGCTTCTAGTGAAGGCCGCTCGCCGGCGAACTCTACCGTCACGGATTCGCTGTGCGCGCGGAGCACCGGCACCCGCACGCAGGTGACGTTCATGGGCAGCCTAGAATCGTCCAAGATTTTGCGCGTTTCTTCCACAACCTTCGCTTCTTCTTCGTTCGCGCCGTCATCGCCGATCGGCGTATTGTGGCTAAATAAGTTAAAGGCGTAAGGATGCGGAAGAATATTCGGCACAACGGGCTCGCCGTCTAAGAAACAGCGGGTTTGCGAGCGAAGTTCTTCCATTGCTTGCGCACCGGCGCCGCTGGCGCTTTGGTAAGTGCTCACAATAACCCGGGAAAGTTGCCCCAGTTTGCGCAATGGCGCAAGGGTCATGAGCAGAAGGGCGGCGGTACAGTTAGGGTTCGCGATCAAATGCGTGGACGTTGTGAGGAGGTGACCATTCACTTCAGGCACGACTAGGGGGACGTCAGACTGCATGCGAAACGCACTGGAATTGTCGATTACATATGCTTGCTCTTGGATGGCGTGGGGAATGAACTCACGGCTTCGGCTCGCACCTGCACTAAAGAACACAAAATCTTGGTTGCGGAATGCGGAAGCTTCGGTAAGTTGTACGCGGAGGTCTTCTCCGCGGAAAGGAATCGGCTCGCCCACAGAGCGTGCACTCGCAAGTAACGTCAGATTGGCGACCGGGAAGTTCCGGTCCTCTAATAGTCGAACCAGCTCTCGACCGACGGCGCCTGTTGCACCGACTATGGCTACATTGAAGCTTCTATCCACCACCCTTAGGTACCCCATTCCGCTGGGATTGTGCGTTCCTTACACCGGAGACAGGTCATGAAATCCGTGGAGCTCCGCATTGGAACCGGGTTGACCCTGCATTCCGAGCGGCACAATGGCGACGGCGAACTTGCTCTGATGGCGGGTCCGGCCGAGGGTCCGATCGGCACCTTCCGTTATGAAGGCGAGCGGAAAAAACCGCTCGACGTGACGTTCCATACGGCCGAGGATCGGTGCCACTTTGCCGTGGTTCATCAGGGCCACGTGCTGATTCCGCACAAGCGACTATTGCTCGCGCCGGGTTCCGTGATTAAGGTGGCGGGAGATACCCAGTTTCGCGTGACGTTCTCGCGCGGCCCGATTCAGCTCTCGTTGCTGGCGCTTGATCCCGAACTGACGAGCCAACTCAACTGCTCGCGCCACGAAATCAAGTCGGCGTCCATTTACTTCGACCCGACCAACATGCTCGACGAAGTCATTCTCGCCGAACTCCTGGAGCCGGCGATCTCGCCGTATCGGTCGTTTGGCTGGGCGCTGGCGCTGGTGAACTCGCCGCAGCGAGTGGCCAGCATCGCACTGTCGCGTATTCGGGTGCCCCTGCCGGCCCCGCTCCAACGCCTCACCGATTCGGTTCGGGCCGAGCCTAACCAAGCCTGGAGCCTCAAGGAAGCCTCGAAGCTTGTGAGCTATTCGCCGTTCCACCTCAGCCGTACGTTCCGGCAATTGGCGGGTTACGGCTTCCCGGACTTCGTGGATCGGTGTCGCACCGAAATGGCGCTGAAAAAGATTCTCGCCGACCAAGACGAGCAGATCGACCAGGTCGCGCTGTCGTCCGGATTTGGCTCCACGCAGGCCATGCGCGACTCGTTCCGCGACTACATTGGCTTTTTGCCGAGCGAAGTGCGAGTCGGCTAGCCGAGTTCGGGGAAGAGTTCCACCGCGCGCGCCATATCCTTGTCGCCGCGTCCGCTGAGGTTAATCAGCAGGCGCTCGCCGGGCCGCACAAAACTCTTGTCGAAGAGCGGCGCGAAGGCGTGTGCGCTTTCGAAGGCCGGAATCAGCCCCTCCAACCGCGAAAGCTCGCGGAAGGCGTGCAACGCTTCGTCATCAGTGGCGGCCAGATATCGCACCCGACCGGTGTCTTTCAGCATCGCGTGCTCGGCGCCCACGCCGGGGTAGTCCAGCCCCGCCGACACCGAATGCGTGGGCATCACTTGCCCATCGGCATCTTGCATCATGTAGCTGCGGCTGCCATGCAGCACGCCCGGCGACCCGCAAGTAAGCGGTGCGGCGTGTTGGGTTCCGCTGAGGCCGAGGCCACCGGCTTCCACACCCACAATCTCCACCGGGTCGTCTAAAAACGCATGGAAAAAGCCGATCGCGTTTGATCCGCCGCCGACGCAGGCAACGATGCGGTCAGGCAAGGCACCGGCTTCTGCCAGCATCTGCTCGCGGGCTTCGTCGCCGATGACGCGCTGAAACTCGCGCACCATTTCGGGATACGGGTAGGGCCCGGCGGCAGTGCCGATGATGTAATGCGTGTCGGCGATGTTGGTGACCCAGTCGCGCATGGCCTCGTTCAGCGCGTCCTTGAGCGTCTTGGTGCCGCTGTCCACGGGCCGCACCTCCGCCCCGAGAAGCCGCATTCTAAAGACATTCAGTGCCTGGCGCTCGGTGTCCTCGCGACCCATATAAACCACGCACGGCATGCCGTAGAGCGCGCAAACCGTCGCGGTGGCGACCCCGTGTTGGCCGGCCCCGGTCTCGGCGATGATGCGCGTCTTGCCCATGCGGCGAGCCAGCAACACCTGGCCGATGGCGTTGTTAATCTTGTGCGCGCCAGTGTGATTCAGGTCCTCGCGCTTCGCCCAGACTTCCGCGCCGATTACTTCGCCAAGTCGGCTGAGTTTGGTAATCGGTGTCGGTCGCCCGACAAACGAGCGGAGGATCTCGTGAAACTCGGCGCGAAATGCCGGTTCCGCCCAGCTTCGATGAAAGAGTTCCGCGAGTTCATCGAGCGCGGGTACGAGCGTCTCGGGCACGTATTGGCCGCCGTAATTTCCAAACCATCCGGGCGTCGAAGTTGCGGGGGGCATCAGATTCAAGATACCCGCCGCACTACCGACGTCGGCGCAGCCGACTGAGCGCGAACAGCAGTCCCACCGCGGCCAGCGAACTAGGCTCAGGCACCGCGGCGAACCGATATTCGTAGTCGCGCTCTCCATTGGCTTCAAAGAAGAACCCGCCGCCGTCGCCATGTACGCTGGTGATTTGGGCACCAGTGTACGGCGAGCCAACCAGCGAGGCGACGGATTGCCAGCCAGTCGAGTCACGCCAGATTCCGTTCTGGCTCGCGATCAAGCCGCCATCGAGATTCACCATTGCCGGACTTGCGGCGGCCTCTCCGAGCGGAACGCCGAGCGGAGTTTCGACCCATGTTGTGGAGCCCGAAGTTCGGCGCAAGCGCACGGTCGTGCCGTCGGCACGCTGAGCAAAGGCCGAAAGACCGTCGCCTGAGACGGCTCCGCCAAGGGGCCGCAAATGGGCAAACTGCTCATACACCGAGCCTGTGGTCAGGCCGAATTCTTCGACTGTACCGGTGTCGCGGCGAGACGAATAGGTCAATCCATCGCGGCTGAGGCTGATACCGTTCCCAAGCAACCCGACTGCGACGCCGTTCCGAACGAGCGTGCTACCTGAGTTATCGGGCGAGCCGATCAACACGGTTTGGCCGTCGTCGCTGACGCCGATTGCCCGCGCCAGCGCAAAGTCCGTTGACAAAGTTTGCGCGACGCCGGATGAAGTCCACCGAATCGGACGATCAACTTGGTAAGAATCCACATCGAAGGCGCCTGAGCCGACGATAAAGTCACCGCTGGCCGCCAAGGCAAAGGGTTCAAACGCACCGGCGCCGTCGGGCATATTGAGCTCGTGATAACCGGAGGAGTCGATGATAGCACCGCCCGGCGAACGACCCTTGATTAGCCAGCGGCTGTGATCCGCGGAGCTGCCAAACGCATATTGACCAGTTGGTAGGGAGAATTCTTGAATGGTTTGTGCGTACAGAAGGGTTGGCAGACTAGCGATCAATACGCCAGCAATGAAGCATCGCATAAGTATGTTATAACCCGTAATTGCCAGAAGCGTCTCATTTCTCGGCGTGGTGGATCGAGTATTGAATAGCCCTCTAAACATCTGGATCCTCCAAATCGGGGAGCCGCTGCCCATGGACGACGTGGACGTGCGACTCTTTCGATGCGGACTCCTCGCTCAACACGCCAACGAGCGCGGCCACAACGTGCGCTGGTGGACCTCCGGATTCGACCACTACCGCAAATGCTTTCGCTACGCCACGGACGAGGTGATCGAGTTTCGCCCCGGCTACGAAATCGAGTGCCTCCGCGGATGCGGCTACGCCAAAAACGTGAGCCTGCGGCGGTATCGCGATCACAAGATTTTGGGGCAGAAGTTCCGACAGTTCGCCCCGCAGCGCGCCCGTCCCGACGTGATTTGGTGCGCCGTGCCCATCGTCGAGCTTGCGCTTCCCGCCGTCCAACTGGCTCGGGAGTGGGGCGTGCCGATTGTGCTCGATGCGATGGACCGGTGGCCGGACCATTTTCTCACGGTGCTGCCGCCGGCGTTTTCTCCGGCGGTGAGGCTGTTGCTGGCCAAGCAATGGCGCGACACCCGCGAGGCGTTTGCCGGAGCTACAGCGGTGAGCGGCAACTCCGAAGGCTTTGTCAAGTGGGGCCTCGGCTACGCGAACCGAGCCCGCAATCAGTGGGATCGCCCGTTCTATTTCGGCTATCCACAGCCCGAGATTTCGCTGTCTACTCGCCTTGAAGCGAACGCCTACTGGGACAAACTCGACGTGCTGCCCGGACGGATGAACGCCTGCTTCGTGGGCACCGTTAGCAACCGCCCCTTCGATCTCACGGCCATGATCCGCGGCGTCCAGCAGTCCAAGCTCAGCGGCAAACTCGTGGTGTGCGGCGAAGGCGAATCGCGGCCCGAGCTACAGGCTCTCGCGGCAGGGGACCCGCGCATCGTCTTTGCCGGATGGCGCAACGCGGCTGAAATCGCCGTCCTCATGGAGCGCTGTCACTTGGGGATTGCGCCGTATCGGCCGACCGAAAACTTCCTGCATAACATCCCCAACAAGATCCCCGAGTATTTGGCCGGACGCCTCGCCGTGCTCAGCGGAGTGGATGGCGAAATCGGCGAGATTCTCACGCGAACCGGCTCAGGAGTCGTCTATCCCGCCTCCGACCCGGACGCGTTGGCCGCCGCCATCGATCGCATGCTTCAGAACCCGGGTGCCCTCGCTCAGATGAAAGTGAGCTCGGGCGAGACGTTTAATCAGAGCTTTCGGGCGAGCACGATCTACCCCGCCATTGTTGACCATTTGGAAAAGTTGGCCGCCACGCACCACCCAAATCGGTAGTTTTCATGTATAGTTTTTTAACCGGGGTTTAACCTCGGTTCATTTGAGGCAAGGAACATGAATATTCGCCGCGCATTTACTCTCATCGAGTTGCTGGTCGTTATTGCCATCATCGCCATTCTCGCCGCCATCCTTTTCCCGGTATTCACCCAGGCAAAGGTCGCGGCCAAAAAGACCCAGTCGCTGAGCAATATCAAGCAAATTGGCACCGCGACCCAAATTTATGTGAATGACAACGATGACAGCTACCCGCTGGCTTTCTACAGCTACGACCCCGCTGGTGGGTACAACTGGAACCGCTTCATCCCGGTGCCCGCTTCCCAACTGAGCGCGGCTGAACCGGCCTGGAAGAAGGCCGCTGCCGAAATTTTTGTGTTCAACAGCATCCAGGGCTACATGAAGAACATTTCGATGCTCCAATGTCCTGATGGTTCAAGCCTCGCGACGACGGCATCGTTTGGTCCGGCCACGGCTCAACCCACCGGATTGCCCAGCATCACCTACACCTACAATGGCTTGCTCAACGGCTATAACGGCACTTCGGTGGCCGCGCCCAGCGATCTGCCCGTGTACTGGCATGGTCACGGCAAGCGCTCGCTTTACGGCTACGGTTATGCTTCGCCCTGGCTGGCCTGCAACGACACGACTCAGCCTTGCGTTTACGCGGGCACGAGCACGGGCTGCACGGCGGGTTCGGGTGCTTACACCACCAACACATCGCGCAAGGGCATGAACTCGTTCGGCCAAGGCGTCCTGATGGCGATGGCCGACACGAGCGCGAAGTTCCGCAAGGTCTCGGGTAACGGTCGGGTGAACACGGCGCAGCGCGCCGATCCGCGTCGCGATCCGTTCCCCAACTACGGCGTGAACCTCATTCCGTGTAGCCGCTGGTTCGATGCCAACGGATGCTATCCGTACATGTTCCGACCGGACTACGACTTCAACACCGCAGAAAACGCCACATACTTGGCCGGATCCGCCGACACGACCCCGAACGTTTGCACCCCATGAAGAAACTTCTCTCGCTCGCTGTTCTTGCTCTCGCCTTCTCGCTCCTCACCGGCTGTTCCGGCGGCGGCGGGGAAGAAAAAGAGAAGGACCTCAAGGGAACCGTGCAATCCACGGAGATTCAAAGCGCGCCGGGCGATATGCGTCCCGGTGGCGACTCCGGCGACGGCGGAAAGTAGTTCGCCTCAATCGCGGCACTGCGAGCCTCCCGAGCAATCGGGAGGCTTTTTTGCGTTGCTCTTTGTGGAACCCCTTTGGCTCGAACATTATTCGCGAAGAGATGATCGCGAGTAAGCAAGTCGCTATCAGCAACTAACTTTTTTCTAGGTTCAAGTAGGTTCAGATGAGAAATCCTTAACTGTAACCCTTGGCGGCGTGGCGCGTCCCCAAGACATGCTTGCTTCGTTAACAAGTCTTGTCATTGCCTCTCAAGCCGCGGCCATGCCGCAGGCGCAAATCGGGGGCTCGCTCGAAGTCGCCGGCAAACCCGGTGTGCTTTGCCCGCTCAAGGCCACGAAAGTGCGGGGCACAGTGTACGGCCCGGCTGCCCGAGTCGCCCTGGAACAAACCTTTGTCAACACGACCGCCAGCAAAATGGAGGCGATTTACACGTTCCCGTTGCCCGAAAACGCCGCCGTGGATCGCATGGTCTTTCGCATCGGCGACCGCGTGATCGAGGGCGAGATCAAGCGCCGCGAGGACGCCCGCAAGATTTACGAAAACGCCAGGGCCAATAATCAAGCCGCGGCCCTGCTCGACCAAAATCGCCCGAATCTGTTTGTTCAAAGCGTCGCCAACATTCCGGCGGGCGCGACCGTGAAAGTCGAAATCAGCTATGTGAACATGCTGCGCTTTGAGGATGGTCAGTTCGAAATCAACTTCCCGCTGGTGGTCGCTCCGCGCTTCAATCGGGCCGACCATGCGCCGGTGCAAAACCCGAGCTACAGCCTAATTCCGCTCGACACCAGCCTCGATATCGCGTTCAATATCAACGCCGGCACGCCGATCAGCAAGCTGAGCAGCGAGACGCACCAGCTCTCGACCAACGTGCGCGGCGAGTCCGGCTACTTCCAACTGAAGAATCCCAAGGAGATTCCGAATCGCGACTTGGTCGTGCGCTACACGGTCGCTGGCGAGGCGATTAAGCCGGCCATGGTGACCAGCTGGGATGCCCAGCGCGGCGGCCACTTCTGCTTTATGCTCTTGCCGCCGAAGGCACCAAAGGCGAACCAAATTAGCCCGCGCGACATGATGTTTGTGATGGATCAGAGCGGCAGTCAATCGGGCTTTGCCATCGAAAAATCGAAGGAGCTCACCCTCAAGATGCTGGATCGCCTCCGCCCGGGGGACACCTTCAACGTGTTCGGATTCAATACCGAAATCAAGCGGTTGTTCCCGATATCAGTGCCGCCCACCGAGGAGAATTTGGCCGCGGCGCGCGCCTTTGTCCGAAACATGAACGCCAACGGCGGTACCTTTGTCCGCGAAGGCGTGGTCGCCGCGCTGCACGACGCGCCGATTGGCAACCGTCTGAAAGTGGTTTTGTTCAATACCGATGGATTGGTGGGTAATGAGCAAGACGTGCTCGCCGCGATTGTCGAAAACCGCAAGACCGCGCGGATGTTCAACTTCGGCATCGGCAACTCCGTGAATCGCGCGCTGCTGGAAGCGATGACCGTGGAAGGTCGTGGCGACGTGGAGTATGTCAACTCGCAAAGCAACGTGGACCAGGCGGTGGCGCGCTTTGTCAGCCGCACGGAAACTCCGACGCTGGTGAACGTGGGTGCCTCGTTCTCGGGCGATGTGGAGATCAATTCGACCTCACCCGCGCTGCTGCCCGACCTCTTTGGCCAGCGTCCGATCATCATTTTTGGCAAGTACAAAAAGGCGGGTCCGGTGCAGGTTCGCGTGACCGGCGATGTTGCCGGCAAACCGTGGGCGCAGGACTACATGTTCGAGCTTTCGCAAGGGAATGGCGATGCCGCCGTGCCGACCCTGTGGGCGCGCAGCGCGGTGGATGACCTCACGCGCAAGCAGTATATGGCGCAGGTGATGAGCAAGGAAATCAACACCAAAGCGATTGAAGAATCAATCACGAACCTGGGTTTGAGCTACCGCATCATGACCGAGTACACCAGCTTTGTGGCCGTGGATAAGGTTTGCCAAGCCGATGGGCGCATGATTACGGTGCCCGTGCCGGTGAACGCACCGGCGGGCATGGATATGCTTAAGGACCAGAGCTCGGGCCCGTTACTCCAGAAGGCTGGTCTCCCGCGCGGATCCGCTGTAGGTGGATATGGAGGAGGTGGCCTCGGCGGCGCGATGCCGGCGACCAAGGCCGTGGGGACGCCAGGAACCGTGGCCGCCGAGGCCGCTCCCGAGCGAAAAATGGATGACAAGCTGGAGAAAGCGACCGGCCTAGTGAAGCTACGATTGACGGTGACTGACCTGAGCGAAGGCTTCCAAAAGCGACTGCGCGATCTCGGCGTGAAGAACCTGAAGGTGATCGCCGCCGACAAGGCGATTGAGTGCGAAGCCGATGCAAGCCTGCTGGCCAAACTCGACCTGATGATCGAAATTACGAAGATTCGTAAGCGCTAAAAAGTTGGGCCGTGGACGGGTCGTCCCTCGTAGTAGGGGTGTATGTCCACGGCCCTTTTTGTGTTTCGGCGCGACCTCCGCTTGGAGGACAATACGGGGCTGAACCACGCCCTGACCGAGCATGACCGGGTGATCCCCGTGTTCTGCATCGATCCGCGACAGGTAGAGCCGCACGCTTACCGAAGCGTCTTCGGGCTTGCGTTCCTGCGGGAATCACTGGTTGAGCTGGATGAATCGTTAAAGAAAGTTGGCTCTAAGTTGCACGTTTTAGTCGGGGTCGGCGAAGCGGAGATTCCGCGGCTTGCCCAGTTGGTGGGGGCAGAGCGGGTGGTGGTGAACCGTGATTACACGCCGTTTGCGCGGGCTCGCGACGCCGAATTTGACGTGGTGGACGACGCGCTGCTGACCGTGCCGGAGACTTCGGTGAAGCCGGATGGCTTGCCGTACACCGTGTTCACCCCGTTCTACAAGAAGAATTCGCTCTCGGAGCCGCCTCGGCCGCATCCGCTGGTGAACCAAAACCTCTTCTCGGTCGAAGGCGCCTTTGGGATTGAGAAGGTGGTGGAACTCATGGCCACGCCGGGCGTGACGCCGCTCGACAAGCCGGGGCGACGCGCCGGCCTTGAAATTTTGGCTGGCTTGGGTCGGCTCACCGAATACAACGAAACCCGCGACGTGCCCGCGATTGAGGGCACCAGCCGCCTGAGTCCGCATCACAAGTTTGGGACGGTCTCGATTCGCGAGAGCTATTGGGCGGCGCGCGAACAACTGCCGCCGAGCAATCGCCTAATCACCGAGTTCTACTGGCGCGACTTTATGACCTGCATCGGGTTCCACTTTCCGCACGTGTTCGAGGGGAACTTCAACCCGATGTTCGATGGCGTGGAATGGGACGATAATCCCGAGTGGTTCGAGTTTTGGCGCGAGGGTCGCACCGGATTTCCCATTGTGGACGCGGGCATGCGCGAACTGGCCGCCACCGGCTTTATGCACAATCGCACGCGCATGATTGTTGCAAGTTTTCTAACGAAAGATTGCCATATCCATTGGCGCGAAGGCGAGCGGCATTTCGCGACCCTGCTCACGGATTACGACCCGTGTGTGAACAACGGCAGCTGGCAGTGGGCGGCCTCCACCGGCTGCGACGCGCAACCCTACTTCCGCATTTTCAACCCGTGGCTCCAGCAGGTGAAGTTCGATCCCGACGCCGTCTACATTCGGCGCTGGATTCCCGAATTGGAGCACGTAGCGACCGCCGACATTCACAACCCCGAGCGCTCGCAGATGCTCTTTGGCTACCCCGCGCCCATGTTGGACCACGCCCACGAAAAGGCGATCACTTTGGCCAAGTTTGAGGCGGCTAAGAGTAAGTTCGACCCTTCCAAGTTAAACGTCCCTGTCGCTTTAGGCGGCGCGAAAGTAGGATCGTAATGGCCCCCGCGGTGAGGCTGAGCGGCATGAGCAAGCGCGCCGCGACGGGGCCTTGATCGCGGCTCGGCCAGCCGATTAATGCGGCGAACGCGACCAGCGCGACACGCCAATCGACGACCCACGCCCACGCGACAAACAGCATGAACAGGGCAAGCAACAGGCTCCCGCGCCCCGCGATGGCGTGACTGTTCTTGAGCATGCCCGGAACGGCATCGCTGAGATTTGTATACATTTGCACCGATAAACTTGATGCGACATTGAGGCACAGCACCGGGATGCGCTGCCGGGCGAGCCACCGCCCGAGAATCACGTCCTCCAGAATCTCGCCGCGCACCTGCTCGTAGGGTCGGTGTTCGGTCAGCATCTCGCGTCGCCACGCCACAAATTGGCCATTGAGGAATCCGTTGTGGCCGCGCCGGGTGAGGTGGACGAGAAAGAATGGGTTGCTGGCCAGCACGATCCAAAACACCCACGCCAGGTACACCGGCTCCCACCCCGCCCCCGGACGCATGCGTAAGAACCCGGTCGCGACGGTTTCCTTCGCTGCTCCAAGGGTGGCCGACAAGCGTTCGGCGAAGTCGGGGCCGGCCACCGTGTCGGCGTCCAAAAACACCACCCACTCGGCATCGGTTTCTAGCGCGGCCAGAGCAAGCTCGTGGCATGCACGGTTCTTGCCGGTCCAACCCTGGGGAAGTGCCTCGTGGGGCGAAATCACTTGGACACCCAATGCCCGGGCAACGTCGGCAGTGCCGTCGGTGCTTTCGTCGTCGAACACCAAAACGTGCGGACCGAGGTGCGCAAGGCATTCCGGAAGGTTGTGCGCCTCGTTGCGGCAAGGCACGCAAAACACCAACTTCGCGCCCGCTCCACCTCTGTTCAGTCGCGGCATCAGGAGCGCATTCCCCACGCGCACGACCAGCAAAAAGCCGTAGAGAATGAGGAGCGAGGCGACCATGAAAGGTAAATTGGGAGGCGTGGTTGACCGGTCGAACCGAACCCTAAAATGGTACCTGGGGCTCATCGCGTTCTCCATCGGCGGGCTCATCTTGAGCCGCGTCACCGGACTCGACCCCGGCCCGATCGCGCCCCTCAGCAGCCTCCTGGTCATCGTGTTTGGCGTGCTGGCGGTGGGCCGCGCGTACGGACGTGCGCGCTATCTCTGGCCGATTTTGGTCATCGGTGGACTTAGCGAGTTGGTGGGTTTGTATACCGGATATCCGTTCGGAACTTATACTTATACCGATCAATGGTGGCCGACGATTCCGCTCGGCGAGAGCCACCGGTTTCCTCTGATTCTGCCGTTTGCTTGGGCCATGATCGTCGGTGCGGCCGGGTCGCTCGCGGGCGGACGAGCGTGGCTCGGCGGGCTCATCGCCGCTCTGATTGACCTGCCGATGGAACACGCCATGACCGAGGTGTTTGGCTATTGGAAGTGGACGCCGCCCGGCCCGCTCTTCGGCGCTCCGGTCCTTAATTTTTTCGGCTGGTGGGCGGTGGGCTGGCTGGCCCTGCTCGCGACAAAGGGAGCCGAACCCAAACCCACGCCGGCATGGGTTTTAGGCGGCTTTTGCCTGCTCATGGCACTCGCCGGGATTCTCGCACAACCCGATTGGGCTTGGTTGGTGTTAGCCGTTTACACCGTTTTTCTTGCATCATGGGCGGCGCGCTTGCGTAGAACCGAGTTGGAATGAGCGGTCGGCAGATTGCAATTGTGGGCGCGGGAATGGGCGGCTTGGCGCTTGCCCTGCGCCTTACGCATGCCGGCCACCGCGTGACCGTTTTCGAGAAGAACGCCGAGATCGGCGGCCGAAATCGCCCCCAGACCGTAGCCGGTTGTCGCTTCGATTCGGGCCCGACCCTGCTGATGATGCTCGACCCCTTCCGCAAGCTCTTTGCGGATGTCGGCGAGGACTTCGCGACGCGGGTTCCGCACAAACTTTGCGACCCGAGTTACCGCGTGTTTTATGCCGATGGAACCACGATTGACGGCACGACGAATCTGCCGCTGATGACCGAGCGGATCCGTGCCCTGGCGGGGGAAAAAGATGCCGTCGCCTACCCGGGGTTTCTGCGCGACCTGAAGGCGCTGTACGACGTTGCGATTCCCCAGTTTGTCCGCAAAAACTATCGTGGGCTCGGCGACTTTTCGCGCCCGGCTCAGCTTCAAACCGTGGTGCGACATGGGATGCTCGGCAACCTCGCGCGTCGGGTGGATCGCCTGTTCACCGATCCGCGAATCCGCATGCTGTTTTCGTTCCAGACCATGTACCTGGGGCTGTCGCCTTTTCAAGCGCCGTGGGTGTATTCCACGCTCGCTTACATGGAGTACGGCGAGGGCATTTTCTATCCCGAAGGGGGCATGGCGCGGCTCGCCGAAACCATCGCGGACCTTGCGTGTCAGCGGGGAATGGACCTGCGTTTAGGGGCCGAGGTCGCGGGTGTTGCCGGGCGGGAAGTCGCCCTCAAGGGCGGAGAAACATATAAGTTTGATACGGTTGTCTTTAACGCCGATATGCCTTACGCACAGCGGCAATTGCAGGGTCAGCCGCCTCGCCGCAAGCTGCGCTACTCGTGCTCGGCGCACATGATGTACTGCGCCGTTGAGGGCGATCTGCCCGGCCTCGAGCACCACAATGTGTTCTTCGGCCCGGACTATCGCGGCAACTTAGAGAGCATTTTCACGAGGCTCGACGAGCCTCGCGAACCCGCTTTTTACGCGTGCGTCTCCAGCAAAACCGATGCTTCCGCCGCTCCCGTTGGCATGAGCAACCTTATGGTGCTGATTCCTTGTCCGAACCTGGACTACCCGCTCGACGCCGCGGCCACCGAGCGAATAGAAAACTATGCTTTTGAGCGGCTAAACTTGGACCGATCGCGAATTCGCGGCATTGAGCGAAAGACGCCCGCCATGTGGCAATC
This sequence comes from Chthonomonas sp., assembly GCA_016788425.1. Classification (NCBI taxonomy): domain Bacteria; kingdom Bacillati; phylum Armatimonadota; class Chthonomonadia; order Chthonomonadales; family Chthonomonadaceae; genus Chthonomonas; species Chthonomonas sp. Next base: position 388,943 of record JAEURQ010000004.1, read on the forward strand.
GGAGCTCAACCTGGAGCGCGGCGCGGCGTTCGGCATCAGCCACGATCTGCGTCAGAGCGCCTTTATGCGGCCCCAAAATTGGTCGCCTCAGAACCCCGATCACTACTTTGTTGGCGCGAGTACCGTGCCCGGCAACGGCCTCCCGATGGTGCTGATTTCGGCGGAACTAGCCGAGGCGGCGATGCGGCAAAACGGGGTGATTGACTGATGGCGCAGGAGCAAGGGCTGGTCGGGCGTCTCGTCGGCGGCATGGTCCGGCGGTCGGTTCGCGCCCGTTTTCACACGGTTTATTGGTCGCCACCTACGACCGCGCCGCGCCATCCCGCGATTCTCTACGCCAACCATCACGGCTGGATGGACGGCTACCTGATGTTCTATTTGATCCAGAAATTGAACCTGGAATGCGTGGATTGGATCCAGGAATTCGATAGCTTTCCGCTGTTTGCGAAGATCGGTGGCATGCGATATCCCCTGGGCGATACGGCGGCGCGGGCCGCGACGATCAAGCGAACCATCCGCCTGATGCAGGCGGGCGGCAAGAGCCTGGTCATCTTTCCCGAAATGGAATTGCAGCGGCCCGGGCCGCTGCGAACCTTTGGCGAGGCGCTCAGTTTGGTCGCGCGAAAGGTGCCGGACGTGCAGCTGGTGCCGGTCGCGATTCGGTACGAAATGTCGATCCACGAACGGCCCGAAGCGTGGCTAACGGTGGGCGAGCCGGAACCTTGGTGCGACCTCGATCACGCGCAGCAAGCTCTTGCTGACCTGACTCGGCAAGAACGTCAGTTTCAGGTGCTCATTGAGGGCACGAAGGATGTAAACGAGCGGTTTGGGAGCCGAAAATGACCCGCTTCGCCAGCGAATCCGATTACGCCGAATGCGAGGCTTTGCACAGGTTGCACGGCACAAGCTACTATTTTGCGACGCGAAGTTTTCCCGCCCGCATTCGGCGTCGCACCCACGCCATTTATGGCTTCGTGCGGGTGGCCGATGAGATTGTGGACAACCCCGGATCGAAGCCCGCGTTCGCCATCGCCAGCGAACTTGCCGAGTGGCGAGCGGAATGGCTGCGCGCCCAAGCCGGCCAGCGTCCCGACCATCCGGTGATGCGGGCATTTATTGATACGGTGAACGAGGCGGCCATAAGCCCGGCTGAAGTCAACCTGTTTCTCGACGCGATGGAGCAAGATTTGAGCGTGACGCGCTACGCCACCTTCGCCGATTTGGAGGGCTACATGCGCGGTAGCGCGAGCGCGGTGGGCCTCATGATGTGCGCCGCGATGGATGTCGAGCTCACGCCGAGCCGCGTGGCCGGCGCCTGCGCGCTCGGAAACGCGATGCAGCTGACCAACTTTCTGCGCGACGTCGCCGAAGATTGGGAGCGCGGGCGGGTGTACCTGCCGCTCGAGGACCTGGAGCGTTTCGGCGTGTCGCCGAACACGCTTGGCGTGGGCGCGATGAGCCCCGAGTTTGCCGCCCTCATGCGGTTCGAAATCGCGCGAACGCGGCTGCTTTATGAGGAGGCGGACGAGCAGATAATGGGCTTGCCGCGAGCCGCGCGAAGGCCGGTGTTGCTAGCTCGGCGGCTGTATTCGGGCATCCTCGGCGAGATCGAGCGGCGCGACTACAACGTGTTCACCGGGCGCGCGCGCCTGACCCAATGGCAGCGGGTCCGCACGCTCGCCGGAGTGCTTCTTGGCCGATAAGGTTGTGGTCATCGGGGCCGGGTTGGGCGGCCTCAGCGCGGCAATTCATGCCCGGCTTCGCAGGTTCGAGGTGCTGGTGATTGAGCAGCAGGCGGTGGTCGGCGGCAAGGCGCAGGGCATTGAGCAGGCGGGTTACGCGCTCGATCCTGGTCCGAGCATCATCATCATGCCCGAGATTTATGAGGCGGTGTTTCGGGCGGCGGGTGAGGATATGGCGAATTGGTTAGAGTTTATGCCGCTCGAAACCGTGTCGCGGGTGTTCTTCGGCGAGGATGTGACGCTGGACATTCCCGCGAATCGTGCGGGAGCATTGGAAGTGCTGCGAGGCTTATCCAGTAACGATGCCGAATCTCTGGATCGATTGCTGACCCGTGTTGAGCAAGTGGAGCCGCTACTGCATTCAACGATCTACGCCAAACCCTTCACCAAACCATGGCATTTGATGAATCCGAACTTGCTCAAGTTCGGGATGAAGTTCAATGCCGTTAAGCCGTATCGACAAATGGTGGATGAGATGTTTGAGCATCCGCTTGTGCGCAGCTTCTTTTATGGATTTCCCAGCTACGGCGGACAGTCGTACGACAGCATCGCGCCCGGCGCGTTTTTCATTCCGTACTACATGCTTTGCCGCGGCGTTTATGCGGTACGAGGCGGGGTTCGCGCGATTCCGCTCGCGTTCCGTGGCTTGGCCGAAAAGCTGGGTGTGGACTTCCGACTGGGCACGCGCGTCACTGGGCTGCAGACAACTGGATCTCGCGTGACGGGAGTGGAATTGGGTTCCGAAGAGGTCGCTTGCGAAGCGGTGATCTCGAACATGGACCGATTCTCGCTGGCTCAGATGCTGGGGCGAACCGTGCCCGCCGAGCCCAACTTTAGCTACTTCACCATGCACGTGGGTCTGCGCCGTCAAGTGGATTGGCTTGAACATCACAACCTGTTTGTTCCGCAGTCATTTGAGCAAGGATTCGCCGATCTCTATGAGCGCAACGAGTTTCCCGCCGAGCCGATCGTTTATGTGAACGCGACCCGAAAAATGGACCCAGATGCGGCTCCTCCTGGCTGCGAAAACTTGTTCATGGTTGTCACGGTTCCGGCCGACGTCGCGGCCCTGGACTATCAACATCGCTCTGATGAGTATGCGCAGCGAGTTCGCAATGTGTTGGCGAAGAGAGGATTACAGTGGACGGATGACGAACTCGATTTCTGCCGCATCCAAACCCCGACCACGTTTGCGCAAAGGGATGGCAGCTACATGGGATCACTCTATGGTTTGGCCGAGCGTTATCGCTTATGGAAAATGTTCCCCGAGACAAATATTGACCCAGAATATTCTAACCTGAGACACTGCGGAGGATCGGTGCAGCCCGGCGCGGGCATGCCCATGGTAACGCTCAGCGGAAAGTTCGCGGCGGAATCACTCCGCTGATTCTGGTACACCGAAAGCGTGATTGAGTTCGGCCGCCCCGCGTTGGTGTTCGCCCCCATGGATGGGGTCACCGACGCGGCCATGCGCGAGCACGTCGGCTCCTGGCGGGCATTCTCCTACTCGGTCACCGAGTTTCTGCGCGTCAGCCAGGTGCCGCTGCCCGCAAAAGTATTCACGCGCGAGGTGCCCGAACTCGCGAATGGAGCGAAAACGCGGCAAGGGTTACCCGTGCAAGTACAACTTTTAGGCGGCGATCCCGAACGAATGGCGCTCAGCGCGATGGCCGCCGTACGGGCGGGAGCGCAAAGCATCGACCTCAATTTCGGATGCCCTGCGCCAACCGTCAACCGCAACGATGGTGGCGCATCGCTGCTTCGTTGCCCGGATCGAATCGAACAAATTGTCCGCGCGGTGCGCCAGGCGGTTCCGCTAAGCATTCCGGTCAGCGCAAAGCTGCGTCTTGGCTGGGAGGATATTGACGACGTGCACGAAAACGCGGCGCGGGCGGTGGCGGGCGGCGCGAACTGGCTGACCCTGCACGCGCGGACCCGCATGCAGGGCTACCAACCGCCCGTCTTTTGGCCGAAGGTCGGCGACGTCCTGCGCGCGGTGAGCGTCCCGGTCATCGCAAACGGCGACATTTGGACCCTGGACGACTTTCGCCGTTGTCGCGACGAGACCGGTTGCGAGCACTTCATGATCGGTCGCGGCGCTCTGGCCCGCCCCAACTTGGCCGGAGTCATTGCCCATGAACTCGGCCTCCGCAAGGATAAACCGGGCGAGATTAACTGGCACGAGGAGTTCTGTGCGTTCCTCGCGTGCGAGGCGCAAGTTCCTATGAGCAATCCGCGCAAAGCCCTGCTGAGGTTAAAGCAGTGGGCGAACATCGCGCACAAGTTCGGCGAGTTTCCGTGCTTCGATGCGATCAAAACCGCCAACTCCCAAGAGGAGCTCTTGGCCGCACTTGACCGTCACGATGTTGGCCGCAAATGAACACCAACATCCTCAGCTGCTGAGGACACGGTGGAGATCAGATGCTTGTGAGGTGTGATGTAACGCTGAAGGTGAGCCCAACTATCATCATTTGCTAGATTGTTCCCTTCGATGATCGTTTCAAGCATGTTCACTTGTCGGGCTGCTTCCGCAAGGACTTTTTCGAAGTCTTCGGGCCTTACCAACAGTGGTATCAGCCGCAAGTTCTGTTGGTTTGATAGCGCAGTAATTACAAAGGGAATGATCCAAACTACGTTTGGTAGGCCATCGCCCATGAGCAGCGTGGAGACATCAAGCCGCGGGCCAGTAACGTTCACAATCACTCTTATCGAGTCGGAGAAAGTGTTGACCTTGACCATCCATGGAGAGTTTCGCTTCTGCCAAAGTAACTCACCAGGGATTTGGGTTCTGCGTGGGAGGAAAGTAGGAGCATGCTTGCCAATAAGGGAGAGCAAGTCAAGCAGCGCCGGGTTGTTATGGGACTTGGAAAATGAACTCTGGGGATCAGCCAGCATCAGTTTCTGGACAAGAGTTGAGTAAGAAGAGCGCGATTCAGGATTCTGCATAGTTTGAGAGTTCGGGACACGCATGTCAGGAGTGACATTACGATCGGAACTATACCAGAACAATGATCAAAAAGTCAATACTTTTGGCGAATATACTTCAAATATTCTTTATAGAAATGACCGTAGAACGAAGAATATTAGCCAAGTGGTCAGGAAATCTCGCCTAACTCTGTCCAGCAGCGGAGAACAAAGTGACGCGAAAGGCGTATCCTCTTTACGTGAGTGCGTTGCGCCGATGGGCCTATGTTTTGATCCCGACTGCGGTTTTGGGAGGGTTGGTCTACCAGCGCGTGCAGGCGAAAAAGGCCGACGAAGCCACCGAGAAAAAAGAGCAAGCCGGGCGCCGAGGCGGCGCCGCCGCGGTCGAAATCGCCATCGCCCAAGCCCGCCCCCTCATCAATTCCGTTCAGGCAGTGGGCTCGGTGGTCTCGCCATATTCGGTGGGGCTGAGTCCGCGCGTCGCGGGGCGCATCACATTTTTGGAGGTGCGCGAAGGTGACCCCGTGAAGGCGGGGCAGGTGCTAGCTCGCATCGATCCCAGCGAAGCCAACGCGAAGGTCTACGAAAATCAGGCGAGCGTCAGCGAAGCGCGCAGCCGCCTGGCCCAAGCCCAGGCCACCGTGCAGTCCAATCAGATTCAAATTGAGCAGAACATTCGCCAGGCGCGCGCCGAGCTAGCCAGCGCCCAAGCCGCCTACACGCAGACCAAAACCGCCAACGAGGGAGCGCTTTCCGATGCGCGGGCGACGGTCGCGGCGGCCCGTGCCGACCTCACGGCCAGCAACGCTCTGCTCAAAAACGCCGACGCCCAACTTGTCGCGGCGCGGGCGCAACTAACGAATCAGCAAACTAATCTCAAGCGGTTGCAAAGCCTGCTCGAACTCGGCTACGTCGCCGCTCAAGAGGTGGATGACGCCAAAACCGCCGTGGCTTCGGCCCGGGCCGACGTCGAAGTGCGGCTCGGTTCGGTCGAGTCCGCACGCGCGGCAGTTTCCCGCAGTCAGGCCGAACTCAACGCCGAGAACACCCGGGTCAACACGATCACCGCGTCGGGCCGCGCCGAGCTAAAAGTTGCCCAAGCTCGCATCGACCAAGCGCGGGCGTCGCTTACCCAAGCCGAGGCGAATCGCGCCCAAACCCCGGCCTACCAAGAGAACATCAATGCCCTTAGGTCGGGCGTGGATGCCGCCGAGGCCCAGCTCAAGGTCGCCCGGGTCGGGCAAAACGATACCGAACTACGCTCCCCGATCGCGGGATCGGTCACCGCCCGTAGCGGCGACCCCGGCAGCCTCGCCTCGCCCTCCACGCCGGTGCTCAAGGTCGAGTTTCTCAATTGGCTGTTCATCAACGCCACCCTGCCGCTCAGCGAATCCGGCAAGATCGTAAAGGGCTTGCCGGTTGAAATCACGCTCGACGGGCTGAAGGACCAAATTTTCAGCGGGCAGGTGGACCAGGTGGTCCCCAGCGCCGACGCCACCGACCGACAATTTTTAGTGAAAATCCGGATCGAAAACCCGGATCGCGTCATTCGGCCCGGCATGTTCGCGCGAGTCAACATCGAGGTGGATCGAATCGAGGCGAAGGTCGTGGTGCCTAACGACGCGGTGACGAACGGCAAGGTCATGGTGGTGGACGCGGAGGGCAAGGCAACTCAACGCGAAGTCAAAGTCGGACGCACCAACCGCAACGACGTTGAGATTCTCAGCGGCCTCAATGTCGGCGAAAAGGTGGTGGTGCTTAGCTTCAGCCAGGTTCGCGATGGCGGCAAGGTCAACATCACCGCCGAGCGCCTGAGCGATGGCACGCGCCGCCCGATTGAGGCGCCCAAAAAGGCTCCCGGAGGTCGCCCCGGTGTCGGTCGCTAAGTTCTCTGTTACTCGTCCGGTCGCGGTCACCATGCGCATCGCGGCGCTCGTGCTGCTCGGCGCGGTGTGCTTCCTGCGACTGCCCGTCGACCTGCTTCCGCGGGTTGATCTGCCCATCATTTCGATCAACACCAACTGGCCGAACACGCCGCCGCAGGAGATGGAAACGCAGATTACGCGGCCCATTGAGCAAGCGGTTTCCACCGTGCCCGGCCTGTATAGCGTCTCGAGCACCAGCGAACTCGGGCAAAGCTCGGTGCGGGTCACCCTGAACTACGGGGTGGACATCAACCAGGCGGCGGTGGACGTGCTGCAATATGTGCAACGGGCGTACCGCTCGTTCCCGACGAATCCCGAGCTCACACCGCCGGTCGTGTTCAAGCTCGACCCGAACACGTTCCCGATTCAAATCATCGCGGTGGCCGGCGAAAACGACCCGATCAAGCTCCGCACGTTGCTGCAAAACGAGGTCGCGCCGTTCATCGAGGCGGCCGGCGGCGTTGCCCAAGTCAGCATCAGCGGCGGTCGCGAGCGCGCCATCATCGTCGACGTCGATCCCGATAAGCTGCAGGCGTTCAACGTCAGCCTCACCGAGGTTGTCGCGCGCATCCGGGCCGAAAACATCAGCGTTCCGGCGGGCCTCGCGCAGGTTGGCGAAAAGGAATATGTCATCCGCTCGACGGGCTATTTCAGCACGATCGAGGATGCCAAGAATACGCCGATTCGGAGCGACGGCGGACGGCAAGTACTGCTTCGCGACGTGGCCGACGTGCGCGACGATGCCCGCGAGCAACGCGTGTGGACTCGCGTGCAGGGTCAGCCTGCGGTCGGCATGACCATCACCAAGCAGGGCGACGCCAACACGATCAACACGGTGACCAACGTGCAAGCCAAACTGCGCGAGGTCGAGCAGCGCTATCCGCAGCTCAAATTCTCCACGGTTTACGATCAGTCCGGGTTCGTTAAAGAGTCCATCACGCTGCTGCAAGAACACGCCATCATCGGCGGAACGCTCGCCATCCTGGCGATTTTGTTCTTCCTGCGCAATCTGCGCTCGACGCTGGTCGTGGCGCTTTCGATCCCCATTTCCATCACCAGCACGTTCGCGCTGATGTACTTCTGCGGGTTCACGCTCAACACCATTTCGCTCAGCGCGTTGGCGCTCGCGACCGGTTTGATTGTGGATGACGCGATCGTCGTGCTGGAGAATATTTTCCGGCACATTGAGCGCGACAAGCGGTCGGCGGTGGACGCCAGCATCAGCGGAACGACGGAGATCATGCAGGCGGTGGTCGCCTCGACGCTCACGGTCATGGTCGTGTTCGTGCCGCTCTTCCTCATCCAGGGGCAATCTGGCCAGATTTTCACCCAACTCGCGCTGGTCGTCATCTTCTCGCTGGCGGTTTCTCTGCTCGACGCGGCAACCGTTGTGCCCATGCTCGCGTCGCGGGTCATCAAAGAAAAAGAAGTGGTGGACCTGGAGCATCCCGAGGAGCAACTTGGCAGCCGCAGCCTCGGCAAGCGCATGGCTGGTTGGGTCGGCACCAAGTTTCTCAACTTCGAAAAGGGGTACCGCGCCACGCTGCAAAAGTCGCTGCGTCGGCCCTGGATGGTGTTGCTCGCCGCAGGCGCAGTGACCCTCGCCGTGTTGCCGCTGTGGCCCTTGGTCGGTTCGGAATCGTTGCCGCAGACCGACTCCGGCGACATCAACCTGCGCGTCCGTCTTCCGGTCGGAACCGCGCTCACCACGACCCAAGCCAAGATGGACGAGGTCGAAAAAGTCCTGCTCGCCGAGAAGGATATTGACGTGTTCTTCATGTCGGTGGGGGCGGGAATCTCGTTCCGGGGGAGCGTCGGGGGAGCGAGTGGCAACTCCGGGGCGGCCAACATTCACCTTAAGGAAAATCGAACCTCGACCACCGAAGAAGTCGTGAAGCGACTGGAGAAACAGCTGCAGAAGATCAGTGGCATTCGCGCCACCGCGAACCCGTTTGACCTCGTCGCCAACATCATTGGCGGGAACAACCAGGGCATGCAGATTGACGTGTTCGGCACTGATATCACCCAGCTTAGCCTCGCCGCCGAACAGGTGAAGGAGGCGATTGCCGACGTGCCGGGTCTGCAAGGGGTGGATGTGAGCGTGGAGGACGCGACGCCCGAATTGCAGTGGCGCGTGGATCGTCAGAAGGCGCAGGCGCTCGGCATCAGCTACCAAGATATTGCCTCGGCCATCGGGGCGAGCACCAACGGCACGCTCAGCACCTACTTCCAGCAAGATGGATTCCAGTATCCGATCTATGTGCAGCTCCCGGTAAACAAGCGCCGCGCGGTGGATGATCTCGTGCAGATCCCGGTGAAGAAGACCGAGCGCGGAACCACGATTCTGCTGGGGCAGGTTGCCGAACCCGTCATCACCGGCGGACCCAACGCCATCAATCGCCTCAACCGTCAGCGCTATGTCACGGTGGGCGGACGCCTTGCTGAGAGGTCCGAAAGCGATGTGCAAGCCGACATTGAGAAGGCGCTCGCCAAGGTCGAATTGCCGTCCGGCAACTATTGGCAGTTTGGCGAACGCCAACGCCGCAAAGCCGAGGAATTCAGCGGGTTGGGGCTGGCGGTTCTGCTCGCCATCACCCTCATCTACATGCTGCTGGCGTCGCAATTTGAGAGCTTCATTATGCCGCTGGTCGTGCTGACAACGGTGCCGCTTTGCGTGGTCGGGGTAATCCTCGCGCTGTTCCTCAGCGACCGCGCGTTTGGCCTCACTGCGTTTATCGGCCTGCTCATGTTGGTGGGCATCGTCGTGAAAAACGGCATCCTGCTCGTCGAGTACACCAACCAGCTTCGCGCCCGCGGCATGCCTCGCGACGAGGCGATTCTCACCGCCGCGCCAACTCGCTTGCGCCCGATTCTGATGACCAGCGTTGCCGCCGTGCTCGGCATGTTGCCGCTGGCGCTGGCGAGTGGGTCGGCCAGCAAACTGCAAGCCCCGCTGGCGACGGTCGTCATCGGCGGCCTTACCACGAGCACCATTCTCACGCTGTTTGTGGTGCCGGTGGTGTACGCGTTCTTCGACAATCTCACGCGGAGAGCCGGCGGTCACGACCGTGATTTGGCGCGCGCGGTCGGCGTCGAGCCGAGCGCGGCTTCGACTGGTCCGAGCGACGGCGATGTCCCCGCCGGGCCGCGATCTTGACCCCCGTTGCAAACCTGCCGCAGGCCGTGCAAGAATAAAAGCCAGTGAAGTTTTCACTCAACGCCCTGCATCATCATCACGTCAACGCGATCCATCCGCGCCGCGGTAGCAGGCTGTAAATCACCCTCGTTTTCCCAACGAATCAACAGACCCCCCGCCCAGCGCGGGGGGTCTTTTTTGTTTCCCGACCTCTCTCCTATAACCACCAATGAAACTTGACTTTGACAAACTCAACGGGCTCGTCCCCGCGATCGTTCAGGACGCCGCAAGCGGCGAAGTCCTGATGGTTGCCTTTATGAACCCCGAGGCGTGGGCCGCCACTCGCGACTCGGGCTTCGCGACGTTTTGGAGCCGTTCGCGCGGCCAGCTCTGGCGCAAAGGCGAAACCTCGGGCCACCGCCTGGAGGTGCTGGAAGCGCGCACCGATTGCGACTTTGATGCGGTGGTGCTGCGGGTTCGGGCGATCGGCCCCGGAGTTTGCCACGAGGGCTTCCGCAGCTGTTTCGCCAAGGTGTTGCAGGGCGAGGAGTGGGTTGTGGACCAAACCCTGGCGTTCGATCCCGCCGAGGTGTACGCATGAAGCTCAAGCTGGGAATCCCGAAGGGCAGCCTCGAAGCAGCGACCATCGAGCTGTTTCGTCGGGCTGGTTTCAATATCTCCATCCGCACGCGCAACTATTTTCCGAGCATTGATGATCCCGAGATTGAGTGCATGCTCATCCGCGCTCAGGAGATGGCGCGGTACGTGGAGAAGGGCATCCTCGATGCCGGCCTGACCGGCGCCGATTGGGTCGCCGAAAGCGAGGCTGACGTGGTGCCGCTTGCCGACCTGATTTATGCTCGCCAAAGCTTCGGCAAGGTGCGCTGGGTGCTCGCGGTACCGGAAGATAGCCCGATTACCCGGGTGCAGGATTTGGAGGGCAAGACCATCGCCACCGAACTCGTCGGCGCGACCCGTCGGTACTTGCAGAGCTACGGCGTGAACGCGCGCGTGGAGTTTAGTTGGGGCGCGACCGAGGTGAAACCGCCCACACTGGCCGACGCGATTGTCGAGGTCACTGAGACCGGTTCTTCGCTGCGGGCGAACAATCTGCGCATCGTGGAAACCGTGCTGGAATCTAACACCCAGCTCATCGCGAACCCGGTCGCGCTCGCCGACGATCGCAAGCGCAAAAAGCTGGAGGACCTGACCCTCTTGCTGCAATCCGCGATCGAGGCGATCGGCAAGGTCGGCCTGATGATGAACGTGCCCAAGGCAAGTTTGGCCGCCGTGCTCACCGAGCTTCCCGCGCTGAAGCGACCCACAATTTCTTCGCTGAGCGACGACGATTGGGTTGCGGTCAACACCGTGCTGGACGAAGCTACGGTGCGCCAAATTATCCCGCGGCTCCGCGCCGCGGGTGCGGAAGGAATTGTCGAGTACGGCCTCAACAAGGTGGTGCCGTGAGGATCGTTGATATGGCGGGGGCGCGCAAGATTCTCGCTCAACGCGAGCTGATTTCGGACGAAGCCGAAGCCGTTGTCGAGCCGATTTTGGCCGCCGTCCGCGATCGCGGGGACGACGCGGTTCGCGAGTTCGCCGCGCGGTTTGACGGGTTCGCCGGCCCGTCGTTTACGCGCAAAGTAGTTGACCTGACGCCGACCGTGCCGTCCGATTTGGAGGACGCTTTGCAGGTGGCGGCGGGCAACATTCGCGCCTTCAGCCAAAAGCAACGGCCGCAAGGGTTCATGACCGAACTTGCGCCGGGGCACCGCGTCGGGCAGGTGTTGCGGCCCTTGTCGCGCATCGCAGCGTACGTTCCCGGTGGGCGCTATCCGTATCCGAGCACGGCACTGATGACCGCGATTCCCGCCCGGGTGGCGGGCGTTGGTGAGGTGTGGCTGACGACGCCCCAGCCGACGCCCGCGGTGGAACGCGCCGCCCAGATTGCGGGCGCGGACGCCATCGCCACGCTTGGTGGCGCGCAGGCTATTGCGGCGTTTGCCTTCGGAACCGAAACGATCCCCCAGGTGGACAAGATCGTCGGGCCGGGCAACGCGTACGTGACCGCGGCCAAAAAGCTACTCGCGGGGACGGTGAGCATCGACTTTTTGGCGGGTCCGACGGAGGTTGTAATCGTCGGTTCGCAAGGCAACCCCGCCTGGATCGCGGCGGACCTCCTCGCTCAAGCCGAGCACGATGCGACGGCATCAGCGATCTTCATCACGACGTCGGCCCAGTTGGCCGTGCTCGTGCAAGCCGAGGTCGCGCGCCAGCTGGCGACCCTGCCGACCGCGGCGGTGGCCAAGCAGTCACTGGCGCAAGGCAGCTTCATTGCCGTGGTGCCGAGCCGCTCCGCGGCTCTGGATTTGGCCAACGAGATTGCCGCCGAGCACCTTTGTTTGCTCGATCCGGAAGACATTGATGACATCCAGCACGCGGGAAGCATCTTCATTGGGAGCACTAGCCCCGAGGCGGCGGGCGACTACGTGACCGGGCCGAACCACGTGCTGCCGACGGGCGGCGCGGCGCGGCGACATGGCGGGCTGAGCGTGATGGACTTTCTTCGCGTGGTGACTGTCCAGCAATTGTCTCCTTCCGCCCTGGCCAACGTGGCCAGCGCGGGAGCGCGGTTGGCGCGCGCCGAAGGGTTAGAAGGCCACGCCCGAAGCATCGAGATTCGACAGGGAGAACCCGTATGAGGATCGCAACCAGAACCAGAAACACCACCGAAACCCAGATCACCGGGTCGCTGACGATTGAGGGCGGGGGTCGGGCCCAAGTGGACACCGGAATCGGATTTTTGGATCACATGCTGCAGCTATTTGCCCGGCATGGCGGGTTCGATCTGAGCTTGAAGGCGACGGGTGACCTTCATGTGGATCAGCACCACACGGTGGAGGATGTCGGCATCGTTATCGGCGAGTTGTTCGACGCCGCGCTCGGCGACCGGCGCGGAATCAACCGGGCCGGATATTGGGTGCAGACCATGGATGAGACTCTCGTTGTGGTTGCCCTTGACCTCGGGGGCCGAGCCAGTTGCGTCTACACCGATGGAATTCGTGCCAAAACGTTAGGGGGCCTAACGGTCGAGACGGTGCCTGATTTCTTCGAAGGCTTCGCGCGGGCGGTCCGAGGAAACGTCCACGTCAAAGTGCTCTATGGGCGCAGCAGTCACCACCGACTAGAAGCGGTGTTCAAGGGTTGGGCAAGGGCCATGCGGTACGCGTGTTCGCTTGATGCGAGCCTCAAGGACCAACTGCCCTCGACCAAGGGGTTGCTATGATCGGGATTCTGGACTACGGGGCGGGGAACCTTTTCTCGCTCGAAAACGCCTTCCGCCACTTGAATCTCGCGACCCGTCGCGTACGGCTCGACGAATCGTGGGACGACTTAAATCGCATGGTCCTGCCTGGCGTCGGGCACTTCGGCGCAATGATGCAGGCGTTGGGCACCGCCGGGGCGGAGCGGTTGCGAGCCTTCGACCGGCCCTTGCTCGGAATCTGTTTGGGCATGCAGGCCCTGTTCGATTCCAGCGAGGAAGCGCCCGGACAATCTGGTTTGGGCTTGCTGCGTGGCGACGTGAAGGCGTTTGGCTGCGGCGTGCGCACGCCGCACATGGGTTGGGCGCGGGTTCAATTTGGGGCGCAGGAAGATTGGTTTTACTTTGCGAATAGCTACGCCGTGACGCAGAGCGACGCGGCGTGGGGCATGGCCGAACACGGCCACCCGTTTGTCGCCGCCGTGCGCTCAGGCCGGGTAACCGGCGCGCAGTTCCACCCGGAAAAGTCCGGCGCAGCCGGGTTGGAATTCATGCGGAGGTGGGCCACCGATGCCGGCTAAGCGCATCATTCCTTGCCTGGATGTCACCGGTGGGCGGGTGGTCAAGGGCACCAATTTCGTGGACCTGCGCGACGCCGGCGACCCGGTTGAACTCGCCGCGCGGTACTCCGCGGAAGGCGCGGATGAGATCGTGTTCTTAGATATCGGGGCAACGCCAGAAAGTCGGCAGAGCCTCGTCGACGTGATCGCGGCGACGGCCCGAGAAGTGTTCGTCCCGCTCACGGTTGGTGGCGGCGTGAGATCGGTGCCGGACGCTCGCCGCCTGTTCGAAGCCGGCGCGGACAAGGTGGCCGTGAACACCTCGGCGGTGCAGAATCCTGAGCTGATCTCCGCACTCGCCGAGGCGTTAGGTCGGCAAGCGGTGGTGCTCGCCATCGACGCGCGGCGGGTGGACGACAGTTGGCAGGTGGTGACGCACGGCGGCCGACTCGGCACCGATTTAGACGCTGTGCATTGGGCCGCCGAAGGGGTGCGACGCGGAGCGGGCGAGATTTTGCTGACCAGCATGGATGCCGACGGGGTGCGGAGCGGCTTCGACATTCCGCTGACCGCCGCGGTTTGCGATCGCGTAAATGCGCCCGTCATTGCCAGTGGCGGTGCGTCGGGTCCGGCGAGCTTTGTTGAGCTCTTTCAGCAAACCGATTGTGAGGCCGGTCTCGCCGCGAGCATCTTTCACCTTGAAGGCATGCGCGTCGGCGAGGTCCGCGCGGCGCTTCGCGCCGCGGGAATTGAGGTGCGCCCAGCATGATCATTCCTTGCATTGACCTGATGGGCGGGCGGGTTGTCCAGCTTCGTCAGGGTCGCGATTTGGTCTTGGAACGCGACCTGGCCGAGACCATAGCCGCCTTCGCGGGGTTCCCGCTGTTGCATGTGATTGACCTGGACGCGGCGCTGGGTCTGGGCGATAACGCGGGCATGGTTGAGCGTGTTGCGGCCAACTTCACGGTTCGCGTGGGCGGCGGAATCCGGTCGGTCGCGGCGGCGAAAGCCGCGGTAGCAGCCGGGGCCAACCAGGTGATTTTGGGTTCGGCGGCGTTTCGCGATGGCCAGCCCGACCAGGCCTTTGTGCGAGTGGTCGCCCGCTCGATTGGGCTCGAACGCGTGATCGTTGCGATTGATTCACTCGGCGGCAAGATCGCGGTGAAGGGGTGGCGCGAGACGCTCAAGCTATCGCCCGCCGAAGCTATGGCCGCCTTCGAGCCGGTGTGCGCGGGCTTTCTGTGCACGTGCGTGGATCGCGAAGGGAAGCTGGGCGGCACCGATCTGGCGTTGTTCGCCGATTTGCGAGCACAAACCACCAAGCGTTTGGTGGCTGCGGGAGGCATTACCACGATTGCCGAAGTAGAAGAGTTGAGCCGCCAGCGGATTGATGTGGCGCTTGGCATGGCGATTTACCAAGGGCACTTAAATCTGGAGGAATTGCGGAGGCTAAATCAGTGAACCACACCCAGGTTTGAACGTCCGACTCGGCATGGCATTGACGGAACGCGAAAAGGTCGCCCACCTGCTGCGCAGGTTTGGGCTTGGCGCAAGCGAGGCGGAGCTCGATTACTACGGGGCAAACGGCAGTAAGGGCGCGATGGACCTGCTCCTCAATTACGAGAACGTCGATCCGGGCTACGAGCTGACGCCGGATTCGTTTGTCAACGATCGCGGCATTATCAACATGCGCGTGGCGCAGGGCATTTGGTACACGCGCCTGGTTATGACTCGCCGACCGCTCGAAGAGAAAATGACGATCTTCTGGCACAACCACTTCGCCACGGCCAGCATGAAAGTGGATAGCGCCTATGCGATGCTGAACAATATCAGCACGCTTCGGGCGTACGGCACCGACAACTTCCGCGACCTTTTGCACCACATCAGCAAGGACCCGGCAATGATTTTTTGGCTGGATAACCAAGAGAACGTGAAGGGCAAACCGAACGAGAACTTCGCTCGCGAGGTGATGGAACTCTTCACGCTCGGCATCGGCCACTACTCCGAAAAAGATGTGCAAGAGGCGGCCCGCGCGTTCACCGGTTGGACGTATGGTGCGGGGCAACGCGCCGCGAACGAAGCGGCTCGCGCTCCGCGACGCCTGGAATCGTTTAGGTTTGTCCGCACAAGATTTGACGAAGGCGCGAAAACCGTGCTCGGCAAGACAGGCAACCACACGGGCGAAGACGTGCTTGACCTGCTTTGCGATCACCCCCAAACCGCGCGGTTTATCGCGGGCAAGATGTGGTCTTGGTTCGCCTACGAGAATCCGGAGCCCGGGCTTGTGGATCGGCTCGCCAAGAAGTTCCGCGACAGCAACCTAGAAATCAAGGCGCTGATTCGCGCGATCATGGAAGCGCCGGAGTTTTACAGTGAGAAGGCGGTTCAGCGGGTCGTGAAAAATCCGGTGGACTTTACGATCCCGATTTTGCGGCAACTTGGCATCGGCCGCAACATCGCCGAGCAGGCAAGAGAAGCCGAGGCGAATCCGCGCATCAACGCGCAAAACGGGGTGAACATCAAGTTGCTGTCGGCCAGTCGACCGGGTTTCGCCACGGTGAGCCCGTCGACTTCAATGGGTATGGAACTGATGAATCCGCCCGATGTCAGCGGTTGGCGCACCGGCGCCTATTGGATCACCTCGGCCACCATGGTCGAGCGCGCGAAATTCGCCGATCACCTGATGAACCGGCCCCAGTTGGCGGGCGGGGGTGGCGGCGGAAACCAGGGTCGCAACTTGCCGTTGGGCATCAGCCTCGCCGGTTTGTTCAGCCGCAACGCGCCGGCCACCGAAGTGGTGGATAAACTCGTCAGCGTCCTCGATTGCAAGTTATCGGCGAAAAGCTATAGCGTTCTCATGAGTGCGGCGGAAACCGCCGCGGGTGATCCGAACGCCATGGCCCACGCGGTGCTCAAGGTGCTGTTCGTCGCGCCGGAATTCCAGTTCTGCTAGCGCGGAACGATGCGCCAGCAACTCGGGTCGCGGTCGTGCCAATTGCGCACGTCATCGGAGTTGCGCGCGAGTTCCAACTGGTCGAAGTCGAGCGTGGCAATCGCCACGCCTTCCTTGTGGAGCGGGGTCTCGGCCAGCACCGCGCTCTCCGCAAATGGACTCACGCTCGGCGCAAGAATCGCGCTGCTGCCGTAAGTGGTCGGCACCGGCTCGACTTCGAGTGAACCCACCAGGGAGGAGTGGATCACAAAAATCTGGTTTTCAATCGCGCGCGCTTGGCAACTCCACCGCACGCGTTGGAACCCGCGCACGGTCTCAGTGAAGGCGGGCACGGCGAGCACGCGACACCCGGCTTCGGCGAGGATACGCCCCGCCTCGGGGAACTCGCTGTCGTAGCAAATAAGGGTGGAGAGCTGGTCGATCGGCTCGCGCAAACCTTGGCCCGCAGAAATGTTCATGTCTTGCTGCTCAAACTGGGTGAGTTTGAGTTTGGCCTGAAGCTGAATGCCAGCCTGGCGAACGAGCGGGGATATGTTCTGGTATTGCGGACCAATGTTGGCGATATGGCTCCCGCCCACGATCACCAGACCGCGATCCATCGCGACTCGCTCCATCGCTTTGACGATCTCGGGGAAGGCCGCCGCGAGCTTCACGAGGTCGCCGCCAAAGAAGGGAAGGAGTTCCAGCGAAAAGAACTCGGGCAGCACCGCCAGCGAGCCGTCCGGACATTGGGCCAGTAGCCCATGCAAATGCCCCACAAACTCCTCAAAGGAGCTTGCGGGGCGGATTTTCCACGCGATGGCGCAGGCGGTGAGGGTCATGCCCTCAGATTACCGGCTGCTACTGACCGCGGATGAGCGAAAGGACCTGCTGCGGAGTTTGGTTGGCCTGCGCGAGCATGGCCATGCCGCTTTGCTGCAGGATCTGCAGCCGCGTGTAGTTCGTCATTTCCTCGGCCATGTCGGCGTCGCGGATTTGGCTTTCGCTGGCGGTGAGGTTTTCCTTCGCCACGCTCAGCGACTTCACGGTGGAATCTAAGAAGTTGGCTTGGAACGAACCGAGTTCGCCGCGCCACTGAGCAAGCTGGTTCACCGCGGCGTCCACGATCTGCATCGCCTCTTCCGCGCCAACTTGCGTGGTTACGTCGAGGTCGGTCAGCGACTTTGTGCCGACGATCCCGAGCCCGAGGTTGCGCGAGTACACCTGCGGCATGCTAAATGCGATCGCCTGGTTGGCGTTCGCGCCGATTTGGAACCGGACGTTGCCCGCCGTCACCGCGCCAACGTTGGTCAACGCGGCAAGACCGGCGTTCCCGGCTTCGGTTACGGTCACGATGTTGCCGAAGGTGTCACTCAGCTTCAGACCGCTTTCCTTAGGACCTTGACCGCCCTTAAACTGGACTGTCTTGGAACCGGCCGTGGTCTGCGCCGTGACGTCGAAAATCGCGTCAATCCCGGTTGCGGATGCGCTCGCCGCATTGTGAATAATGTTCGAGGGATCGAAGAAGTTGAGGCCGAATTGGCTGCCGTATTGATTGGCCTCGAGCTTGATCGAGACGTTCGCGCCGTTCGGCACAACCGAAGCAACCACGCCGGTGGAAGCCGAGAGGTTGTTCACCTTGGCGACCAGGCTGTTCACGGTTTCCGAACCGCTGCTGGCGATGCTGTAGCCGTTGATGACGAACGAGCCCGTCTGCGTGACCACCGCGTTGCCGCTGGCAAACGCGTTGCCGAGCGTGGTGGTGGCCTTGGTGGCCGCGGTTTGCTTAAGAACTTGAATAGAACCGTTGATGATCGGCTCGCCGCCAAACGTGCCGCTCATGTAGATGCCGCTGACGTTAGTAATGTCGGTGACGTTGGCCACCGCGCCGGCCGTGCCGTCAAGGATCTTCTTGTTGCCCCAGGCGGTCTGCTCGGCAATCCGGTCAATCGATTGCAGAGTCGAGCGAATTTGACTTTGGTTGGCTTGCAGCGAGGCCGAGTCCACAACCGCCGTGTTGGCGCTGGCGACGGCGAGACCGCGCAAGTTGCGGACGAGGCGCTGCACTTCTTCCAGAGCGGCTTCCGCCGTCTTGGTCATGTTCACCGCATCTTGCGAATTGCGGATCGCCTGATCGATGCCCTGAAGTTGGGCGCGCATCCCTTCCGAGATAATTAGCCCGGCGGGGTCGTCGCCGGCGCGGTTGATCCGCATGCCGGTGGAAAGGCGCGAAATACTAGCCCCTAACTCACCCACAGTGGAGTTGAGGTTGCGCAGGGCGTTCAGCGCTTGGGTATTCGTGTTGATCCGTAGACTCACTTGTTGACCTCGGCTCGCGGTTTTTGACCATCAAATTTCAAAAACACGATTTGCCATGTGAAATCTTCGGCGGCATGTGGAATGAACTTTAGGTTTTTGAGATTGACCCCGCACGATTGCTGGCTTTTCTGAACCTGGAGGCGGGTTTGGCAGTCTTCTTGAACGTAGCTCAGAGGAAAGGTGGACAATTCTTTTGAGAAAATGTGACAACCATCGCAATTTTTGGGCTACAACCAGTATTATTACTGCGTCCCTTCCAGAGAGGAGGGCGATACAATACGTGAGAAAATACAGTTTTGTCCCAGTTTGGGGACAGTCTGCAGTGACCTTGGAGAGGTCTAGAAAATTGGTACGGTTGAATCAGGTTACAGCTACGCTCGGTTGTCTCGGCGTGTTAGGGTTGTGTGCCTTCGTGGGGAAACCCTCCGAAGCGCCCGCAGCTTCAAGCAACGTTGATTTGGCCGCACTACGCCACGAGGTGGCCCGACTGACGGAGGAGAATCGCTTGATGAACTCCCGCGTTCAGGAGTTTCGCCGCGAATTCAACGGTCTGCAGACTGACTTCAGCAGTTTTTCGGTCGATCTCAGCAACCTTTCGGAACAGCGACGGGTGAGTGGTTCGGACCTGGAAAGTGCCCTCGGCTTTACGACCGACCTCGGCTTCACCCTGATCAACTTGGAAAGCAATCTTCAATATCTGGAGAAGCGCGTCAAGGCCAGCGATCCCAAGATCCTGAACGACGAAGTCGCTTCTTTGCTGAAGAAGCATCCGATTCACGAAAAGCTCGCCTCGCGCTGAGCTAACCATTCGCGAGTTTTCCCGGCTACCCGTTCCCTCGGGTAGCCTTCGCTTTATGTCAACTCCCATTTCCCAGGTTCAAGCTTGGTTGGAAGCCCACGAAAGCGAGATGGTCGCCAGCCTGCGCTCGATGCTCCAGATCGCGTCGATCGAAGGTCCAGCCGAGCCCGGCGCTCCGTTTGGTCGCGAAAACCGCGAAGCTCTGGACCTCGCTCTGAACTGGTGCCGCGACGCCGGGATGGCAACCAAGGACCTGGATGGCTACATTGGCTATGGCGATTTTGGGCAAGGCAAGAACCTTGTCGCGATTTTCGGCCACCTCGACGTCGTGCCGGTGGGACCCGGCTGGAAGCACGAGCCGTTCGGCGCGGAGATTGACGGCGACTACCTTTACGCGCGCGGCGCGACCGACGACAAGGGTCCGAGCGTGGCGGCATTCTTCGCCTGCCGCGCCATCAAGGAGTGCGTGCCGAACCTCAAGAGCCGCATCCGCATGGCCTTTGGTTGCAACGAGGAGTCGGGCTTCAAGTGCATTGACAAGTACGCCGCCGAGGACGAAGCTCCGACCTATGGCTTTGCGCCGGACGCCGGTTGGCCGCTTGTTTACGCGGAAAAAGGCATCGGCAATCTCACCGTGAGCCGCCCGCTGATTGAAGGCGAAATGGCCCTGCTCGGCATCAAGGGCGGGCAGCGCCCCAACATCGTCATCGATTCCTGCGAGGCTAGCGTGCGCATCGCCGCGACCTATCGCAAGGAGTTTGAGGGCAAGCTGAGCGACGCCTGGGACAAGAACCTCAGCTTTGTGTGGGAAGGCGACGTGCTCAAGATTTTCGCCAAGGGCAAGGCGGCGCATGGCGCATGGCCCTATGGCGGCGACAGCGCAGCTGCCCGCATTCTGCGGTTCCTGATGGAACTGGCGCCGGTGGCGAGCAAGCACGACTATGAGGTGCTGTTCGAGACCTCGCACATTAGCGGCATGGGCATTGGCATTCACGGCTCGGACGAGATTTCGGAATTGACCTCAAACTTGGGCATCGTGACCACCGAAAACGGTCGCGTGCGGCTGCTTTATAACGTGCGCTACCCGGTCACCTGGACCGGCGATCAGCTTAAGGCGAAGTGCGAAAAGTTTCTGGCGAAACTGCCTGGCGGCTACGCGCTGGATGTCGATCGAGATAGCCCGCCGCTCTACTTCCCGGTGGACCACCCCCTGACCCGCACCGTGCTCGACGCGGTGGAAGTGGAAACTGGCGAGCGCGGCGAACCGATGGTGATCGGCGGCGGCACCTACGCCCGCGCGGTCCCGAACACGGTCGCGATTGGCACCGGTTGGCAAGGCGATGGCGAGGCTCATCAGACCGACGAGCGGATTAAGGTCGCGCACGTCTTGCGGATGGCGAAGATTTACGCGCGCGTGATTTTGGAGCTTAGTGAATTGGGCTGAGAGAGCCGCTGGCCGGCGACTGAACACGGAAAGCAAGATAGGAGAAGTAACTGGAGTTCCCGTTCGGATTTCAGCCTGACGAAGAGCTGCCGAGTGGGCATTGCTCGCGTATCTTCGCGACGGCCTATCGAGTTCTCAAGCTGCCGTTCCAAGGCGAGGAACTCACGTCCGGATTCGCCGCGACCATGCTCTTGCCATCGGAGATGACTCCGCGCATCTTCGCCAGCGACCCGGCCACGGGCGCGATCCTCATGGAGCGCATTTGGCCGGGAACAACCTTGGCTCAGAGCGACCTGTCCGACTCGGCTAAGACCGAAATCTTCATTGGCTTTCGGCGCGCCATCGCCAACCTCCCAACCGCGCAATGCCTTCCGCTCGCCGACTACTTCCGCCAAAGCGCTCTGCCCGACCAGCGCGAGCCGGGGTTCTTGCACGGCGATCTCCACCCCGAGAACATCCTGCTCGGCCCTCAAGAGACTTGGCTCCTCATTGACCCCAAGGGCCTCGTCGGCGAACCCTGTTTCGAAGCCGTGGCATGGCTCCGCAATCCGCTCGTCGGCCGCGAGCGGATCATCCACCTGCGACAAAGACTGCAACAGCTACACGAAGCATTCGGCTGGAGCATCAACCGGATGATCGAATGGTCGCTCATCGACCAACTCGAGTGCGACGAACCGGATGCCGAATTCCTTGCCGCCATGCACGATAATCTCACTTAGCAACCTAGTCTATCGGTGAGAGAAGTCCCTTCTCGCTTGCGTGACTCGGCCTATTACCTCGGCGAAATTGATGAAATTCACTGTGAATTTGCAGTAAAAATAGCGTAAGCTAACACCGGCATGATTAGCGTTAAGCGCGTTTTTCCGTTGAGCGACTTCGTCCGGCAGACAAAGTCCTTTGCGCAGGACATCGAGACCACCAAGGAGCCGATCGCCTTGACCGTGAACGGCAAGGTCAAGATGGTGGTCGTGGATCCGGAGAGTTATGAGGCATATTGCCGCTTCATTGAGCATCGCGACTTTATCGAGGGTGTGATGGAAGGGCAGGCTTCGTTTGCCCGCGGCGAGGGACTCGACGCAAAGCTGGTCATCGCCGAATTGCGCGCGAAGTATGGCCTTTAGGGTCTTGCGCTATAATCTCACCTAACAACCTATTCCCTTGGTTAGGGAGGCAACATCATGGCAGAACGCTACGAAGATTCGTACCTTTATCGCTTGCGGCACTCGGCCGCGCACCTCATGGCTCAGGCCGTGCAGGAACTCTTCCCCCAAGTCAAGCTCAGCATCGGGCCGCCCGTTGAAAACGGCTTCTACTACGACATCGATTTCCCCGAGCCGCTGCGCGAAGAAGACCTCGCCCGCATCGAAAAGAAGATGAAAGAGCTGAGCAAGCTCGACATGCGAATTGAGCGGCAGGAAGTGAGCCGCGACCAAGCGCGAGCCATGATTCTGGATGAAAATATCCCCGGCAACGGCGCGGCCGTGGCTGAATACAAACTCCAACTCCTCGACGCCATCCCTGAGGGCGAAGCCATCAGCTTTTACGACCAGCAACGCACCGATCGCGAGGGCAAACTCCACCGCTTTATGGACCTGTGCCGCGGCCCGCACGTGGAAACCACCAAGGAGATTAAGAACTTTAAGCTCATGACGATTGCCGGCGCTTACTGGCGCGGCGACGTAAAGAACAAGCAGCTCACGCGCATTTATGGCACGGCCTTTGAAACCGCCGAGCAGCTAGAAGCCTACTTGCATATGCTGGAAGAGGCGAAAAAGCGCGACCACCGCATTTTGGGCAAGGACCTGGGCCTGTTCATGTTCTCGCCGCGCGTGGGCACGGGCCTCGCCCTGTGGCTGCCCAAGGGCGCCACGATTCGGCAGACCATGACGGACTTTCTGCAGGGCGAGCAACTGCGGCGCGGGTACGAACCCGTGGTGACGCCGATGATCGGCAACATTCGGCTGTACGAAAAGTCGGGCCACATTATCAATTACCGCGATAAGATGTTCCCGTTTATGGAGGATGAGGAGAAGGACACCTACATTCTCAAGCCCATGAACTGTCCATTCCATATCGAAATTTATGCCTCGCAGTTGCGCAGTTATCGCGACCTGCCGGTGCGATACGCCGAGTTCGGCACGGTGCACCGCTACGAGCAAAGCGGGGAAGTGCATGGCATTTTGCGGGCTCGTGGATTTACGCAAGATGACGCGCACCTCTTCGTTACGCCCGACCAACTTCAGGATGAGTTTCTGGGCGTGGTGGACCTGATGAAGGCGGTGCTCGAGAAGCTTGGCCTGCACGAATATCGCGTGCGCGTGGGCACCAAAGACCCCAGCAGCGACAAGTATGTGGGTCACGATGACAACTGGGTGGCCGCGACCAAAGCGATCATTGAAGCGTGCGATAAGGTGGGCTTGGAGTACGAGGTGTCGCCCGGCGATGCCGCGTTCTACGGCCCCAAACTCGACCTGATTATCAAGGACGCCATCGGTCGCGAATGGCAAATGGGCACCGTGCAGGTGGACTACAACCTTCCCGAGCGATTCCAGCTGGAATACATCGGCGAGGATGGCAAGCCGCACCGCCCGATCATGATTCACCGTGCGCCTTTTGGCAGCATGGAGCGCATGATTGGCCTGCTGACCGAGCAATACTCGGGCGCGTTTCCCACGTGGCTGGCGCCGGTGCAGGTGGCGATTTTGCCGATTGCCGACCGGCACAATGCGGCGGCGTATCAGCTAGCTACGGCTCTGCGCGGCGCGCAGTTTCTTATGCCCGAACTCGATCCGGAATGGACGCCCTACGCCAGCGAGCACGTGAGCGCTTTGCCCAACCTGGGGCTGCGCGTTTCGGTGGACGATAGCCGCGAGACGATCGGCAAAAAGATCCGCGAGAACACGCGAATGAAAATTCCTTACATGCTGATTATCGGCGACCGCGATCTGGAGAACGGGACCGTGGGCGTTCGCGGTCGAGGCGAAACCCCCGACCTCGGCGCGATGCCGATTGCGGAGTTCGTGGCGCGGATTCAGTCGGAGCTATAAGGCTGGGCGGCCCAAGTGTAAAAAGATTTTTGCAAAAAAGTGTTGCAAAGGGTAGCTAACACAAATCGGCACGGGTAAAACGGCGAGAGTAGTGGTTGAAATGAAACGTCAACGCCTTTTGTCTTTCGCCCTTAGTGCGCTTCTCCTTGCCCAGTCAATCGTGCCCGCATTCGCTGGAACTCCGTTGTCGGCGGCAACCTCGCTTCACTTGCCGGAGCCAATCCGGACGCTGGGGATCGTTCATGAGGCTCACCGAAAAGAAGACGCGACAAATGTGCTTGGCGCTCATTCTGCAACCCTCACAAATCTGTCCGCACTGTACCTTGTTGCAGCTCCAAGCCATCAGTTCGTCGAACAACCCGCGGTTGCCCCGGCACCGAGTCCCAATCCCCAAGCTTCCATTCATGTCGACTTAGGGACTTGCGTCAGCATCGTCAGCCCATCCGCAGGGATGGACATCTCTAACTTTTTCGGTCCCGATATTAGTTTTGCGCCCAGCTTTACGGAAGGCTCAACGCCCATGGACACGGGATTTGGTCCGAGATACACGCACCCTTACAACAATGTGTTCATTGTCCGCAATGGTAGTGTCGGACAAACTCCGGCGTACCCAAGGTTCTTCGATCTAGTCCTTCCTAACGGAAGTAAGGTGTTCTTTGAGAATGCCCTAAACCAGATTCCAACATCCTCAAATCCCTCGATCATCTTGGACAAGGTAGATGGCATTGGGAACGAGTACGCATTAGCGACCTGGGAGTATGACTTCGAAACATCTTCAACTCTCGTTCGCCTAAGCCAAAAGGACGGTGGTGAACTGATCTTCGGGGCTGGCAGTCCGGTTGATGATGGTTACTCAGGAATCACGGGAGAGTCGGCCTATCGCTTAAGCAAGATCGTCGACAAGGTTGGCAATTTCGTAACCCTCCACTATACAGCCGAGCAACGGCCAGTGCAGGTCTATGTCAGTGCTACGGATAATTGGCAAAACATCTATCATACGGTTCGTAACTTAACCGCGATCAAGAATTCTCAAAACGAAACTCTGCTCGCTCTTGCCACCGACGGCCAAGGGAACTACACAAGCAGCACCGATATTTTTGGCCGTAAGCGAATCTACAGTGTTGATGCCGAGACCAACTACGCAAAGATTGAAGATCGCCTGCTGACGACTTACGAACTTCGCTCAATTTCGCAGATGGGCGTTGCCGCTGATACAAGTCTGCCCATTGAAACGGAATTTGTTCATGGCGATTTCGGCGGTCCAAACGGGCTGACGTACCGGCGCCTCACGCAAGTCAAATCCGTAAATCACGCCGGCAATCTCAGCGCGACAACCCTCGGATTTGACGCCGAAAACCGCGTTGTAACGATGGATGACTCCAACAATAATCGGGTTGAGATCGAATACGGTCTGGATTCTGCAACGATCAAGAATCTGACGGCCCCGGTTAACGGCACGCGGGTTCTGGAGCGAAAGAGCTCGCTAAGATTTGACGGCTTTGGTCAGATCACTGAGACGATTGATGCTGCTGGCCAAGTAACATCCAGCTATGTTTACGCCGAAAGTAGTGCACCGTTTAAGGTAACCGAAGCTAGGGATTCGCAAAACCGGGTTTGGTCCAGCGCCTACGATTCGCTCGGGAACCTTAAGAGCACCCAAACTCCTCGCGGATTACGCACCCTGATCAATGATGGGAATGGCGGCAATCGAATTCATAAAATATCGCGAGTCAACGCAAACTTGCCGAATGCGCCATTAATTGAAACGCCGACTCAAATCATTTATAACACGGGCGGAAACTCTCAGCCCCTTAACACGATTAAGGAAGTTCGTTCGCCAATCCCTGGTCAAGTAAACACGGGTAACACCCAGTCCACCTTCATTAACTATCGTCCTACAACACCCAACAATCCATCTGACGTTGAGGGATTAGTCACAAGCTTGGTCACGCCTGGCAACAACGCCGAAGCGCAACATACCGTGACCCTGACATATCCGCAAACTGCGAAGAAAGGTCAACCAAGTCAAGTGACCAATGGTGCCACCACAAACGGCGTTCTGGAGCAAGTCACGTTCACTTACGATGCTCGCGGAAATGTCGTCCGCACAGAAGATGCCTTGGGCTCGGTGACTGATCAGGAATACAATCTTGCCGACCAACCTACAATCTCGTACACGCCGCAGAACCTCCTCAACCTGGGGCTGCGCTCGAAGTCCGAAACGATCTACGCCTACGTCGGAGGTCCTGCCATTGGCGGCATCATTCGTGATTCCGCCAATAATGTTGTTCGCAGCACCACTCTCGCGTTCGACACCGAATGGAATGTGTTGAACCAAAGCGGCTCGGGTGAAGACTGGTCCGCCACATATAACTCCTTCTATGCTCCCCGCGTGTTCAAGGATGGAAACCTCAGTTCGACGAGGACGACCTACGATCTAAACGGACGACCCACGCTGATTCAGTATCCTGGAACCACCGCCACGAGCGGTCCAGATACAATTCGGATCACTGGCTACAATCTGGATGGTCAAGTTACCCAAACCATTGATGGCAAGGGGATGACGCGTCAATACAATTACGACCTCATTGATGGTGCCCTTGCCAGCGTGGTCGGAGGAGAAGCCTTCTCGCTATCTCTGGACCAGCTCACGGGAGAAGTTACTGCAATCACAGATGGGAGCGGAACTCGCTCCGTCACGTTGGATGATCTGGGCAACGTCCTGTCGACGGTTACGACCTACACGTCCACGCCAGCCGTGACATTCAACTACGAGTTCTATCCGGACGGATCACGCAAGAAGATGATCAACCCGGCCGGAACATGGGTCTATTCGTACGACAAGTCCGGCCGCTATACGTCAATGACGTCACCGCTAGGAACAACGACCAGCAGTTACTATGCGGACGGCATGCAAAAGCAGCGCTCAACGCCACTGGGTGGGATCACAAATTACACGTTCACCCCAGCAAAACTGCTCAACCAGCTAACGAACCTCAAGGGCACGACTGTTCTTTCTGAGTTCTCGATGAACCAGTTCGATGGTGCTCGGAACCTCAAAGCTTGGTCGCAGTCCATCCACCCACCTGGCAGCGGTCCTCAAGGTGCGCAGTTTATCGGTAACACCACGTACTCGCGGCAAGCCGACTCAGGTGCGATCCTCAAGGATCGATTGACTCAGGAAACCAGCACCCGGTTTGGCGGATTTACCGAGAACAACGCGTACGATAATGCGGATAATCCCACGACTTTCCGCGGACAAACGCGCCAGTTCAACCTGAACAACCAGCTGGTCGGCACTGGATTTGCTTACGATGGAAACGGCAATCCAACCACCTACGCGGGCAAAACGGCGGTCTATGACCACAACAATCGACTCACTGCGTTCCCGAATCTTGCAAACACTACGTGGTCCGCAAATTACCGCGCGGACAATCTGCGAGCGTGGTCACAGGCGAGCAGTACGTCCACACCCTCGGGCCGCGTGTACTACTATTACGATGGCGGGAACGCGGTTCTGGAGCGTTCGCCGAGCGGGTTCACCTACTCCATTAACGTTTTCGCGCCCGACGGCCTCGTCGCCCGCAACTACAATCCGCCACCGGTAAGTCCGGGACCGGAGGAGGAGGACGTGGAGTCCATGGTCGGCCAAGCGTATCGCGGAGATTATCTCTTCGACTGGCAGGGCAATGCTACGCACATAGTGTGTCCGGAGCAACTCGGTCCGAACGGCCAACCAATGGCCACGTTAATCCACAGCGCGTATAACGCGTGGGGACAAAAGAACTTCCTCTACCCCAGCAACTTCAACAACGAGCTGCATCGCTTTGGCTACAACGCCAGGTCGGGGTACAGAACAGATACCGAAACGGGCTTGGTGTACTGCCAAAACCGATACTACGACCCCGCAAATGGGCGATGGGTCACCCGCGACCCCATCGGCTACGCGGGTGGGATTAACCTGTATGGGTACTGTGGTAGCGGGCCGGTAGGAGCTTTTGACCCCCTCGGCCTGTCTTGGTCTGACTTCTTCGCTGGTTGGGGCGATACTCTGACTTTTGGCGGGACAAAGTACGCTCGAAAGTGGCTCGGAGAGGCCCTCGGGGTTGGCGATGCCAACGAGTCCGTAAATTACGGTAGTACTGCGTACGGCGCTGGACAAGTTGTTGGGTTCGCCAATGACCTTGCGATTGGCGGATATGGAATTGCTGGCCGTTTAGCAGCACGTGCCAGTTCACGGTTGGTGCAAGCACCTCTGAAGCTTATATCCGCCGCTCCCCGAGTCGGTCGAAGCAGCAAACTTAGGCACCAAATGGCTATGGTAGGGCGTGCCGTGCAACCGGGGGAACACGCACACCATATCGTCGCGTGGGCTGCAAAGGCAGCTGAACCATCAAGGAAAGTTCTCCAACGCCTCGGAATAAACATCGACGATGCCATCAATGGCGTGGCCCTTCCAGCCTCGTATCATAGAAGAATGCACACGATCGCGTATTACAAAAACGTCAACGCAAGGTTAGCTGGCGCAACTTCGAGGGAACACGCTGAGCAAATTCTTCGAGATATTGCTGAGGCTCTCTTTAAAGATGCTTACAAGTAGTCTGTACTTCTTGGATTGCAACGCAGATTTCGTGACGCAACTGCTTCCAGTCTATGAGCTGGAAATGCAATTCTGTAAGCACGAACCCATGGCAGGCAGTTGGTCTGTGCCTGACCTGACGATCAATACGAGAAGAGTAAGAAAGGCTGACACAGTGAGCTGGATGTTGGAGGCACCGGTGGTTTCCGAAAGGGCGTTTCAATTGCTTCGGCACCTTATTGAACCGTCCGCCGAGGTGTTGCCGTTACCGGACATTTCTGGCAGTAAATACTTTGCTCTTAACGTACTTCACCAACAAAGTGACATACGTATTGCAGTGCAACATGGATCGCCTGTAGAATTCCCACGCCTTTCGAGCGAGTTCCATGATGGTGCCGGAATTAGTCAGGTGCCGTTAGGTTGCAACACACCTGTTGTGACTAGCGAATTCGTCGAAGTTGTAATCGCAAACCACCTTACTGGCTTTACATTCCCGAACCATCAAACGCCAAAACTGAGAAGTATTCTGCGCGAGGCCATCTGCACCATGCGCCCGGACGCTCTTTTCATGCCGAAGGGCAGCAAGGGGCTGATCACTCGCCCCCTCCTCGACGAGCCCAAACTCAAGGTCTACCAGAAATACTGGGCATACATGGAGGGCCAGGGTATTCTTTTGCGAGACATGTTCGTTTGATAACGGCAAGGGAGGATGGCAGCAAAACCACGAATCGAGCGGGGGACCGTGTTCTCCGTAGACCTAGAAGGGCAAGGGTTTGCTGGTTGTTTGGTAACCCACCGCGGGAAACCGTTTCTACGCGTTGTTGCTTCTCCCTCCCACTACATTGAGCCTCCTACCTTGAATGCGGTCATTGACGACATCGATAAGCAAGGCATTGGGTTTAGCGCAATCATTGTTGATAAAGGGTTTAAGATGGGCTTGTTTACAGTGGTCGGGTCGGGAATAGTGCCGACGCGCTACGAAAAACTTCCTCTTTTCCAGTATGCTCATTTCGTCGCCGAGTACTCGGACGAGACATTGGAGATGGTTGGGTTCATGGATTATGCTCCAGCCGGAGAGCAGGTCTTTGCCATGATGATGTTGCCGCCTTGGGGCCTTGTGAATTGCCTCAGGTGCCTTCTCGTTGAACGGACCCACTATTGGGATCCCACGGAGGGCCTTTGCCCAATCGAAGCACGCCAATGATACAAAATAGAAGCCGGCGACTGATAGTGAGCCTGCTAGCCCTTTTGTGTGTTAGTCTAGCAGTCGTACTGTATCCTGCGTTCTTTCCCGCAAGAAACAGACCTAGTCATGGACTACAAACTACGCAACAAGGTCTTGAGTATCTTGCCGCATGGGACCGGCTTGCACGGCTGACAGGAGTCAGTCCGTCACCCGAGCGTGTTGAGCAAGAGCTGGAACAGCGTTCCAAATCTCGTGTTCCCGTCGAGTTTCGTCTGCTGGTCCCACCGGGCACGCCCTACAAGACCGTTCATGGGAAGACACCAGTGGTTCGCGTGACCAGCATCAACTCTACGGTAGTCTGGCGGTTTGATGGAAGTGAACAGAAGGTTGGAAAGTAGTGGGTGCGTTGCGGTAACCTTGAGGTCGGGGAAAATGAGTTGGGCCAGGTTTAGCGTATTTCCATGGGCTACGCTACTGATGGTGCAAATAGTTCAGCGACATTTCCGCGACCAAGCTAGGTCTAATTCCAGAAAATCCGGTGCCATTCCGATGAAGATGATACTCCTGCTATTCGCCACTGGGTTCGGTTACCCTGACGCCATAGCAGATACCGCTCGCGTTTGGTATTGTCCATTTGGAATCAATGTAAACAATGGAGTTAACTCCAGGTTGATCGAGGATTGGCATGAGCTTACCTCTCTGATAGGAGACAGTGGATTGAGACTAGAGGAGATTGCTAAAACAGGGCAAAAGTCTAAGGAGTTTCGAGATTGGGATGTTCGAATCAAGTTGCTGCACAAGGGTACGACAACTCTGATTGACGGACTTGGAAATGTTAAACGTGGGAAGCTGGTGACAACCTTACCGCAATCGTCTATGCTTGATCTACAAGCATACCTAGTCAAGACATTCCCTCCTAAAGTCGTTGATGTGGAGTTCAGTCCACACAGAAAGTTTCCACGGGCTCCCAGGAACTATAAACCTGTAGTTGTTTACAAGCCTGGCGCCTTTAGTGAAACAGATGCTCGCGATGTCTATGATGTTACGAGCCTTGTTAAGGAACATCGAAATGATATTTACAATATCCTTAGCACGAAAGGCCTAGCTGCTCAGTTCGATGCAAGCAGCGTGTGGCTTTTAGTCGTTGACCACCAAACCGGACTAGTGGAGGTCGATACATCGGGTAATTGTCGTAACAAAGGAGAGACGTGGGCAATGTCTCCGGGCTTTCTAAAGCACCTTAAAAACAAGATTATTTGGAGCATTCCCGGACGCCCTCAAAATCCACAGCTCTTTGGCTTACGAACCAAGTAAACTGGAGCATCAAGTGACAAGCGGCATCCACGACGTAGATTCTTGTTCGAAGGCGGACCTGTTGTCTACAATGGCCATGGGTAAGGGGGCGCACTAGGATGAATTCCAATCGCAGTCTGCTTTCCTCGGTACTGATTCTTTCCGTAGTTGGATGTTCAACTGGTGATCCGTGGAACGACTATACGAGCGACAGAGTTCTAAGGACATGGACCGATCCAAAGAACTCGAAGGTCACGGTGAGCCTGGTGAATAGCGTGATGGAGGAAAAGGTCTTACGGCACCTCGTGATATCTTCCCCAGAAGCATGGAAAGTTATCCTCCGCATGTCAATCAATTACCAGATGAGTCCTTATAAGCCGATGGTTTCCGTTCGGTGGAAGGGCGATTCCGTCCACATATCTTGCCATGGTTATCGCATTTATAGGTTCAATGAAGGATTCGTGACGAGCGATTTTCCAGTTGACAATAAGAGGAGCTTAAGCGTCGCTCTTACAATCGATCCCGTGGCGATGAAGCCGCAGGGAACAACATTTGAGTACTTGGACAATACTGCAAGGTAAGGCGGAGGAACCAAGATGAGAAGTACAGCCAAGGTCATTATTCTGTCGGTAGCGATCGGTCTTGTTGCGCTTCTGCTCCTCAATGCTAAGGTCAACCTGCCAGCGAGTGGAAAGCCGGATGAATCTAGGAGAGATGTTGCTACCTGGCTCAACCTGTTCCAGATCTACATGGTAGATCATGAAGAATTCGAGACTCTGTCTATGCCACCAACTGTGACCATTGCGGAGCTCGCGGACAAGTCGCTGCGATCTGATGACTCGCAAAGAGAGCGAGTCAAGTTCGAACTATTGAAGAAGATGATTTGGTCAACGGAGAATCGAGGCAAACGAATAAGGGACTTAAGCGGCAACGCCCCCATCATAGTCTTTCAAGGAGAGAAGTTTACAAAGGTTCTCCTGAACAACGGAGAGATCATGAGTAGTGAGCTCTAACGCATGGTGTAGGCTGTTGGCATTGTTTCGCTAAGGATGATCGTTGATTTACGAGCTCAATTTCGTTGAACCGGCGGGCATTCCACCCGCGCCGGACGTTGGCCTCAAGCAGCGCGTCCCTCGCATGGTCTGTTCTGCCGGACATGTCAGTGCCTGGAGCGTCTCTCTTCCGCATTTTCGTGGGAAGGAAGCGCCTGCTGCCCTGATGATGCAAATCGAGGCGGCGAACAGAAAGTTTGAAGAGGCGTTTAGCTCGAGTTACTTCGCCACCCTGATCGACAATCTTGACCTGGTTGATGATTTTGAAGCGAATGCTAGTTTGTCGGGCCCCGAGTTCAGAGAACTCGTAATGAAGTTGCGTCCGCTGTTAACTCCGACAAGTGTAGAGCTCATCCGGCCCGCTGCTCGACTTGGCCCGGCTGTCTTCAGCAGTGCGATTTCGATGCCGGCGGATTGGATTTGGGATTGCTCAGGGATGATGGTGAGTAAGGTTGTGGCGAAGTAGATTGCGTCATTGAGCTTGCACCAGTTGGATTTGGTCCCGGCTCACACTCGGCCGGGAACTCCCGAATGGTTCGAAGTTGTCATACACGGTACGATAAAAAATGTAACGTCAACAGATCATGAATTCAATTGTTCGGTATGTGGTCAACACGTTCGCACTGGTTACCTCAGAGCACGTGACATTGGGGATTCGAATGGCCTCGACATCTTTCGAGTCTGGGGTCGCAGCACAATCTATGTTACAGAGAGGTTTCGGCAGTTCGTTCTTGGTCAAGGTTGGCGGGGACTCTCCTTTGAAAGGTGACTTCGAAATAAATGATGTCATAGTTACGTCGTTGGTCTGCGGGTAGATTTCAAAAGATAGTACGATAGGTGGATCGCGCGTTACTGTCCCGGAAGGGGGCTATAAGCGTTAGAGTTGACGGCGAGGCTAGGAGGGTAAAAGGCATGGGGAAGAGGCTGCGAATTGAACGAGGAACCGTCTTCTCGGTGGATTTAGAACGGCAAGGCTTTGCTGGCGGACTTGTTACCCATCGCGGAAAGCAGCTCTTGAGGGTGGTCGCTTCACCTGTCCATTATCCATGTCGACCGAACGCGCAAGCGGTCGTCTCGGACATCGACCGGCTTGGAATCGGGTTCAGCGCGATAATCGTGGACAAGGGATTTCAGATAGGATTGTTTGAAGTGCTCGGGTGTGAGTTAGTACCATTGCGTTGTCAGTCGCTTCCGCTGTTCTACTCAGCCCAAGATATTGTGCAGTATTCAGAGGAGTCGCTCGATACCTGTTGGATCGTCGAGAACCCACCAAATGGCGCTCCGATTTTCGAAAAATTGTTACTACCGCCATGGGGCTTCGCGAATTGCCTCAGATATATTCTCGTTGACAAAACGCACTATTGGGAACCCGCGATGGGTATTCTTCCTCTTGATCAGAGTCTGTGTGCAAGCCCTGGTGGCGCGGATCAGGATTAGGAATACATGCACGGATCCTGGACGTGGATAGTAGCGGGCTTCGTGGCTGGCGCAGTGGTCCTATGGGTAGCATTCGAAAGGAGGCGTCGGGATTGAATCGAGGTGGCTGCCATGAGAAACCTTTTAGGCATTTGCTCAAATGACCTTTAGGAGTAGGCTTTCCGGCAGGAGGAAACCATGATTCTGTACACTCTGTATCCGATCGGTGACCTGGCTGGTTGGCCAAAAGCGGAGTTGCGAAAGTGCTACAAGCATTACGTCGCCAACCTCCACTCATCCGTTCAGGCTTCGTTGGAGCAGTTGTCAGGGACCTTCGGAATCGACCTCGTGAACTGCACATCTGAGGAGCGGGTTGCCGCACTAGAGAAGCTTTTCTATGAGCAAGCGAAGTGGCGAGCACCATCCAAAGAAGAAGTGGATGCGATGCTGGAGCGCTTTAGATTGTCAGGCATTCCTCACGGACTAGAGCACATTGCTGAAGGGCCTGTGATTTGTGATGAGACGAAGCATCTCGCTTATACGATAGGCGACATCCTCATGGTCGAGATTTTGGCTCGCTCACCGGATTTAAGGCTAGAGCACTGCCTCGGGTCTCCTAGGAACGTATTATTCGGCTTACCTGTCTTAAGAGGCTCGACACACATGGCATACAACATGTCTTTCGATCTCATCGGCTGCGTGTGGCGTGCGATCGGTAAGGGCAAGGGACCACGATTTGAACAGGTCATCAAGGTTGCAAGCCATTACATGCGAACCTTGGAGCCAATGCCAAACGGAGAAAATCTGAACCACTAAGTCATGGTACAGTGACTCAAGAGTTCGCGCCAGCCGGTCACTGATTTGGACGCAAGGCGATTGAGGAGAAGAAAGTAAGGGAGAGATTCGAAGAAATGCCACGTAAACGCGAAATGAAAACTCCGGGCCATGTCATGGCAAGGGAAATTCAAAATTGGTTTGTGGAACAGGGTTTTCAGAGACTGGGCGTATGCTGCACATTGCACCGGTCGCCGTGGCTGTACCTTGTGGATATCGGGCTCTCGCGCATAATTCAGCCACCATTGGTCAACTTGTCGGTCTGGATCTTGTACGGAGACGATATTAATCCGAAATCACGGACAGGTTTGCGGAAGGTGCCCATGGTCTTGGAAAGTTCTCCCATGTGGTTTCTGCCTCCAGAAGTACACAAGCCGTTTCACTTTATTCTTAATAACCTCGCGCTCGACAAGGGACCAGAGCTTGACGCACAGATACGTTTTGTGAGGTCGGTCCTTGACGAGTACTACCCTCCTCTGTTTGACAGAGAGCCTTGACCTCGCGATGTTCAGGGGCCGCATGGGTGAACGACTCCCAGGCTATGGCATTGTCTCGGGCATGCTCAAGCTCATTCCTGAGTAGAGTGTGTTGATACTAGCCGCGTCCTACGAATAAAAGCAGACTTAGAGTAAAGAAACAAACAACCATGCCAAACGATAGCGACCACATTATCTTCAGTTCGACCGCGTTTCCAATCGTGCCGGGCGAGGATGCCCACACCAACCCGGGCGTGTTTGGCACGAGCCTGGCCACCTGGTTGGCGACTGAGCTTCGCGCCAAATACACGGTCGAGGACGAGTTTATCCCCGAAGGGTTTGGTTACCTTGTGAATGTGCAGTTTCCGAAGGGCAGCGTGTATGTCGTCTGCACGTCCACGGATGAGAACGCCGACGAATGGCGCGTGTTCACGCTTATCGATGGCGGCATCTTCCGCAAGCTGTTAAATCGCATGGTTTCCATCGAGGAAAGGGATGAGGTGTTCAAGTTTGTGCGCGAGAAAGTTATTGCGCACCCCGGCACCACCGCCTGGGAAGATGATTGTTAACCGCTAGCAAACCGACCTAAGGTCGAACTGTAGTCAGAGTTAGCGCAACCGTCCAAGGTAAGCCGGTGCTGGCATCGGGAATTTCCGAAATGGTTATGGTGTGGGGAACGGCGGCCTGCACGCCGCCAAAGAATCCAGTTTGCGTGGTTCGGGCGAGCAACGTTTGGCGGTCGGCGGTCACCACCAACACCTCAATTTGTTCAATGGGCGACTCCGCGGTGTAGGTGTATTCGCACTCGGGGGCGGCGAAAGCGCGAGTTTGCATGACGAAGCTAGGTAGGATAGCTTACCGGAGCTTTGCAGTGAAACAAGTGAAGTCGAACGAAATCAGGGCAATCGCTATCCGTTTTGGGCGCGCAATTATTGCCGGGATCGGATTTGTGTTTCTGGTTCAGATCATCTTTTCGTCCATCTATCCAATTGGCTTCGGGCCAGATAAGGTGGCCGCGATCATCGTTATCGTAGGCACTCCTCTTGTGATGGTGTTTGGCTTCCGAAAGAGGCCCGGAGATGACGGAAAACCTCAGCCGTAGGGCGTGCCAGCGGTCGCACATGCCCTAAGTCACCGCAGCGAATCCCGCGCCACGTCCACAATTA
This sequence comes from Chthonomonas sp., assembly GCA_016788425.1. Classification (NCBI taxonomy): domain Bacteria; kingdom Bacillati; phylum Armatimonadota; class Chthonomonadia; order Chthonomonadales; family Chthonomonadaceae; genus Chthonomonas; species Chthonomonas sp. The sequence continues at coordinate 425,036 of JAEURQ010000004.1, forward strand.
CCGCCAGATGGTCGCTCGCCACGTCATCCGGAACCCACGCGTTGAGCACGGCCGCCGACCGAGGCACGAGCACATAGTCAATCCGCTTAAAGCGTTGCCGGATCTCGATGGTGTGGCCGAGGCCCTGGCCGCCCGCCTCAAACCCATCCTGCCATTTGCTACGGAACAGCCGGTAGGCAATTCCCTGCGGCGTGTGGTTGAAATCTCCCACCAAGAACGCGTTGCCGGGCACCACCCGATGGAGTTCCTCCGCTTGCCGACGATGCGCCGGGCCGAAGCGCAGTAGCCGCGGCAACCACTCTTCGGAGGTGGGCATATACAGGGTGTAGCCCTGCGGAACCAGGTGCACATTCCCCACCACCAGCCGCCGCCCTTTCACCTCGGCGTGGGTCAGCAGCAGCGGGCGATAGGCAAAATTGTGCGTAAGCGGTATCGAGATTTGCCGCTCCACCCGGCCTCGCACGGCGGTCAGCATCTGCCCGTCATGCGCAAATTGGTAGTCCGGCAGCCGCGCCCGCAACTCGGCAATGCGCGGACCCGGCTTGTCGTGCACGTCGGCCTCCTGCATCGTCACCACGTCCGGCTCAAATTTGCGGATGAGCTCGGCCAGGCGATCCGACCCATTGATCTGCATGAAGGCGTTCAACTGCAAAAAGCGAATCGTGCCGGCGGCCGGCTTTACCGGTCCCGCGCCCGGTCCGAAACTCGGTCGCCAATCCAGCGCGGCAAACGCCACCAGAGCCGCCGCGTAGAACCCGACCTCGCGCCATCGTTTGCGGGCCGCGGCCACCACCAGGAGCAAACCGGTTAGTACTAGCCAGACGATCGGGGGCGTCCCGTTGGCCAGGTCGCCCAGGAAAAAGCGCTCCTCGACCACGGCTTTGAGAATCAGAATGGCGAGCACCAGGCCCGGGAAGAAGTAGCGTCGCCACACCCAAGTCTCAACCCGCCGCCGGGCGGCAAGGTTCCCAACATCAAAAAGGCTCCCGGCGAACCGGGAGCCTTTAAGGAGCTTAGAAGAAAGGAGCGCTTACTTCTTGCGGCGGAGCAGAGCAACTGCACCGAGGCCGAGAGCGAGGATCGAGCCCGGCTCCGGAACCGGTTGTCCAGCGCCAGCGATTTCAACGTAGTTGACGGCCGTCATCGAAGCACCAACAGCGAGTTGGCCGTTGCGCCACTGCATAACTTCAGCCCAGTCGCCAGCGACTTGACCGCCGGGGTTGAGGTCGGGGATGAAGTTGTCGATGCCGGTGTCCGACATTTGGCCGTTGACAGCAGAGAAGCCGCCGCTACCCGAGCCATCGGCGCGGATGCCGATGAACTTGGCCAGCCACGGACCGCCGGTGGCGGATGGGTGGGTCACGGTCAACTGGCGGAAGCCGGGGTTGATCATCAGCGGAGCAACCACGTTGCCCGACGACGTACCAAGGTCCATGTCGCTCACAGCGAACAGGTCCACCGATTGCACTGCCGTGCTGTTGTTGGTCACGACCATGGTCGATTCCAGGCGAGCCGAGTTAACGCCGAAGCTCACGAGCTTCAATCGCATGGAGAGCGTGAGGCCAGCGACCGCCGTGCCACCTGCGCCCACCATATCGGCGGTGTAGTCCACTTGGTTCGTGCCCGTTAGCGTACGGCTGGTCATGTTTGCCACGGCGCGCTCGCGAGTGTCAGCGCCAACTCGATAGTGCCAACCGTAGTTGAAGGCGTGGCGCACATAGGTGGGAGTGCTGGCGATTCGGAACGCCGACGAGGGCGGTGCGCCCGTTGTCAGGGTCGGCATCGTCGTCGTTGCACTCGTGCTCGAGCTACCGTAGTGGAACAGGTGACCATCAGCCGTGGTCAGAATTGCAGTCGTATTTTGTGCGTACGAAGCAGCCGAAGCTACGCCGAAAGCCACGAGGCCAAGAGCCTTAAGTGAGTTCTTCATATTCGTCTCTCTTTCAAAAGTTGGCCAAACTGACCAACGGAATCCCCAGGAAACCCCGAGTAAACACACTATACAGCAAATAGTTCGCCGCAAAGCATAAAGAAGATATAAAAGTTAAGAGTCAGGCAATATTACCGGGACGCCTACTTCAAGCGGAAGCCATGTCCGCGAATTGTGACAATGTTTTTCTCGGAATTTGCCTTGGAAAGTTTGCCGCGCAGACGGTAAATCAAAACATCCAGCGTGTTGCTGGCGAATTCGGCGTCGTAGCCCCACACGCCCTTGAACAGCTCGTTGCGCTCCACAGCCCGCTCTTGGTTCAGCGCGAGTTCCCGCAACAGCGCGTACTCGGTCGGCGTCACCGCCAGGGCCGCATCGTTCACGCGGACCTCGCGCTCGGGCTCGCTAATCGTCAGGTTGCCCGCCTCAATCACGGGCTGCATTCCAAGGTGTCCGCCGAGCGTTGGCAAGCGCCGCTGCAAGGCGCGCAAACGCGCCACCAACTCGTGCGGATCAAACGGCTTCGTCAGGTAATCGTCCGCGCCCAAGCCCAGGCCGGTCACCTTATCCAGCGAGGTGCTGCGCGAGGTGAGCATCAGGATCGGGAACTGGTACTTCGTGCGCAGGCGACGGCAAAGCTCGTTGCCATCGCCATCGGGCAGACTCAGGTCGAGAATCAGCAGGTGCGGCTCTTGCCGCTGCACGCTCTCCCAGGCGTCGGCGATAGTGGATTCGATGGCGACATGAAATCCGTTGGCCGAGAGCAGCCGGCTCAGGCTGTTCGCCAAAAAGATATCGTCATCAACAAGGAGAACGCGGGGAATCATCTCGGAAACTCCAACCGGAAGGTTGTTCCTTCTCCAACGCCAGATCGGCACGTAATGGAACCATCCATCTCGCGCATTATTTGGCGACAGCTATAAAGGCCCAGCCCAAAACCGTCGGGCCGGGAGCTCACAAAGGGTTCAAAGGCGCGCGCCACCTGTTCGGCGCTCATGCCCGGGCCGGTATCGGCAAGCTCCATCCACACGCGGTTTTCGTCCATGCCGCCGCAAATGCGAATCTCGCCCTTTTGTGGCATGGCTTGCAGCGCGTTGAGCAGCAGGTTCATCATCAGGTGCTCAAGGCGCCCGGCGTCAGCTTGCACCGGCGGCAGCTGTTCGGGAAACTCCACCGAAAGCGCGGTGCGCGTCACTTGCAGATGCCGCTCGATCATGGCGACCGAACGCTCGACAACATCTTCCAGATGCACCGATTGGCGAGCCACTTTTTTTGGCTTCACATAGGAAAGCAGTCTCGCCGCCAGCACGTTGAAGCGGTCCATGTGGCTGGCAGCGCGGCTTAGGCGCATGTCGGCCGACTCGTTGTTGTCTTGCAAATCAAGACGTACGGCGCTGACGATGTTGCGGATGTCGTGCGCCACGCTTGCGGCCAAAGTGCCGGTCACGGCCAGCTTTTCGGTTTGGATCATGGTGGCCTCGGCCGCCTCCAAGTCGCGTTCCAACGATTGCAGACGCGCTTCGCGCTCGAGTTCCACGCTCACGCGCATACCCATCACCGTGAGCAGGCGCAGGTCGTCGTCGGTCACGTCGACGTCGGAATAGTGGTCAAGAATGCAGAGGGTGCCGATGATCTCGCCGTCGGGCTTTCTCAAGGGAACGCCCACATAGCGGGTGACGCCGATGGTCGCCGGCAGAATCACGGCGTGGCGCGGATCGTCGAGTGCGTTTTGCACAATGATGGGGGCATCAATCTCCAAACAGAATTGGCAATACGTGTTGCTCAGCTCGTTTTGGGTCATCGCTTGCACTTCGGGAATCGGGCTGGCGATGGCCTGAAAATGCATCATGTCACCATGGAGAATGCTCAACACGCTGGTGGAATTGTAGAACTCGCTCAGCGAGCGCACGATCTTGTCGTACACCACGTGCGGCTTCGGGTCGAAGTGGAGGCTCAGCTCCTGCAGCAGGTCTTGGACCTTGCGCTGGTGGTGGCTGGAGGTGCGGTCCTCAAAGGTCCACAGGCGGGCAAACGGCTGACCGAGCTCGTCGAGCACGGGGCTGGTGTGGCGCTCTAGGACTTGGTGAGGATTCTGCAACACAAGCTCGTCCACTTGAGAGTGGTTGGCATCGGCGTAAACGTGCAACAGGTTGCGCTCCCACGCTTCGACATCCACGATGCGCGAGCGCACCCAACTGCGGACTGATTCAGGATCTTCGTGAACGGCGTCGTCGTGGGCAAAGCCGAACATCCGGCCAAGCTGCTCATTAGCGGCAATGGTGACGTGATCGAGGTCGGTGAGCATCACGCCGACATCTACCGAACCGAGGATGGCGGCCAAAATTGGCCCTTGCTCCTCCGGTTGCATCGGACGTAAGGCGATCGAGTTCTTGCTCAGCGGCATGGCCAAGCCTAGTTTAACGCGAGGAGACACGGAAAATGAAAGTTGGGGGCCGATCGGAAACAGAAATCGACCCCCAGGGAGAGGTTTAGCGTCGTCGCCGCAGGAGAAGAGCGGCGGCGCCAAGACCCATCACCAGAACCGAAGCCGGTTCGGGCACGGGCATCACGGCGATGTCGCGAATGGCCAGCGAGTCGCTGGTTTGTTCCATTCCGATCATGCCGATATCGGTGGCGGCACCCGTAGCGAGGTTAATCATCGCGAATCGCGAACCTTGCATACCAGCGACCTGGAGGGCGGCGTAGGCCGTGTTGGTGCTACCGACGGTCAGGATATCCATGCCCGCCAGTGCGCTCACGTTCATACCCAACATGCCAACGTTCACTTGCGTGCCATTGTTCGGCGGGGTTTGAATCGTCAACATGTCCGAAGCCGAGTCGATGTTATACAGCGTAGTGGTGGTTGCACCAGCAAAGCTGTTGGTGTAAGCCGAAGCCACGATGTAGGGCGTACCGACTGCTTGGTTCAGCGTGCCGTCGATGGTGGTTCCACCGGTTGCCACGTTGATGCGCAGGTTTTGGCCCAGGTTGCTTGTGATGCGGAGGCGGTCCGGAACCGGGTTGAAGTCGATGCCGAATTCGGTGCCCATCAGGCTGATCGGCGCGCCAGTCGTACCGTTCACGATCGACGACACGAAGGTCGCCATACCGTTGCTGGTGTTGATGGTGTAAATGCGACCAAACGAACCGACGCCGTAAAGCGTGCCGTTCGCGGGTCGGAAATCCATACCGACCAACGATTCGTTGGAGGCAAGACCTTGAATGAACGAGGCTTGCTGCAAAGTCCCCGGTGTCGCCGAGTCGAAGCGCACCAACTCGTTTCGGGTACTCAGACCAAAAACGGTTGCGGCTTGACTGGCGGCCGCGGCGATTCCCAGCACAGCCATCATCAAAACACGAGTTTTCATAGTTTCTCTCCTGCAGAACTCAAACGAGCCGCAGATGTACTGACTATAAGAGAGTTTCGGTGCCGAATCGCGGCTTGTTCATCATCTGTTCAGGGTTGTCATCAACTGTTCATCTAACGCTGTAAGATTTACCTGGGGAACCTAAGGAGTTATAAAAGGGCCATAAAAATCGGGCCGTCCGAAGACGGCCCGATAGGAGAGGTTATCGTGTTTGGGAACCTTAGTCGTCGGTCAGGTCGAACGAAGCGGCCAGGATCGAGTAGTCGGCGATATCAATGATCGCGTCCTTGTTCAGGTCGGCAGCCGAGACATAAGTGCCGTCGCCTTGCACGCCATCAAAGGCCGCGGCGAGCGAGGAGTAGTCAGCGATATCCACCAGCTCGGTGCCGCCCGTGGTCGTTACATTGCCATTGGGAAGCACGATGTTGGCGTTCGACGCGCCGACCGTAGTCGAGGCGCTGCGCTTGAGCCAGGTACCGCCGAATAACTTCACCTTGACGTTTCCCGTAGCCGAACCCGCCGGCACACTATACGTGGCCGAACCGCCCGATGGCATGACCGAAACCGTGCCCGAGCTGAGAACGGCATCGGACATATCGGTGATCTGGTAGTTCAGCACGACGGTGGCGCTACCCGTCGCCGTACCCGCGTAGCTGCCCAGGTTCACGGTGCCGCCAATCGTGGAGCCCGAGCCCAACTCCATAAACGAGATGTTGTCGTAGTAAACGCCCGTGCCCTGATAGCTGGTCGCATTGCTCAAGAAGCCGAACTGCAGAATATTGCCCGTCCACGAACTTTGAATCGGAACATCAATGAAGTTGCCTTCCGACCAGTTGACGTTGCTGGCGCTGGTCGTCGTGATCGTGGGGAAGAAGTCGAGGCTGTAGCCGTTGTTGGGGTTGAGCACCTTGATGAACGCTTGCGTTACGGTGCTACCCGAAGGCCCAGACGTGAACGACGCCTTGTAATCGAAGGTGAACCGATAGGTCTTGCCGAGATCGCCAACACCAACGATTTGCTCTTGGAACACGTTGGCTTCAATGCGGTTGCCATTGGCGTGGTCGCCGTTGTTGTAGTCGCTGTAGCAGTTGATGTACTGCGATCCCTGGTTGGGGCCGCCTTCGCCACCAGCGATGGAGCAAAAACCAGCCGTCCCGTTGGGTGCCGGAAACGTGCCGTAACCATAAAGGTATCCGCCGCTCGGATTAAACACGTTGCCGAAAACCTTCCAGCCGTCGTCCGAGAGCGCGGAGGGGGAAGCAGCGTTAAGGCTGTCGAAGTTTTGAGTGTAGTTCGAAAGGTTAGCCGAGGCGCCCGTGGCCAGAGCCGCGCCAAACAAGAGGACAAGAGAGCGAGTTGTTTTCAGTTGCATTCAGATTAATCTCCGTTGATATTCCTCCGGGGTGGGTTGCCCACCCCGGTCTTGCGAGTCTTAGCGTCGACTCCGTTTGCGCAAGAGCGCAAAAGCTCCGAGGCCCATGGCGAGAATCCCGCTGGGCTCTGGTACGGCTCCGAACGAGATGTTGTCGTAGTACATCCCCGAACCTTGATACTGCGTGGCGTTGTTGATAAAGCCGAATTGCAGAATGTAGCCGTTCCAGTTGTTGTTGATGTTGATCGACAGAGTGTTGTTCTCCGACCAAACGCTGCCCGAGGCAGTCGTCGTGTTCAGCAGCGGAAACGCTTCCAGCGAGTAACCGTTAAACGGGTTGAGCACCTTGATGAACGCGCCCGTCGTTGTGCTACCGTTCGGTCCGAACATGGACGAGGCCTTGTAATCGAACTTGAACGTATACGTTTGAGCGAGGTCTGCCGAGCCGATTACCTGTTCTTGGAAGATATTGGCTTCGATGCGGTTGCCATTGGCGTGGTCGCCGTTGTTGTAGTCGCTGTACGTGTTGATGTACTGCGAACCCTGGTTCGCTCCACCTTCGCCGCCGGCGATGGCCGAAAAGCCCGCGCCGCCATTGGGGGCGGGGAACACGCCATAACCGTAAAGGTAGCCGCCGCTCGGATTGAACACGTTGGCAAAAATCTTCCAGCCGTCACCCGAGAGGGCCGTGGGGCTTGCCGCGTTGAGCGATTCGAAGTTCTGTGAGTACGACGAGAGTCCGGCATGTGCTGTACCAGCAACTGCAGCCGTGAGGATAAGGGACCAAGCCTTATTCAGTTTCATGTTTTTATTCTCCTTTGAATGGTTCGAAACGCTTCGCGAAACGTTTCGCAAGTTCTTTATACTTGAACTTTTGGCGATGTCCAAGTTCAACTTGAAAATCTCCAATAAACCTCGCAAGATTACGGGCATCACGAAAGGGTGCCTCCGATCTTAGCGAATTTCGGCAGCTCCGATGGAGCGGCCAAACCGTTGCGGGCGATGACGTCCCGATACCAGTACGCCGAATCTTTCGGCGTGCGCTTTTGAGTTTCGAAATCCACGTGGACGAGGCCGAATCGGTGTCGGTAGCCCTCGGCCCACTCGAAGTTGTCGAGCAGCGACCAGTGGAAGTAGCCTTCAATGCCTAGCCCCTCGCGCTCGGCGCGGTGAAGCTGGCGCAGGTGGCGCGAGAGATAGTCAATGCGCTGCGGGTCGTGGACGCTGCCATCCTCCGACACCCAGTCGCGACAACTGAGTCCGTTCTCCGCGATCATCATGGGCAGACCATAGCGTTCGTGGTGGAATCGCACTGACCAATACAGCCCTTCTGGCGCGACCGGCCAATCGAAGGCGCTCGCCGGGTGACCCGCGGGCCACGGCACCACCTCCACACCGCCATCCTCTCCGCGCCGAACGCGCGGCGCTGAATAGTAGTTGAGGCCGAGCATGTCAATCGGCTGGCTGATGAGGTCCAGGTCTTCATCGGTGACTTCCGGGCCGTGGTCGGTGAGCACGCGAACGCATTCCTCGGGCCATTCGCCCAGAACGACCGGGTCGAGATAGAGGCGGGAATACCAGAACTGGCGGTCCTTGGTCGGCACGCCGAACGTAAACTCGCGCGCCGCCTCGATGTTCTCGGGCGACTCGTCGAACGGGATCGCGATGTGGCTAATCGGCACGTACCCCACGCGAATCGGCTTGCGCGACACGTTGCGGAGCACCTGCGTGGCGCGACCATGCGCCATCATGGCGTGCTTGGTCGCGAGGAAAAATTCGGGCCAGTCCAGCTTCAAACCGGGCGCGTGCGTGCCCACGACGTGGCCGAGCCCAAGGAAGCAGGGCGGCTCGTTGAGCGTCCACCAATTGTCCACGCGATCGGCGTAGCGACTGGCCACCACCTGCGTGTATTCGCCAAACCACTCGACCGAATCGGGGTTCAGCCAGCCGCCTTCGCGGAACAGCTCGTGCGGGTAATCCCAGTGGAACAGCGTTGGGTAGGGCGTGATACCTTTTTCCAGCAGCGAGTCGATCAGGCGATCATAAAATTCAAACCCATGCGGATTCAGCGCGCCTCGGCCGCCGGGAATGAGGCGCGACCAAGAGAACGAAAACCGATAGGCTTGAATGCCAAGGTCGGCCATAATCGCGAGGTCTTCCGGATAACGATTGTAGTGGTCGCACGCCACGTTCCCGGTGTCGCCATTGGCTACCGCGCCGGGTCGTTGGCAGAACGTATCCCACACCGAAAGTCCGCGCCCCTCACTCATCGCCGCGCCCTCCACTTGATAAGCGGCAGTTGCGGTCCCCCACACAAAGTCACGTTGAAAGTTCATGTTCGTTGTTGTTTCCTTTTACTTAAATCCAGTGAGGGCTAAACCCTTCACAAAATAGCGTTGTCCGGCGAGAAAAATGAGGATCAGCGGAATGGTCACGAGCACGCTCCCCGCCATGAGCAAATGCCATTGCTCGGCGCGCAACGAGTTGTAGGTTGCCAGGCCAAGTTCGAGTGTCTGCTTGTCGGGGTCGTTTAAGTAGATAAGCGGCCCCATAAAGTCGCGCCAATTGTAGATGAAGCAGAAGATGCCGACGGTGGCGAGCGCGCTGGAAGACAGCGGCAATATGATGCGCGCATAGATCGTCCAGTGGCTGGCGCCCTCCATCTTGGCGGCCTCGTCGAGCTCCTTGGGGATGCCCATAAAGAACTGGCGCAACAAGAAGATGTTGAACGCGCCACCCCCGAAAAATGCGGGCACGGTCAGCGGCAGGATTGTGTTCACCCAGCGCAATTCTTTAAACAAGTAGTAGGTGGGAATCGTGGTGACGATTGCCGGCAACATCATCGTGCTCAGCAACACCACAAAGAGGCGGTCCCGTCCCGCAAACTTCATTTTCGCAAACGCGTAAGCGACGAGGCTGGCACTGAGAATAACTCCGAAAGTCGCGACCGTCGCGATGATCACCGTGTTCGAGAAAAGCTTAGCGAACTTGACGTTGGGATTCGAGAGAACTTCGTGGTAGTTCGCCCACGTCACCTGTTGCGGCCAACTCCAGGCAGGCGTGGTGGCAAGTTCTTGCGGCGTCTTCAGACTCATCGCCAGCGAAACATAGAAGGGAAGTAAGAAAATCAAACTCCCAACGATGAGCAGGATGGTTACCAACCACTTGCCGCGGTACATCTTCATGCCGCACCCTCGTAATAAACATAGCGGTTAAGCTTCCACTGCACCTTGGTGATCAGGAAGACAACGGCAAACAGAAGCCATGCGAGCGCCGACGCGTAACCCATGCGCAAGTTACCGAACGAGTTATCGTAAAGGTGCAACATGTAAAAGCGTGTCGCGTCATTCGGTCCGCCTTGGGTCATCGCGAACGCCTGAGTAAAGGCTTGGAAAGCGCCGATTACACCCGTGATCAGCGAGAAGAAAAGCGCCGGCGAGACCATCGGGAACGTGACCACGCGGAACCGCGACAACGGTCCGGCCCCGTCGAGGGTCGCCGCTTCGTAGTACACCTCGGGGATCGCTTGCAGCCCGGCCAGCAGGATGACCATGCTGCCACCGACGCCCCAAAGGCTCATGATGATGAGGCTCGAAAGCGCGAGTTTCTCGTCGCCGAGCCAGTTAGGAAGTTGGCCGTTCGTGTTGAGGACCGAGAGCAAACCGAGCGGATCGCGGCTGCCATCAGCGCCAAACAAAACCGTGTTGAGCAAGCCGCCTTCGGGCTGAAACACCTTGCGCCAAATGAGCGCGGAAGCCACCGCGCTCGCGAGTGACGGTAGATAGAAGAACGTCCGGTACAGCGGCATGCCCTTCACCCGGACGTTCAGCAGTAGCGCCAGCATGAGAGCAAACGCCAGCCCCAACGGAACTGACGCAACCGTGAAAATTGTCGTTACCTTCACCGATTGCCAAAAGCGAGAATCGTGCAGGAATGCCTCTTGGAAGTTGCCCACACCGCGCCATTCGGCGGGACGGATAATATCCCAATTCGTGAAGCTCATGAGGAGCGAAAAGATCATGGGCCCGACGGCAAACAGGAGCGTGCCGATGATCCACGGCGACAAGAACCAGAAGCTCACTCGTCCTTCCGCGCGCTCGGCTTGAGTGCGCGCTCGGCCTCGCTCGGGCCAATAGACCCATCCGATCACCGCGCCCAGCAGACCCATCCCGGCGAGTCCGCCGATCACCCAGTTGAAGCGGGGGAGATTCTCCTCTTTGAGGATGGTTTTGAGGCGCGCCGTAGCGACCTCATTGCCCTCGGTTAAAGCGGCTTTGGCCGTGGTCGAGCCCACATAAATGGGTTCCGTTTTGGCGAAGACCAGGCTGCTCACCTCGCCCCAATATTCCGCCGTCGGCGGAAACACAACCGACTTCACCGCCACGTCGGTCGCCAAGCGGTTGGCGGGGTAGCGCTGCTCCAGCGGAGTGTCGGGTCCGACAACCCAATCGGAGCCTCGGGCCAGGCTTTGGATCGCGGGCTGAGCGATGCCCGCGCGAGCCATGGCTCGCATGCCCGGCGCGCCAGCCATCCATTGCACCAGCTTCCACGCCTCGGCCGGGTGCTCGGAGCCCGCCATGATCGCGTAGCCCGAACCGCCCGACGGCGCGGCCCGCGACACCACGCCCGTCGCGGGGTCTCGGTATCCCGGTGCAGTCGTGATATCCCAGTCGAAGAACCCGGCGGAGCCCGGTTTCAAAGCCTGGCGAATGTGCGGCACGTCCCAGATTCCGCACTGATACATCGCCGCGCGCTGGGCAATAAAGAGGTCCACCGCCGTGGCTTGGGCCACCGAGCTCATCTCGGTTTGGCTGGGAAGCCAATGCTTCTTTGTCGCGAGTTCGGCCACCCAATCGAACGCCTTAATGATCCGGGGATCGGTAAAGTTGAGCTTGTCAAAGTGCTCGGGATGGTTGACGAACCGGGCTCCCTGACTGAACACAAGCGTGTCGGTGAACGCCCCAGTCCAGGAGGGCGCAAACCCCCACCGCTTCACTTTGCCTTTCGCGTCGGTCTGCGTAAGGCGCTGCATCGCGTAGGTAAAGCACTTGCTGCCGAGTTCGGGCCGGGGCTCCCAATCCCAGGTCCAGGACCCGTCCGGCAAATCTAGTCCGGCCTCGCGGAACAGGCGCTTGTTGTAGTAGATCAGCCCGATCGGAGCGATGTCGCGCGGGAGCACGAAAAGCTTCTCCTTCAGCCGGAAAACTTGGACAATCGGGCCGTAGTAGTCGGCCAGTTTGAACTCCGGCGTGGCCTCAATCATCGGGTCGAGGGCCGCCAGCGCATCGCGCCGAGCAAAAAGCTGCATGTTTGGCGGGTCTAACTGGGCCACATCCGGCGCCGTGCGCCCTGCCACCTGGCTCAGCAGCCGCTGAAAGTAGTAGCGATAGTCAACGTTTTCGAGCTTGACTTTAATGCCCGGGTGGGCGCGCTCAAACTCGGCGGTGACCGACCGCAGAACGCGGAGACTTTCGTCGCCATCCCACACCACAAGGCGAAGTTGAACGGGCGCCGCCCCAGCCGGAACTCGGAGAACGAGAAGGGCCAGGCAGAGCAACCAGGGGCGTAGGCACCCTAACAACGTTCGCCTCATGGTCGGTTTGGTTCCTAATTGCCGTTCGGCGGCGCGGTGTGCGGCGTGGGAGCCTGGCCCGCGTTCGGGTCAATTTCGCCGTATTTGGCGGTCTGCTCTCGAATCTGGGCTTCCATCTCGGGCGAGAGCTTGCCCTTAAGGTGGGCGGGAATCTCTTCCTTCACCTTGATCTTCGGCGCGGGGAGGTCGCCCGGCCCCATCACCGCCTTCGCAATCACGAAGACGGTGAGGATCACGGCCACGGCGATGGCGCCAATCACGACGCCAAGCGGGAGTTCTTTCTTAGTTTTCTCAGCCACGGGATCTCACTGCGGAAGCGGGCAGTCGTTCGTGGCATCGCCGCCACCCCAGTCGTCGGCGTCAACGCACACGCCCTTCAGCGCAGTGTTCACCGGGCGGCCCACGCCATTGCTTTGGCGATAGCCAGGGAAGATGTAGCCATCCGGAAACGCCTTGGTGTGTCCATCGGCGAAGCCAAAGTTAGCGGTGCCGTTGCCCGAGGCGTAGTCAATGCCCGACCACAACTGCGCGGCGTTAATGTTCTTATACGAAATCGTATGGGCGGAGGCCGTGCCCCATACCCATTGCTCCCAGAATGCAGACCAAATCCAGAAGTCCGTGGTGTAGAACTGGCCCTCGTTGCGTTGCTCGGTGAGCATGATCGAGTCTGCCGGAAGCGCAATCGCCGTCGCCGTGTAAACGGTCACGTTGTTCTCAGCAGTGCCACCCCAGGTGTTCACGCCACCAACGCCACGCACCAGGTTCGCCGCGACGCGGAACGAGCGCTTAATATCGCCGAGGTTCGACGGTTTGCGCGGCGAGCGATCCAGGCCCGATTCGTAAATCGGATAGCTCTTTTGGTACTTGTAGATCATCTTGTCCCAGGTCGGGCAGCCCCATTCGGCTTCGTTACAGCTGCCGGTCTGCCAAGATCGGCCGTTGCCGTTCATCGTGCCGCGCTTCGGGTAGGTGTCGTCGTTGTCGCCCATATACAGCTGAAACGCCATCAGCGTTTGCTTCATGTTCGAGACGGTTTGGGCTTTCTTTGCCGCCGTTTTGGCCTGAGTAAAGACGGGGAACAGAATGGCCGCAAGGATCGCAATAATGGCGATCACAACCAAGAGTTCGATGAGGGTAAATGCCGATTGCTTACGTTGCATTATTTGTGCTCCATTGGACGGGAAGTCGAGGCTCTGACGACGAGCCGAGATTGAAAAACGGATTGGTCGGTGGGTTCCTGGCCATCGGCCAAGGCCCGTACGGCGCGCACCGCGGCAGCGCTCATTTCGCCGATCGGTTGCTCCACGGTGGTGATGCCCGGGTACACGTGTTCGCTACCCGGAGTCATGTCGAATCCGGCGATGCTGATGTCGTCCGGCACGCGTTTGCCCTGACTGTACGCCTGGACAAGCGCGCCGATCGCCATTTCATCGTTGGCGCAGAACACCGCGGTGGGCGGATCGGGCAGAGCGAGCAGCTGAGCCATGGCGCGGCGACCACCATCAATGGTGAATTGCCCCATGCCGACCCACTCCTCGCGATACGGAATATGTTTGCCGCGCAGAAACGCCTGATAGGCTTGGAGTCGGACGATCGCATCCTGCATGTCCAGTCGGCCCGCAATGTGGGCGATCTTGCGATGCCCTAGTTGGAACAGGTGGTCCAACACGGCGCTGACGCCGCCCTCGTTGTCCACGCAGAAACTCAGCACGCCATCGAGCGGCACGCCGCTGACGCTCACGCACGGCGAGTGCATGCTCGCGGCGAGCTCCACCGATTTCTCGCTGAAGTGCGGGGCAATGAAAATCACGCCGTCCACACGGCCATCTACGAGCACCGAGGCAAGTTCGTCGCGCTCGGTTTCCGAGCAACGCGTGAACAGCAGAACGTCGTTGTGCAAACGTCCAGCCTCGTTGATGATGCCGTTGAGGGCAAGGTGAAGATAGGGGCTCAGGAACACGTTGTCCGAGACTTCGGGCGGCACAATTCCGATGGTGTCGCTCTTTCCGGTGACCATTGAGCGGGCCACGCGGTTCGGTCGGTAGTTCAGTTCCTTGGCGGTTTCCAGAACTCGTAGCCGAATCTCATCGGGCACCGAGCGAGGTCCGCCATTGAGGGCGTAGCTCACCGTGCTGACCGAGATATTTAGCTTCTTTGCTATGTCTTTGATCGTCGCTGCCATGCTGCTCCGAAACGTTTCGCTTCTCTGCGATTGAAGGCATTATACAGGAAGTTTTCCCAAATGCAAGGGCTGGGCATGAATATTTTCTCACATCGCCGATTTCCGTTCAAATCTTAGAAATTCGTGGCTCACATGGCGATCGGCATTGGGTAAGGTACGGAAATGGCAGCGAGAAACGTTTCTCAATGGCGTTGGATCGGACTCGCGATCGCGGGCGTAACGGTGCTCACATGCACCGGCTGGAGCCTCATGCAACCCAAGACCAAGAATTCAGTGGTGCGACTCGAAGGCAAGCCCGGCAGCTTTAAGCTCATCCGCAACGGCAAACCCTACTTTATCAAGGGCGCGGGCGGCAGTGGTAGCCGCCAACTTTTCCTGGAAGTCGGTGGCAACTCGACCCGCACATGGGGCGCAGACGACCTGGAGCCGATGCTCGACCAAGCCCACAAGGATGGCGTGAGCGTCACGCTCGGCATTTGGCTCCAACACAACAACGTGTTCGACTACACCAACGCCGCCGAGGTGAAGAAACAGTTTGAGATGTGCCGGCAGGCGGTGATGCGATACAAAGACCATCCCGCGCTTTTGCTCTGGGCGTTTGGCAACGAAATGGAAGGCTCGGGCGAGGACCTCGCCGTGTGGCGAGCGATCGAAGACATCGCCGCGATGAGCAAAAAACTCGACCCGAACCACCCGACGATGACCGTGGTCGCCGAGATCGGCGACTCGAAAGTACGCCGCATCCAGGAACTCTGCCCCAGCATCGATATCATCGGCGTCAACAGCTACGGCGGCGCGGTTAGCCTCGCCGAGCGGTACGCCAAGCAGGGCGGCAAGAAGCCGTACATCGTCACCGAGTTTGGCCCGCCGGGCCCGTGGGAACTCAAGTCTACGCGTTGGGGAGCCGGGCTCGAACCGACGAGCAGCGCAAAGGCCCGGTTCTACGAGGAGTCCTATCAAAAGGCGGTCCTCGATAACCCCGGCAACTGCCTCGGTGCGTACGCGTTCCTGTGGGGCAACAAGCAGGAGGCCACCGCGACCTGGTTTGGCATGCTGATGCCCGGCGGCAAGCCGACCGAGGCAGTGGACGTGATGGCCAAATTTTGGACCGGGAAGCCGCGCGCCAACCAATGTCCGCGCGTGGAATCTCTGACCACCTCGCAGACCGATCACCTTCAGCCCGGCCAAACGATCACCGCCAAGCTCTCGGCCAAAGACCCCGAAGGTCGGCCGCTCACGGTTAAGTGGGTACTCACTGGCGAGGTAAAGCAGCGCCTCTCTGCGGGTCGCGACGAGGTGGTGCCCGAAGGCTATCCGGACGCCCTGGTGAAGTCTGACGCGACGAGCGCTGAGTTCCGGATGCCGAAGGAGCATGGCGCCTACCGAATCTTCGCTTACGTCTTTGATGAGGCGGGCAACACCGGCGTGGCGAACATCCCCATCTTCGTGGACGACCCCAACGCGATCAAAGGCGGCGGGCTCAAGGTCAAGTTGCCGCTTGCAATCTACCAAGATTCAGGCGAAAATCTCACCTTCGTGCCGAGCGGATTTATGGGTGACACCGCCGCCTTCAAGGTGGATTTCAACAGCCCGGTCCAGCCAAAAGTCGGCACCCGCTGCGCCAGTTTTAGCTTCGAAAAGCCGGATGGTTGGGCGGGACTGGTCTTCCAATATCCCGCCAACGACTGGGGCGAACTCCCCGGTGCGGTGGACCTTTCGGCGGCTCACGGCTTGCACTTTTGGATGCGCGGTGAACGTGGCGGAGAGAAGGTCAAGGTCGAGTGCGGCATCCTCAAAGCCGACAAAAAGTACGGCGACTCGGGCACGGGCGCTCGCGAACTGACCCTGACCAAGGAGTGGCGCGAGTACACCATTGATCTCGCCGGTCAGGATTTGAGTCGGATGAAAACGGGCTTTGTGCTCGTTATGGCTGGGTCGGGTAGCCCGCAAAAAATCTTCTTAGATGCAGCGGAATATCGTTGACCGGCGACGCCTCGCTTTCCTGATACAACCGGACCCAATCGACTTGGAGCTCGGCGGGGAAGGGCGTGCCCGCGTTCGGATTGCCGGGCCAGTTCCCGCCGACGGCGAGGTTGAGCAGCACGTGGAACGGCTCGTCAAACGGGGCGCGCTGATTCCAGCTGCCGACCGTGCTGAGCCATGACGTGCTGTTGAGTCGGTAGCGCTCGACGCCATCCACCAGCCACCGCAGCGAATCGGGTCGCCATTCCAGCGCATAGGTGTGGAACGCCGCCGCCCAACCGGTGCTCAGGAAAGTGCTCGTGCCGATGCTCTGATTGTCCGGCCACGGGCCGCCGTGGTGAACCGTGTAGTGCGCATTGGTCGCCGCGTTCACAGTCTCAATAATGTCAATCTCGCCGCTGCTCGCCCAACCGCCGTACTTCGTGGAACTCGGGAGCATCCAAAACGCCGGCCAAAGTCCGGTTCCGCTGACCACCTTCATTCGCGCTTCGATTCGCCCGTAGGTAAAGTCGAGCCGACCCTTCGAGCGCAGCCGCGCCGAGGTGTATTGCTTACCGCCATAGTTCTCGCGGCGCGCGATGATGCGCAGCAGACCGCCCGAGACGCTGACGTTCTCGGGGCGGCTGGTGTAGTACTGCAGTTCGTTGTTGCCCCAGCCGGGGTTGCCGTACGCCGAACCGTCGCCGATCATCGGCTCCCAAGTGTTGCCCAGGGTGGTGCCATTGAACTCGTCGGCGAAGACAAGAAGCTCGCGGCCGCGGGCACCAGACTTCACCTGAATCTGGTCGAAGAGCACCGAGCCGGCCGCGTTTGGCGTGGAACTGGCTTGCTGAAAAATGAGTTGGACCACGCACTTGGTGGTGCCGACCGGCGCGGGGTCGAGACTCGCCGAAAGCTGTTGGAAGACGTTGCGCGTGGTGCTGGCCGTAATGCGCTTCGACTCGCTCGCCACCAGGTCCACATTCGCCGCATTGCGGAAGCTGATGCGCAGGTACGCGGTGTTGTTGCCGGCCATGGCGTCGGCAGAGCGATTCATCGCCCACACCGTCGCTTCCACGCGCTTGCCAGGCTTAAAATCGAGAACCTGGAAGGCACCCGTGCTATTCGCGCCACCCGTGAAGTTGCCGAACAACTTGAGGCTGTATGCGCCGCTGTACGGCTGCGTTTGGTCGCGGTAGGCGTTGCCGTAAGTGGACCAGTTCGTAAACGTCTGAGACCCTGAGCCCAGCTCAAAGCCGGCATTGAGCACCTGAGCGCCCGCCATCGGCATCAAAGTAAGCCCCGCCACGGTGCGAGAAACGTTTCGCAAGTTCACGAAACTATCTTACACCAAGTCATTTCGAATGCCTATAAGTTATTCGTAAAAACGACCGGACTGCAGCAATCGCTGGCGGGCGGTGTTCCCCGGAACAGCGATCTGCGTGCCCAGATTCAGCTCTTTGCCGATGCAGGCCGCGCCCTCTGGCACCCAAACTTGAACCTGCGTGTGGCTGTAGCCGCTCGGCAGGTACCGCACGTAAAATCCTTCCGGATGCAGATTCCAGCGTCCTCGCGGAGCTTGGCGGCTGCCCTCGCCCCACCCGATTTCGCCATTGAGCACGGCGATGGCTTCGAGATCGCCGAACGTCGAGGCGGGATTCTCGAAGGTCTTGCGCAGGCGATTCTCCGCCTCCATCACCTGGCGCACCAGCGGCGGCTCTTTCACCAGGCCCTTGGCCATCAACTCGTCGGAAAGAAACTGCAACGCTCCGCCGTTGAGGTCGCTGATCTGCTTGGCGGTCAACAGCTTGGCGGCGGTGGCTTGCAGGTCGCGGCTGAGCTGGCTGAACTTGGTGCGAGCCATCATCGCCCACAGCAGCGATTGAATGCTGCGCTGCGGCACCTCCGGCTTGCTGTACGAATTCTCGACAATGATGCTGACGAGCTTTTCGTAGGGCCCTTTCGGCGGGGCATAGAAGTAGGCTTCGCCCTTGCTGGGGCCGTGCGTGCCCGCGTGGAGGCAGTAGCTTTGCATCTCGCCGAGCCAGCCGCCCGCTTGCAAAATGAATCCGCCGCGATCGGTCCGAGCCAGCGTGCCAATCGGCTTCGTCGGTGGATTAAAGTCGTCTTTGTCGGTGACCTCCCACTTCGCGTCCTTGATGTTCGTGGTGATCGCCGGACCCTTCTTGAAAAGGGCGTCCACGCCCAGGTCAATCTTCGGACCCTTGAGACCGGGAATCTGAGCCCCCGCAATTGTGACGGCACTGGCGAAAACTGCGGCCAAGAAACTCTTCATGTCTACAGTCTACTTGGATAGCTAACGGATAACAACGACTGTCCAATTGGTCAGCAATGAATGCGACAAAAACTTTTCAAATGGTCAGGAAAAAAGCGCGATTTTTGGCTCAGTTTGCCCGTATTTGTACGGGCTTCCTCTTATAGTTTTCTTACACGCCATGTAAAGGCCAAAGTGTGCTGTAGACTTGATTCGTGCTCGCAAGAGCTGTTGGCGGTTTCCGCCGATTTTAAGGAGATTAGAAGATGAAATTCAATTCGCTCAAGGCGACGGCCCTGTTGGGTCTGGTCGCGTCGATCAGCATGGCGCAAGCCAACACCTTCTCGGGCGCTGGCCCCTACAATTCGGATGGCCCGGTCGCAAGCGCTGGCAACGGCTCGTTCGGCGGCGTCACGGCAACTACCATGCTTGCCAGTAGCCTTCGCATTCAAGGCAACCTCAATGATGGTGGGGTTGGTTCGTTCCTCAGCGAAGCTCGCTGGAACATCACCAATCAAACCTTCGGCGTGAGTCTTGGTGTGCAAAGCGCGGTCGGAAACACTTGGTCCGGTACGCAAGCCGTTGACTCGACCATCTCGGTGCTGGCTTGGATGACCGCGGGCGACAACTACAACTTCGAAGCGTTCGAGTCGTTCAACGATTCGGGTGTGGACGCCAACTGGACCGACGTGAGCTTCACGTTTGCCGCTGGTACGGTGACGAGCGTCGGTTCCTACGCCGCTGGTGCTTTCGTGTTCGACACGGAAGGTTCGGACGCGTTTGACAGCGAAATCGCCCTGTATTCGTCGAGCGGCACGCTGCTCGGGACGGACGACGATGCTGGCACCGGCAACCTGAGCTCGCTCGCGGCGACGCTTGGCCTGGGTTCGTACTACCTAGTCTCGGGTGGTTTCAACTCGCAGTTCGGCAACGGCATCGCCCTTCCGGGTACGGCCGTAGCTAACGTGCTGAACACGAACATCAATGGTGTTTCGGTGGGAAGCTCGGCTCTCGCCGCTCGCCAGTTCCACGTGTACAGCTTCAACGTGGTTCCGGAACCGGGTTCGGCCCTGGCCCTTGGCCTCGGCGCCGTGGCACTTCTCCGCCGCAAGAAGAAGTAAGTTCGGAAAACTTCGTTGTCTCTCACAGAACCCCGCCTCGGCGGGGTTCTGTTGTGTAAGAATGTATGCGGAATTCGAATGTCCAAAGTCAATCTTAGAAAAATGAGTGCACAGGGCCTTGCCCGTGAAATCGGAGACCGGGTGAAGTACGGTTCCGAAAGAAAGATTGCATTTCTGCTGGGTGCCGGGGCTTCAGTAAACTCCAAAATAAAGCCAGCTAAGGCGATGGTACAGGATTGGATAGAAATTCTTCACGAGCGTGCGGAGGCATACACAAAAAGCGAAGACCCACTGACGTGGGCAGATTCGGATAGCCTTAAGATTCCGGATTTCGATAAAAATAACCTTGCTGCGAGTTATTCGCAAGTTTACGAACTTACGTATGGGCATGACCCCGATGCAGGTTACGAGTATCTAGAGAGAGCCCTACGGACCGCAACTCCGTCTGTCGGCTACTACATCCTTTCTCAACTAATGCAGGCAGGTATGGGAAGTTTGGTAATGACAACAAACTTTGATAATTTAGTAGCGGAGACATTAATGGCGACCAGCCGAGTTTACCCATTTGTTTGTGGTCACGAATCGCTCAGCGGATTTATTCCATCTATACCTACGAGGCCGACTATTTACAAAATTCATAGAGACTTGCTACTTGGTCCAAAAAGCAGAACTACTGAAATTGAAGAATTGCAGTCAGTAGTACGAGAGAAGCTTCAATCCTTCTGTAGGAACCATACGCTGGTCGTAATTGGCTACGGTGGTAATGATCCAGGTCTCATGAAGGTACTGTCGTCTGTTGGTTCTGGCGGGTATCCTTCGGGCCTATACTGGTGCTATCACGAGGAAGATAGTGTTCCGAATGAAAATGTCCTATCACTTGTTGATGCTGCGAACGGATTTGTGGTACCAATTCGAGGATTCGACGAATTAATGGTCTTACTTTCTGATGTGATTGGATTGAGAGTGGGAATCGAAAGTATTGAGGAAATAGCAACTGATCGAATAAGAATGATTCAAGATAGTTTAAAGAGAGCTCGGCTGGATTTCAATAACTCGACTGCTTCGGACTTGAATCCACTCCTGGGTCTTATGGCAAAAGAAGCAGAAGTCGATCGAACGGATCGATCATGGTGGCAATGGGACCTACAAGCAAACTCTGCGTCGACAGAAAATGAAACAGAAAGGATATATATGGAAGCGATTAAAGCACTGCCGAACTCGGCCGAGCTAGCAGGGAATTTTGCCA
This sequence comes from Chthonomonas sp., assembly GCA_016788425.1. Lineage (NCBI taxonomy): Bacteria > Bacillati > Armatimonadota > Chthonomonadia > Chthonomonadales > Chthonomonadaceae > Chthonomonas > Chthonomonas sp. The sequence goes on from JAEURQ010000004.1 coordinate 446,085, forward strand.
ACTTCTTACATTTAGTTCAAGGTGATGATGATCGTGCTCAAGAGGAGTACGAGAGAGCGGCCCGCCTGGCACCGAAAATGGCTGGCAATCTTTGCAATCTTGCCAATTTCCTTGCAAACATTAGAAAAGATAGGATCAGCGCCGACCGCCTGTATCAGTCAGCACTTTCGATAGAACCAGAAAATGCAATTTTCATCGGAAACTATGCTAGATTTTTGCACGGAAAAGCGGGTGATGATAAGGTCGAAGCAATGTATGAGAAAGCAATTCAGATTTCCCCGGACAATGCGGGAATCATTGGTAATTTTGCGGCTTTCCTGGACAACGTTCGTCACGACTACGATAGAGCCGAGAAGCTCTATAAACTCGCAGTTGAATTAGACCCTAGTAATGCAAACAACATAGGCAACTATGCATTGTTCCTTTGGAACATACGAAGCAATGGTTACCTTGCCGAGAGAATGTTTCGGTCCGCGATCAGAGTTGAGCCCAAAAACTCAAATAACTTGGCAAATTTTGGTAAGGTCTTGTTAGAGGGCGGGCAAGAATTAGAGGCCTGGAAGCATATCGCCAAAGCTGAGGCGACCCGTGCAGGAAAACGTGTAGATGTGGTTGATGCGGAATTAGCGATGTACAAGTTGATTTGTGGTGACCAAGTTAATTTCAATAGTGTATTGAAGCGAATAAAAGAAATTGTGTGCTTGCACTCTGTTCGGACCGGTAATTGGTCCTATGAGGTCCTTCTTGATGAAGCGGAACGGGAAAAGCATGCACACATTTCTTGGCTAAGGGAGCTTGCGAATGTTCTCGCTGATCGAGTTTCGGTAAACTGCTTGGACAGTTGGCATGCGTGGAAATCGATTCAAGTCCACGCTTAGATCCAGTGTGTAGGACGAGTCCGAAATGCAGTTGAGGATTTGGTGGGCGAGGAGAGAGTCGAACTCTCACGGCTATTAACCGCTGGAACCTAAATCCAGTGCGTCTACCAATTTCGCCACTCGCCCAGTGCGGAGTCGAGATGTTACCCTAGACCCGCTGCAGAGCGGCCCAAAACGGGGCTGGTTAGGCTGGCCGACGCTGAACCAACGACCGGCAACAAAACAGAATCCCCGGGGGCGAAACCCCCGGGGATCCATCACTCAAACCAACAACGACTTACGAGTTGTACGACTCGATCTTCCAGGTGTCGTTGCTACGCCAGATGCTCGAGAGCAGAAGCTCGCGCATAAATGTGAACTCCTTTGGCATCTTGTCGTACATGCGCTCGAACAGCTCTTCGTGTTGCAGAACTTCCTGCTTCCACAGGGTCGCGTCCACGGCCATCAGGCGGTTGAACTGCTCCTTCGTAAAGTCCAGTCCGTCCCAGTTCAGCGAGGTGTAGCGCGGCATCCAACCGAGCGGCGATTCGATCCCAGTCGCGCGGCCACGGCTGCGCTCGACCACCCATTGCAGTACGCGCATGTTCTCGCCGAAGCCCGGCCAAAGGAACTTGCCATCTTCGTCTTGGCGGAACCAGTTGACGCAGAAAATGCGGGGCGGGTCGGGCAGTTGCCGGCCCATTTGCAGCCAGTGATTAAAGTAGTCGGCCATGTGATAGCCACAGAAGGGAAGCATCGCAAACGGGTCGCGGCGTACTACGCCGACCGCACCAGCGGCAGCGGCGGTCGTTTCGGAACCGATCGTCGCGGCGAGATACACGCCAAAGTTCCAGTTGAAGGCTTGGTAAACCAGGGGCACCGTGCTCTGACGGCGACCGCCAAACATGAACGCTGAAATCGGGACGCCGGCCGTATCTTCCCAGCGATCATCAATCGAGGGGCACTGCGAAGCGGGGGCGGTAAAGCGGGCGTTGGGGTGCGAACTCACGCGACCACAATCCGGGGTCCAGTCTTGGCCCAGCCAGTCAATGAGGTGAGCGGGCTTTTCGCTCGTCATGCCTTCCCACCACACGTCGCCGTCGTCGGTCAGGGCTACGTTAGTGAAAATCGTGTTGCTCGCGCAAGATTCCATGGCGTTCGGGTTCGTTTTGTAACCCGTGCCCGGCGCCACGCCAAAGAACCCGGCTTCCGGATTGATCGCGTAGAGGCGGCCATCTTCGCCCGGCTTAATCCAAGCGATGTCGTCGCCGACCGTGGTGACCTTCCAACCGTCGAATCCGCTCGGCGGAATGAGCATGGCGAAATTGGTTTTGCCACACGCGCTGGGGAAGGCGGCGGCCACGTAAGTCTTGCGGCCTTCGGGGTCTTCCACGCCCAAAATCAGCATGTGCTCGGCCATCCAGTTTTCGTCGCGAGCCATGGTGCTGGCGATGCGCAGCGCGAAGCACTTTTTGCCGAGCAAGGCGTTGCCGCCGTAGCCCGAGCCGTAGCTCCAAATCTCGCGCTTTTCGGGATAGTGAACGATGTACTTCGTGTCCTTGTTGCACGGCCAGGCGGTGTCTTCTTGACCGTTCACCAGCGGCAGGCCGACGCTATGCACGCAGCGTACGAAATCCTTGTCGCCGAGCGCCGCCCACACGTGCTCGCCCATGCGCGTCATGATGCGCATGTTCACCACCACGTAGGCGGAGTCGGTGATTTCGACGCCGATCTGCGAGATCGGGCCGCCCACCGGACCCATGCTGAACGGAACCACGTACATTGTGCGCCCGATCATGCAGCCGTCAAACAGGCCCTTCATGGTCTTGCGCATGTCGTCGGGGTCCACCCAGTTGTTGGTCGGACCAGCATCGCTCTTACGCTCGGCGCAGATAAAGGTGCGGTCTTCAACGCGCGCCACGTCGCTGGGGTCGCTGCGACACAAATAGGAGTTGGGGCGCTTGTCCTCGTTCAAGCGAATGAACGTGCCAGCATCCACCATCTGCTGGCAAAGGCGGTCGTATTCCTCTTGCGAACCGTTGCAGAACACAACGTGATCGGGCTTACAAAGGTCCACAAGCGAGGTCACCCACTTGCGAACGAGTTTGTTGGTCAGGAAATCGGGAAAGGAAAACGCGGTAGCGGGAGTTGCCGTTGCCATAAGTTGAAAGACCTCGCCGTTGAAGCCAAGTACCCCTTGATTCTACCTGAACAGTGCCCTATTTACGAAGGAAACCGCGGTTATTTGTGGGCCACCACGGCGCAATCGGGTTGTTGTCCCGGTTTCGCGAAACAAACGCGTCCTTGGCCAGCAGTTTGCCGCGCTGACCGCCGGCGTACACCACGTAGTTGAACTCGTGCCGCCCCTCGGCCTTTTCGAACGATCCCTTGTCGGTGCCGCGAAACGCGAGCCGCGTCACAAAGTTCGAGCGAATCACGTCCTTGCCATCCTGCACGTCGGGAGAGAGGTTGTCCATCTCGTAGCCCACCAGAAAACCGCTCCACGGCTGGGTTTTCGCTTGGCCATCCTCAAACGGCAGCGGGTCAAAACTTTGCTGCGACCCGCGGTTGCTGGTCTCCGTGAGCATCGCGACGTTGCTCGGGTCGGCCACTTCGTCCTTGCGAATGGTGACCATCCGCCCATCATCCGTCACCTGAACGAATACCCCGGCGACCACGCCGTACGAACTCTCGACCACCTTGCCCTGGCCAACAAAGTTCTTGACAATTTCGTCGGGTTCGGCGGCGGGGCACACGAACGATTTTCGCGAGTTCATGTAAGGCTTCACCAGCGACACCCAACTGATCACGTTGCCGTCCTCCATTTGCGGCGCGCCATCGGCGGCCACGTAGAAGGGAAGCGGGTAGTAGCCCTCTTGGTCGTTGCAATAGGCGTCAATGGCCGCCGCGATCGCCTTCATGTTTTGGCTACAAATTTCGCGGTAGCTATCCTTGCGCGCGCGGTAGTAAATCGGAATCAGCGCGAGGAATATGGCGCCAAACCCCAGCAGCATCAGCCGGAATTCCTTCTTGGTGACGAGGTTACTTTTGCGCGTCCCTTCGGGTTCGTTGGGCGCGAAGTTCTCGGTGTGCAGCCACATCATCGCTTAGCGGTTGGAGGCGGTGGCCGAGGAGCTCTCGGTAAAGCCGAGCTCTTCCAACTTGGCCGGAAGCTTATCCCGATCCACGTCCATGATCCAGCCGATGCCGGGCTGAATTCCCAGGTCAATGTAGGGCACCGTGTCCATCTTCACGTTATCCGAGCCCACGTTGCGCCCGAACAAAATGATCGCGGCGAACTCGCGCTCGGTCAGGTTTTTGCCCAACGTGGCCATCATCGCGTTGGCAAAACTGGGCAGCGTGCGCGGGTTGGATTCGATCTTCTTCTTAATCTCCAGCATCAGCGCGCGTTGGCGCTTCTGACGCTCTTCGTCGGTATCCGGACGCAGACCCAACTCGCGAGCCGCCTTTGCGTCGGCCTTGCGATAACGGACAAAGCCCTCGGCTTCCTTGCCATCCAGGTGATGCCGACCGGGCGTAAGGTCGACGTGCAGGTCGCCACGATAGTCGTGGTAGAGCATCCGCTTCTCGACATCCACCTCGACCCCGCCGATCGCGTCAACGATCTCGCGGAAGTCGGAATACTTAAAGTCAATCACCTTTTGAATCGGGAGCCCGATTACTGACTCGGCGGCGCGGCGCGCCATATCGGGGCCGCCTCGCTCGTAGTAAGCGTTGATTTTGTGGCGGTTACCTCCGTCCAGCGCAATCGCAATGTCGCGCGAAATCGAAAGGCCGCTGATCTTCTTCGTGTCGAAGTCGAGGTGCGCGACCATCATCACGTCGCTGCGACCCCCTTCCAGGACTTGTCCGGCTTCCTTGCTGTCGCGCGGCTTGTAGTAGCGGTTCTCGTCGATGCCGAGAATGAGGATGTTAACGTAATCGCGTTGGTCGAACACTTCGCGCGGCTCAACTCGGGCGAGCGTTTGTTTGACAACCTCGGCGGCCAAACCGCTCTGGCCCGTGAAACCAAAGAACGTGCCCGCGCCAAGGGCGCCAAGGCAGAGAACAAGCCAAACGAAGCCGCCAAGAATGCGGACGGCGGGAGAGGGACGACGCTTTTTCAAAACGAACCTTAAGGGTACCAATGTCCAGCAACGTTACACCCGCGAGTTTGGTGCCCGGGCACGGAAAAATGCCGAAATATCGTATCTTATGGATGTGCAGCAACGGCGCGCCTTCACCCTGATCGAATTGCTGGTGGTCATCGCGATCATCGCCATCCTCGCCGCGTTGCTGTTTCCGACCTTTGCCCGCGCCAAAGCCAGCGCCCGCAACACCACTTGCATCAGCAATCTCAAGCAGATCGGCCAAGCCATGGTGCTCTACATGGGCGACAACGACGACATTTTTCCGCACGCGGTGGACCCAACCGACAAATACACGCCGGAGATATGGAGCGACTTTCCCGACTTCGCCTCCCGAATTCCTTACATGCCGCTGATTCACGAGGCGCTTGGCCCGTATGTCCGCGCGCAACAAAACTTTAGTAGCGTGGCCGCGGCGGGCGGGCAGGTGAAGACGCAGGCGGTGTTCCAATGTCCCAGCGACACCGGTAGCCGCACACTCGATAGTCACCCCACGATTCCGTTTACGACCTCGCCGAGCATGTTTCGCGTGTACGGCAGCAGCTATTTCTTCCGCACCGAAATCGCGTTCAAGTATTTCTCCAGCACCCAGTTTCAGCTTCCCGCGAACGTCAACGTGCTGTTTGATGCCAGTGGACACTGGCATGGCGACGGAGGCAAACTGGACCTCAACGATCCTGGGGCGGGCCAAAAACTCCGCCAGTATCGGTACAACGTTCTGTTCGGAGACTTTCACGTGAAGAGCCAAAACTATTTCCAACTTCAAACCGCTTGGGGAATTGACCTTTGAGCCGCCGACTGTTGCGCCCGTCCGGCGTAATGATGGCGGGCGAACTCCGCCAGGGATTGGAGGTCGAGCTCGATGGCGATGTCATCGTTCGCGTCGGCCCGCAAACCGGCATTCCCGAACCGTTCGTCCTGAGCCCCGCGTTTGTCAACGCGCATAGCCACCTCGAGTATCGCTCGCTTATGGGCGAGGTTGACCCCGCGCTGGGCTATTGGGATTGGATCAAGGCGCTGGTCGCCCGCAAGCTCACGCAAACCGCCGACGAGGTGGTGGATAGTTGCATGCTCGCGGCTCGCGAAAACCGGCTGGCCGGGGTTGCGTACATCCATGAGCACTCCGACCGTCCCGGTTCGGTCGCGGCCATGCGCGAAGCCGGATTGCAAGGCATCGTTTTCCAGGAGATTTTGACGATGGGGGTTGGCGATAGCGTCGTGGCTCCGGCCCGCGCCCGCGCCGCCGAGTTGGATACGCCCGAACTCCGCGTGTTTCCCAATCCGCACGCGGTGCACACCGTCTTTCCCGACTTGCTGCGCGAGTTCGCCCGCGCGCCGCATCCGCTGACGATTCACGTCGCCGAAACCGAGTACGAATCGCAGCTCTTTGGCGCGGCCGAAGGGCCGCTTCAAGACTTCTACGATCTCGTTGGATTGCCGAGCCGCGCCTCGGGCAAAACCGTCATCGGCGAGTTCGAGAGTCTGGGCCTTGCGCGCCCGGGCGTGCAGATTGTCCATGCCTGCGATATCTCGGTCGCCGAAATTCAGCGGCTCGTCCCCACTGGCGTGAGCGTCGCGCACAACCCGCGCAGCAACTTGCACCTCAAGTGTCCGCCGATGCGCCTGCGCGAGATGCTCGATGCCGGAATGCCCGTTGGGCTTGGGCTCGACTCGGCGGCAAGCACCGGCCCGATCGACATGTTCCTAGAGATGCAAGAAGCCCTCGCCACCAGCCATCGCCGGGGGCATCACGTGTCCGCGCAAGAGGTGTGGAACGTCGCCACGGAACTCGGCGCGTCGAGCGTCGGCCTTCAAGACTGGCGCATCGAGCCCGGCCTCCGGGTGCCGCTCATCGCGATTCACTCCCAAGCGGAAACCGCCGACGATCTTATTGCGCAAGGCACGCCCGAGCAGGTGGAGTGGATCGTGAATCCGCGATGAAGACCGGCCAAGAACCCATCTACGAGCTCGTGCGCACAATTCCCGCCGGGCGAGTTCTCGGCTATAAGGCGGTCGGTCAACTCTCCAGCGTGTTTTTCGGCGCTCGCCAAGTCGGGCAGGTGATGGCCGCCGCGTGGGACGACGACCTCCCTTGGTGGCGCGTCACGGCGAGTGATGGCAGCATGGCCACGGCCCGCCGCGACCCACGCCTCGCTGCCGAACAACGCCGCCTGCTGGAATCCGAAGGCGTCGGATTCAACGGCGACCGGGTGGCGCGCGCATTCTTTTGGGATGGAGAACAATAAGGGCTGATGCAAACGACGATCGCGATTCACGACCTTGAGGTCTACGCCTATCATGGGGTGCCCGCCGCCGAACGCGAGGTCGGACACCGCCTGCTCGTGGATGTCGAGCTCGTGGTCGAAGAATTGGCCGGCGAAACCGACAGCATTGACGGCACCGTGGATTACGCCGAGGTCGCCAACATGGTGCGCGACGTGATTTTGGAAAGCTCGGTGCAGACCCTAGAGTTCCTGTGTAGCAAGGTCACCCACGCGCTGGTGGCGACGTTCCCGGCCATCGTCGGCGGCACCATTTCCATCGCCAAACCGTACCCGCCCATGCCGTGCATCGTGGCTGAGGTTCGCGTGACGCGCGAATTCAGCGCGGAGGACTGACATGAGCTCCACCGTGACCATCATGGCGACGATCCGCCGACCGCATTCGCCTCGAGCGGCCTTCGACGTGCGAGGCATGTTTGCGTTCGAACCCGGGCAGGAAGTTGGTTCTGCGACCTTGGTCGAAGCTCTCGAGCGCATCGCCGTTCCTCTCCATGCGCTGGGCCTCCGTAAGAGCTATCCCCGCATTGTGCAAGCGTTGGCCGCCGAGTTCCCGGGCATGACGCGCGGCGAACTACTGATTCGACGATATCACCCGGTGCTTCCGTTTTGGAAGGAGCGGGTGAGCTCTACTTTCCAGCGCCCGACTGCGTAGCTTTTGCCGCCGCGGCAGCGGCGGCCGCCTTGGCCTTCTTCTCGGCGATTTCGCGAAGGGCGAGATCGTTCCACTTGGTCATCATCTCGCTGATCGTGATGCACTTGTAACCGCGCTGATGGATCACGGCCATGATCGCGGGAACCGCGTTGGCCGTGTGCTCGTGGATGTCGTGCATCAGCAGAACCGCGCCGGGTTTCAAGGCGGAGATGGCCCGCGTGATGACCGGTTGAGCCGACTTAAATTTCCAGTCCAACGTGTCGCCCGTCCACAGCACAATCGGCATGCCTTTTTGGCGGGCCCGGACCGTGGTGGACGAATCTTCGATGCCGTACGGCGGGCGGTACGTGCGTGGCCCGTAGCCAAGGATCGCAGCCAGCTTATCCTCGGTGCCGTCCACCTCAAACTTGGCCACCGCCTGGGGTGGTCGCGGCCGATGCGAATGAGAGTGGTTGCCAATCTCGTGGCCCAGGGAAGCGATGTGCCGAACCAGCCATTCGCGGTGCGGCACCATTTGGCCGACCATAAAGAACGTGGCGCGCGCATCGTACTTGGCCAGCGTGCGCAGAATTCGGGGCGTGGTAAACGGACTCGGTCCGTCGTCGAAGGTGAGCGCCACAACCTTTTCTGTGAAGTTGCTGGGCCGGTTGAGGCACACCGTTTTACCGCTCATCGTCGCCGGATATTGCGGTGGCATTGGCACTTTCGGCCAGATTAAAGCCGTTCCGACGAGATACACGATCACGACCCATTGTACGTCAGAAACGAAACTGGGAACTTTCAGTTTTGATTGAAAGTTGGGTATAAAGTGAGTATGTTGCAAACGCCTGAGCGTGTGTTTGGCCCCGACCTCATGGACATCTACCGCAAGGTGGATGCCGGCCAACGACTCTCCTTTGAGGATGGCCTCACGCTGTACGCCACGCCGAACCTCACGGGCGTCGGTGCCCTGGCGAACATCGTTCGCGAGCGCAAGCATGGCGCGCGCACGTTCTACGTTCGCAACCAGCATATCAACTACACGAACATCTGCAACAAGTTCTGCAAATTCTGTTCGTTCTATGCCAAAAAGGGCGGTCCCGCCCCCTACGAATACGATATGGCGGAAGTGGAGCGTCGGCTGGGCTGGCACGCAAACATTCCGATGACCGAAATCCACATGGTCGGCGGCATCAACCCGCGCCTCAAGTACGACTACTACATGGAGATCATCCGCACCGTCAAACGGGTGCGCCCCGAGGTCCACGTCAAGGCTTTCACCGCGGTGGAAATTGTCCAAATCGCGCAGATTGGCAAGGTCAGCATCGAGCAAGCCCTCCGCGATCTGATGGAAGCCGGGCTCGACTCGTTGCCCGGCGGCGGCATTGAGATTCTTTCGGAGCGCGTTCACCTAGAGCTGTTCGGCAAAAAGCTGAATGGCGAGGAATGGAAGGAAGTCGCGCGCGTCGCGGCCAAACTCGATCTTAAGCAATACGCCACCATGCTCTACGGACACATTGAAACGGCCGCCGAGCGCGTGGATCACCTCGTGCAGATTCGCGACCTGCAAGACGAGACCGGCCACTTCCTGACGATGACGCCGCTGAGTTTCCACCCGGAACGGACCGAACTGGACGACATCAAAGGCCCGACCGCCGACGACGACCTTCGCAACATCGCGATCAGCCGCCTGATGCTAGACAATTTCGACCACATCAAGAGCTTCTGGATTATGAACACGGTGCCGGTGACGCAAGCCGCCCTTTGGTATGGTGCCGACGACACCGACGGCCTCGTCCACGAGTACGAGATCACCTACAAGGAAGGCGATTGGGGGAACAAATCGCAGGTGCTGACCCACGAAAACATGGTGCGCATGATCTCGCAAGTGGGTCGCATTCCGGTGGAGCGCGACAGCCTCTACAACGAGATTGTCCGCGAGCAACCCGAGACGATGGAGCGACGACCGTTGCAACCGCTCGTCATGGCATAAGAAGGTAATCTGAACTCATGAGATTGACAAGTGCTTTGGGTCTGGCGGCGATGGCCGCGCTGGCCAATGCCCAACCGGCGAGCGCCGTGCAAATGGGCAAGTTTGCCGGCAAAAAGGACTTCGATATCCTGCACATGCACACCAAGATCGGCACCTTTAAGCTGATCAACGGCCAAGGTCGCGCTGACATTTCGTTCTCCGGCTCGATGCTGGTTTCGGGTTACAAAGGCGACCCGCTGGTGGTGCAAGGCAATCTCCGCAAGGAGTTCGACCGCGATGGTCGCACGGTGTACTTCGGCAAGGGACGCATCATTCTCAGCGGCTCCTGGCGCGCGGTGCAGTGGTTTGGCCAAGACATGCAAGGTGTGTGGTTCGGCAACGGCGTCATCCGGATGCGCGGCGAATTCGATAAGGACATGAACACAGGCGAGTACTGGTTCAAGGATCCGAAGGACCTTTTCTACTTCCCGAGCATGGGCACGATTGACGTTCCGCTCCCGTACAAGCCGCCTCCCAGCGCAAAGGGCGTCACCCCGAAGAAGCGCGTTAAGACAGACGGCTAGTGCTCGAACAAACCTTCCTGCACGTTCCTGGCATTGGGCGCGACACCGAGCGCAGCCTTTGGGAGCAGGGCTGCGAGAATTGGCAGACTTTCCTCGATAATCCCAGCGATTTCCGTACCGGAAGCGCGCCGAAGGCGAGCGTCAAGTCGATCCTCAAAAAGTCGCAGGATGCGGTGGCCGCTCGGAATCACCAGTTCTTTGGCGACCTCTTGCGGACGACCGACCACTGGCGCACGTGGGATGTTTTCAAGGACAAGTGCGCGTACCTCGACATCGAAACCGATGGTGGTCGCACCGGCCAAGCCGTCACAGTGATCGGCATTTGGGACGGCGAGTTCCGCGCTTACGTCGCCAACGACAACATCGAGAATTTCCGGAGCGACATCACCAACTACAGCATGGTGGTCAGCTTTTTCGGCAGCGGATTCGACTTGCCAATTCTCATGAAGATGTTCCGCAGCGTGGTGTGGGACCACCTGCACCTCGACCTCATTCACCCGGCGCGGGCGTTGGGGATCCGGGGCGGGCTCAAGAAAATCGAAGGCATGTACGGCATCAAGCGGCCCGACCATATCTTGGGTTTAAGCGGGCTCGACGCCGTGCGCCTCTGGCGCGAGCATCGCATGGGTCGTAAGAACGCACTGCAGACTCTGCTCGACTATAACCAAGCTGACGTCGAAAACCTGGAGATTATTGCCCGCGAAATGGTCACTGAAATGTGGGACTACACGCGTCACGGCGTGCTCTGCGAGCGCGGAAAGCAGCAGCCGCTGCCGTTCGGATCGCCTGATTTCTAAAGCGACACGGCGCGGAACGCGGCGGCGCACATGTCCAACATTTCGTCCGAAATTTGGTGATGCAACACAAGCCGAATGCGGTGCGGCGCAGCCGGCATGCAGAGCACGCCGCGCTCTTTGAGCGCACGCGACCATTCGGCGGCAGGCCGCTCGGTGTGGACAAACACAAAGTTGGTCACCGTCTCATCGGGGTCAACTCTTGTGCCGGGTATCCCTTGCAACCTGGCGTTGAGGTCGCGCGCTCGGCGATGATCTTCGCCCAACAGCTTGCTTTGCACGCGCAGGCCCACCAGTCCGGCGGCGGCCAAGACTCCGGCCTGGCGCATCCCTCCGCCAAAGCGCTTGCGGACAAACTTCGCGCGCTCAATGAACTCGGACGGCCCGCAAAGGACGCTACCCACGGGCGCGCCCAGCCCCTTCGAAAGGCAGATCGACACCGAGTCGCAAGGCGCTGTGAGTTCGCGAACATCCACGCCGAGCGCGGTGGCCGCGTTGAACACGCGCGCGCCGTCTAAGTGCAACTTGATGCCTTTGGACTGGGCGAATTCTTGATACTGCCGGGTCTGTTCCACCGAAATCACGGCCCCGCCGGTGCGGTTGTGCGTGTTCTCAATACAAAGCAGGGTCGTGCCCGGTGTGTGCAGGTTTCCCGACATAAACCTGCGCTCCAACTCGTGAAGCGACATCACGCCGCGATTGCTGGGCAAGGTAATCGGCATGACTCCCGCGAGCACCGCCGGCGCGCCGGCTTCGTAATAAACCATGTGCGCTTCTTCCTCAAAAAGCGCCGAGTCGCCGGGCCGACACCACGTGGCGAGCGCCACCTGATTCGTCATCGTCCCGCTCGGGCAGAAAAGCCCCGCCTCATGCCCGGTCATCGCCGCGCATTCTTGCTCCAGCTCAAATACTGTGGGGTCGTGGCCCAGCACGTCGTCGCCCAGCGGCGCGCTCGCCATTGCGGCCAACATTTCGGCGGTCGGCAGAGTAACGGTGTCGCTTCGCAAGTCAACGGTGACATTCATGGTGTTTGTGGCGTATCAGAGAATATGAAGTTGGTGATCGCCGGACTCAGTTTAGCCGCCCTGGCCATTGGCGTGGCCGCCATCCAGCAGGGCAGCACCGCCTCGCCCGCCACTCAAACGAAGTCCAATACCAAAGGTCACTACGACAAGGAAGCCAAATTGTATATCGCCGAAGAAAGCCCCAAACGCAAAGATAAGGTCGTGAAGACCGACGCCGAATGGAAGAAAATCCTGACTCCCGAGCAGTTCAAAATCCTCCGCTCGCACGGCACCGAGCCTGCGTTCTGCGGCATCTTCCACGACAACAAAAAGACGGGTCAGTACAACTGCGCCGGCTGTCAACTTCCTCTTTTCAAGAGTGACGCCAAGTTTGATAGCGGCACCGGTTGGCCCTCGTTCTTCCAGCCGTTCGACAAGGATAATGTCTGGATGCGGACCGACCGTAGCTACGGTATGACGCGCTACGAAGTGCTGTGCGCTCGTTGCGATGGTCACCTGGGCCACGTGTTCCCGGATGGCCCCGAGCCCACCGGCCTGCGGTTCTGCATCAATTCCGACGGCCTCGTGTTCTCCGAGAAAAAGTAAGCGGGTTTTACCCAACCACAAGTGTTGCGCCGGGTCCTGTGACCCGGCCAATTTTTATTGCGCCGTGGATCGGTTGCCGGGAAAACAGCGCGAGCCCGCCGCTCGTCTGCGGATCGTAGAGCAGCGGGTTCTCGATCTCGCCCTTCATCAAAGTCGCCGCGTGAGCCTGATTGCGGCCCGCACCCGCGGGGCAATAGCCGTGCAAGTCTTGGCAACCTTCGATCTCGGGCAAGCTAGCCCCGTCGAGTTCGATGCAAACCTCGCTCGCCCGCGCGACGTTCAGCAAGTGCCCTGCCAACCCGAAGCCGGTGATGTCGGTCGCGCAGCGCACCCCGGCGGCGTGAGCCGCGTGCATGGCGTCGGCGTTTAGGGTCGTCATCACGTCCACGCCTCGCGCCAACACCTCGGGCGGGCACGCGCCGCGCTTGGCGGCGGTCGTAATCATTCCCGTGCCCAACGGCTTGGTCAAGTAGATGTCGTCGCCAATGGCCGCCGCATCGTTGCGGAACAACTGCTGCGGCGAGTCGCAAAATCCGGTCACGGCGAGGCCAAACTTGGGTTCGGCGTCCACCACGGTGTGCCCGCCCATCACGATCACACCCGCTTTGGTGCATTGGTCAAACGCCCCGCGCGAGACCTCGGCCCACACTTCGGGCGGCACAATTGCCGGATCGAACAACGCAATGTTCAGGGCCGTGAGCGGGGTCGCGCCCATGGCGTAGCTATCGCTGAGCGCGTTGGTGGCCGCAATGCGACCAAAGTCGTAGGCGTCGTCCACAATCGGCGTGAAAAAGTCCGTCGTTTGGATCATCACTCGACCATCGGGCAGGAGAATGGCGCCCGCGTCGTCGCTCGTGTCAAACCCCACCAGCAACCGCGGATCGGGTGTTCGCGGCAGGTGCCGCAAGACCTCGGCCAACTGCGCTTGACCCAGTTTGCTGGCGCAACCGCCCGATTTCACGAGCTCAGTTAGACGCAAGTGGGATCCTCCGTGCGCACCATCATCGTGGCCCCCGCAATCATTCCGGGCAAACAAATGAGGTTAACAATCGGGAAGAGGCTGATCAGGCCGCACGTCCAGGCGTAGCTCCCGGCGCTGCGCAAGGTGTTCGCGCGGACCTTTTGCGCAGGGAAGTAGAGTTGGCGACGCGAGTACGCCGGGGACGTGAAATCGTTGATGCACATGCGCCCGTTTGGGTAGGCCGCGCCGAGTCCAAACGGCGTGAACCCGAGCACGATGCCGAGCAGCGACCACCCGACCGTGCTCGGAATCCGGGCGACGGCATCGGCAATTCCTCGGGCTAGGGACGTCTTGTGTTGCGGCGCGGTGCCGTACAGGCGCTCCTCTACCTCGCGGCTCAGGTTCTCCCACAGCAGCCCGCTGAGAATGCCGTTGATCATAAAGAAAATGGTGCTGCTGATGAACAGGAAGATGAGGGTGACCACGATCCACCACACCCACATTGGCGGTTGGGACCACCCCGTGCGCTCCCATTGTTGACCCAAAAATCCGGGCAACCACAATCGCAGCGGAATCATGACCGCGAGAAAAACAACGATCGTCCACAAGAAAGGGGCGATCAGGTAGCGCCGAAGCGAGCGGTCGCTCCAGACCATTTGAACCCCGCCGAGCACATAGCGCATTTCGTTCAAGTATACGAAGATTTGCCGAACCGGATTCAGAGTCCTAGGAACTGGCGCACCATGTCGGCTCGCCAGCGTCCGGCCCGAGTGTCGGTGGGCGCAGCTTCGAGCGTGGCCACGCGCTCATCCACGGCGCGCGCCGAAGGCATGGACGCCAGCTCGCGTGTTGCGCCCCATCGAACCCAACTGAGAACACGCATAGCATCGGCGTGACTCAGCGAGCGAGTGGTGGTGGCGAAGGTGGTGGCTTGCTCCACGAGCTCGGCCAGGTTGGCGCGCTTGACCTTGGCCCGAGCCTGCCGCTCGGCTTTCAGCAGATCGTCGAGCAGGACTTCCAGGCGGTCGCTGTCGCCGCGAATGGAGCTGAGTTGAAACAGGGCGCCCGTGGCGCGCGTGGCCTCGCCGTACAATCCGCGCAGAATCAGTCCGTTGCTCACGATATGATCCACCCATGGCTTCAACTCGTTGCGGTGAGCGAGCGCCACCAGATGCACCAGCACCGAGCGACGAATCGCCTCGCCCGAGTTGGCCGGGCTCGCGGTGAGGTGGCCGAGTTCGGGCGTCGCGGCGAAGTCCAGGGTGCGCCCCAGCCGCTCGCAAAAGTAAGTCGCCGCTCGTTGGGCCAAGCCCAGGCTTCGGCCGGCGCTCAGCGATTGAATGCGCAGGTGGTCCTCCTCGTTCACCAGGGTGCTGGTCAGGCGGTCTTCGTCGAGCACCAGCGCGCGTCCGGGCTCGTTCACGCGAAAGTCCTTGCTAATCAGTCGGCAGGCGACCATGTAGTTTTGCTCGACCGTGCTCATGTGGGTGACCCACTCGGTCGCGAGGCCGCTTTTGGCCACGGCTTGCTGCACTTTCAGGAGCACTTCGCGAAGCTCGCCATCGCCACAATGGTGCGGAAAACGGTGGCCCTGGAGGTTTCGCGCGAGCCGCACTCGAGAGCTGATGACGACGTCGTGGTCGGGCGCGTCCGGCCCCATCCACGCGGGCTGAGCAATCGCCCGCGTGACCATCGTCTGCCAACTGGGGAAGAACGAATCGCTCATGGATCGTTGTCCACGTCGGTGCGGAAAATCGCCTTGAGCGGGAGGTGGTCGCTGTATTTTTCGCGATACAGCGCGTTCGGGATTCCAATCAGATTAGGCAACTGAACCACCTGAAACGAATTCGCAACAAGCTCTTCACGGCTGGACTTTGAAATCGCGTAGCCGTCCAAAATGCCGCCTTGTCCCCCGGTCGGGACATAACTAAAAGTGGAAGCAGGAACCCAGAAATGCAATAACTCCAAGTTCGCCGCTGCCAGCATGGCGAACTGGTCCTGGTTCTCATCGCGAAGCATATTGAAGTCGCCGATCAGCAGCAGGTCCTTCTCTTTGCCTGCCTGCAGTCGCCGCAACTCGGGCACCAGCAGCCGTATCTGATCTTCGCGAATCTTCTCTGTTTGCTGCTCCGGATTGCCTTTTCGCTTCGACTTCAAATGCACGCCCACAACGTTGAAGTCGAACTCTCCCGCCTGCACCGTCGCGATCATCGCCGGGCGGAGATCGTCATTGCCAAGCATGATCGGCTTGTACGCCCGTTGATTCGTGATCTTAATGCCCGGCCGGACGAGATACACCAAATTCTGCTTCCCGCGCCGCTCAATGATGTTGCCATCGTAAGGGTTGCCTGCCGCTCGCAACGCCGCCAGCAGTTTAGGGAGATCTCGGTCCGGGGTGAACTCGACCAACAGCAACACATCGGCGTTGATCAATTGGATTGCCGGAACCAAAGTGTCGAGCCGCCCGCCGACGTGTTTGGGGTCAATGTTCCACGCCGCTACCGACACCTGGGTGCCGGTCCAAGGGACCACCGGCGGCATCCGCGACGACCGCGTCGCGACGAACACCACCACCATCGCCACCAAGGTCAACAAGGCCCAAGTGCCGTGCTCCCGGAGCCACTTAGCGGATGTTTTTAAGGGTTTTATAGACGTATGCTAGCACTTCGGCGACCGTCGCGAAGAGCTCCCGCGGCACAAAGTCCCCGACCTCGCACTGCTTGTAAAGGGCCCGCGCGAGCGGCGGATTCTCCACGATCGGCACGTTGTTTTTCTTCGCCAATTCTCGGATCTTAAACGCGAGGTGGTCCACACCCTTGGCCACGATCATCGGCGCGTGCATGTCGCTGCGGTCGTACTTAATCGCGACCGAAAAGTGGGTCGGGTTCGTGACGATGACATCGGCTTCGGCGACCATTTTGAGGCCGCGACTTTGGCTGAGCTTGCGGGCCCGGCGCATGCGCTCGCCCTTGGCTTCGGGCGAACCTTCCTGCTCCTTCATTTCCCGCTTGAGTTCGTCCTTGGTCATCTTAATCTGCTTGTCCACCTGCTTGCGCTGGAACATGTAGTCAATCACGGCGAGGATCAGCCACGCGATGGCGACCTGCTGGGCGACGGTGAGCAACACGCTGCCGACTCGGCCCAGCGCCTCGCCCGGCCCCACCCCGGCGAGGCCGATAATGGCCAGCCAGTTGTTCTGGATCACGCGGTAGGCGATGAACCCGAACAGCGTCGCCTTGGCCACAGCCTTGAACCCTTCAAAGGTCGCCTTCGCCGAGAACATCCGCTTGAATCCGTTGAGCGGGTTCATTTTTTGCAGGTCCGGCTTGAGCAATTCGGGCGTGGCCTTAAAGCCGACTTGCGCGCCGTTGGTCACCACCCCGCCGACCATCATCGCCGCGAACAGCAGCCCGACTCCGGCGAAAATCGGCAACGCGACTTGCGCGCCGAAACGAATGATGACCTCGGGCTTGGTCGAAAACTTGGTGGTCGCGAGCAACTCAAAGCCTTGCACAATGCCGCGGTAGAGTCCGCCCATCGCGCCCGGCAAAACGGCCACCAGAATCAGCAGCAGAATCGAACCGTTGAGGTCGGTGCTTTTGGCGACCGTGCCCTTTTTGCGCGCGTCCTCTTTGCGCTTGGGCGTCGCCTCCTCTGTCCTTTCTTGTCCGTCGTTACCGCCCATGGTTACTTGCTAAACAGGGTCTCCAAGGTGGTGAAGGTCAGGTTCACTCCCGCGGTAACGCTGGTGGTGAGGATCGGCAACGCGGCCATGGCGGCGACCAAACCCAGGCCAACTTTGGCCGGGGTGATGACGGCGAACACCTGAAACTGCGGCACCGATTTGTTGACCAAACCCGCCGCCGCGTCCACGATAAACGCGACCGCCGCCACCGGCGCGGCGATCTGCACCGCGAGAACCGCGAGCTGGCCGAGAAACTTTACGAACGTGCCGCTCATCGCGCCGAGATTCGCCATTTCAATCGGCGGCATTTGGTAGCTCTGCACGAGAGCGGGGAAGATGAGGTGGTGCCCGTTCAGCGAGAACAAAATCACGATGGCGCACCAAAATTTGATCTGCGCCATGACCGTTACCGGCGCGCCCGCGACCGGGTCAAACACCTGCGCGCCACTCAAACCAAGCTGAATGTCGAGAATCGAACCCGCCATCTGGAACGCCTGAAACAGCGCTTGCATGGCAAACCCGATGAGAAACCCCATCCCTGCCTCGCGGAACACGCTGAGCACCATCACGATCGGCTCGCCGGGCGGCACCCCGACATAAGGCTGAATCAGCGGGACAATCGCCAGTGCCACTACGCCGCTGAGCCACACGCGCACCTGCACCGGAACCACTCCGGCGAAAATCGGCGAGGCCAGCATCATCGCGCCCGTGCGGATGAAACCGCAGAAGAACGCCCAGAAGACCTCCGCCGTCAGCACTAGCGCACCACCATGGCGGCGTGCTCAAAGCACACCCGCATAAACGAAACCAGCACGTTGAGCATCCAGCTGCCGAATAGCGCGATGATGAGGCCCGCGCCCACGAGCTTCGGCACGTAGGTCAGGGTCATTTCCTGAATCTGGGTGACCGCCTGAAACACACTGACCAGGAGGCCCACAAACAGCGCCACCGATAAAATCGGCAGGCTCACCAGCAGGGCGGTGTTCATGCCTTGCCGAACGATTTCGAGAATGGGGCCGGTGTCCTGCATTAGATGTACCCCGACAGAATCGCGCGGACGATGACCGACCACCCGTCGGCGAGGATGAAGACGAGCAGCTTTGCCGGTAACGAAACCACGGCGGGCGGCATCATCATCATCCCCATGCTCATGAGGATGCTCGCGACGATCAGGTCGATGATGATGAACGGAATGAAGATGTAAAACCCAATGAGGAACGCCGTTTTGAGCTCGCTAATGACAAACGCCGGGATGAGCGAAGTCATGCTCACATCGGTGGCGGTCGCCTTCTCCTTGCGCATGTCCAGGAACATCTTGAGGTCGCTCTTGTAGGTGTTCTTGAGCATGAACTCGCGTAGCGGCTTTTGCGCTCGTTCGAGCGCAACTTCGGCGGTCACGGTCTTTTTGAGATACGGCTGCAGCGCGGCGTCATTCACCTTGGTGAACGTCGGCCCCATCACGTAAAAGGTCAGGAACAAACTCAGCCCCACCAGCACCTGCGTGGGCGGGATGTTCTGCGCGCCAATCGCGGTGCGCGTCATGCTGAGAATGATGACGATGCGCGTAAACGCGGTCGTGAGCATCATCAGCGCGGGCGCCAAACTGAGCACCGTGAGCAGCGCGAGGATCTGCAGCGAGCTGCTGACCTCGGTTTTGCCACCCGGCGTAATCTGCACGTTCGGAAGCGGCAGCGCAGTTTGCGCCGATCCCGCGGCGAGCACGCCCAAAATCAGGATCGTGAACAACAGCCTTCGCCGAGCTGAGCTGGCGATCATGCTCCCGAGGAGCGCGACAACTTTTTTCATCGTCCAATCAGGCGATTCAGGCGATCCAACTTGTCGGCGGCGCGCTTTTGCTCAGCCGGGGTCGGAACGTTTGCGTTCTCGGGGATCACCGCGTGAGTCGGCATGGTGCCGGGCGCTTTGTCCACGAGTTCAAAAAAGGCGGGCTCTTGCATCGCCGTCGCTTCTTCGGCCGTGAGGTCGGCAATCAGGGTCATGTTGGCCGTGGTTTGCCCAATCAGCAGCGATCGGCCCCGCACCTTGACGACCATGAGTTGACCGCCGGGAAGGGTCGCGGTTTCTTCCACCGCGATCGTGCTGCCCAGGCTCGTTTGAATTTTTGATTTGGCCAAGTGCGGCATCAGCCGCGGCAAGACAAGCTTCAGCAGGCCGATGACGATCAGCACCGCAAAGATGGTTTGAATGACGGGCACGCCGCCCGAAGTCGTGGACGTCTTACCGCCCAGTTCGCCGCGCGCCGAATCGAGCACCGACTGCGCCGATGCGAGTTCCGCCACGAGAAGACCGAAAACCAGGATGCCGCCGCGCATCGGGTTAAGCCACCTCGTTGAGCTTCATCAGCCGCTCTTGCGGAGTCAGAATTTCGGTAATCCGCACGCCGAAGTTGTCCTCAATGACGACGACTTCGCCGCGGGCCACAAGGCGACCGTTCACCAAAATGTCCATCGGCTCGCCGGCCGCCTTGTCAATTTCTACAATCGAGCCGGTACCGAGGTCGAGCACGTCCTTCACGAGCATCTTGATGCGACCGAGTTCCACGCTGATTTCCAGCGGAATATCGAGCAGCAGCTCAAGGCTGGACATGTCGTCGCGACCGTTGGAAATGGCCGACGCCGAGCCAATCTGCGTGGTTTCGGCTTCTTCTTCGTCCTGGTATTCCAGGCCCAAAATGTTGTGCGCGGTTTCCACGTCCACCAGCCAAACGGCGGTACCGCTGAGCTCGTCGCCGGAGATGGCCACGTTGACGCGGACCAGTTCCTGCGCTTTTTGCATGTTGGGCGGGGCGTTGAAAATTTGGTAGCGAATCGCAAGACCAGTCGCCACGACCGGCTCGTTCTTCATGGAGCCGATGGCCAGACAGATGCCTTGCACCATCGCTTCCAGGCCGGGGCGGACGTCGGAGATCAGGTTCTCGTCAACGTCGAACACCTTTTCGCCCTTGAGGTAGGCGGCAAAGGCGGCGAACGAGTCGCCATCCATCAGCAGCACCGACGGGTGATTCGGGTTGTCCGCCATGCTGAATTGGATGATCAAGTGCGGGCTACTGAGCTCGGCAAACACGTCCGAGGTCGCCGTGGTCAGGGTCAGGGGCGAGTTGAAGCCAACCAAAAGGTCGGACGCCTCGCTGACCTTAAGGCCGACGGTTTGCCAAATCTGCTGCTGAATCGTGCTCAGCTTATCGACGAGTTCGTGCGTGATGTTTGCCATGGTTAATCGGGTTCAACGGTATTGAGAATCGAGAAAATGATGTGGTTGTTGTGCATGTTGGGGCGACCTTCAAACTTGGGAACGTCGCCGATGATAAAGGGCAATTGGTCTTCCGATCGCCGGTTGAGCACCAGCGTGTCGCCAATTCTAAGGTTCACAAAATCCTGCATGCTGAGCTTGGTTTTGCCAA
Source organism: Chthonomonas sp. (assembly GCA_016788425.1). Taxonomy (NCBI): domain Bacteria; kingdom Bacillati; phylum Armatimonadota; class Chthonomonadia; order Chthonomonadales; family Chthonomonadaceae; genus Chthonomonas; species Chthonomonas sp. The sequence goes on from JAEURQ010000004.1 coordinate 467,030, forward strand.
GTTCGATGCGGCAAGGCACCTGCGAGCGCTGCACCTGCGTGGTGAGAATGCGGCGGGCCGCCGACGACTGCTTGCGGCTCGTGTTGACAAACCACTTCTGGGCGCTGAGCTTGGTCGTAATCGGCTTGAGCAGCAAGTAGGGAATACAGATGCTCATCGCGCCGCGCGATTTGCCGATCTTCACCTCGAACAAGATGGTGACGACGACGTCGTTGGGCGGGCAGATTTGCACAAACTGACTCGACGTTTCCATCGCTTCAATGCCGGGGTTGACAATGACCACCCCTTCCCAGGCGTTCTTCAAACCGACGAACAGCTTTTCGATCATCTGCCGCACCAGCGGCTTTTCAATGTCCGTGAGCACGCGGCGATTGATGCCCTTGCCGGGGCCGCCGAGCAGCTTGTCAATCATGCTGAACACGAGGTTGAACTCCACTTCGAGCACGGCTTGGCCGGTGAGCGGAGGCATGGAGAGAATCGTGAAAACGGATTGGTTGATGCTGCGCGAATATTCTTCGTAGGGAATCTGCTCCAGCGAAACCAGTTCGATGCTGACCGCCGTGCGCAAGTAACCCGAGAGAGAAGTCGCGGCCAGACGAGCGAAGGTTTCGTGCAGAATTTGCAGCGTCTTCAGCTGGTCTTTGCTGAACTTGTCCGACCGTCGGAAGTCGTACAGTTCGTACGAAATCGGGGCCAGCTTACGGTTGGCGCCACCAAACGAGTTGACCCCGTTTTTGGCGAGGCGGTTTCCGCCTTGGTCCAAAAGCGAGGAAGCGAGGTTCGCCGCCGGGCCATTGCCCGCGTCGGGAGCCGGACTGTCATCCGACAACGAGGACAACAACGCTTCGATTTCCGCTTGACTAAGAATGTCTGACATTGCTGAATCCTCCCAAAATTTCGTGCCTACTCAGGGCCATCAGTTCGGTTATTGGCCTGACGGGTCTCTTCTGTAGGGTTCTCGGCGCAAATGCTCAGAATTTGCTAGAGGTTTGGTGAGGGACAATAAGGCCGTGAAAACGATTCGGCGCAAGGTCGAGGTCCGCAAACTCCACAAGTCAGCGATGGAGGGCAGCGAGAGCGGTGTGCAACTTTGCTTTTTGCTCCAGGATTGGGAGGACGCCTACAACGTGGGCGGCCTGTTTCGGGTCGCCGACGCCTGTGGCGCGGACGAGCTGATCATGACTGGACGCACGCCCTACCCACCGCATCCGCAGATCGGCGTGACGAGCCTGGGTCAGCATCGCCGGCTTCCCTGGCGCTACTTTGAAAGCCACGAAGAGGCGGCAAACCAGCTCATCGAAGAAGGCTGGACCCTAGTCGCGGTCGAGATCGCGACCGAAGCCGAAAACTATCGCACGTTCGACTATCCAGCGAAAACCTGCCTGGTGCTGGGCAACGAGGGCAAGGGCATTTACGGCACCGTCATGAAGAAGTGCGCGGCCAGCGTCTTCATCCCGATGGCGGGCAAGGGGCGCTCGCTGAACGTGCACGTGTCGGCAGCGATCATCGCGTTCGAAGCGCGACTCCGTGTAAAGGATTAGTTCCGGGTGCAACTGCGCGGCCAGATAACGTAATCTTGCGTTGATGCGAACTCTCACTTGTCTCGCCCTCGCGCTGCTCGCGGCCGGGTCATTCGCCCAACCGGTTCCAAACGAACTGGAGCAGATGTGGAAGAGGGAAGGCGCCCTCAAATTCGACAACATGTATCCTCGCCGAAGCTACTTCGGCAAAATGGGCTCGCCCAACGGATTTAGCGCCGACGACCGCTACCTGGCGTACCTTTGGAATCCGTACGATGTGCGGGGCAACGACCTCTGGCTCTTCGACACGGTGACCAAAACCAGCAAGCGGTTGACCAGCATCGAGATGATGGCCAAGTTCGATCGCGACGCCAAGCTCGCGATTGATTTCTACAAAAAGGACGATGAGCGGCTGGCCAAGTGGGCGACCCTGAGCGATGCCGAGTGGCGCGCCGAACGACAGAAGTTCAAAGAAGAGCAGGAAAAGAAAACCAAGCCCGACCCCAGCTACGCGGGCATCAGCCAAGTTGCTTGGGCCAACAAGACCAACGAGTTCTTGATGGTCTTTAAGGGCGACATTTGGCGCTGGAAGCTCGGCGCAGACATGCCAACCCGTATCACGCAGACCCGCGGCATGGAGATGCGCGTGGAGTATTTGCCGGACGATTCGGGCTTTATCTTCATGCGGGGCAACGACGTGTTCCGCATCAAGTTTGGCCGCATCGGCGAAACGCAAATCAATCCGCCGGTGCCCGCCGGCGCGACGATGACCGGCTTCTCGATCTCGCCCGACGGTACGCAGGCGTTGGTGACCACCGACCGCGACCTCGCGCCGGATCGCCAAGTGGACTGGATTGTCTATCGCGACCGCTTTGCCCAAGCCCGCAAAACGACCCGCTCGGTGAGCGATGACAAGTTCAACAGCGAAACCGTGTTCTATCTCTTTGACATCACCGACGAAGGGCTGAGCCGGGTGGACGACGAGATTAAGCCGTACGAAATCTACAAGTGGGGCGGCGGGGAAGAGTGGGAGTACGTTTCGCTCGCGCAGAACCCGTGGTCGCCGGATGGCGCGAACTTCGTGTTCGCCACGTTTAAGCGCGACAAAAAGGAATTCAAGGTTCGCGAAGCCGACCTCAAGCGCAAGAAAGTGCGCGTGGTTTACGAAGGAACCAGCAACGGTGAGCACCAAACGCCGATGTACTCGCAGCCGTTCTACAGCGGCGACGGCAAGGACATTATCGTGATGCTCGACAAGAGCGGCTGGCGACAAGTCCACGTGCTGGAGCGCGTCCGCGGCGCGGAGCGCGCGCTGACGACGGGCAACTTCGAGACGCAGCCGCTCACCCTGAGCGCCGACAAAAAGGCAATCATCGTACAGTCCAGCAAAGAGAGTCTCGCCCGCCGCGATATCTATCGCATAGAGTTAGCCGACGGAAAATGGACGCGCCTGAGCAAGCAAGATGGCGAGTTCAGCCCGCCCATCATCAGCCGAAAATCGGACAAAGCGGCCGGCATGTTCCAATCGTGGACAAGCATGCGAGAGCTGAACTACCTCGGCGACGGCCAGCAAGTGCCGATCACCGCCAGCAACAAGAAGGAAGAATTCAGCAAGAACTTGGTGCTGAAACCCGAGTTGTTTAAGTTCAAAAATCGGCACGGTCAGGAGATCAGCGGGTTTATGTTCCTGCCTCCGGCCATGGAGCGCACCCCGGTCAAGCGCCCGCTGTTCATTTACGTGTACGGCGGCCCGCTGGGCGATTCGAACACCGTTTCGGATGGCAACTTCGGGAGCAGCGAGTTCATGTTCAATCAATATCTGGCGGCGAACCTGGGCTACATCACCTGCGCGATTGACCCGCGCGGCACCACCGGCTACAGCGCCGAACATGGCCGCGCCAACTTCGAGAATCCCGGCACCGCTCAAACCGAGGACCTCGTAGATTGCGTTAAGTTCATGCAGTCGAAGTACAACGTGGACTCCACACGCGTGGGGTTGACCGGATGGAGCTTTGGCGGCTACCAAACTCAGCACGCCATGTATAACGCGCCCGACGTGTTTACGCTCGGCATTGCCGGAGCGGGGCCAACCGAGTGGCAAAACTACAACACGTGGTACACGGGCGGCGTCATTGGCAACACCCCCAATGCCGACGGCAACTATCTGGACAAGTTCTCGCTGACGAACATGGCGAAAAACCTCAAGAGCCCGCTGATGCTGCTCCACGGCATCGAGGACACGAACGTGCTGTTCCAAGACACGGTCAAGGTCTATCGCCGACTGTTGCAAGCGGGCAAGGGGCCGCTTGTGGAGCTTTCGCTCGACCCGACCGGCGCCCATGGAATGGGCGGCGACATGGACACGCGCGACCGCCACATGATCTATCTGAGCTTCCTGCTCCGTCGCTGGGGTTGGGTTCAGGGCTAATCGGCTACTTGCGGGGGTGGGCGCGGCGATAGCGCGCGGCCACCTCCGCATTGTCCAACTGAGTGTAGACCTGGGTCGTGGCGATACTCGCGTGGCCCAAAAGCTCCTGCAAGGCGCGCAGGTCCGCGCCACCCTTGAGCAAGTGCACCGCGTACGTGTGGCGCAGCTGGTGCGGATGGACATTCGGTAGCCCGGCCAGTTTGCTCGCCGCCTGCAGCATCAAATACACCGTCGTGCGACGCATCGCGAGCCCCCGATTCGAAAGGATTAGCAGCTCGCTCGGTGAGCGTTCTAGGGTGCCGCGCGCCCCTCGGACGTAGTGGTCAATCCAGTCCATGGTCACGCCTGGCACGGGCACCCAGCGGTGCTTGCCGCGCTTGCCCACCACATGGATCGCCAAGTTTTCGCGGCTAATGTCGGCCAGTCGCAGGCCGACCGCCTCGCTGACCCGCAGTCCGCCGCCGTAGATTAGCTCCATCAGCGTACGGTCGCGCACTCCATCGGCGGTGGTCAGGTCAGGAACCGCCATAATGCGCGCGAGGTCCTCGATGCTGAGTGCCTGCGGCGCGATCTTCGCCTTGCGCGCGGAGGGCAAATCGGGGAAGCTAAAGTCGCCCAGCCGCCCTTGTCGCTTGAGCGACTTCACCAGCGAGCGCACCGCGCTCAGCCGTCGCTGCCGCGTGGCGATGGCGAGTTCGCCCAGCGATGCCTGATAATCCAGCAACAGCGGCGCGGAGATTTCGTCCCAGCGCGCCATGCCGCGCGCGTCGAAAAAGGCCAGCGCCTGAACCAGGTCGTTGCGGTAGGCCGCCACGGTGTGCGGGCTCGCGCCGCGGTCGTGCTGCATCTCGTCGAGAAAATCCTCGACGTCGTTTTCCATTCCCGGAGCGACGCTATTTTCGCTCATACACAAAGAGGACGGGTCGCACGTACATCATGTCGTGGGTTGTCGTTCCGCCGAACCCAAAAGTTTGGACGAGCTTGTAGCCTTGCTCCAACTGCTTGGCAAACGCCTGGTAGCGATCCTGCTGGAGCTGGAATCCATCCACCTTTTGCTGCTCCAACCTGCCCAGATCGTACTGCTCGAAGCTGGAAAACACGATGTACTTGGGCTTGGTCTCGATCACCGATGGGTCCCAATCGTAGCGCTCGGCCCAGGCGGTGGTGCCGCGAGTCACGGCGGGATCCTTTGCGCCGAGCATCCACTGCTCGCCGCCGCGCATAAACAGCGGCCGGCTCGCTTGGATCTCCGGGTAGAGCGTGGGCGAATAAAACCAGGGATCGCTGACCAGGCCCACGGTTTCGCCTTTGGTGCGCTCTTTGAGCCAAGCGCCGGCCTGGTCGCGCACATCTTCGCCGGCCATCCACGCCGAGAACTTCACCGAGGCGGCGAGACCGCCTCCGCCAAAGCCGCCGATGCTAAACATTGCGAACCCGATAAGCAGCCGCGCTTGCGCCGAGCGGACGCGCTCGCACTCCGCCACGAGCCAGCCCAAGCCGAGGGCCAGCACAGGGATGATGGGGAAGACGTACCGCAAAAAGGCGACCTGGGCGCGGCCAATCAGCAAATAGTAAACCGCCGCGAACACGAGGCCCGGCAACATCCAGCGCAAGGTTTCATCCCGACGCATCCGCCACGCGATGAAGCCGCACGCGGCCACGCTGATGATGAGCGAGAGACCCCCGAACGCCTCCAACAAATTGCCGAGATGCGAGATAAACCCAATCGGTCGCCCCGCGAACACGAGGCCGTGCCCTTCGGCGACGTGGTTGATTTCGTACATCAGGTCTTTGCGGAACTGCGAGGGATTCAGCAGCACGCCGGGCGTGCCGATGAGGAAGCCCGCGATGCATGCGCCAAACGCGGCCAACCCGAGCCGCAGCCGATTCGCCAACCCGCTAACCCCGATGGCCACAAAAACGGCCAACAGAACGATGATAAAGTTGTACTTTGTGCCTCCGGCGAGGCCGCTCGCCAGCCCGGCCAGACTCACCATGAGCATGGGTTTGGTGTTCTCCTCGCCGATACGATCGGCCAAGTAAAGGGCAAGAACCACCAAGAAAGTTGCAAACACGTCCACCGTCATGAACCGCGAGTGGACGACAAGCCCCGGCGCAAACGCCACCGCCAGCCCGCCGATCACCGCCCCCACCTTGCTTGTCCGTTTCGCGAGAATCAGGAACACCAGCAGGGCGATTCCCGACCCCGCCACCACGTTGATGAGACGGCCGCGCATGAGGTCATCGCGATACGCGTCGGTGCCTGGCGCGAACTCGCCGCCCGTGCTAATCAGCCGCGAAAGCGATAGGTAAAGCGTGCCGTAATTGTAGAATCCTGGCTCAAAATCGCCGCCCAGCGGATTCACTTGCTTGCTCACCATCAGCACAATCGGCTCGTCGGGATGCAGGCTTTCGACGCGCTGGCTATTCGGCAAACCCCAGCCCAATCCGAAGAGCCGTAGCAGCAACGCAACGGCAAAGATGAGGACGGCAAGCCAGCGGCGGGACATATGCCTTCCATTGTGGCGAAAAAAGGCCCCGCCAATGGCGGGGCTGAGTGAGAAGGACCGAAGTCGTTACTTCATCGGCGGCATCAGCACCTGGTCTTGACCACGTGGTAAGCCCAGGTTCCGTAAGCAAAAATTGCCCCGCCGAAGCGGGGCTTTAGGGGAGAGAGTAGACGAAGTTGTCTTACTTCAACAGGCCAGGCGGCAGCAGCACCGAGTCGATGACGTGGATCGTGCCGTTCGAGGTCGTGATGTCCGTCTTCACCACCTTGGTGTTCTTGTTGAGGAACACGTTGCCGTGCTTCACGGCAATCGCCACCGCCTTGCCTTGGACCGTGTTGGCGCTCTTCAACTTGACCACGTCCTTGGCCATCACGTTGCCCGCCACCACGTGGTAGGTCAGCACTTGCTTCAGCAAGTTCTTGTCCTTGCCGAGCTTATCCAGAATGTGCTTCGGCACCTTGGCGAAGGCGGCGTCGGTCGGAGCGAACACGGTGAAGGGGCCATCGCCCTTGAGCACATCCACCAGACCGGCGGCCTTGACCAGCTTGACCAAGGTCTTAAACGAGCCCGCTTCGACGGCGGTGTCCACGATGTCCTTGGATTCCATCGGCGCGGCCATGGACGCCTTGGCTTCGCACTCTTGCTTCGCAAAAACGGGAAGTGCCGAACCAATAACGACGAGAGAGAGAGTGAGAGCGATCAATTTTTTCATCTGGTTTTCAATCCGGCCCCGCGGGGCCTCACCACTATCTACAACCGTAGCGCAGGAAATATTGCTAGAAAATGATGAAACTTCACGGACATATTATTCGGTACAAACATGTTCCGCACAAAACGATGCGAGGGCGATGATTCGCCCTCGCATTTCGTTGTTTGTCAAGTTGCCTTAGTGCGGCAACGGCAGGCCCATGGCGGCGAGATACTCGCGATTGCGAGCGACTTGCGCCGTGCCCGAGAGCAGGTTGAGCGGACGACCGCGGGTGTCGATCATCAGGCCGACGGTGCCGCCTTCCACCATCATCGTGCGCGGCTTGCCCTTGCCAGCGCCGACATCCAGATTCTTGTGCGGCGTAATCGTGATGTTCTTGGTTTCGCCGCGACCGAGCGGCAATACCAAAATCTTGCCGACTTCGACCTTCGCGTCGAGTTCGCCCGACACTGTTACCGCCACGCCGCTGACGCCCTTGAGTTCGCCAACGGGGCTGATGCAGTGACCGCACTTGATAATGCAGTCGTACTCAAACACCTGCTTGGCGGCCACATAGAGGTGCTCGCTGAGCACGCCCAGGTGCGGCATCATGAAGATCGAGTCCACCGTGAGCATAGTCACGCCCTCCGGTTCGTAGGCGTCCATCATCATCAGCGCCGATTGAGCGCGCTCCGGAGCGTGCGAAAGCACGCCGCCCGAACCGATGATCATGTCCAGCTTCATCATCTTGATGAGGGTTTCGCCGCTCGCGGCTTGGTCGAACATCTGGCCGACGTCGCGCTGTTGCTGCACCCCGGTGAGGGTTCGCGCCAACGACTTGTGGTGGTAAAACGCCAGGCGCAGCGCCTCGCGGGCCACGGCTTGCTCAATCAGCAAATCTTCGTACGAGTGCGGAATCGTCGTCGGACGAATCATCTTGTTGCGAAGGCGGTTGCGCACTTCAGCCGGGTCGATTTCGAACGGCAGCCAGCGAGCGATGTTTTCGATTCCGGCTTCCTTGAGCACGTTACACACCGAGTAGCTCATGCCGAGGTTGGCCGAAACCGTGCGGTTGTAAATCGGCTCGCCGCTGGGGTCGCGGAACACCGAGAACACGTCGGTGGTCGCGCCACCGATGTCAACGCCGAGAACGTTCAGGTTTTCCTGAACCGCATATTCCTTCAAAAGTTTGCCCACCGCGTTTGGCGTGGCCATGACTTCCTCGCTCGCCCACTCCAGCAGCTTGCTGTAACCGGGCGCTTGCTGCATGACGTGCTCCAGGAACAATTCGTGAATCTCGTCGCGGGCCGGGTCGAGGTTTTCGGTATCCAGCGTCGGCCGCAGGTTCGGCACGGCGTGCATCGCAATGGTCTCGCCAAGAACTTCGGTCACCGGCTCGGAAGCTTCGTTGTTCCCCGCGTAGATGACGGGCAGCTTCATATCGCCGAAGCGGGGCTTGGGGTCGGCGCGGCGAATGACTTCGGCCATTTCAATAAGGTGGCTCTTGGTGCCGCCATCGGTGCCGCCCGACATGAGAATAATGTCCGGGCGCAGTTGACGCAGGCGCTCGACCTTTTGATAATCCTTGCGGCCATCGTCAACGGCGAGCGAATCCATGAGGATCGCGCCCGCACCGAGTGCGGCGCGCGCGGCGCTTTCAACGCTCATGGCCTTGACGACGCCGGCAACCATCATCTGCAGACCGCCGCCCGCAGACGAGGTGGAAACGTACATGTCGGCCCCTTCGAGCGGCGACTTGCGAGTTTGCTCGGCCTTGCCATCCTTATAGATGCGCCACACCTGGTCACCGTTGATGAGCTGGCGACGACCGACCTCGTAGCCTTCCGGCATTTCGGTTTCGGTCAATTCTTCCAGTTCGGTCATGGCGTTGAGCACGCCGACCGTCACGTCTTCGAATGGTTTTTCAACCGTCGTGGGCGCTTCGCCCCGGGCAACGAGGCGATATTCGCCGTTGCCGTTCATTTCAATCAGGATGGCCTTGGTCGTTGTAGAACCGCAGTCCGTCGCGACGATGCGCCGAATGTCTTGAGACATTTCGCGATTATAGCCAATATCTCGGGTAAGCGCGTCCTTAACCAGTCGGAAGGCTTTTTTGAGCTTTACCGTGCAGAAAGTCAACAGAAGCGTTAATATCAGTGTCGAAATGGTTGATCTGATGGCACACCGGAAGTGCCGTATCGAATTGCTAGGCCGCCTACGCGTTTGCGTGGGCGAGGCTGTTATTGACCATTTCCCCACACAAAAAACGGCTGGCCTGCTGGCCTATCTCGCCCAAGAGGGCGGCAAAGTCACCCGCGAATCGCTGGTTTCGATCCTGTGGCCGGAGGCGGATCCGCTTTCAGGCCGCAACCGTTTGAACCAAGCCGTGAGCACCTTGCGCCGAATCCTGCCGAGCGGCGTCCTCGGTTCGGACAGCAAAACCCTTTGGCTGGAAAACGACCAGATCGAGACCGACCTCGCCGAGTTTGAGGCCGCCCGCAACGGCAGTCTTTACCGAGGGCCGTACCTAGAGGGCATGCGCGACACGTGGGTGGTGCCCAAGCGCATTGAACTGGCTACTGCCTACACCAGCGAACTCACGCAAAAAATGGTGCAAGCCGAAGGCGATGGCGACGCCGAGGAAGCGGCGAACCTCGCGCAGCGTGCCTTGCGCCTCGATCCGCTGCTCGAGCAGGCACACGCCGTGCTCATTCGCTCGTACGTGAAGCTTGGACAGCCCGCCGCGGCCCGCCAAGCCTACGCGCACATGTTTAGCGTGTTGCCGCCCGAAGCCTCGCATCGCGCCGAAACCCTGGAGCTGATTACCCACGCCGAGCGCATGGCCGCCGTCGGTCGGGCCGATCCGTTTGTGGCGTTTCAGCCGGCGCTGCCTTCCTTCACCGATCCTGTTTTGGGCCGCGAGGCCGCGCTCGATGAGGTTGTCGCTCACGTTTCGACGCCCGGCGTTCGGTGCGTCCACCTTTTTGGGCTGCCGGGAATCGGTAAGACGCGGGTGGCGGTGGCGGCCGCGGCTCGCGTGGCTAACAAGTTTGAGGGCCGGGTTTGCTACGTCACCTGCGAAAACGCAGAGACCCGCGATGACCTCCGCCGCGAGGCCGTGCGCGCGCTGACGCGCGGTGCGAGCAGCGATGCCCGCGAGTTCGACGACCTCGTTGTCCGGCTCAACCCCACGCGCCCGTTCTTCATGATTCTCGACCATGCCGAGCACGTGCTGGGCCGCGAGGACGCCGTGCGGCAGTTGCTCTATTTCATCCCCGGCCTCACGGTCTTACTCATCTCGACGACCAAGCAATATGCGGGCGAAAAGGTGGAGATGGAACTTGGGCCGCTGTCCCTGGAATCCGTGAACGGTCAACCGAGCGAGGCCGCCATGCTCTTTGCTCGGCGCTATCAGCTTCAGCGCCCCGAGTACACGTTCTCCGAACCCGATTGGCGCGTGATCGATCAGATCGCGCATCAGGTAGGCGGCATTCCGGCCCACATGGAGGCCGTCGCGGCCCGAGCCCGGTTGCTCACTCCCACCCAAATTTCGAATTTGCTGAACGAGCGTCCGGCCGAGCTTTACGACAACCATTTGCAAGAGGTGTTCGAGCAACTTCCCGCGGCCGAGCGGCTAGCGCTGCTTCGCCTGAGCGTGCTCGGCTCCCCGGTGGGTCTCGACACGTTGCGCGGGCTCTGCGAGGAACTCACGCTGGACGAGATTGGCGAATTGGAACGGGCCGGTTGGCTCAATAGCCAACTCGATAGCACCAGCGCGTCGCGCTACGCGGTGCCGCCTGTTTTTAGGAGTGCAATTCTTAGCCAGTCTAGCGAGCTAGAGCGGGCCAGCGCGCAGCAACACTTGGTGAGCTTCTGCGAGGAGTTTGCCCAGATCGCCGACGCCGAAACTTACTCCGATCAGTTCTTCGATGCCGTGCGCCGGATCAGCGAAAACCACTCGATCATTCGCCAAACGCTCAACCATTTAGCCGAGCGCCAGCAGTGGGTAGATGTTGCGAAACTCGCCAACTGCTTGGGCCTCTATTGGCGTCACGTGGCTGCTCCAAGTGAGGGAATTGAGGTGCTGACCGAGATACTGAAGTACCACGCCGCGGGCAGCAATCTGGGCGACGTCCAGGTGGCGCGGCTCCACCTGCTGTTGGGTGGACTCCATCGCCTGACCGGCGACGCATGGCGCGCCAAAGCGCAATACGACGCGGCGTGGACGCACTATCAAAGTTCCGACGATTCGGTCAACCGCCTGCGGTGCATGTTTGGCGTGGCCGCGTATCTGCACGAGAGCCGAGGTTACGAGGAAGAGCGCGCTTGGCTCGAAGACGCCCTGGCGCTGGCCGTCGAGAACAATCACTTGGTCTTCCAAGCGTTTGCTCAGCAACGGCTGGGGCACGTCCACTTGAGCCTCGGCGATGATGATGCGGCCCGCGAGTCGTTCATGCGTTCGTTGATCCTCAGCCAAGAAGCCGGCGCAGAGTCGTACGAAGCCGCCGCGCTCGACGCCATTTCGTTGCTCGACCTGCGGCTGGGCAAGTTCCCGCAGGCCAAAAATCAGCTCATTGCCTCGCTCGCCCTGCAAGAGAAGAATCACGACTACTACGGCATGACTGACAACAAGGTCTATCTGGCCCGCGCTTGGATTGGCATGGGCGAGCTCGATCGTGCCCGGTTGTTGCTCAGCGAGGTGATGGAGACCAACGAATCGGGCCAGAACCTTCGCGACAATTTTATGGCGGTGCTCGCGCACTACGTGGTGGCCACCGAGCAGTGGCTGCACGCCGCGCAGCTGCTTGGGTTCATCAGCCGAGCCGCCTTTGGCGGTCGCCATCAGTCCATTCTCATCGGGCCGGAACTGGACGAGATGCAGCACCTTGTGTGCGAGCGACTCGGCAGCAAGTTCGAAGCCGAGTTTGGGCAGGGGCAAATCTATCGCCCGCGCGACATCGCGCGAATCGTGCCCGACATGTTGCGCCCGGGCTCGTAGGACCCGCAACTTTTCGAGCCGCCTCATCCGTATTCATGGGTATGCGACGTTACGCCGTTCTCGCCTCTCTCGTGGCCGTGGCTCCCCTGTGGGCTCAAGACGCCAAAGTTAGCCTGCATTTCAATGCGCGACCGGTGGGCGAAGTTGTCGCTCAACTCGCGGAAGCGTCGGGCGAAAAGCTCAAGGTGAGCGGCGCTCTCGGACGCACCATTGCCGTGGTCCATGTGGATGACGTTGACGCCGCGACCGCCAAAAAGAAGTTGGCCGAAGCCTTTGCCGCCAAATGGACGAAGGAAGGCGACATTGAATACCTTGCGCCCGACGACGTGGAGCGTCGTCGGTTGGCCGGAATCGCCTTTGCCAAAAAGGTCGCCGAAATCCAAAAGTCGCTCACCAAACTTGGCCCGGGAATGATGTCGGCCGCAATGGGTGGCATGGCTACCATGTCGGTAGGGATCAGCATGACCAAGGAGGAAAAGGGTGCTCAGCAACCACGCACCACGGGCGACATTCTCAAGGAGATTGCGGCTCAGTTGCCGCCCAACACAATCGCCGGTCTAAAGGAAGGCGAACGCGCCGTCTTTGCGACGAGCCCCAACCGCGTGCAGTTCGCGGTGAATCCGCGCATTCAGTCGTTGCTGCAAGAGTATGTGGCCGTCGCCAACGCGGAGGCCAGCAACGTCAAGCAAGGCGGCCCCGCACCAGTTGAAGACGGCATGAGCGAAATGCCAAGTTTCCTCCGGGACATGATGCGGGAGCAGGCTGAAGCTCGCAAGCCGCGCAAAATCGAAGGCGCGGCCAAGGCATTGCTCGTGGCCACCACCTCGGGCGGAATGCCGTTCATGGGAGGCAGCCTCTCGGTGACGCTCAAGTTTTTCAATGCCAGCGGCAAAGTTCTCGCGGTCAATACGGTCGAGGCTCAACCCGACTTCAGCTTCATTGCGAACGGCATGGAGGAGACAACCACGACCGACGACGGCAACGGAACGCGAACGGTTAACTTTGGAGGCCCGAAGCCGCCGAAGCCGGTCGAAGGGAAGAAGCTAGAGTTTTCGACCCTCGCCCAAGAGTTTATGGAAGCCGGCTCGTTCCGTATGGAAGCTCCGACCTCGATGATGGCCGAGGTGTCGCCGAAGCTGGCCGAGCAACTTCGCAACCCGGCCCAGTTCGACCCGCTTTCGTATCGCGAAGGCGAGGCTTTGGCGCAAATCGCCAAGACTAAAAAGCTGAACATCATCGCCTCGCTGCAAGACCCCAAGTCCAACTTGTTCTCGTTCATGCGCAGCGCCGAGGAGACGGAAACTGAAGAATCGTTCCTCAAGAGTTTGGACGACGATTACGCGGTGACCACCAAGGATGGCTGGCTGACGATTACGCCCGATGAGCCGAGCACAGTCCGGATTATTGACCGCTACGCGCTCACCAAAATCATTCGGGTGGCGAACGAAAAATGGATCCCGAGCTTGGATGACATCGCCGACTACGCTCAAGGCGGCGGTGACCTGAGCACTGGCTTTATTACGCAAAAATATGGCAAGGTCGCGCCGTTCCTCAGCACAATGCAAATGCCCGGACTCAGCAACTGGGACGCCGTCAAGTTCTATGGCGAGCTCGGGGGCGCGCGCCAGCAACTCCGCCAAAGCGGCATCACATTCGGGGTCGCCGGAATGAAGGCCCGCGAAGTCGCCAACACCCTGCTTATGGGGACGGAAGCCGAATACCGCACCGGCACCGAGTGGGACAAGGAGAACAGCAAGAACTTTATGACCCGCATGATGTCGAGCTTCTCGCCGGCCAGCGCTTGGCTCCAGGAGCCGACCGAGGTCAACCCGAGCGGGGTGCCCGACGCGACGAGAATCACGATGGTTGGCGAGCCGAAGACGGTGATCGTTCCGGCGCATAACAACGGCCCCGACCTTCGCTACGGCGCGCTCGATGCAGAAATGTTCGGCATGAGCGAGGGCATGATGGAGCAGATGAAGGATCAACCCGAGGTCTCCGCGTTTATGCCCGACATGTCGCGCGTCTTCGTGGGTCGCCAAACGGTGTATCGCCTCACGTTTGAAGTCCGTCCCGGCGTTTTCGCGCAGTACACGCTCCAAGACACGGTGATGGATCCGAAGGCCAAGCCGGTTTCGGCGGGCGACCTGCCGGTCGAGTTCCGCAAGCTGGCCAACAAGGCCAAGGAAGAAGCCAAGAACATGTTCCCCGCGGGCATGTTTATGGGCGGCCGACCGATGGCCCGACCGTAAGGCGTTATACTCTGGCTGTGGCCGAAAACCGCTTCGTTCGCACGCGCAACGATCACAGCCAAGAGACCGCCGAGGATTACGCCGAGCTTGTGTTTGAGCTCCGGGCGGAGTTCGGGTTGGCGCGCATTACCGACATCGCAGCGCGGATGTCGGTGAGCAACGCCACGGCGGCCAAGGTGTTGGTGCGGCTCGAACGCGAGGGCCTCGTGACGTTGCCCCCGCGCAAAGGCGTGCACCTTACGCCGACCGGAGAAAGCCTCGCCCTCAAATGCAAAGCCCGGCACGATGTCGTCGTCGAGTTTTTGCGGGCCCTCGGGGTGCCGCCGCCCGCCGCCGAGGTGGACGCCGAAGGCATGGAGCACCATGTTGGCGAAGCCACCCTTGGGGCGATGAGGAAGTTCCTCGCCGGTCGTTCATAATTGAGGGCATGTCCGCCGTCACTCTGACCCGCGATTCCAACCAAGCTCTCGGCATCGCTCAGTTCGCCCTCGATTTTCTGGCCGGGAAGCTCGGCTCCGGCCCCAGCGCGGCGGTGCTCACTCGCACCGAGCAATTCCACACTGATAGCGTGCTCTGCGGCATCAGCGCGCTTGCTCTGCAAACCAATGCGCCGACAATTTTGCGCGAGGAGTCGCTCGAATACACCGACGCGAACGGCGCTTGCGTGTTTGGTTCCAAAGCCCGGGTCCGCAGCGAGCGCGCGATCGTCGCCAACTCGTCCGCGGTTCGCGAGTGGGATAGCAACGGCACAAACTTTGGCTACAACCCCGCGCTCGGCCACACGGCGGGCGAGTTCGGCCACAACGATTTCTATCCGGTGGTGGTTGCGGCTTGTCAGGAATTTGGTCACGACGGCGCGACCGCCCTGCGCATGATGGTTTGCCTCGACGAAATTCGAGGTCGGCTTGCCGAGGTGTTTAGCCTCAAAACCTATAAGATTGACCACGTGGTGCACGGTGCTATCGCCTCGGCCGCCGTTTATGGCGCGCTGGCCGGAGCCACCGCCGAGCAGATTGAGTCGGCGATTGGCATGAGCGTGGCCCACTACATTCCGTGGCGCGCGATCCGCGCCGGCAAGCAGCTCAGCGATTCCAAAGGCGCGAGCGCGGCGCTAAGCACCGAGGCCGCCGTCATGAGCATGAAGCGCGCGATGCGCGGATTCATCGGCCCGAAGGACATTTTCCGCAACCCGGAGAGCATGTTCCGCCAGTTCGAAAAGACCACCGGCGACGCTCCGTTTGACCTGGTGCTCAGCCACAGCGGCGACGATTTTGCGGTGATGGGCATGCACTTTAAGCTCGGCCTGTACGAGCACCAATCCGCAGGCGCTCTGCAGGCGGTGATCTCGGCGGTCGAGGCGAATCCGCACTTGGCCAAGCAAGGCGCGATCAGCAAGATCACGATCAAGGCATACGAGCCGGCCTTCGGCATCATCGGCGACCCCGCCAAGCGCGACCCGAAGACCCGCCAAAGCGCGGACCACAGCATGGTGTTTATCGTGAGTCGCCTGATTCAACGCGCCGTGCTCGCCGCCGACCTGATAGGCGGTTTGGACAACGACGGCCTTTGGAAGTCGCTGATGCTGATGCCGCACGACTATCACGCCGACGCCATTTTCGATGCCGCAACCCGCGAGACGATGGCCAAGATTGAGTTTGAGCACGGCGGCGCGGAATACGACGCGAAGTATCCGGACGGCATCCCGACGAGCATGATCATCACGGATCAAAAGGGCGAGCAATTCGACAGCGGTCTCGTGATGTATCCGGCGGGCCACGCCCGCAACACCACCGCCGATTTGGTCGGCATTTTGGCGCACAAGTGGAAGCTCATGAGCGACCTGGCCGGGACGCCCGATGCGGTCGGCAAGCTGAGCAACCTCTGTGGCAAGTCGGCGGCCGACATGATGGAGCTTTACAACCTCAGCTACACGCCAAAACCAGGTTTCGAATAATCTCGAAGGCAAATTGGAGTAACGTCATCGCATGGATGCGATGTCGATTCTCAAGGTGGCTATTCCCGCGTTCGGGATTATCGGGGCGCTCCTCTATTTCAGCCAGCGCAATCGCGTGCCAGAGACCTTCGGCGGAACCGTCTCTGGCGAGACGATGCAGCGCGAGATGGACGCTGCGATCGCTCACGCCCGTGTGACCGTGGACGACTTTATTGCTGCTCTGACGAGCGAGTTCGGCACCGACTTTTCGGTCAAGAAAATGTTTGAGGACGCGGAATCCGACCGCTCTGAGCACGCCTGGCTGACTGACTTAACGTACAAAGATGGCGTGTTCACGGGCAAGCTCGGCAACGACATGGCGTTCCTTAAGAAGTACAAACTCGGCGAGACGTACTCGGTTCATCGCGATGACATCTCGGACTGGATGTTCATCCGCGACGACAAAATGCACGGCAACTTCACCATGCGGCCTCTGTTCTACAACATGTCGCCGCAGGAAGTCACGGAATGGAAGCAGCAGCTCGCTGATCCCGAACTCACCTTTGCCCAGCCGGAAACCCAGCCGGAACCAGAGTCGGTCCCGGCTGAGCAGTCGGGCGCTTAGGCCATCCAGTGCACATCGGTGTCGCCGTTCATTGCCTGAATCTGGCACAGCTGACCGTCGTGGTACCACAGGTGGTTGACGAAGATATTGGCGAGGGCCGCGACCGGCATTTCCATGCCAAACGGAGCCATGATCATCACCCCGAATCGCTCGGCCGGAGCCGCGAGCAGGGCTTCCTTAAATGCGGCGCAGGTGCTTTCCAAGTTCGCAATGAGTTCAGCCTTGGTCGTGGTGGCGTCGCAAAGACGGCCCCATGCTTCCTCACCCATCAGCGAGGATTCGTTCTTGCCACCAAGAATCTCGGTGGTCCATTGGCAGGTGCACATCGCCTCGACCGTAAAGTGGTGCGGCGAGCGAGCCTTGCCGCCGGGCGAAGCATAAATCAGCTCGTCCGGGGTCGCCTGCAGGTCCTTAATGTAAAAGCCGCAGAGAGTATCAAGCCATTGGCTGAGGCCAGCCGCCATGTCGGTTCGGGTTTCGTTGGGGTTCATATTCGTCTCCAATCTCTTCTATCTTAGCGCATTGTGTATACGCTTGTCTGTTAATTTTTCAATAAGGCCGAGTCGTCGGTAAGATCGCGCGCCGCGTAGAAGTAGGGGGTCTGCGATTCGAACTCGCCCGCGCAGGTATCCACCATCTTAAACACCGCCTGGCGCGGCGAACTCGCGATCACGCGATCCACCAGGTCAGCGTCCTCGCACAGCGCGACAATCTGCAGCGGCGAGTAGCCAATCTCCAGAGCGGCGAGCACGGTTTCCTCGTTGGCTTGTTCGGTGAGCCCGCGCTCAATCGCCAAAATTCCTTGCATCTTGGTGAGGAACCACAGGTCCACTTTGCACAGCGCGCGCACATCCGGCGCGCTCCATCCGCGTCGTAGCCCCTCGGCGATGGCCCAAAGCCGCTCGTCGGTCGGCACGCGAATCGCCTCGCGCAGACCGGCGTCGTCCATTTCGGCAAACTTCTGGTGGCGAAGGTCTTTCTGGCGCACCTCCAGTCCGCGAATCGCCTTGAGCAAGCCGGCTTCAAACGAGCGATCAATCGCCATCACCTCGCCGGTCGCCTTCATTTGCGTAAACAGGGTGCGGTCGCCGGTCGTAAACTTGTCAAACGGCCAGCGGGGAAGTTTCACCACGATGTAGTCGAGCGCCGGTTCGAAGCACGCCATGGTGGTGCCGGTCACGGGGTTCGGAATCTCGTCCAAGGTTTTGCCGATCGCGATTTTTGCGCTCACCCGAGCAATGGGATAACCCGTCGCCTTGCTCGCCAGCGCCGAGGAGCGCGACACCCGCGGATTGACCTCGATGACGTAGTAGTCAAAGCTATCGGGGTTCACGGCAAGCTGCACGTTGCAACCGCCCTGAATGCCGAGCGAACGAATGATCTTGAGCGAGGCCGTGCGCAGCATGTGATACTCGCGGTCGCTCAGGGTTTGGCTCGGCGCAACCACGATGGAATCGCCGGTGTGCACGCCCATCGGGTCGAAATTCTCCATGTTGCAAATCGTGATGCAGTTGCCGTTTTTGTCCCGCATCACCTCGTACTCCACCTCTTTCCAGCCGAGCAAACTGCGCTCCACCATGATCTGGCTGCGCATGGAAAGTTGCAGTCCTTGGCGACCAATCAGCCACAGTTCTTCGGGCGTGTTGGCGATGCCGCCGCCGGTTCCGCCGAGCGTGTAGGCGGGCCGCACGATGCAAGGGTAGGGAACTTTGCCCAGGATTGCTTGCAGGTCGTCGTCGGTCTGGATGATCCAGCTCTCGGGTACCGGCTCGCGGATTTCCCGCATGAGCGCGCGGAACTCCTCGCGGTCTTCGGCTTTTTGAATGGCGCTGAGCGGCGTGCCAAGCAGCGTGACGCCATATTTTTCGAGGATGCCGATCTGCGCGAGCTGCGTGGCGAGGTTCAATCCGGTTTGCCCGCCCAAAGTGGGCAGCAGTCCATCGGGCCGTTCGCGGGCGATCACTCGTTCGCAAAACTCGACCGTGAGCGGCTCGATGTAGACCGCGTCGGCGGTCTCGGCGTCGGTCATAATCGTCGCCGGATTCGAGTTGATGAGGACCACCGAGTAGCCCTCCTCGCGCAGGCTTTTGCACGCCTGAGTGCCGGCATAGTCAAACTCCGCGGCTTGTCCGATGACGATCGGTCCGGAGCCAATGACCATGATTTTCTTCACGGTCATCAGTGTACCGATTCAGTTCCCGGGAACGGCGTCAACGATCTTGTCTGCTCCCCCAACACCGGCAACCTCCCGACAAGATTTTCACCCGAACTGGAACCGCCCGGGTACAATTGACGTTAAGCTTAGTACGTGAGTCTACAAGACTCAAGACATCTAACAATAACAACATGGCAAAGATCGTAGGAATTGACTTGGGAACGACCAACTCGGTCGTCGCGGTGATGGAAAACGGTGAGCCCACCGTCATCTCCACCGCCGAAGGAACCCGCACCATGCCCAGCGTGGTCGGCTTCAAAAAGGATGGCGAGCGCATCGTCGGCGTGGCCGCCAAGCGACAGGCCGTCGTGAACCCCGAAAACACCATCAGCAGCATCAAGCGCTTTATGGGCCACAAGTTTAGCGAGGTCTCGAACGAGGCCGCGAACGCGAGCTACAAGGTGAAGGAAGATAAAAAGGGCGGCGTCGTGGCCTTTGTGCCCATCGTCGACAAGGAATTCACGCCCGAAGAAATCAGCGCGATGATTCTGCAAAAGCTGAAGGCCGACGCCGAGGCGTACCTCGGTCAAGCGGTCACACAGGCGGTCATCACGGTTCCGGCCTACTTCAACGACTCGCAGCGCAAGGCCACCAAGGACGCGGGCGAAATCGCCGGCCTTAAGGTCGAGCGCATTATTAACGAGCCGACGGCCGCTTCGCTGGCGTACGGCCTCGATAAGAAGGCCAACGAAACCATCCTGGTGTTCGACCTCGGCGGCGGGACATTCGACGTTTCGATTCTCGACGTCGGCGAAGGCGTTTTCGAAGTGAAGGCCACCGCCGGTGACAGCCACCTGGGCGGCGACGACTTCGACCAAAAGATCGTCGAGTGGATGGTCGCCGAGTTTAAGAAGGAAAAGGGCGTTGACCTCAAGAGCGATCGCCAGGCTCTGCAACGACTCCGCGAAGCCGCCGAAAAGGCGAAGATCGAGCTGAGCTCGTCGGTCAGCACCGAGATCAATCTGGCGTTCATCACCATGGTGGATGGTCAGCCCGAACACTTGCTGATGAACCTGACTCGCGCCAAGTTCGAAGAGCTTTGCAAGGACCTGCTGGCTCGCGTCAAGAAGCCGATTCAATCGGCCCTCGAAGACAGCAAGATGAGTTCCAGCGACATTCAGGAAGTCATTCTGGTGGGTGGTTCTAGCCGCATTCCGATGGTGCAAGAACTGGTGCGTGACCTGACCGGCAAGGAGCCGAATCGCTCGGTAAACCCGGACGAAGTGGTGGCCATCGGCGCCGCGATTCAGGCTGGCGTCCTCGGCGGGGAAGTCAAGGACATCCTGCTGCTCGACGTGACTCCGCTGAGCCTCGGCGTGGAAACGCAAGGCGGCATTTTCGACAAGGTCATTGAGCGTAACACCACGGTGCCGACCAAGAAGAGCCGCATCTACACCACGGCGGTGGACAACCAGCCGGAAGTGGAGATTCACGTGCTGCAAGGCGAGCGCCCGCTGGCCAAGGACAACAAGAGCCTCGGCAAGTTCCACCTGGCCGGTATTCCGCCCTCACCGGCGCGCGTGCCGCAGGTCGAGGTGACCTTCGACATCGACGCGAACGGGATTTTGCAGGTCAGCGCGCAGGACAAGGCGACCGGAAATCAGAACAAGATCACGATCACGGGTTCGGGCAACCTCAACCGCGACGAGATTGACCGCATGATGAAGGAAGCCGAGCTGAACGCCGACGCCGACCGCAAGGCGCAGGAAGCTCTGCAACTGAAGAACGACGCCGACGGCCTGGCCTATCGCTGCGAAAAGTTTGTCCGCGAAAACTCGGACAAGATCAGCGATGGCGACAAGACGCTCATCGAAGACAAGGTTCGCGAACTCCGCGAGGCCGTGGCCAGCGATGAAACCGACCGCGTGCAGTCGACCATGACCGCGCTGGAAACCGAGTTCCACCGCGTGAGTCAGGACGTTTACGCCAAGACCGAGGCTCCGGCTGAGGGCACGGCCGACGCTCCGGAAGGCGAGAAGGTGGGCGCCGGAGTTGGCGCACAAGGCGACGACGTGATCGACGCCGAGTTCAAGGAAGAGAAGTAAGGCTCTTCTAACGCGAAAGAAAAATGGCGCTCCGCAAGGGCGCCATTTTTTTGTGTTGCTTCTGACGAACGGCTTTCGATCCCGCCGAACTCGGCTGGATGCAGGGGAACTTCAACTAACGGCGGCGTGCAAATGTTAGGCGACCAAAGTTAATTGGCCGCCGCAGGATCGGCGCAAAGGGTCATATCGTACTGAACGGGCATCGTGGGGATTTTTTCCCACGTCCCACCCCTCCAGACGGCCCCAATCGTGAGCGCTCTCCCGTACTCTTCGCGGAACAGCCCGCGGTACACACGCCCTTCGCCGTCCTCGTAAAACTCGTATTGCTTGTCGTCGTCTGTCATGTTTAAAAAATGTCTCCAGCGAACCCGGCATTTCAACTAACGGCGGCGGCGTCGTAGCAAGGCGAACCCGCCCAGCGCCAGGACGCCCAGCGAACCGGGTTCGGGCGCGACGACGCACGTCATGGTCCAATCTCCGGCGCCGAAGGTGACGATTTCCGGCGCGAGGAAACTGTCCTCCATACTGGGTAACGAGTCGGAATCAAACTTGATGAGTCGGGTAGTGGCTGGTGTGGAGAAGTCGCGCCCGACTGCCCAGAACCCGTTGTGCGCGGAGACGAGGTTGACGCGGGAATCGGTAGTGGCCGAAAACCAATCAGGCAGCACAAACGTGCTCTGGTGCGTAATCGTGCCCGCACTCCCCACAAAAAAGGTCTCCAGGAAGACGCCGCCGCTTGTGATTCGGCGCGCCATGGTCACATAGTTGGAGCCGTCGGTATCACGGTGCAGCACCATCTGACCGAACGAAACGTCGCCGGTGGTGTAGGTTGTGCCGAGAGTGCTGACCACCCCGGTTGTCTTGTTGACGGTCGCCAGGGAAATGGTGCCCGTGGACGTGCGGGATTGCACCATCAAGTACCCGTTGCCCACATCCACGATGTTTTTGACCGTTGCTCCGGAGATGGTCGCGAGCGTCGTCGCGGTGGGGTCGTTGATGCTGTCCAAGTAGAGCACCGAACTGCTCACTCCGTACGTGAGCCGCCCCGTGCTATCGACCACGAGGTTGGTGTTGATGTTTCTTCCATCAACCGTTGAGGCCACTTGCTGACCGGTGCTGTAATCGTACGCAAACCACTTACTCCCGAATGCAGAAGTGTAGGCGAGGTTGCCACTGTGCGTCACGTTATCGAGACTGGTTGAAGGGCCAAAACTTCCGAGCGACAAGCGGTTGATGGGGTCGTATCGCTGCATTCGGTTGGTGTTCACGTTCCACCAAATCATCATGTCAAACGACGCCGACGCAACCGGGGCGAGAGCCGCCACTACCAAACAACCAAACCAACGCATGGCTTGATTGTAACAAGCCATGCGCTTGCCTGCACGCAATTTTTTATCCGCCTCGATAAGCCCGCTGACCCGCCTCTTGCGCCTCTTTCAGAAGTTTGGTTAAGGCGTTAAGTTGCGTTTGCAATGGCCTTACGACCGAGTCCGGGGCGCCGTCCGTGATTGCTTGGCGCAATGTCGCGCGCGTGGATATCTGCACGCGGTAGATCTCGGCTTTTACCAAGATTTCGGCTTGCGTGAGATTGCGGCCCGGGGTGTGAAGACGCGCCAACTCCGCCCGCGTGATGTTAGTAGAGATGCGTGGCGCGGTGGACCCGCCGGCGCCCGCCAGATCGGTGCCGACCAAGCGCGAAATGTCACTTGCGGCGCGGCCCTCTTGCAGTGCGGCTCGCTCGGCGGCGGTCATCACGGATGTGCGACTCACCGCGCCACCGGCGTCGGCGGCCAATGTCACCGTGGTGCGCCCGGCGGCGGCTGCCGCGCGACCGGTCAAGGTCGTTCGCACCGCGCCCACCGCGGTGCTGGCGACTCGCGCTCCACCCTGGACAATCTTGCCGCCGGTGAGCACCAGCGCGCCATCCACCACATAACCGGCGGCGGTGAGGCGACTGTTGGCGGCGAGCATTTCCGCCGCGCCGTCAACTTGCACCTGCGCGGATTCGCGCAGGCCGCGGAGAATCTCCTTCTCTTCGTTGGTGGTTTTGGGGTCGGCCATCTGCGCGTCAATGGCGGCGAGTTTGGCTTCAGCCAGCACCCGTTCGCGCGCCGCCGAGCGAGTTGTCCGCTTGGTTTCTTGCTGCATTTGCGAGCCGATGGACACGTACTTGGTCACGCCGGTGACATCCTCCTTGACGTCCTGCAGCGAGGAATCCGCGGCGATTTTGGCGTTGGCCGCCGCGTAAGCACGGCTCGTGACGTCGCGCGCGACGCGGCTTTGCAGGTCGGCGGTGCGCTGCATTTCGGCGGCCTCCTCGGGGGTCGGCTCAAGAATCTCAATCGCCTTCTCGGAGAAGGCATCCTGCAGCGCCATGATGCGCTTGGCTTCTTGCTTATCGCCGCGCGCGATGGCCGCATCGTACTGCCGCTGAAGATCTTTGGCGGTCGCGTAGGTGTTGGCGATTTCTTCTTGCCGCGCAAACCGCGCCTTGCGGGCTTTTGCCTTGGCTTCGGCGGCCACTCTCTCGGCCTCAATTGCATCGAGTTTCTTTTGGCCCTCAGCAGTGATCGCCGCGTTGGCGAGCTGGGCTCGCAACTTCGCTTGTTCGTCGCGAGCGGCGGCGGCCTCGCGCTCGGCTTGGCGCATGCGGTTTTCCTCGGCCATGCGCTCCGACGAGGCGTAGCGGTTTTTCAGGCTCGCCGGCAAATCGTCCCAATCGGTGCCCTTGAGAACCTGCTCAAAGTAGGTGCGTCCGGGCTCGGCAGCGGCCACCACGTGGCTGGATTGTTCCGTTACCGCGCCGTTCTTATCCCGAACAGTCGTGGTCGTGTTGCCCGACCGATCCATGGTGATCGTCGTGGTTTGGCCGTCCTTTTCTCGCAGACGACGCTCGGTATTGCCGTTGGCGTCAATCTTCTCCATCCACCCGTCGGGCATCTCGCGCACGGTGCGCAGCAAGTTGCCCTCGCGATCGCGAATCTGGTGCACCATCATGCCGCTGCTGGTGACGCGCGATGTCTTGGTTTCGCCGGTGGCCTTACGCTCGACGGTGGTTACCACGCCATCCTTGGTGGTCGTCGTTTTCACCTCGTTTTCGCCTGGCCGCGAGTGGGTCACGGTCATCGTGCCGTCGGTCCCGTAAACCGTGGTGACGCGGTTGCCGTCCTTGTCGGTTTCCACGACGCGGGTCGAGCCATCGGCGTCCGTGGAGGAGCGTCCCGCATATTCCGAGGTCGTTCCGTCGCGGTTGCGGCGCGTGGTGCGGACCGTGCCGGTGGCGGGGTCCTCCGACATCGCGATGAGGTCCGCCTGATCGCTCGGCCCGGGCGGTGTGACATTCGCCACGGCTGGTGTGCGGATGCCGTTCTTGTCCACTTCCACCACCTCGCGCGTGCCGTCGGGTTTGGTGTAAGCGATTTTGGTGACGCCCGTGGCGGGGTCGGTGCCGTAGCTCAGCTCGCGCACCAGGACATCTTTTTCGTAGAGCCCGGCCTTGGTGACCTTGCCCTTGATAAACGTCACCCAAACGCCCGACTTCATGGGGCTGTAGAGGGTGTTTTCGTGCAAGCGATTGCCGCTCGCCTGGCCCTGAAACTCCACCAGCCCGGCTTCATCAAAGCGGGTCCACGAGCCAATGGTTTTGGCGTTGTCGAACATCACTTCGTAGTGCTTCGTGCCATCGGCGCGCCACTCCGTGTGCAGCCCATCGCGATTGTTCTTGACCCACGTGCCTTCGGAAAACTTCTTGCCGTTGTCGTGGTACTCCGTCCAAACGCCGGTGGCCACGGGCGCACCCAGGTAGTTGTTGTGCAGGTAGTTGCCCGCGGATTGACCTTGGCGTCGGATCTTACCGTTCGAGTGGTACATCGTCCACAGGCCCACGGCCTGGCCGTCTTTGGCGTTGGCCTCCAGCTGAACCTGGCCCGATTCAAAGTAGTCGCGCCATGGTCCGGTCATTAGGTCGTTGCCGAAGTCGCCCTCGCTCTTCTTTTTGCCGCTCGCAAAGTACATCGTCCAGCGACCGGTGCGCTTGGGCGAGGTCGCCATGTTGGCGCCAAAGTTACACCCAAAGGTCGGGCCCTGCTGATAGATGTTGCCGCTCTCGTGATACTCCAGGTAGGTCCCGGTGAGTTGGCCATTTTGGAACGTGACATCGAGCTTGAGCTTGCCATTCGGCCAGAAGTCCTGGCACTTACCGACCATCAGGTCTTTTGCGTACTGGGCCACGCGGTTCTTTTGGCCCTTCTCGTGAAACGACTCGTACAAGCCTTCCCGCTTGTTGTCAATCACCGTAAATCGTTCTTTGATCTGGCCGTTGGCGTGCCGTGTGATGATCTGCTCGGCGGCCGCGAGCGACCAAAGGGAAGTGCCCCACACCAGGGCGAGCGCGCGAAGGAATGACCTAGCCATTGTTTCCTGCCTATTAGTGGGATTATAGCAATCGGCCACGCCCTTGGCGCGACTTTCTTTCTTGCGGGTTTTGTGCCCGTTTCTACTTGGTTGGCGGACGGGGTACGCCGAGCGCGAAGTCGGCGTACACCGGCTGGTGGTCGCTCGCTTGGGTGCCTTTTTCGAGCCACTCCACCAAGCGAGTGCCGTCGGGTTGGTCGGTCACCTTCACACGCGGCCCCTTGCCGCGAATCGAATCTGCCTTCGCGTAAATCTGCATCTTGCCCGGCACTTCTTTGGCGAGCTTCGGCGACACCAAAATCTGGTCGAACAGAATCTGCGTTACGGGCACGTCGTCGGGGAACTTGTAATCCTTGCCGCGCACGTTGTCGTTGCTCGCCGAAGCCCCGGTCACGATCGGCGTCATGTCCTCGCCCTTAAACACTCGCTCCAGCCCGTGCGTCACGTAGTCCTTGGCGTAGAGATCTTGGGCCAGGTTGATGCAGACTTTCTGCGGCGTACCCGCACCCGCCGGACACATCAGATCGCCCGATTCGAGAATATTCACCGAGCGATCGTCGGGCGAATCGTTGAAGTCGCCCATCACGATGTAGTCTTTTTCGGTCCCGCTTAATCCGTAGAGAAAGCTCGCCAACATGCCGGCAGCAGCTTCGCGCTGCAGGTCGGTTTGCATGCGGCCGCCCGATCGCGACTTGAGGTGCAGCACGTAAACGGGCACTTGCCGTCCGTTCGGCGCTTCCACAATCGCCCGAATCACGTCGCGGCGGTTGGGGAACATCGGGTTGAAAAGCGGGCGAGTAAACACCAACTCCCACTCCACCAACTTGAACGGTTTGCGCACCGCGATTGCCAGCTCTTGCGGTTCGGTCGGGTCATCTTGAATGCCCACTTGCCAGTCGCCACCCGCAGGAAACAGCTGCGCCACGGCGGCCTTGCTTTGCACTTCCATCAGGCCGATCACGTTCGGCTTGAGGTTGCTGAGCACCGAATTGATGTTCGCGATCCGCTCCGCCGTTGCGCCTTCGCCGAACCATTCCAGGTTGTAGCTGGCCACCCGCATGGCGGTGGTTTGGGCGAGCGCGGAACCCGCCAAAGAGAGGCTCGCGAGAGCGAAAGTGAGGTGCTTCATAGCCTTATTTTGGACGAGCACCGGGCCCCGGTGCTTTCACTAGTTTAAGGTTCGGCGCAAAGCTTCATAATAGGGTTATGTTTTTTGATGAGGCCATCGTTGAGTTTGTGTCCGGGGACGGTGGTTCGGGGGCTGTGGCCTTCCACCGCGAAAAGCATGTCCCGCGTGGCGGTCCCAATGGCGCGGATGGTGGACGCGGCGGCAACGTGATTCTCATGGCCGAGCGCGGCATGCGAACCCTCTACGATTTCTCGATGCGCCGCAAGTTTAGCGCCGAGCCCGGCGCGCACGCCGTCGGCAACAAGCGCGGACGCAGCTCCAAGGACGTCATCGTCAAGGTGCCGGTCGGCACCGTCATATGGGACACCGTGATGGATGAGCAGCTCGCTGACCTTAACTTGCACGGCATGAAGTTTGTGGTCTGCAAGGGCGGTCGCGGCGGTCGCGGCAACCTGCACTATGTCAGTAGCGTGCGCCAAGTACCCAACTTCGCCGAAAAGGGCGCACCCGGCGAAACCGTGACGGCAAAGCTCGAGCTCAAGCTGCTCGCCGACGTCGGCCTGATTGGCCTGCCAAACGCGGGGAAGAGCACCCTGCTCGGCGCGCTCAGCGCGGCCCGCCCGAAAATCGGCGACTACCCGTTTACGACGATTACGCCGAATCTGGGCGTGGTCTCCCTCGGCGACAAGTCGTTTGTCATGGCCGACATGCCCGGCCTCATCGAGGGCGCGCGGCTCGGCCACGGCCTGGGGCACCAATTTTTGCGGCACATCGAGCGCACCAAGGTGCTTATCCACGTGGTGGACATGGCCCCGATCGACGAAAGCGATCCGGTGCGCAACTTTGAGCTCATCGAAAATGAGCTCAAGGAATACAGCGAGGAGGTGTGGTCGCGGCCGCGCGTCGTGTTGCTCAACAAAATTGACATGATTGCCCCGGGCTCGCCGGAGAACGATCGCCTGCAGGAACTCCGCGATCGCTTGCAGCGCGACGGCATCCCCGTTTTCGCCGGTTCGGGCGCGGCGAAGCTCGGCCTCGACCCGATGCTCTACGAGGTGGTGAGCACCCTTGAAGCGCAGGAGAGCGTCGAAAGCATGCCGACGCTCATGCCCGCCACCGCGCGCGAAGAAGTGGACGAGGGCTGGGACGTCGTGCCCGCGCCCGAAGGCGGCTGGGAAGTCATCGGTCGCCGTGTGCTGCGCATGGTGAAAATGACCAACCTCAACAACACCGATAGTGTGCGATTTTTGCACCGACGCTTAGAGCGCATGGGCGTGATCGAGCGCCTGCGCGAGCTCGGCGCGGATGAAGACGACTCGGTGTTTGTCGGCGACGCCGTCTTTAGTTTCCGCGACTATTGATGTGAGCCCCGCTCTTTGAAATCGCGATGTCGTAGGTCTTGGTGCCGATGACAATCCCGCTCAGCCGGATGCTGTTCCAGGCTTGCGGGAGCCGGGGTTTGAAGCTCAGATAGCGTCCGCTGGGTAGTTTGAGCCCGCTGGGCTTGTCGTCGATGCGAGCGCCGCCGAACCCGTAGATCACGGTTTGCAGCGAGCCCGCCATCCCCGTGTAGAAGATCGAGCGATCTTGCTGCGCGGCTTTTTTCTCGCGGAAGAGGTCGCCGTCCGTCGTGTAGGGCACCCAGCTATCGCGCCACTCCCGATAGGCTTGTTCGACATCGCCGAACCGCGCTCGCACGGTCGCGTCAATGGCGTGGCTCATCGCTGGGCCGTTATCAATGACCTTGCCCGCGAATCTGGTCAGCATTTGGCTGGCCTCTTTTTCGGCGGCCGGGTCTTGCAGCGGGTAGATGCTCAACAAGGCGGCGGCCTGCTTGTAGGTGCGCAGCCGGTCGCCGTTGTAGGTCAAAAAGGTGGTTGCATCGCGCGGGCGGGCGGCGGTCCACGTGGGGTCGGCGTAACTGCGCACGACCTGCTCGGCGAGGATGTTGGTGTAAAGATCGTTGTCGCCGGTGTGGTGCTCGTCGGGGCTCATCGTGCCGAAGATGCCTTGCTCGCCGGGCCGCACCTCTTGCGCCCGCGATTGGTAGAAACTCGCCACCGACCGCCCCGCGTCGGTGATATTGAGTTGCGGCAAAAAGTCCTTGGCGCGTTCCAGACCAAGCATGACGGAGCCTGAAATGTGGTGCTGAAAACGACTCGGCCCGGGCACGGTCTCGCGGCCACTCACGCTGCTTTCCCAGGGGAACATCGCGCCGAGCACGTGCACCCGCGCCCCGCTGAGATCGAGCTTGCCCTTGCCGATTGGCGTGCCGTCCGCGAGCCACTCGCTAAAGTTGGATTTGGCCTGCGGGAGGCGCTGCAGGCGAAATTGGGCGAGGGCGTTGGCCGAATCCGGCGCAAGCCACACCAACACCGGCATCATCCACACATCCGCATCCCAGAACGTGTGCCCAAAGTAAATCTCGCTGCTCAGCCCCATCGGCGCAAACTGCCGTGGCTGTTCGGGAAGCTCGGTTTGCAGCCGTTGGGAAGCGATCTGCACAAACCGTTCATCGTCCTTGTCGGTGGATTCGATGGTCAAGGTTGCCCGCGGAACGCGGATTCGCCCGGCAACGGGAATTCTGATCTCTTCGGTTAGCGGCTTGCCGTCGTAAATGGGCACCGCGTCGCCGGAAACCTGTAGCGACCAGGTCAGTTGCAGGTACGAATTCACCGCCGTCTCGGCGGTGAACTCCCACTGTTTGCCGCCCGCCTGGGCCGTGCCCTTAGTGATCACCTTGCCGACCTCCCAGGTTTGCGTCTGCCGCAACAACCTGGCGGCCATGCGCTTGCCGTTGAGTTCCCACTCCAACTTCCCGTTGAGGGGGTGCGGCACCGGCACAATCTTCTCTTCGCCGGTTTTTTGGTAGCTATCCAACGAGAACGCGGGCAACCCGTTCCCGAGACCGAAGTCGCCGACGCGGAACCCCATCGTGCCGTTGCCTAAGAACTGCGTGGATTTCGCGGGGACCAGAGCGGGCGGGGTTGGCTCCGCCGGCTGGCGGCCACAGCCGCAAAGCAAAAAGCTAAGCGCTAGGAGCGGCGGCGCGGAGTTCTTCCAGCACCTTACGAATGTTCCAGTCATGAGCCTCCAAGGCGGCGTGCGCCTCATCTTCGGTCGCGGTCGAAAGCTCGCGCACGATCCGCACGCAACGCTCTTTGAGCTTCGCGTTCTTCGCCTTGACATCCACCATTAGGTTCTCGATGACCTTGCCGCTCAGCACCATTGCGCCGGTGCTGATGCGGTTGAGGGCGAGCTTTTGTGCGGTGCCGGCCTTCAGGCGGGTGCTACCAGTCAAGACCTCGGGGCCGGTATCCATAAGGATGCCCAAATCGGCGGCGGTGAGCACCGGCGTGTTGCGGTTGTTGGCGATGCCGCAAGTCCACACGCCCTTTTGGTGCGCATGCCGAATGGCGGCGACCACGAATGGCGTTTTGCCCGATGCGGCGATGCCGACCACGACGTCGTTTTTGTTGAGATCGATGGCGTTGAGCGCTTCCACGGCGGCGTGTTCGCTATCTTCGCTCTCCTCCACGGCTTGGCCCACGGCGGTGTCGCCTCCGGCCTGAATCCCGATAAATCGTCCGGCGTCAATGCCAAAGGTCGGCGGCATTTCGGCGGCGTCCATCACGGCGATGCGTCCGCTGGTGCCAGCCCCGACATAGATGATGCGCCCACCTCGTTGAAAGGCTTCGGCGGCCTTGGCCGCGGTGATGGCGAGTTCGCGTTCGCAGGATTGCAACACGCGCTGAACGACCTGCTCCTCCTCATTCATCAATCGCATGATCTCTTCGGCGGACATCTTGTCCAGGCCAAATGAACGGGGGTTTCTTCCTTCTGTGCTCATGAAAACGTAGCTTTTGCCAGGCGCATCGCACCTTCGACCGGCGTCATTGACGGCTCCACTATTGTAGCCGAAATCAGGTGGTGACTGAATGCGATGCGGAGGTCGGGATGCGCCTCCCACACGCCTCCGGCGAGGCCAACGGTCGGGTTAGTTTGGCCGGGATGATAGTGCGAAAGATGCGCCGCCACTTGCGTGGCGAGGTCGCCCAAACTGCTCTGAATCGCGGGGTCTTGCGAGTTGTTGGCCGCGAGAGTGGGGAACAGCGGGGCGAGCGCGGCGGCGGGATTGGGAGTTTGATACAGCCAGCGAAGGACGGCGTCGCGATCCACGCCACCCGCGAGTTCGGCAAGCTTTTCGTGGGTTGCGGAGTTGCCGGTCGGCCCGGCGACCACAACGTTGGCGTTGATCCAGCGGCGCATGATGTCCACCGCGCTACCCGCATCGCCGAGGAAAGGACCGCCCCCACCCGAGCGCACGAGCCGCCCATCCACGCGACTGAAAATGGAGCTACCCGTGCCCGCGATGACACCGACCAAAGTGCCCTCGGGAAACGCGGCCAACGCCGCCGCGCAATCGCTTTCGGCTCGACATCGTTCGGGTGCCAAACCAATCGCTTGGGCTAGCGCGGCCGCGCAAACTGCTTCATCGGCGGGCAATGCGCCCGCGAAACAACCGTAAACCGCGTCGGCGGTTTCGCCGCGAACAGCCTCGCGAATCGTCTGAATCCACTGCTCGCGAGGCGTGGTGAACCAGTTGCACGGCCCCCCTTGCGATTCAAAAACCAGGCCGCTGGCGTCTTCGATGCGAATTTTGGCGGAGGTGCCTCCGCCGTCAATCGCCATCCAACGCATGGCTAGAAAGCTCGCTTCTCCTTGATGACTTCGAGCGCCTTTTTCAGCTGAGCGTCGGTGTTGGGATCGCCCACCTGCGTATCCGGGTGGAAGCTCATTTTCACTTCGACATCCGGCTTGAGCCCGCCCGAAAGCCACTGGCCATCGTCATCTTGCTTGCGCGAAATGTCGGCTCCGTTCGGCAGGAAGTACTTCGCCACGGTGATTTTGGCGCTGGCCCCATCGTTAAACGGAATCAGATTCTGCACGCTGGCCTTGCCGTAGGAGTGCGCGCCGACCAGAGTGGCGAGGCCGTAATCCTTCATCGCGCCGGCAAAGATTTCGCTCGCGCTGGCCGAATCCTCGTTGATGAGAATGACCACCGGGCAACGAATGTCTCGCTTGAAGTTGTGATAAGTCTTGGTGACTTGCTGGTTGCCGGTGCGGTCGCGCATGCTCACCACGATCTTGTTTTCGGCGAACATCGAAAGCATGTCGCGGGCGGCTTCGAGCAGGCCGCCGGGGTTGCCGCGCAGGTCGATAATCAGGCCCTCGGCGTTCTCTACGCCAAAGCGGTTGAGCTGCTCTTCGAACTGCCGCGCGGTCACCTGGCTAAAGCCAAACACGCTGATGTAGACGACGTTGCTGCCCTCGATCATCGTGCCATCCACGCTGGGCTGCAACACCTGCGCGCGGCGGATGGTGAACTCGGGCGTCGAGCCGTTGCCGCGAAGAACGCGCAATTTGACGTTCGTTCCTTCGGGTCCCTTAATTTGTTTGATGATCGCGTCCGTCTCTTGGCCCGCGATGGACTTGCCGTTGACGTGGGTGATGATATCGCGATCGCGAATGCCCGCCTGATAGGCCGGGCCGGTGGGGAAGGCACTGGTGATTTTGACGCCGAGATCGTGCCGCATGAGCCGTGCGCCGACGCCGCCATAGTTTTGCGCGCCGCGGGTTTCTTCGGCAAAGGCTTCGCTGACTTCGGGTTCAAAGAACATCGTATGCGGATCGCCCAGCGAGGCCATCACCCCGGACATTCCGGCGTAGGTCAGGTCGGCATCGTCCACCTTTTTGTAGTAGTTCTGATGGATAAAGTCGTGCACCTGCAGGAAGGTCTCCACCGGCGCGACCTCCTTCTTTTCCTTCGGCAAGACCCGGGCGAGGGTTTCGCCATCGGGCAGCCTTTGGTCGCGCAGTTCTGGCGCGGAGAATCCGACCATAAAGAACGTGGCGGGGGCTAGGATGAGCCCGGCGAGAAGTGAAATCCAGCGCTTCATTTGGACACCTTGGCGGGTTGGAACGTGCCGATGGGGAGCGTGAATCCGCTGCCATCGGGCAAGGTTTGGGTGGTCAAGACGGTGGGCGACTTCGCGGGTAACGTGCCCACGAGTTCGGCCTTGCCCGCCGCCACCAGAGCCTGAGCAAAGATGACGGCCATGCCGACCGTCGTGTTGTCGACCAATAGCTTGACCGGCCCAAATTTATCTTCGCCGTTCGTTGTGAGAGGGCGCGGCGTGCGTTGGCGTTCGTCCACAATATTGCCCCAAGTCGTTTGGCCACCGAACAAACTTAAGCAGTCTTTCATGGCGTCGAAGTCGCCCATCGTGCTGTTCCGCAGATCAAGCTCCAGGGGCTCCTTCGTGCTTAGTCGGGCAAGCTCGTCGGCCGCCCCGAGGAAGAATCGGAGTTGCGCGGGCTTGCCGTCTTGCAGCGACACCGGCGGGGCGGTCACACCCTTCGCCATGAGCTTCACGGTTTTGGTGGCTCCGGCGCGCTGAATCGTGAGGTCCAGCGGCTTTTCGCCGTTCGCCATCAGAATGTCGCGCACCTTGGTGAGGGTGGTGCCCTTCTTAATCTGCTCGTCCAAAAGCTTGAGCTTCTTTTCGGCGTCGGAAGTCCAGGGCCGAGTCTTGCGCAAAGTGGCGGAGGTTTCGCGGAAGTACTTGATGCGTGCCGTGCTCAGCAGCCAGCGGCCATCGAGCGAATCAATTTTGTCGCCGATGGCGAGACCCGCTTTCTCCGCCGCGCTGCCGGGCACCACGCTCGTCACCACGAGTTCCGGAATATCGCTGTAGACGTCGGCCTCGCGCTGGCTGTCGGTCGGGCGCTTGGCTTGCCACTTAAATTCGAGCTCCAGCCCCACGCCGCTAAATCGGCCATGCCGCGCGCTTTGATACGCCTCGAATTGGCTCTTGGTCATGAAGATGGCGAGCGGATCGCCGAGGCTGGCGACCATGCCTTTGGCTCCGCCAATCGCGAGGTCCTGATGGTTCTTCACCTCCTCGACGTAAAGCTCGTCGATCTTCGCGACAAGGCTCAGGAAATAGTCATCCGCCGCGATTTTGGTGGCCGGCGGCTTGCGGTCGTTGCTAGCCAAGAGCTGCTCGGGCGGGGCTAAGATGCCGCTCGCCGGAACTTTCGGTACGTCGTCCACTCGACCGCGCCACGCGGTGCCACCCAAAAACCCGCCGATGCACAGGGCCACGGCCGCGTAGGGGAGCCATTTTGGGGTGGTGGATTTGCTCATTCTTCGTTCAACAACCTAAAGGGGCGTCAAGTTTCTTCACCCTCTTTTCATGACGTTGTTCATTATCGGGTTTGGTCGCCAGAAATGCATCAAAAATGCCGCGCGCGAGCTCTTCGGAAATGATGCGTTCGCCCAGGCAAAGCACGTTCGCGTGGTTGTGTTGACGCGCCAACTGGCCCAATTCAACGGTGGTGCACAGTGCGGCGCGAATGTGCGGGTACCGGTTGGCCCGGATGCTCACGCCGATGCCCGACCCGCAGATGAGCACGCCAAGGTCGGCCTTGCTCTCCAAAAGATAAGGGGCCAACGCGTCGCTCGCGTCGGGGTAATCGTAACTCTCCAGACCCTCCGCACCTACTTCGGTGACCGAATGACCTAGGTTCCTTGCGTGTTCGGCGAGCATTTGCCGATAGCGAAATCCGGCGTGGTCGCTGCCAAACACCAGCTTCAACGGTGACTCCCGGCGAGCGTATCTTTCACGCCCTGGCTGGGGCTGCTCATGAGGTGTTGGAGCGCGGATTGCGGCAGGTTCAGCAACCCGCCTGAGACGAGTTTCGCCATCGCCATTTGGGTGGGCAAGTGGTTGGTGCTGGCCAGGTGCTTCACCCAATCTGGCTCCACCTTGATCTTTCGTTTGAAGCAGCCTTCCAGGGCCGCGGCTTGCGTATCCGGCAGTGGGTTGACAATCGCTTGCCGCATGAGAGCCGGGGTAACCGGCCCCGTGCCCATCAGGACGCCTTGCACCACAAACGGGCTATCGTCGGCCATAAATGTTTCGGCTTCCTTACGAATCTCGTTCTTTGGCGAGCTGAGCAGCCGCGTATAGGCCGCCGTGCGCACCGCTTCGTAGGGGTCGTTCACGGCGTAGTAGAGCAGCCGCTGATTCACCAGCTCAATGTTGAGATTCGCCCCCGCGATGGCGGTTAGCCGAACCTCGGGTTCGGGGTCGCCGAGCATCAGCAACATCGCGATGTTCGCGTTCTCCTTGGGAACGAGCGCGAGCAACTGAGCCGCTGCCTTGCGCGTGCGCCAATCGCGATTCGCGATCAGCGCGGCCGCGTCGTCAATCATGGTGAGGTCAACCAGCGGATCGAGCTTCTTGGCCTCGATCAGCAAGCGCAAGCCGGTCGCGGCGTTGCCTTGGGTGTGCTCAAAGGGTCCCTTGTCCAGCCCGGCTCGGAGCGCGGCTACGGATTCCACAGAACCCCACGTGGCCAAACATTCCATGGCCGCCCGCGCCAACGTGCGGTTTGAACTGCGGAACAGCTCCAGCACTTTGGCCCGCACGTCGGCGGTTTCGGGTTCGCCTTTGGCCCGTTCCAGAGCCTCCCACTGCAGCGAAAGGTCGGTCGAATTCAGTGCGGTAAGCACGTCGCTGGCGCTCACCGGGAACCCGGTGTAAGTGTTCAGGACCGTGACTACGCCATCGCTGACGGTCAGCGTCGCGGGTTCGCGAAGCGAGCCCATCACGCCCTCGCTGCCCGGAATCAAGATGATCTCGCTCACCGGAAACTTGCTCGGCGGCAGAGTCATGGCCACAGTGCCTTCCGCTGAAGTCAAAATGCCAATTCCCAAGTCGCTCTTCGGCATGCGAGCTTCGGGCCCCATCCAGCCGACGATCTCGAACATGTTGCCCGGCCCGCTGTAGGCGACGAAGTATTCGGCGTTGCCCGTGGCTTTCGCCCGTAGCGTCATGGCCATCGGCCCGACCGGAGCGCCGACGCTGCGACTCATCAAGCAAAGGCGTCCGTTCCGCCGGCCGGAGGCCTCCGAAATCTCGCCCAGCTTATCGCCAAACGAACCTTCCGCTTGGCCGTTCCAAACAAAGCTCTCCACCTTCGCGGCGGTGTCGTGTCGGTGCTCGCCGCTGGGAACCTCAAGACCGCTGCGCATGCGCTCGGCAGCTTCAATTTTGGTGTTGCACGCGCTCCAGGCGCGGGCAAAATCAGCCGCCAAGACGCGCGGCGACATCGGCAGGTCGCCGGTCCAGTAGCCAAGCGTCGCGGTGCGCGGGCCAAGGTCAATATTCTGCAACCGGTCGGGCCCTTGCGAGCGCGGCCACACCACCCAAGCCATGTCGTAGCCTTCCACGGCGGGCGCATCTTCGGGGTCAAAGCGCATGCGGTTCATGCGCCACGGATAAAGCTCTGCGCTGGCATCGAGCGGCGCAACCGAGCTGTCCAGGTGAATGTCAAACACCGGCGTCACCGCCCCGCCCGACTGCACCCGGATGATCTGACCGGCAAGGGCCAAGCCGTCGCGCAGGTCGGCCACGTCCTCGCGCTCAAGGGTCGCCTGGTTCGGGAACTTGCGGCCATTGGTGCCCATCGTCACCATCTCGGCCCGCATTTGCAGAATCACCAAAATGCGGGTGGTCTTGCCGGCCGGCGTCGTCGCCAGTTTGCCCGAGAAGTCACTCCAGGTCCATGCCGGACCCGTCACGCGACCGAGCGCGTTTTCGCGATGGTCTTCGTGTGTCCGGCCCGGAAACACATAACCCGCGGTCGGCAAGCTCACGTTCACCATCTCCCCGCCCACCATGGTCTGAAGTTGGCCCTGCTGGGCGGCGAAGAAGAGAGCGAGAGCGGCCGAGGTGATCATTGTTGGAAGAGGCGGATATCGTACTTGCTGGTGGCGTGACCGTCGCCGCGACTGAATTCGAGGCTTTCCATCGCGCCGAGCGAATCCAGGTCGCGCGGGAATTCCGCCACCATATCAAGTACGACTTTGCGGATGTTTTCGGCGTTCTTTTGGAAAACTTCGAGCACCGAGTGCGCGTTCACGGGACCTTCGTCGGCGACCAAACCGGCATCGTAGTCGGTGATCAGCGCGATGTTGACCACCGCCATGCCGAGCTCACGGCAGAGGTGCGCCTCGGGATATTGGGTCATGTTGATGACTTCCCAACCGGCATCGGTAAACCACTTGCTTTCGGCCTTCGTGCTGAAGCGCGGGCCCTGGATCACGACCACCGTGCCACGATCGTGACAGGTGATGCCATGCTTGCGCACGCAATCAATCGCGACCTGCCGCAGCACCGGATCGTACGTTTCGGCGGGCGAAACGTGGGTCACGATCGGCCCATCGAAAAACGTGTCGCGGCGACTGTTGGTGCGGTCCACAAACTGGTCGCAGACCACAAAGTGGCCCGGCGCGACGTGCGTTTGCAGCGAACCCGCGGCGCAAGGACTGATGATCGCCTTGACGCCCAGTTGGCGCATCGCCCACACGTTCGCGCGGTAGTTAATCATGTGCGGCGGAATCGTGTGCTTGCGTCCGTGGCGCGGCAAAAACGCGACCTTACGACCACTCACTTCGGCCATAAAAATCGCATCGCTGGGGGGACCGTAAGGCGTATCAACCTTCACTTCCTCCACATTTTCAAGCAGGCTGTAAAAGCCTGAGCCGCCAAACACACCGATTTCTGCAGTACTCATAGGATTGATTTGATAAAGCGGCAAGCGTTACTTGCCTTGTTGAATAAATTGGGTGGCGCGCGAGATCATGCCGTCCACGCGGGAACCGGCGCGGAGTAGCAGGTCGGCATTCGCCCCGGCAACCGCTCCATTTTTCACCGCCTTCAGGCTGGCCAAGCGCGGGTCCTTCATGATCGCCGCGGCCGAGCCCGGCACAAAGATCACGTCGGGATTCCAGGTGATGATTTGCTCCAGGTTAGCCGGCGCAAACTTATCGTCGTCCGGCCCGAGCACGTTCGCTCCGGCGGAACGAATGAGGTCGGCGGTGAACGAGCTTCGCCCGGCAATCATGTAGTTGCCCACGCCGTTGCCCATCAGGATAATCGCGTTCTTCGGCTGGGCACCCGCGTCGAGCTTGGCGGTGCGAACCGCGGTTTCAATCTGATCAATGTAGCGGTGGGCGCTCAGTTCGCCGCCGACTTTCCCGGCGAGACTATCAAGAAAGTCCGTGAGTTCCTTGACCGTGTGGACGTTCATTTCCACAACTTCCGCCTTGGAGGCTTCCTTCACTTTGCTGATTTCGGCGTCGGAGAACAGGCTGCCGTCCACAATCACGAGGTCGGGCTTCATGCTCGCTAAAAGCTCGTAGTTCGGCTTGACTTCGCACACCACCGGAAGCGCTTTCAGGGTGTCGGGCCAGTTACAGGCGGCCGTGCGGCCCGCCAGTTGCAGGTCCATCTTCGAGGAGAGCTCGCTCATCGAAGGGCTGAGGCTCACCACCTTTTGATAAATCTTCGGTCGAGGTCGTCCGCCATAACCATTCGACTCCTCTTTGCAACCCGCCATCACAAGGATGGCCAGTACCGCCACAGACGCCCAACGCATGCTGCCTAGTTTACTTGCCGGGGCTGGCGAGCGGGTAGGGATACGTGTTGCCGCGACCTCGGAAGTTGATGTCCATGGCCTCCAATCGGGCGCGATGCGCCTTCATGCGAATCTCAAAGTCGGCATAGTCGCGTTGTTCGCGCGTCGTCCAGCCGATTTCGCTCATCGCGCTCAGGCGAGGAAACGCCATGTACTCCAGCTTTTGCGGGTCGGGAATGTACTCGGTCCACAGCTGACATTGCACGCCGAGAACGTGCTTTTCTTGCT
Organism: Chthonomonas sp.; assembly: GCA_016788425.1. NCBI lineage: Bacteria > Bacillati > Armatimonadota > Chthonomonadia > Chthonomonadales > Chthonomonadaceae > Chthonomonas > Chthonomonas sp. The sequence goes on from JAEURQ010000004.1 coordinate 505,565, forward strand.
CGGGCGTCATGCCGGGCCGAATCGGCTCGTATTCGTAAGCCCGCTTGAGGTCGGTGTTGCCGCCAATCGCGTGCGGCTCGGTGGTGCGGTCCCCACTTTGATACGCGTCGTAGTAGGTCGTGCCTTGCGCCATCACCACGTCGTGACCCGAGCGCACGGCTTGCAACGCGCCGTCGTCGCCGAGCCAAACCATCAGGGCCGCGCCCGGCGCAAGGCCGCCTTCCAGAATCTCGGACCAGCCGATGAGCCGCCGCCCCTTGCTAGCCAGGAAGCTGTCGAACTGCCGAATGAACCACGACTGCATCTCGTGCTCGTCCTTCAGGCCGAGCTGCTTCATGCGGGCTTGGACGTCGGCGCTCGTCTTCCACTCATCCTTGGGGCATTCGTCGCCGCCCACGTGGATGAACTGGCTGGGGAACAGGTCCATCACCTCGGTCAGAACGTCCTTCAGGAACGAAATCGTGCCGTCCTTGACGTTGAACACGCTGGTGCTCACGCCCCAATTCGTCCACACATCAATCGGCTGGCCCGTGTTTCCAAGTTCGGGGTACGCCGCGATGGCCGCCTGGGCGTGGCCCGGCATTTCGATCTCGGGGACAACCGTGATATGGCGCGCCTTGGCGTAGGCCACCACCTCGCGGATGTCGTCTTGCGTGTAGAAGCCGCCATGCGGTTTGCCCGTCATTTGGCGCGGGCTGTAAACCACGGTGGAATCCTTGCGCCAGCCGCCCACGGTCGTGAGCTTCGGGTACTTCTTGATCTCGATTCGCCAACCCTGGTCATCCGTGAGATGCCAATGGAAGGTGTTCATTTTATGAAACGCGAGCTGGTCGATGTACTTCAGCACGAAGCTCTTCGGCATGAAGTGGCGGCACGAATCCAGGTGTGAGCCGCGCCATCGGAAGCGAGGCATGTCCTCAATGACGCCGCCCGGAATGCTCCACTCCGCGGTCTGCGGCGATCGGCGCAAGTTCGCCGCGGGCAAGAGCTGCCTCAGGCTCTGCACGCCGTAGAACAGACCGCGCTCGGTGGAAGCCTCCACCACAATCTCCTTGGATTTGGTGGTGAGGCGATAGCCTTCTTCGCCGAGTCGCCAATCCTTTCCGGCGAATTTGAATCGCACAACTTTGCCGCCGCGGCTTCCGACCGGAATCTCCCAACCCATCGCCGGTTCGAGCGCGTTTTTCAGCACGAGGGCCGTGCTGCGAGCCCGCTTATCCGCGACGAGCACGACGCTGGAATCGAAGGTGAACGCCTCGCCGTTGGGCGTAATGCTCAGCGGGCGCGGGACGATGGCGGGGGCGGCGAGGGCGAAACTGGCAGCGACGGTGGTGGGGGCGGCGAGGGCGAAACTGGCAGCGACGGTGGTGGCAAGCATCTTGCCGCCTATGTTACCGACCCGCGGCCTTGTGCAACCGCTCGCGGATGGCGGCCCATTCCGGCGAATCCGGCGGCATCTCAATGCCGATGCTTTCGAGCTTGCGTTGGTCGAGTTGAAACAGCGCGTCGTAAAGCTCGAACGCGTATTCGGCCGGATCGTAGCTCATGATCAGCTGGTTCGCGTTTTGGCAAGTGCCGAAGCAGAGCCCGGGCTGCTGCGGCGTGAGTTTGTCCACCAGCACCACCGGCGTATCCGGCGAATAGTGCCGCAAGTATTGCCCCGGCGCGATGCGCGGCCCGTCCACGGGACCCACGGCCACCGGAATGCCCAGCGCATCTTCAAGCGCCGCTCGGCTCACCTGGCCCTCGCGCAGGACGCGCGGTTGATCGCCGATCAGGCTGAGAATGGTGGATTCGATGCCGACCCGGCTCGCGCCGCCATCAAGAATCACCGTGCTGGCGGCCCGAATCTCCGGCGAAAGGTGCTCAATGCGGGTCGGCGAAAGGTGAGTAAACACGTTGGCGCTGGGCGCGGCGAGCGGCCGTCCGGAGCGCAGACAGAGTTCGCGGGCGAGCGGATGGTTCGGGACCCGAACGGCCACCGTCTCCAATCCGGCGGTCGTGAAGGTGCTCACGGAAATGGCTTTTGGCAACACCAGCGTCAGCGGCCCTGGCCAAAAGCGGCGCGCGAGTTCCCATGCCACGTCAGGAATGTCGCGAGCGACGAGCGGCAAATCTTCAGCGCGAGCAATATGAACGATCAGCGGATTGTCGCTGGGGCGACCTTTCGCCGCAAAAATCCGTTGCACCGCTTCATCGCTGGTGGCGTCGGCGGCCAAGCCATACACGGTTTCGGTCGGCATCACCACCAACTCCCCGCGCACAATGGCGGCGGCGGCCAATTCTAACTGCTCATTCATGATGTCACGGCCTGCATCATCGCCTCGCGCGGAGCGGGTTGCTGCAACCACCATTCAAATGATCGGGCGGCTTGCGCCACAAGCATATAGCGACCATCCACGGTTCGGAATCCGGCCAACGCCGCCTCGCGCAACAGCGGGCTCGGTAAGTCGCCATAGATCACGTCGTAAACCAGCGCGCCCGGCTTGGGTTGACCCCACGGAATATCCATGGAATCGTTGCTGAGCCCCGCGCTCGTGGTGTTGAGAATGAGGTCGAAACCTGCTACGCTCGGCTGCGCCAAAAACTCGGCCCCGACCTTGTCGGCCAGAGATTCCGCCTTGCTCGCGGTGCGGTTGTAAATCGCGAGTTCGTAACCCGCCTCGGTAAGCACTCGCGCTAGCGATTGCGCGGTACCGCCTGCTCCAAGCAGCAATACGCGGCCTTGCGCCGGCACCTTAAGCGAGCCGAGCGAATCCAAAAATCCTTGCCCGTCGGTGTTGGTGGCTCGCCGGGTGGCGAGTTCGATGGTGTTGGCCGATTCGAACTTCCGGCACTCGGCGTCGGCGCTCTCCGCCCAGGCGTAGGCTTCGAGTTTAAGCGGCAGGGTGACATTCACCCCGCGATAACCGAGTTCCTGCAGACTCGCCATCGCCTCGTTGAACTCCTCGCGCGGCACGTGAATTGCTTCGTACCGTAGGTTCAAGCCCAACGCCTGATACGCCGCCTGGTGAATGCGCGGCGACCACGAGTGGCCAATGGGGTCGCCGACGACGGCAAAATCGCCCGGCATGGCTTGCTGCCAGTACGTTCCGCCGGTGATCACTTCGCTCTCCGAAACGCCCAGAGCCGCTGGCCCAGGAAGTTGCACACCGCCCCGACGGCGGTGGCGACGAACGTCGCGACGAAGAGGCTGCGGTTCGGATGGCCCGGCAACACGTTGTTGAGCGAGCCCGAAATCAGCGCGTTGATGATGAGCACCGAGATCGAAAGAATAAAGAAACGCCGGACCTGTTGCCGCATTTCGTCCTTGCCGTGGATACCAAACGTCCAGCGTCGATTCCAATAAAAGCTGTTGAGAATGGCGATACACCCCGCCAGTGCCGCCGCGGGGTACACCGCCGCCTTGGCCGGCTCCTTGATGTGGCTCAGCGCGGCGGGGAAGTGCTCCAGCATCCAGCGACCGACGGGCTCGGCCAGCAGCTCGCCGTTCCAATGCGCCACCCGCAACAGCAGAAACCTTATCGTCATGTCGATGGCGAACGAGCTTCCGCCGACGATGAGGAACTTCATCACTTGCCGGACGATTCGCCGCTGGAAAATCCCTTCGCGCGGCACAATCGGCAGGTCATCGTCTTCCTCTTTCAGGGCTTGATACAGCCGCCCGGTGACCAATCGCTCGGCTCGTCGAGAAATGTGGCGCGTGCCGGCGAACTCGCTTTCGCCCATCTGTCGAACCCAAATCGTCGCGATGCCGCTGCGATTGCCGCCGAGAATGTCGGTAAAGAGTTGGTCGCCGATCATCAGCGTTTGCGCGGGCTCCGAGTTGAATTTCTTCATGGCCGCCAGGAACATCTCGCGGCTTGGCTTAAACTTGCCGCGCATCGCCTCGATGCCAAGAATCTCGCTAAGGCGCGCCAGTCGTTCGGGCCGCTTGGTGTTGCTGATGATGCAAAGTTGCAACCCGGCCGCCTTGGCGTCGGCCACCCACGCCGAGACTTCGGGCGAAAACTCCTCGCCGCGCCACGGCACCAGGGTGTTGTCCACGTCGAGCAAGACCAGTTTGTAGCCGCTCGCGGCGATTTCACTCGGCAAGAGGTCGGTGATGTGATGAATCGCCTCGCTCGGGCACAGCTTGCGCAGCGGCCCACGGATGCCCGCCTGCTGAAATTTGCCCGTGCGAAAAGTTCTCAGTTGCCCTACCCCTGTTCGCGAGCCGCTCGCATGGCCGCCCGCGCTTTATTGATATTACTCAGATGGCTCCCGTAATCCGTCGAAAACAGGTGGAACTGGGTGGGTAGCGCCACATAAAAGAAGTAGTTATGCGACTCGGGCTTGAGCGCGGCCATTACGCTGCGTGCGCTCGGCGAGCAGATCGGGCCGGGCGGCAGACCGTCAATCAAGTACGTGTTGTACGGCGACTTGACCGTGTTCACCACGCCCGGACCAAGGTTCTTCCACACCTGCAGCGCGTAGAGCACGGTCGCGTCAATCTGCAGGCGCATGCCCTTGCGGAGGCGATTTTCGATGACACCCGCCACGCGCGGTCGCTCCTCATCCTTCGCCGTCTCGCATTCCACCATGCTGGCGATGTTCACCAGCCGAGCGATGTTCGCGCCTTTCGGAAGCTCCTTCGCGATGCGCTGATCGAACGTTTTGAGTTGAATCTTGATCGTCTCAAACGCGCCGATCATCGGCGGCAAATCGTAGGTATCGGGGTAGAGATAGCCCTCCAACGTGTTCTTCGGGAGCGGAAAGCTGACGTACTTTTGAAACTTCTCGGGCTGCTTGACGAGGTCCACATATTCGCCCTTTTTGCAAACGCCTTTCGCTTCCAGGCGATCGGCCACGCGGGCGGCCCACCAGCCTTCGGGAATGCGCACCATTTGCTTGAGCGGCGAGTTCAACGCCTTGAACAAGTGATCGGCGGTCATGCCCGGCTGCACCTCAAAAGTGCCGCTGCGAAACGCTTCGTACTTGCCCTTCACTTTGGCGTACAGGTTCATCGCCATCGGGTTCTTGATCACGCCGAGCCGCTGCATTTCGGCCATCGCCGCGTTAAACGACTTGCCGCTGTCAAAGCGAATCAGCTTCTTGTCGCCCGGTGCGGTTGGGCCGATTTCTTTGCTGACCCAGGCACCGCCGCCAACCACCGACGCCAGCCCGAGCACCAAAATGCCGCCAAAGATTTTCTTAACTTTGCTCATCAAAAAACCGTTCGAGAATGATCAGGGCGGACTGGCCATCAATTGCTTTGCGTCGCTGGGCCGCGGTCCACTCGGTGTTCGCCAATCGCGACTGCGCTTCCACTGTGCTCAACGCTTCGTTGACCTCGATGACCTCAAAAGCGAGGTCGCGAATGTGTCCGGCTAGTTGGCGACAGATGCGTGCCTGCCGATCATCCTTGCCTCCCAAAGGTACCCCCACAACCACCACCGTGGCTTGCTCGCGGCGGGCGACATCGCCAATCGCTTTGGCGTCGGTGGCGAGTTTTCCGCTCGCCTTGAGAGCGGGCCGTACGGCCAAAGCCAACTTGCTTTCGCCGACCGCCAGCCCAATCCGCGCGAACCCAAAATCAACGCCGAGCGCCCTCATCGAAAGGTCCGCTCCACCCAATCCGCCAGCCCCGGCGCAAAGCTAATCGCCTCGGGGCCGGCCTTCCCGCCCGCGTAGTTGGTGCACATCCCGCCCGCCTCGGCGACAATCAATCGCATCGCGGAAATGTCGTACGGCTGGACCAGCGGGTCCACCATCAGCGGGGCGCGCCCGCTCGCCACCATCGCGTGGCCGTAAGCGTCGCTCCAGGTGCGCAAGCCTTGGTAGGTGTCGGCCAAATCCAGCAGCGGGTCGAGCTTGCCCTGGTCCCGCAAGCGCGTCGGCGCGCCACAGCACAGCATGCACCGCTGAGGATCAATCTCTTGCATCACCTGAGCCGGACGATGCTGGTAGTAAGCACCCTCGCCGCGCTCCGCGTAGAGCAACTCGTCGGAAGCAGGGAAGTACGCGACGCCCACCACGGGATCGCCGTCTTGCTCAAAACTCAGCAACGTGCTGAACAGCGGCACGCCGCTCATGTACGACTTCGTGCCGTCAATAGGGTCAATCAGCCATTGCTGCGAGCGGTCGCCGCTGGCACCTTCTTCTTCGCCGTAGATGCCGTGCTCCGGATACCACTTGCGAATCTCGTCGCGGATAAGAGCCTCGGCTTGTAAGTCGGCAATGGTCACCGGCGACTGATCGGCCTTGAGCTGAATCTCGGCGTTGCGGAAAAACTGCAAGGTCGATTTGCCGCCCATCACCGCCGTGTGAATGGCGAATTCAAGCAAGGGTGACATTCCTTTAGTATAGTTGAGGCATGACGGCAATGTTGCTGGCGGCGAGCCTCTTGGCGGGCCCATTTGTAACCCGAAGCGAATACGGCGTTCCCATGATTTCGGCCCCGAGCGAGCGCGAGGCGTTCCGCGCGTTGGGCCGGGCCACCGCCGAGGATCGCCTTTGGCAGATGGAGCTTTCGCGGCGCACCTTCCGCGGCGAACTCGCCGAGATCCGCGGGGCGAGCGCGGTCGCGAGCGACACCGAAACCCTACGCACCTCGTACACCGACAAGGAACTGCAGACGCAGATTCAAAAGCTCTCGCCCGAAGGCCGACTCGCGTTCAATTCCTACGCCGAGGGCATCAACCAGGCGATTGCGGTGATGGAGCGGACCGACTCCTTGCCCGCCGGATATGCCGAGTTTGGGTTCAAACCGAAACCGTGGACGGCGCTGGATTCGGCGAGCATCGCGGTGGGCATGGCCCGCCGATTCGGTGGCGGTGGTGCCGGCGAGATTCGCAACTACCTCGCCTACCAATATCTCAAAGCGGGGAACCGGGCGGCCGGCCTCATCATGGACATTCTCGACGACATGCTCTGGCAAAACGCGCCCGAGTCGATTCCGACGGTGGACCCCGCCGACGATCCGCTCGGCAAAGCTCCCGCCTACCTACAGCCAGTGAGTCGCGCGGTCAGCGAAGGTCATCTTGCGCTGCTTCCCAAGGCGACCGTGCCTGAACTCATTCCGGGCGTCCGTCTCGCCAACCTGGAGCAGCAGACCAAGCTCGCCGAAACCCTGGCGGTGGTCTATAAAACGGGCTCCTACGCGATTGTCGCCCACAAAAACCGCTCGGTCACCGGTGAGAACTTGCTCCTCAGCGGCCCGCAAATGGGCCACACCATGCCGAGCGTGGTCTACGAAGCGCGCATCGACTGCCCGACTCTGCGGGTGCAAGGCATCACCGTGCCCGGCGTGCCGCAGGTGGTGGTCGGCAACACCCCGAGTTTTGCCTGGGGACTCACGACGGGCGTGGCCGACACCACGGACATCTTTGTCAACCTCACCCGCGATGGCAAGTACGAATCCGACAGCGCGTGGCTAGACTTTGGTCGCGAAACGCGCACGATCCGAGTGAAAGGCGAGGCCGACCGCACCGTGGAGCGGCTCACCACAAAGTTCGGCCCGGTGGTGGTACAAAGCCCAACCGGCCCCGCGGCCTACAGCCTTCGCGCCAGCTACGCCGGGCAGGAGTTGCGCGGGTTCGACGAGATGCTCGCGATGCAGCGACTCTCGGGCGTGCGCGCGGCCCTGCGCCATGCCGAAAAGATCCCGCTCGGTTTCAACCTGTTTCTCGCCGATCGGCAGGATATCGGCTATGCGTTCTGCGGGCTGATGCCGCGCCGATCACCCCTGGTGGACCCGCGCTTCCCAACGCCCGGCCACTCCATATTCGACTGGCAGGGCCTCACGCCGTTGCCGAAACTGGTGCAGGTGCTCAATCCGAAAAATGGGCTCCTGGTCAACTGGAACAACAAGCCTGTGAGCTGGTTCCCGAACCTCGACACGCCCGCCTGGGGCGAGATTTTCCGCAACGAGCTCCTGGTGCGGGCCTTGCCGAGCGGCCGATTGGCCATCGCCGACATGGTGCAGGCCGTTCGGACCATCGCTCAGCAGGAAGACGAAACTCAGCTCAAGTTCCTCAGCATGTTCCGGCGTGAAGCATCGGCCGGCACCGCCACCGAAGCCGCGCTGAACGCGGTCGAGCCGACGCTGCGCGAAGGCTCCTCGGGCGATGCCACTTACCGCCGGTTGGTGGACCGCCTCCGCGAGAAGCTCTTTGTGCCGACAACCGGCAACTTCCTGCAGCCCGACTTCTTCCGGATGGCGGTGCAGCCGAGCGTGATTTGGCGCGCGATACGTGGCCGCACCAAGGCCAACTATCTAGGCGACCGCACCCCTAAAGCAATCCTCAAGGAAACTTTGGCCGACATCGAGAAACTGCCGCCGATTGCGGGAGTGCCGCTTCCGCGACTGAACTACGGCCTCGGCGCAAACAACCCGACGCTCAGCAACCGGGGGACATTCATTCAGGTCGTCAGCCAAGGCCGCGAATGGCTCGGGCAGAGCGTGCTCGGCCCGGGCAACGCCAGCCAGGGCCCGCACTCGCAGGATCAGGTGCCCCTGATTCGCGAATGGATGTTTAAGCCGCAGCGACCCTGGACCCCGTAAACAAGAAAGCGCCCCGGAGATTTCTCCGGGGCGCTTTCGCATGCTTTTCAGCTTTCGCTTATTGCATGTCCCACTGGTTCTCGGGCGCACCGATGGTGTAACCAGCCGGGATCGGACCCGTGACCTTCTTGATGGCCTGCGTCTTCACCGAACCATCAATCATGGCGGTCGTCACGCGGTCTTCAAACACCGGATAGATGGTTTGGGTCGACCACGAGGTGAGCCAATTGTTGGTCGTCGTGTTGTACTCGGTACCGTTCGGATGCGTAAAGCCGCCGATCGGAGCCAAGAACCACTGAGTTGCGTAGTTGATGCGAAGCGCGCCCCACTTACCCGAGTCGGTTTGCGTCGACGGCGTCGCCACGTAGTAAGCCGAATCGGCGAACAGAATGGTTTGCGACGGCGACTGCGGATTGCTCAGACCGATCGAACTATCAGCCCAGGCAACGCCCAGCGTCGGCTGGTAGTCCGAGATGTGCCACGGATAGTCGCGGCCGTAGTTGGTCGTGTCCGACGAGTTTTCCGGCTGCCAATACTTCTTAGCGCCCGGATTGCGTCGCAGCGACGGCTCCTTGTAGTATGGCAACGTGATTTGCCAGAACGACTTGTAGCCACCCTTGGCCGTGGCATCCACATAGTAGGCCAGCGGCAAAGCGTCGTCGTTGTCACCGGCATACATGTTTGCGGCCAGCGAAAGTTGCTTGAGATTGTTCGTCGACTTCGTCTGCTTAGCCGCGGCTCGCACCTTGGCAAAGACAGGGAAGATAATCGACGCGAGAATTGCGATGATCGCGATGACCACCAGCAACTCGATGAGTGTAAATGCCTTCTTCATATAACCCCAACTCCCCAATAAAGAAGAGCTCCGTTTAGTCCATTCCACACTTAGGTAAGAAAACTGTAAGGGCCGTGAAAATTGCGTGAATTTCGCAAACGCGCACAGTTGGCGAACCGGGCAGGGCGTCGGCCATAATAACCCTGGACTGGAGTGGTGTCCGAGTGGTCGAAGGAGCGCGATTGGAAATCGCGTATACGGCAACGTATCGTGGGTTCGAATCCCACCCGCTCCGCCAGTCTTGCGTATGCAACCCACCCCCCGCGAGCAACAAACGCGCGACGCCGTGATCGCCGAGGTGCTCCGTTGCATTGACGAGGCCGTAACCATCAAGCTTCCGGCGTTCAACCCCGACCGGCAAACCGGCAGCGACTTTGCGCTGCAGCATGTCGGCATCGAAGCCAACCCGTTTGGGGGCACCGTGGGTGCATTCCGCTACCAATTTGAGGCGGAAGAAGACCTCCTGCACTTGTTCATCTTGCGCCTCGATGGCGAGCCGATCAGCGTGACCGAAGGGCGACCGGTAGCCGCGTTTGTGCTCGGCGAGGTGCCGCCCGCGATGATCTGGTTTAAGCCTGGCGAGTATAGCCAGCACTACTACTTAGGGCACGAAGCCCTTACGTGGGTTCGGGTCTAAAACGGGAAAATCCGCGCCGCCTTCATGAGCTTGCGGATGCGTTCCAAGTTCGCCTTGGCCGCCATGTCGGTCGGATGGGCGCTCACGAGCTCCTGATAAATACGGAAGGCATTGGCGAGGCTGCCGGCCTTTTCATACGACCGCGCTAGCAGCCGGTACGAATTCGGATGCGGGTTGCGGCTTAGGGTCGGCTCCAGCAGAGGAGCGACCTTGGCGTACATCTTCATTTCGTAATAGAAGTTTGCTTCGGGCCACGCGGCGTCGGGGTCTTTGCTCAGGTTCGCCTGCCGAAACTGGATGTAGACCGCGAGCTCTTCGTTGCGGCGTCCCAGGCTTTTGAGCAAGAACCCGTAGTCGGTCGCGCGCTCGTAGTCGTTGGGATAGAGCGAGGCACGGAACCCGAGAAGTTGCACCGCTCGAGGAAGATCGCCGTGCTCAAACCAGTAGTCTGCTTGCCGGCCCATGCGGGCATCGGCCACTCGCCAAATCTCGTTAACGCGCCCGATATTGGGTAGCGAGGGCAGCGTCTGCGCCCCTGCTTGAGCGAGCACCATCAGCCCCGCCAGCATGCACCAAGTTCGACTAAGCATCTAATTCTGCGCGCATGATGTCCTGCACGAGCGGCGCGTTGGCGCGGCCCTGGCTTTTGCGCATTACTTGTCCGACGAGGAAGCCCATCGTGTTGGTTTGCCCATTTTTATATTTCTCGACTGGACCAGGGTTTTCGGCCATTGCCTCGCGGCACCATTTCACAATCTCGTCAGTGTCGCTAATCTGGCTGAGATTGCTCTTGGCGAGCAACTCGCCCGCTCGCGCGCCGGTGCGGAACATCTCATCAAACATCGTCTTGGCGGTCTTGCCATTGATGTCGCCGCGCTGAATGTGCGAGATCAGTTCGACCAAGTGGCTGGCGGAAATCTTGCTCAAGTCGTGCTGCGCGTCAACTTCGGACTCGGCGATCACCTGCCCGGTTTCGTTGAGCAAGCGCGCGAAGTCGCTGTTCATCCAATTGCTCAGCAGTTTGGGGTCGCCGCCCTCGGCCACGCCCATCTCAAAGAAGCTTGCCCAGTTCTTGTCGGCCACCAGCACGCCCGCTTCCTTGGCGTTGAAGCCAAGCTCGGTTTGGTACCGCTGCGACTTCGCAAGCGGAAGCTCCGGAAGCGAAGCGCGGATGGACTCGACGTACTCCTCGGTGAACTCAATCGGCACGAGGTCGGGGTCTTCAAAGTAGCGGTAGTCGTTTTCCGATTCCTTCAGCCGCATCGCGTAGCTGGTTTCGTTGCCGTCGTTCCAGCCGCGAGTTTCCTGCAGGACCTTGCCGCCGCCTTCGAGCACGGCGATTTGGCGACGCGTCTCGAACGCCACGCCCAGTTGCACGGCCCGGAAGCTGTTCAGGTTCTTCAGCTCGGTTTTCGTGCCGAGAGTTTCGGTCGTGTCGGGTCGGACCGAAATATTGGGCTCGCACCGCATGGAACCCTCTTCCATCTTGCCGTCGCAAACGCCAAGGTAGATCAAGATCATGCGGAGTTGCATCAGATACTCGCGCGATTCGTCGGCGGTGTGAATGTCGGGTGGAAACCCGCTGACAATCTCCATGAGCGGCACGCCCGCCCGGTTGAAGTCCACGCCTGAGCCGCCGCTGGGCAGGTGCAGAAGCTTGCCGGTGTCTTCTTCCAGGTGCACGCGGCGGATGCTTACCCGCTTGGTGCCGGTCACCGGGTCGGGAATTTCAAGAAATCCGTGAAAACCAATCGGGTTTTCCTCGCCGTATTGGCTGACTTGATACGCCTTGGGGAGGTCCGGATAAAAGTAGTTTTTGCGGTGGAACAGCGAGTGCATCGCCACCTTGCAGTTGAGCGCGAGGGCGGTCTTGAGCACCATTTCCACGGCCATCCGGTTAGGCACGGGCAGGCTGCCGGGAAGACCCAAACACACCGGGCACACGCGAGTATTGGGCTCCCCACCAAACGCCACCGCGCAGCGGCAGAACATTTTGGAGTTCGTTTGGAGCTCGGCGTGAACCTCCATGCCCACGCTCGTGATGTAATTCGCCATGCCAATTCGAGTTTACCAGCGGTTGAGGTACAAACCAAGCGATGGCAAAACTCATCCTCGTGCGTCACGGACAGTCCCTTTGGAACCTCGAAAACCGCTTCACCGGATGGGTGGACGTGCCGCTGACCGACCAAGGTCGAGCCGAGGCAACCGCCTGCGGGGGCAAGCTGACCGGCATCTCGATTGACGTGGCCTACACGAGTTCGCTGACTCGCGCGCAAACAACATGCGGGCTGATTCTCGAGGCCATGGGCGCCACCGTGCCCGTGATCCGCGACCAGGCGCTGAACGAACGCCACTACGGCGACCTCGCCGGCCTAAACAAGGACGACACGGTCGCCAAGTACGGGGCCGACCAAGTGAAGATTTGGCGTCGTAGTTACGACGTGCAGCCGCCCAACGGCGAATCGCTCAAGGACACCGCCGCCCGAACCCTGCCATTTTTCGATCGCTGTATCATGGGCGATATCCGCCAAGGCAAGGATGTGCTCGTCGTAGCGCACGGCAACAGCAACCGCAGCATCGTCATGAGCCTCGAAAAGTTGAGCAAGGAACAGGTTCTCGAACTCAATCTGGACACCGGCGTGCCCCTGGTTTACGATCTCGAAACCGATGGCACGATCCTCAACAAACAAATTCTCTAGGTGTTCCGTCTAGGAAATACCGCTTCCTCTTCCGAAGTTTTCATTGAGCCATGGCAGATAAGACCCAAATGATCCCGCAAGCGCCAAGCGTTGATGCGAACAAAACTCTCATGGGCGGCATGCCCGCCTTGCACGCCAAGGTGGACGCGACGATCACGATAAAGCCGGTGCAGTGCCCGGTTTGCAAGACGTTCAACCCTGCCGGGATCATGTTCTGCAACGAGTGCGGCCTCATTTTCGATCGCGCGCTCGATGGCGATGCCTTTGGCGCGCCGGCTGTGCAACTCCCCGTCCTGGTCGACGAAGGCGGTCGCGAGCACTTCGTTCGCCCGGGAACGCTCACCCTGGGTCGGCAAGGCGACATCGCCTTGGAAGACGGCCGGATCAGCCGCCTCCACGCGCAGGTGACGCTCGACGGCGCGACGGCTTGGCTGGAAGATTTGGGCAGCACCAACGGCACCAGCATCAACGGCAACAAGATTGCGGCGGGTTCGAAAGTAGCCCTGAACCACGGCGAGCAGATTAGCCTCGGCGGATACAAATTGACCCTCAGCCTGCCTGGCGAGACCAACAAAACCATGGTCGCGATGGGCGGGAAGACGCAGGCGATTTCCGTCGTGCCCACCACGAGCACCAAGGTCGGTGCACTGGTCGCCGAAGGGCTCGATTATCCCCTGCACAAGGGCGTCAACACGTTCGGGCGTCGCGACGACAACGCGATTCAGCTCGACAACAAGTTTGTCTCGGGCAAGCACGGCGAAATCGAGGTCACCGATCAAGGCGTGTACCTGACCGATACCGGCAGCACCAACGGCACCGTGCTCAACGATACGAAGCTCAACGCAAACACGCGGACACTTCTGCAGCCGGGAGACGTTATCCTTCTCGGTGGTATCGAATATCGAGTTGAACTTGCGTAGCTGGCTGATCGCCGGCCTTTTGATGGGGGCAGTTGCGTCTCGGGCGCAATCGCCGCTCGACGCGTCGCCGCAGATTAACCTCACCGAGCATCTGCAAATCCAGTTCGATCAATCGTTGTCGCTCGACAAAGCCCGCGCGGTCTCGCGGCTCGGCTTCAAGCTGGTGCGCCTCCCGGTGACCTCGCTCGATCGCGACTTCGTGATCGTCGGGTCGGTGCGCAATTTGCTGCGCGCCGGGCTGAACGTCGTGCTCGATTTTCACCCGGACAACACCAAAGACTTTGTTCGCACCGACGATTTTTGGCTGGCCCCGGCGTGGTGGCACAACCTTGCCTCGCAGTTCAAAGGCGAGCACCTCGACCGGCTGGCATTCGAGATTGTCAACGAGCCCGATTATCGCGGCAAACCAACCGAGCGGTACGACGCCTGGTTGCGCCTGTGCATCGAGGCGATCCGCGAGGTGGACCCCAAGCGATGGATTGTCGCCAGCAACCCTTACATGGGCGACCCCGACTTTTTCGGCGGCCCCAATGGCAATTGGACCCCGCCCAAAGGCATCGATCGTCTGGTGGTGCCGATGCACTACTACCGCCCGTTTAACATCACGCACAGCCGCAACTACTTGGCCAAGCGGCGCGGCGAAACCGTGGCTCGTGGCGCGCGCGGCGCGCCCTATCCGCCCGAAAATGACGGCTCTTTCGACGACCGCGACTACCGTAACATGGGCCTCCACTTTTCGCGTTACCGCAACTGGTGCCGCCAAAACGGCGTGTGGCCCTGGGTGGGCGAGGCCGGTTGCTACGAAGACGTGCCGGGCCGCGAGCAGTGGTTCCGCGATGTCAAGGCGCTCGGCGCGAAGAACGGCATCAACATCTGCTGGTGGAGCACCGATGGCTTCGCGATCGGCGCGAAGTGGGACCGCGACGGCTACACCCTGCGCTTCCCGGAAATTCTGCGCATCCTCACCGGTCGGTAAGTGGAAAAGTGGGCGCGTCGCCGCCTCCCGCGAACCCGTCTTGAAACTTTGACGTGAAGCTCAAGCGCGCCAAATTTTTTGGGTTCAAAACCTTTGCTGATCGGACCGAACTCGAGTTCGATTGCGACCTGATTGCGGTGGTCGGGCCGAACGGCTGCGGCAAGAGTAACATCGTCGACGCGATTATGTGGGGCCTGGGCGAACCCAACGCCCGCAACCTGCGCGCGAACACGAGCCAAGAAGTGATTTTCGCGGGCAGCAGCACCCGCAAGCCGCTGGGTTACGCCGAGGTCATTCTCGAGTTTGATAACCGCGACGGCAGCCTGAACATTGACGCGGAGACCGTGGAAATCGGCCGGCGATTGAGCCGCTCGGGCGATAGCGAGTACACGATAAACCGCAAGAATGTCCGGCAAAAGGATGTCCACGACCTGCTCGCCGACTCGGGCTTGGGCCGAACCGGCTACGCCATCGTCGGGCAAAAGGACATTGACGCCGCCCTCAGCGCGAGTGCCGTGGAGCGCCGTGCCTGGATCGACGAAGCCGCCGGTGTGCAACGCTATCGCCTGAAGCGGCATGAGTCGCTGCGTCGCCTCCAAGCGGCACAACAATCTCTGGACCGCGTGAACGACATTCTGCGCGAGATTGACACCCAGCGAGAGCCGCTCCGCGAGCAAGCCGAAGTCGCGATTCGCTATCGCGCGGCGGTGGCATCGTTACGCGACCTCGAAGTCGGGTTGCTCGCCAAGGAATTTGTCGAGTCTCACACGCGGTTGCTCGAGCTTGACGCGCAAATGGATTCGCTCGCCGTGATCGCGGCGAAGGAGACCGAGCAATCAGCCGAGCTTCGTCAAAAGGGCAAGCTGCTGGCCGACACTTTGCACGACAACGAGACGCGAGGCGACGCTCTGCGCGAGTTGCAGCAGTCGCTCCTCACCGCGCAGGCCCGCCTGGAGGGCCAAGCCAAGCTGATTGAGCAACGGCTCGCCTCGCTGGATGAACTCGAAGCAAACCTCGACAGCGAGGTCGCCGACAAGGCCGATTCGATGCAGAGCCTGTTGGCCGACGTCGCGTCGTCCGGTTCTCAGGTTTCTGAGCTGGAAGCCGCGCTGCTGGCCGCCCAAGCCGAGGTCGCCGGGCTGGGCAATCTCGCCGAATTGCAAGGCGAGCTAGCCATTGCCGAGTCGCTGTTGGCTGGCGCACGCGCCGCCGAAACCGTAGTGACCCAGTACGAGGTCCGCACCCGGCTGGACCAAGATCGCGACCACCAAATTCGCCGCGAAATCGCGGGCATCAACGCCTCGCTACCTGATCTCAACAAGGAAATCGAGCGCTGCGAAACCGATCTCGGCGAACTCAAGGCCGCCGAAAACGAGCGAGAACTCGGGCGTCGTGTCACCCAAGATTTGGTCCGCCAGCTTGAGCAAGGTCGCCGCAAAATCGAGGGCGATCAGCGCGAGGTCCTCGCCTCCATCGCCCGTGTGCAGGGCCTCAAGCAGGCTCTGGAGCACTCGATTGAGTCCATGGAGGGCGTCGCCGCCGGGGCTCGCGCCGTGCTCGCCGCGGTCGAGAGTGGCCTCATCGAAGGCCAGTACGACTTGGTGGCGAACGTGGTTTCGACCGATCCTGACTATGTGCTTGCGCTCGAAACCGCGCTCGGCGCGAGTGGTAGCGACCTCATCGTGCCGCACGATTCCCACGCCAAACGGGCGATCGAATTCCTGAAGGATCGTCGCATGGGCCGCGCGACTTTCCAGCCGGTGAACCTGATGCGGCCTGCTTTCGCGAGCCAAGAACTTCGCCGCGTGGCGCAGTCGCGAGGCGTCATCGGCATCGCCAGCGACCTCGTGGATTGCGCGCCGGAATTCCGCCCGGTCATTGATTCGCTTTTGGGTCGAATCCTGTTCTGCGAGACCCTCGATGACGCGCTTGCGCTGGCCAAAACCGCCGGGTGGTCGCGGCTCGTAACGCTCGATGGGGAAGTGGTGTTTAGCTCCGGCGCGGTCACCGGCGGCACCGCAAAATCTGGCGGCCCGGGCCTTGTCACCAAGCGGCAAGAACTCGCCGACACCGAGCTTGACTTGGCCGATTTGCAAGCCAAACTCGCCAAGGTCGAAGCCAAGATCGCCGAGATCGACGCCGAGATCGGGCGGAGCGAGCAGGGTGTCGAAGCGCCGACCCACGACACGACCGAGCAGCGCGCCGAGATTGAGAACTGGCTAGTAAGTTTGCGCGCCGAGCGCGCCGAAGCCGAGCGCACCCTGCGTCGCCTCGAAGCCGAGCGCGAAGGCGCCGGCGTGGCGCTGGCCGACGCCGATCTGCTACTGGCCGCCACGCGCCCTGAACACGAGCAGCGCTGCGACGAACTCAAGGTCCGCATCGCCGCCCTCGGCATCGAAGCCGAAGTTGCTCGCGAGCGATTGGTCGAGTGTCAAACCCGCCTCGATACGGCTCGCGATTGGGCTCAGGAAGCCGCTCGCCGCCTCGAACTCGCACAATCCAGCCACGGCACCCGCGACGAGCGTCGCCTGAAGATCGCCGAGCAACGCGCGGCCGCCACCCAGGAAGCCGGTCAAAACCAGAACGAGCAGCAGCGCAGCATCGAACGGCTCAGCGACATCGCCAGCCAACTCGCCAACCTCCAGGGCACGCGGGCCGAGATATTGCAGGAAAGTTTCCGCCTCACCGAGCTGGAAAAGGAGGCCCGAACCAGCGCCGACAAGGCGGAAACTGCCATCCGCGACGGGCAAGTGGACCGCGTGCGCCAGGAATCGCGCAAGGCGCAGGCCTACCAGCGATTGCTGGAAGAGCACGGCCTCGACGAGGAGGCGATCCACCTGGCCGCCGCCGAGACGGAGCTCCCGGACGACGCAAAGAGCGCGGTCAGCCGCCTGCGATCCGAGGTCCGCGCCATGGGCACGGTCAACGTTGGCGCGATCGAACTGTACGAGCAACTGACCGAGCGGTACACCACGCTCCACGCCCAGTACGATGACGTCGAGGCGAGCAAGCTGCAGATTCAGGAAGGCATTCGCGAACTCGACGGCCTCACCGGCGACCGATTTTTGGCCGCGTTCACCCAGGTGCAAGAGCACTTTGGGCACTTCTTCGCCCAGCTTTTTGTCGGTGGCGAAGCCGAGCTCATGCTCACCGATCCGCAGAATGTGCTCGAATCGGGCGTCGAAATCGAGGTCACCATCCCCGGCAAGCGCCGTCAGCGGCTTGAACTCCTCAGCGGCGGCGAAAGAGCGCTCTCGGCGTGCGCGTTCCTGTTCGCGCTGCTGCGGGTCAAGCCCTCGCCGCTGGTCATTCTCGACGAGGTTGACGCGCCGCTCGACGGCCGCAACGTGGAGCGGTTCGTCAACGCGCTTGAGGAGTTCAAGGGCATCAGCCAGTTCGTGCTGATCACGCACAACCCGCTCACCATCGAGGTCGCGCCGATGTGGTTCGGCGTCACGATGAAGGAGCCGGGCGTCACGACCGTGGTGCCGTTCCGCTCAGCCCCCGCATTGGGCCAGAAGAGCCTCGCCTAGCTACTCGGCGCGGGCTCGCTGGCCTTCGGAGTGAAGCGCAGCGCGCCCTCGGCGAAGTCCACCTCCACCGCCTGACCCTCGCGAATATCCCCGCCGAGGATCGCCTTCGCCAGCGGATTCATGATCTCGCGCTGGATCGTGCGCTTCAACGGTCGCGCGCCGTACATCGGGTCGAAACCTGTGCTCGCCAGATGCAAAAGGGCGGCGTCCGTGAGCGTCAGCGTGATCTTTTGCTCCGCCAAACGCTGGCTGAGGTGCTCCAACTGAATCCGCACAATTCCGCGCACCTGCTCCATGCCGAGCTGGCGGAACACGATCATGTCGTCCAAACGGTTGAGGAATTCCGGCCGGAAGTGGTGTCGGACCTCCTCCAAGATCTTGCCTTTCACCTCCTCGAAATTCGGTCCGTCGGTAAACGGATCGCCGTACAAATGGCTGCCGATGTTCGAAGTCAGAATCACGATGGTGTTCTTAAAGTCCACCGTACGACCTTGGCCGTCGGTCAAGCGACCGTCGTCCAGCATTTGCAGCAGTACGTTGAACACCTCCGGGTGCGCCTTTTCGACTTCGTCGAGCAGCACCACCGAATACGGGCGGCGACGCACGGCCTCGGTCAACTGACCACCCGCCTCGTAACCCACGTACCCCGGAGGCGCCCCGATGAGGCGAGCGACCGCGTGGCGCTCTTGATATTCGCTCATGTCGATGCGAACCATCGCCTTCTCATCGTTCAAAAGGAACTCGGCAATGGCGCGCGCGGTCTCGGTTTTCCCGACGCCGGTTGGCCCGAGGAACAGGAACGAACCCACCGGCCGGTTCGGGTCGGCCATGCCGCTGCGACTCCGACGAATCGCGTCGCTGACCGCTTGCAGGGCCTCGTGTTGACCCACGACGCGGCGCTCCAACTGGTCCTCCAGCGAGAGCAGTTTCGCCATTTCGCCTTGCATCAAGCGGCTCACCGGAATGCCGGTCCACTTGGCGATGACGTCGGCGATATCCTCCTGCGTGACCTCCTCGCGGAGCATGCTGCCGTTGCCCTGCACGGCCTCAATCGCTTGCTGCGCGGCTTCTAGCTCGGCGCGCAGGCGCGGAATCGTACCGTGCTGAAGCTCCGCCGCGCGACCCCAATCGGCGTCGCGCTCGGCGTTGGCGAGCTCGGTTTGCGTGGAGTCCAGTTCGGTCTTGAGCACGCGGATTTTTTCGATCTCGACCTTCTCGCGTTGCCACGTCGCGCGCAGCGCGCCGACTTGCTCGTTGAGCTCGGCCAGGCGTCGCTCGACCCCGGCCAAGCGCTCCTTGCTGGCACTATCTTCTTCCTTGCGCAAAGCCTCGCGATCGATTTCGAGTTGCCGAATCTGGCGCTCGACTTCGTCAATCTCGCTCGGCACGGAATCAATCTCAATCTTCAGGCGGCTGGCGCTTTCGTCAATCAAGTCAATCGCCTTGTCGGGCAAAAATCGGTCGCTGATGTAGCGGTCGCTCAGCATCGCGGCGGCGATCAACGCGCCGTCGGTGATGCGGACACCGTGGTGAATCTCGTAGCGCGGCTTAAGGCCGCGCAGAATCGAGATCGTCTCCTCCACGGTCGGTTCGTCCACCAACACGGTCTGGAATCGGCGCTCCAGCGCGGCATCCTTTTCGATGTTGAGGCGGTACTCGTTGAGCGTGGTCGCGCCGACGCAGCGCAGCTCGCCGCGAGCGAGCATCGGCTTGAGCATGTTGGCGGCATCGAGCGAGCCCTCGGCTTTGCCCGCGCCGACCAGCGTGTGCATCTCGTCGATGAACAGGATGATCTGATCTTCAGCCTTTTTAATCTCCTCAAGCACAGCTTTTAGGCGCTCCTCGAACTCGCCGCGATACTTCGCGCCCGCAATCAGAGCCCCCATGTCGAGGCTAATCACGCGCTTGTTGCGCAGACCCTCGGGCACGTCGCCCGCGACGATGCGCTGCGCGAGACCCTCGGCCACGGCGGTTTTCCCGACACCGGGTTCGCCAATGAGGACGGGGTTGTTTTTGGTGCGTCGCGACAGCACCTGAATGACGCGCCGAATCTCTTCGTCGCGCCCAATCACGGGGTCGAGTTTTCCTTCGCGGGCTCGCTCGGTCAGGTCGGTGCCGTACTTATCAAGGGCCTGAAATCGTTCTTCTGCGCTTGCATCGGTCACGCGCGATCCGCCGCGAATCTCCTCGATGGATCGGCGCAACACGTCCTCGTTGAGGCTATTGCTCTTGAGGATGCGGCCCACCGCGCCGGTGTCTTGCAGCAGGGAAAGCAGCAAGTGCTCGCCGGTCACAAATTCATCGCCCATCTTGTCGGCGATCTCAAACGCGCGGTTGAACGCCTCTTGCAGGCGACCGCTCATGTTGGTGCCGTAGCTTGCGCTTTGGCCCTGCACCTTCGGGCGCTTGTCGAGTTCAGCGCGCAGGTCACTGAGCATGGCGCGCGAGGCGCCGCCCGCCTTGTCCACGAGGGCGCGGACGGTGCTGGGCTCAGCTTCGAGCATGGCGAGCAGCACGTGCTCGGGGTCGAGCGCCTGATGCTGAAACTCCACGGCCACTTGGACCGCGGCTTGAAGTGCTTCCTGAGTACGAACGGTAAGTTTATCGAAACGCATTTGAGTCTATAACGCTAAAGTGAATAGCCTGTACTATTGTAACGTTCTTCAACCAGGTTGCGTTCCAATAAAAATGGCCCCGGCACGAATGCCGGAGCCAGATTTTGCCTCAACGAGAAGACTTATTCTTCGCCGCTTGCATCGAAGTTCGAAGCAAGGATGGTGTAGTCCGCGATGTCGATAAATCCATCGCCGTTGAAGTCGGCATCTGCGGGAGCAAAGCCCACCGTGTTGTCCACCGTCAGCCAATCCGGATCGCCCGATGTGCGATCGAAGAAGTAGGCCAGGACCGTGTAGTCGGCGATGTCCACCACGTCGGTGGTGTCAACGTTGCCGTTCAGCAGGTTGACGTTTCCGATGGAACCGCCCGACACGTTCACAATCTTGCGCGTCAGCGAGGTGTCGGCCTTGATGACCACCGTGTAGGGCGTTGCCGCCGTCGTTGTCAACGAGAAGTTGCCCGCGTTATCCGGCGAGAAACTCAGCGTTTCCAGCAGGGTGCCGCTGCCATCCTTGATCTTGGCCGTCATGACCTCACTGCTCAGGTTGCCCGCGTAGCCCGAAAGACTCACGACACCCGAGAACGTGCTGCCGCCCGAGACTTCGTACATGCGAACTGCATTCTTGTTGTTGACGCCGTTTTCGCCGTACGCCACCAGCAGGTGAAGCTTGCCGCCGACCACTGCCGTGCGGAAACCAAGCACGTCGGTGGTGAAGCCGTTTTGGGCCACGCCGCTGATTGGCTCGGTGCCGTTGATTGAACCCACTTGGCTCCAAACGCCGGCCGACTCTTGGTAAACCTTGATTACGTAGTTCGCGCCATCGTTGTGGTCCGTCGCCAGAATCGTGGCGCCGCAGCCGCTTGCGGCGGGGATGTACCACACGTTTTGCATTTGCGTGTCCACATCGGCTAGGTCAACCAGCTTCACGTGGGCACCAAAGGCGCTCGCGCCGGTGCGCGGGGCGTACCACACGTCGTTCAGCGATCGCCAGAACAGGTTGCCGGCGGCATCAAAACAGATGTCGCGCCAGTTGCGCGCGCTCAGGAAGTTGTTGCTGTTGGTCGCGTTGCCCGCGTTGGCGCCGTTGCCATCCAGGAATCGGAAAAGCAAGCCGCGACCGTAGGCCGAAACGGCGAGGCGCGGAGTGGACGTGAAGGGGTCGAGCGCCAGACCGTTCATGCGGTTGGCGGTCGAGCCGTTGACTTCCGCCGGCGTCAGGTAGCCCGGAGTCGTGTCGGCGGGGTCGGCGGTAAAGCCGAGCTGGGCCCACAGACCGTCGCGTTGATTGGTGGGGAAGTTCCAGCGGACAAACGCGCTGTTCTTCCAGTCCGGGGTGCCGGCCGGGTGAACTTCGCTGAGGCCGTAGCCAAAGAAGAGTTCGGCGTTGCCGCTTCCATCCACCATGTACTCGACCTTCGACTCGCGGCCGCCACCCGCGGCGACGAGACCGGCCACATCACCGGTGCTAAAGAGCTTGGCCACGCTCGGCGTTCCAAGCGGGTCGGAAATCGTAGCCACACCCGACTTGCCGGTACCGGCCGAGTTCTTCAGGCCGCTGACATAGAGGTTGGTGCCGTCGGTGGTGACGTCGCAAGCGAGGTCGCCGTAGTCGCTACCGGCGGTAATCGCGGTCGAAAGGTCAATGTTCTTGACCTGCTTAAAATTGGGGACTTGCGCAACGGCGCAGGCGCTCATTGTCGCAAGTGTGAGAAGAAATCCAGCACGTTTCATAGGGCTTCCAGACCGACACCATCGGCAGTTCGGCGACGCTAGTTTACTCCGGGAAATGGCCGAAACCATCGCAGGATTGTTCGTAACCCGCAATTCTGCGGGCAAACTTATCGCACAGTTAACGGGGTGACGGGTTGGCGGACTTCGGTCGGGTCGCTCCATTTGCCGTCGCTCTTGAGCAACGCAATCAGTTCGCTCACGCCTTGCTCTTGCGGGATGTTGTTCTTGACCACCGATTTGCCGCGATACAGCGTGATCTTGCCGCCCGCCGCACCCACATAGCCATAGTCGGCGTCGGCCATTTCGCCCGGCCCGTTGACAATGCAGCCCATCACTGCGATGTCGAGCCCCACCAGATGTCGGGTGGCCTCGCGAACCTCGTGCAGCACGGTCGGAAGATTAAACTTGGTGCGCCCGCAACTGGGGCAGGCGATGTATTCGACCTTGGTCTTGCGCAAGCCTAGCGATTGCAGGATGTCGTAGCACACCGGAATCTCGTGAATGGGGTCCTCGCTGAGACTTACCCGAATCGTGTCGCCGATACCCTCCATCAGGAGCGTGGCGATACCGGCCGTGCTCTTGATCCGCGCGTACTCGCCGTCGCCGGCTTCGGTGACGCCGAGGTGCAGCGGATAGTGCATGCCCACTTCGTCCATGCGTTGCACCAGCAGGCGATTGGCGGCGACCATGATCGGCACGCGGCTGGCCTTGGCGCTGATGTTGAGGTTCGTGAATCCGTGCTTTTCGCAGAGGCGAAGGTATTCCAGCGCCGACTGCACCATGCCCTCGGGCGTATCGCCGTAGGTCACAAGCATGCGCTCGCTCAGCGAACCGTGATTGACGCCGACGCGCATCGCGCGGTTGTGCTTCTTGCAAGCCTCAATCACCGGCACAAAACTTTCTTCAACGGCGGCGACCTCCTCGTTCCACTCCTCATCCGAGTAAGCAAGCTCGGCCCGCAGCGACTCGACTGAATCGTTGGCTTCGCCGCGCAGGTCCTTGCCTTCGGCTCGCGACCCGTGCCGCTTGAACACAAACAGGCCGGGATTGACGCGGATTTCTTCGACGTACTTGGCGGCTTCCACGGCGATGGCCGTCCCCTGGTGGTGCACGTCGGCGGTCAGAGGCACGTCGTGGTACTGCTCGCGGACCTTGGCCTTGATGGCTTCCAGGCATTGCGCCTCGCCGAGGGTGGGCGTGGTCACCCGCACGATTTCGCAACCGACTTTGTGCAGCGCGATAATCTGCTCGACGCAGGCTTCGACGTTGCGGGTTTCCTCGGTGATCATCGACTGCACAACCACCACATGGCCCGACCCCATGGTGATGTTGCCGATGGTGCAGGGTGTGGTCGAGCGACGAGAGATAGTCGGGGCGATGCTCACAAGTTAAGTTTACGAGAAACGAGCGTTAATTTTCTGACAAATTGCTGGGACTTAGGTCTTAATTTTGGGGCGGCAGTAGCCGACGAACCTACTAGAGATGTGGGGATAGGAACATGGAAAGCAAAGACGCTCGAAACACAGTCAAGAACCTGCCTTGGATCGCGCTCGCCGGAGCCGCCGCGATTGCCGGATTTGTGATGGTTTACCGCCACCGCAACAGCGTGCCGCGATTGATTGATGACCTGGTGGACCTCGCCGAATCTTCGATGCACAAACTCGAAGACCAATGCGGCGAAAAGTGGACCGCCGCTAGCTAGACTTGGGCACCGGGAGCAGGATAACAAACCTTGCTCCCGAACCCAGTTCGCCCAGCTCGGCCACGGCCCCGCCGTGAGCCTCGACAATGCCCTTGACGATGCTGAGGCCCAGCCCCATGCCCTTGACCCGGGAACTGTGGAACGGCTGAAAAATCATCTCCTTGCGATCTTCCTCCACGCCCGGCCCCTGGTCAATAAT
Organism: Chthonomonas sp.; assembly: GCA_016788425.1. NCBI lineage: Bacteria > Bacillati > Armatimonadota > Chthonomonadia > Chthonomonadales > Chthonomonadaceae > Chthonomonas > Chthonomonas sp. The sequence goes on from JAEURQ010000004.1 coordinate 529,959, forward strand.
CTCAATTCCGTAGTATTCGCGTTGGCGCACCGCGCCGACCAGCTTTTTGATGTCGGCCCCGGCGATGAAGGTGCGCACGCTCAGCACGCCTTTCTCGAAAAAGCTCAAGCCGTTCTCGACGATTTCGCTGATCGCGCGGCGCATCTTGCGGGCGTCCACCTCGACCACCGGCTCGGTTGACTCAAAGTCGTAGTTCAGCGTGATTTCGCTTCGGCGAGGGAACACCTCGTCCACCGCCTGCCGCACCAAGAAGTTGAGGTCGGCGCGCACGGTTGAGAGTTGCGTGGCCATCACGAAGTCGCGAAACTCCTGCAGAATCTCCTCCACGCGCTCGATGTTGGTCATCAGGCTCTGCTGAATCTTGCGCAGTTCGTCGCGATCCATCGGGTCGTCGTCGAGCAAAAAGCCGAGCTCGTTGCCGTCGCCTTTGAGGGCAAACACGCGGTTGCCGATCATGTGCGAGCTCTTCGCGCTGAGCTCGCCCCACGCGGCCATCCGCTCAATCTGGATCGCGCGCTGCACCGCGCGGATATTTTCTAGGCCGATCGCGGTTTGCTCGGCGATGCTGATGAGCAGCCGCTCGTCGTCCTCCGTAAACTTCGTGTCGCTGTAGGGGTTGTCGCCGACGCGCCGCACGACGCGGATGGCGCCGATGCTCTTGTTGCGATAGACAATCGGCACCGCAAGATACGCCGCGACCTGCTCGCTGGGAAACTCCAGCCACATGCCGCGCCACCGCTCATCCTGTTGCGGCTGATCAATTCGTAGCGGAGTGCCGTTGGCACAAACCCACCCGGTCAGGCCCTCGTTCGCCCGGTAGCCGATGGTGCCGACCTTGTCCTTCAGCATCCCGTTGGAGCCGGTCAACACAAACGTGTCTTGCGTGGGGTCGAACAAAAAGATGCTGCACGACTGAAAGAGGAGCACCTCGTCGGCGATGCTGAGCACGTTGTGCAGGAGTTCTTCCTCCGTGGAGGCGCGGTCGAGGGCGCTCCCCACGAGTTCCAGCGCTTCCTCGCGGCGGGTCGATTCCTCGCGCTCGATGACCACGCCCACCATGTCGGCGATGATCTCGGCGAAATGCAAATGCTCGGGCGTGTAGTGGTTCTCCTGGTCGGATTCCATGTTCAGCACCGCGCGAATGCGGCCAAATCGATCGGGAATCGGCATCGCGACTTCGCTCTTGGAACTCGAAATGAGGTCGCGGTAGGCAGGGACCTTCTCCACGTTGCCCGTGACCAGGCGTTCGCGTTTGGCGGCAACGTAGGCGATGATGCCGGCGCCCTTTTCCGCGCTGATCTTGACTTGCCGAACATCGCGCGAGACGTCCTTCCAATCGATGCCGACTCCAATCGAGAGTTCCAGGCTGCCGAGGTCGTCGTTCATCCGCGCCACCATCACGTTGCGGCTGGCCGTGAGCTCGAGCGCGGCTTCGGCTAGTTGCAGCAAGGCCGCGCTAGGGTCGGTCTCGCGCAGGGGAATCCCGGTGATCTCGGCGATGGTGTCGAGGTTGAACACGCCATCAGTTTAACCGGAACCGGTAATCTCTCGGCATGCTTGGACAGCACATGGAGGCGGAAATCCGCCAACAGCCGACCGTTTTGCGAGGGAATGCGGAACGCTTTCGGCGCGAGTTTGCCGAAGTTTTGGGAGGCAAAAGTTTCGATTTGGTGGTCATCGCCGCGCGCGGCAGTAGCGACCACGCGGCCATCTATCTGCGTTACCTTTGCGAGATTCACCTCGGCATTCCCGTGAGCCTGGCCGCCCCGAGCGTGATCACCAAGTACGGGAGCAAATTGCGTTATCAAAACGCGCTCGGCGTGGGGATTTCGCAATCCGGCTCCGGCCCCGATGTCGCCGGGTTTTTGGAGGCGATGCGGGCGAGCGGGAACACCACCTTGGCGATCACCAACACGCCCGCCTCGCGCTTGGCCGAAAGCGCGACCTACGCGTTGAGCTTGGATGCGGGGACCGAGCACAGCGTCGCGGCCACCAAAACCTACACCGCCTCACTGCTGGCCGCCTATCAGCTGGTGCAGGCCATGGGTGGCGAGCTGCCCGATGTCGCGCCGCTCCTGCCAGACGATGCCTGGGTGGCGCAATCTGAAGCGGCCGCCAGCGAGGCCCTGGGGCCGATTTTGCGGAGCTCGATTCTGATCGCATTGGCCCGCGGATACGACTATTGCACCGCGCTGGAGACCTCGCTGAAGATGATGGAATGCGCGCTCCTGCCGTGCAAAGGCTATTCGACGGCCGACTTTGAGCACGGCCCCAAGGCATTAGCGGGGCATGGCTCGGCGGCGATTGTCTATGGCGACTTGATGAGCGACTTGGCCGCGTTGGGCTGCATTCCAATCATGGCTCCGCGCGCGGAAGCGAGCCCGGCGAGCCCCATTTCGAATGTGATTTTCGGTCAGTGGCTGGCCCTGATGGCGGCGCGAGCCCGGGGGCTCGACCCCGACAACCCGCGCGCGCTGAGCAAGGTCACGCAGACGCTGTAATCGCGCCGGTCAGGCTCATGTGAAAGAGCACGTGCTGCACGAGCATCGTGTCCGGGCCGAAACGTGCGCGCATGTCGGTGGCGATCTCGCGGCGTAGACGGTCGGTGAGCGGTTGATCGCGTAACTCGGGGCGAAATGTGTGGGTCATCGCCCGCCAAACATGCACATCCATGGGGAACGCCTCGCGCTGGTGCAGGGCATAAATGGCGATACAATCCGCGAGTTTCGGCCCGACTCCGGGTAAGGAAAGCAACTCGGCGTAGGCATGCTCGTAGCTGGCCTGGCGCAGGTCGAGCAGGTACTGGGTTGCGCCTCGGCGGAGCAGTTCTTGCGCGGCGAGCGGAATGGTGCGCGCGCGGTAGCCAAGGCCGATCTCGCGCAGATGGGCCTCGCTCGTGGACGCAATCTGCTCGATGGTGGGGAAGTGGGGCGGCGTCGAACTCAACCCGGCGAGGCTCGCCACCATCTGCTCGATGCGCCGGATATTCGAATTGGAGGCGCACAGAAACGAGAAGAGGCTCTCGACCGGGTCGGCGGGCCGCAAGATGACCATGCCGCGATAAGCGGGCAGGTAGTGCGCGATCTCGGGCACGTGGCCCAGGTGGTCGGCGCTGGTCTCCAGTGCAAGAAAAGCTGTGGTGGCGTCCTCGGATAGCGTGCTCTCAACTTCCAGAGTATCGGTTTCGCGCCAAATCTTGACCGCATGGCCCGCCTCGTAGCCATGCCAGACGCCGCTCTCGTCGCGCCGCCATCGGAACACTTGCCCGGCCCGGAAATTGGCGTCAAGCTGAAAGTTTGGCGCGGCAAACCTAAACCGATTCATCGATGCTCGCGAGGAATTCTTCCTCCGTTTGGATGCGCAGGCCGAGTTGCTCGGCTTTGGCAAGTTTGCTCCCCGCGCCCGGCCCGGCCACCACGACGCTCGTTTTCGCGCTGACCGAACCGGCCGCCTTACCGCCGCGCGCAATCACCATCGCCTCGGCCTCGTCGCGGGTCATACGCTCCAGACTTCCCGTGAACACAAACGTCATTCCGGTGAACTGGCCGCCCTCGGGTTTGGCCTCCGCCAGCGGGCTCACGCCCAGGCTTTGGAACCTCGCGAGCAGGACTTTGTTGTCGTCGCTGGAGAACCATTGCGCGATCTCGCGCGCGGTAATTGGGCCGATATCCGGGACGGCGAGCAGTTCCTGCTCAGTGGCCAGGGTGAGGCCGTCCAGGGTGCCGAATGCCCGCGCTAAGTCCAAGGATGTCCTCTCACCGACTTGGCGAATTCCGAGCCCGTAAAGGAACTTCGGCAAGGGCGGAGTTCGCCGCGCCTCGATGTTGTCGAGCACTTTGCCGACGCTCAACGCGCCGAGACCATCCATGTTTTGCAAGCGCTCGCGGTGGGTGGCGAGTTCAAAAACGCTGGCCAGGTCGCCGAGCAACTCCTCGTTCACCAGGCGAACGACAAGTTTCTCGCCCAAACCTTCAATATCGAGCGCTCCGCGACTCGCAAAGTGAATCAGCGCCCCGGTGGTTTGCGCTGGGCAGCCGGCATTCGGGCAACGTAAAAACACCCCGGTTTGCGTAAGTTCGGTGCCGCATTCCGGACAATTCGTCGGCGGCTGTGGTTCGGGCGCAGCGGGGTCGCGCTCGCTGAGAACCGCGCCGACAACCTCGGGGATGACGTCCCCGGCCCGCTGGACGATCACCTTATCGCCCGCGCGGACATTGCGCAGTTTCAGATCATCGAAATTGTGTAGGGTTGCGCGCGAAACCATGACACCGCCGACGAAGACCGGCTCAAGCTCGGCGACCGGCGTTACGACGCCCGTGCGACCGACCTGTAGCCCAATCTCGCGCAGAAGTGTGAATGCCTGCTCGGCGGGAAACTTGTACGCCATCGCCCAGCGCGGCCCGCGCGCGGTTCCGCCAAGCCGAGCCTGCTGCTCGCGCGAGTTCACCTTGACCACCACGCCATCAATGCCAAACGGCAGATTCGCACGCTCGCCCTGCACCCGCTCGACGAACGCAAGAACGGTCTCCAATGAACCCACGCAGGTCCCGATCTCCGGTCGAGCGAAGCCGAATTCGGCAAGCCGCGCCAAGCTTTCGGTTTGCGTCGGCGCGATCGGCTCGCCATCCCCTTGCCCGTAGGCAAAAAACTCCAGATGCCGCTCGGCCACCAGCCGTGGATCGAGCTGTCGCATGGCCCCGGCGGCGGCGTTGCGCGGGTTGACAAAGAGTTGCTGGCCGGATTCTGCGCGGGCGGCGTTGAGCCGCGTGAATGTGGCCTTGCTCATCAGCACCTCGCCGCGCACCTCCAACGACCCCGCGAGCGGGATTGTGTGAGGAATCCCGGCGACGGTTTTCGCGTTCTCCGTCACCAATTCGCCGGTCGCGCCGTCGCCGCGCGTAGCCGCCGTGACGAGTTGGCCCCCTTCGTAAATCAGGCTCAAGCTCATGCCGTCGTACTTCAACTCGGCGGAATACTGCACCTCGTCCACCCCCAGCGAGCGACGGTTGCGCTCATCCCAGGTGCTCAGCTCTTCGGGCGAAAACGCGTTGTCGAGCGAAAGCATCGGCGCGCGGTGCCGGTGCTCGGGCAGGCCGCGCTTGACTGCGCCGCCGACAGCGGTGGTGGGCGCAACCTCGGGATGCGCGGCTTCTAGCGCCTTGAGTTCGCGGAACAGAGCGTCGAACTCGGAGTCGCTAATTTCGGGCGCGTCGTTTTCGTGATAAAGGCGGTTGTGACGCGCCACCTCGTGACGCAGCCACTCCAGCCGATCGCGCTCGGATTGATCCATCTACTTGGCTTTGCTCGCCTTAATTTTTTCGTCGATGCGGTTGAGCAGAAGTTGCCAGGCGACCTTGGCGTCGCCCTTGCTATTCGCGACCTTGTTCGCGACTTGCTGGCGGAGCCACTGCGAACTCGCCGGCGCGTTCTTCATTGCCGATTCAATCGGGCTGGTCGCGGCGGCCGAAACCAGTCCGTTCGCGTCGGCCAGCGTCGCGACGATGAACGACTTGGCGGCGGCGTTGAGTTCCTTGTCGGCCGCGATTTTGGCGGCAAACTTTTCGGCTTCCTCCGCTTTTTTGTGAGCCGCCTCGCTCAAGGTGCCGGCAATCTCGGTGACCTTTTTGTTGACCGTTTTGACGTTGTCGGCGGCCTCATCCACGCTCTCGGGCGGCTTGCAACCCGCCACCAACGCGACCAACAGAACTAGGGCACCTAGTTTTCTCATGCCCGTAGTTTATTGTCTGGGCGGTGCAAAAGTCCCGGGGGCGGCGGGCAAACCCGCCTATAGTGCAAGCAGAGGAAGAAAACTATGATCGTTCTCGGAGATGTTTTTGCCGTCATCGCCACTTTGCTGGCCTCGTTCCTAACTTCGTACGCCATGATTCTGGGCCTGAGCTTGCTCTATCCGAGCCGGTCGCGGGCGGCGGCCAACTACTTGGCCACCAACTCGGCGCAAGGCTTTTGGCGCGGCCTGCTTATGGGTGGCGGCGCACTTTTCGGGCTCGTCGTGCTTTCGCAAGTCCCGGTACCGCTGGCGAAGTTGGCATCGTTGCTCGGGTTCTGCCTGCTCATCTGCGTGGCCATGGTCGGCGCGAGCGGCATCACCCAAAACATGGCGAACCGCCTGCGCACGATGGACCCCGGTCTCTCGCCGCACGCCGCGCTCAGCAAGAGCACCATGTTGCTGGTGGGCGCCGGGCTCTTCCCAGTGGTCGGCTGGTTCCTGTTTGCGCCTGCCATCCTCTTTGTGAGCCTCGGCGGCGGAATCGCGGCTTGGCGACGAGACGCGGCCACCGTTGAAGCCGCATGAAGGCCGAGCATGCCCTGGCCCTCGGTGCGGCGGGCGTGCTGGCGGGATGCGGGCCGCTCGCGAATCGCCTGCATCCGCCGCTCGCGGCGGGGCTTGACTTTACGCCGGCGCCTGAGGCGGCGAGATTCCTGGCACGAGCCGGATTCGGCGCCGCCCCCGGCGACGAAGCCGCGTTTGTGGGCGCGCCGGAGTGGGTTAGCCAGCAGCTCAAGGGCGATCTGGAAGAACCTGGCCACCTTTCGGCGCGCCTCGCGCGCCTCGACGTGATGCGCATCGAGGGATGGGAACTTGGCGACGTGCCGGAAGATCGTCTCATCCGCCAACTGCAGCAAGCGGCGATCCTGCGCGCGCTTTACAGCCCCAATCAACTCCGCGAGCGCATGGTCGAGTTTTGGAGCGACCATTTTAACATCCACGCGAAAAAGGCGAGCGGCGTGTACCTGATGACCACCGACCAGGCGTCGGTGATTCGGCAGCATTGGAACGGCAATTTTGGCAATCTCCTGATGGCGAGCGCGAAGAGCCCCGCGATGCTGAACTACCTCGATAATCGCGTCAACAACTCGCGCGGCGTCAACGAGAACTATGCCCGCGAGATTCTCGAATTGCATAGTCTGGGAGTGCATGGCGGCTACACCCAACGCGACGTGCGCGAACTCGCCCGCGCCCTGAGCGGGTGGACCATCGAAGACCGCGCGTTCCGTCCGCGAGCCCGCTTCCGATTCCGCGAAGAATGGCACGACGCGGGCGCTAAGAAGTTCCTTGGCCGCACGTTTGACCAGCCCGGTCCGCGCGACGCCGAGGCGATGATCGAAATGGTCGCCCTCCACCCGGCCACCGCCGAGTTCCTCGCGACCAAGCTTTGCCGATTCTTCACCGGCCAAACGCCGCCGGCGCTCGTCGAGCGGCTCGCGGCCAAGTTTCTCGCTGAAAAAGGCGAGATCAAACCCATGCTTTCCGAACTCCTCACCGACCCGATCATGCTCGCCGAAACCGGTCCCGCGCGGCGTCCCTTTGACTACATCGTGGCGTGCCTGCGGCAGGTCAATGCCGCCGTGGATGGCCCCGCAATCGCCGAGCAGGTGCGCGGCATGGGGCAGCCGCTCTATGAGTGGCCCATGCCCGACGGCTTCCCCGTGGACACCGACGCGTGGGCGGGCTCGTTGCTGGCGCGGTGGAACTTTGCCGTCGCCCTCGGCGAAGACCGCGTGCCGGGCGTCGTTGTCCGCTGGGATGAGCTCACCGAGCGCATCGGCCAACCCAAATCCGCCTGGATCGAGCGCATGCTCGCGCCCGCGATGCACTGGAAGGGGGCGGGACATGTCTAACTGGACCACCTGCGAAGGCTCCTGGCAGCCCTCGCGGCGCTCGATGCTCGCCCTGGGCGGGCTGGCGATGATGAGCTGGTGCGCACCGACCATCACGCAGGCGCAGTTTGCCGAGAAGGCTCGCGACGTGCTGGTGGTGATTTTCCTTCGCGGCGGCATGGATGGCTTGAATTTCCTGGTGCCACGCCACGAAGATGATTACTTCCGCGAACGCCCATCACTTGCCTTGTCGAGTCAAGCCACGCTGAAACTCACCGACGAATGGGGTTTGCACCCCGCGGCTGGTGGCATTCGGCAAGCCTGGGACGATGGCCAATGTGCGCTCGTCCACGCCTGTGGCTCGCAAGATGGCAGCCGATCGCACTTTGAGGCCATGAAGGCGATGGAAACGGGGCGGGGAAGTAACCGCGAGACCGATCGCGGCGGTTGGCTCGCTCAGCTTTTGGCCGCCACCGGCGGCGCGTCGCACCCCTTACGCGCGCTCGCTTTGGCCGACACGCTGCCCGACTCGTTGACCGGGAGCCCGGGCTCGTCGGCGTTTCGATCGCTCGCCGAATTCGAGCTTCAGGGCGGGGCCGAGACCCGCGCTCTGCTCAGCCGGCTCTACGCTCAGGGCGACGACCAATTCACGGTCGCGGGGCAGCAAACCTTGGCCACGCTCGATGCGCTCGGCAAGCTCGATGAGCGCGGCTATCAGCCGCGCGGCGGCGCGAAGTATCCCGATTCCGATTTCGGCCAAGCCCTGCGCCAGGCCGCGATGCTCATTCGCGCTCAGGTTGGGCTCGAAGTGGTCAGCATCGATCGCGGCGGTTGGGATACGCACATCGCGCAGGGCAGCACGCAAGGGCTGTTCACGAACAATCTCAGCGATCTCGCCGCGGGCATTGGCGCGTTTCGGCAAGACATGGGGTCTGACCTCGACCGCGTGACGATCGTCGTCCAAACCGAGTTTGGTCGCCGAGTCGCCGAAAACGCGGGGCTGGGCACCGACCACGGGCGCGCGAGCGTAGCGATGGTCATGTCGCCGCACGTGCGCGGCGGGGTCCACGGTCGCTGGCCGGGCCTTAAACCCAGCCAACGGGACGAAAATGCCGACCTTATCGTCGCCAACGACTACCGCGACGTGATCGGCGAGGTCATTCAGCGACGGCTTGGCTTGCAAGACACAAGCGGGATTTTCGCCGGGCACCTGGTTCGTCCGCTCGGGCTGTTCGCTTAGCCGGCGTCCATCAGGTCGGCGATGGCGTTGGCGAGCCGCGCCTGATCTTCGTCGGACTTGGTGAGGTCCACAAACTTGGCGACGACCTTGCGGTTGCGCACGAGGTAAGTCAGGCTGCGGTACTTATCCCACGGCGCGAGGGCATGGTCCTTCACCACTGCTTGCAGCTTCTTCGGCCGCGACAGCAGCCAAACCTGGGGCGTGGCCTTAAAGCTCTCGGACTTGCTCAGCGTTGTTAGCGCGGCCACCGAATCCTTGTCCTTACCCGCACGATTGAGGTCGAGCACGAAGGTTTTCATCGCCTTCGGGCCGAACTTGGTCACGGCCGCTTGCAGCGTCGCCGCCGTCGCCGGAATCGCCGCGTCGGTCGGGTCGGTCCACACGTAAACCATCGGCAAGTTCATGTACTCGCAAACTGGGCACATGGTGCCGCCGGCGTACGGGCCCGAGACGTGGAACGGCTCGAAGGCGGCGAACGAATCGCCCACCGCCAAACCAGGTTCGGCGACGGGCGTGCTCAGCAGGGCGAGGGCGGCGAGGCTAGCGAGCATTTACTTCTTGGGGCTGACGCCGATGAAGGCGAGTTGAATATCCACCTTGTTGCCGATGACCGACTCACTAAGGTTTGCCGCGACACCGAAATCCTTGCGGTTGATGCTGAATTTGCTGCGGATGGCGAGTAGGTCACCCTTGACGCCTTCCATCCCGCCGCGTCGCTGAATCGAGTCGGCGAGCCGCCGCACGTTCACGTCCACCGAGAGCGGCTTCGTCACGCCGTGCAGAGTGAAGTCGCCGGTGACCCGCGCCGACCAGAAACCTGCCATCTTGGCGGTCTTCACGTTGTCCACCTTCTTCACTTCGAACGTGATTTCCGGGTATTTCGCCACGTCCAGCGCCCAGTTTTGGTGCATGGCGTCGGTCATTGCCTGGCTTCCGAGAAACACGGACTTGGAGGCAATGCTGATCTTGCCCGTCGACTTTTCCGGGTTCATCGGGTCGAACATCACCATGCCCGAGACGCCGTTGGCGTGGCCGCTCACCGGCTCCAGTTCGGAGTCAATCGTGAGCGTCAAGCCGCTAACGCCCTTGGGATCCGCGAAGTCGTAACTCGCGGCGGCGGGGGCAAAGTTGAAGCCAACGAGGGCCGAGGCCGCGAGAACGAACAAGCCTGTCTTGATCATAACCGTATAAACGAATCAAGTCGGGGGATTGTTACTTGCTCGCGCAACTACTTAATCAATTTCGTCAATTTGCAAGTTGGCGCGGGCGGCTAGTTCCTCCAGCAACAGATCGTAGGGAACCTCAATGTCGTTGCGCGCCCAACCCACCGGCACCCGAATACGTCCGCTGACGATGTGCGCGTACGGTTTGATCTCGATGCTGCCTTGGGTGAGAATCACCTTCACGCGGTCGCCATCGCGCCGCATGGCCCGGACCTCCTTATACAGCACGCGCCGCAAGGTGCGCCCGGTCCGAATCTCAAAGCCTTCTCCGTCGAGTACATATTCGCTGGCCTCGGCTTGCTTGTGCTTCATGTCGGCCATCGCCCCGCGACTGTAGTTGAGGGCCGCGCCGAGCAGCCCACCAAGGTCCTTGGTAATCGTGCGCTCGCCCCGGCGTTCCATCACGTCGCGGGTTTGGCGGGCGGCCTGGTCCCGCAGAGAATCCGAGCCGAGGTCCAACCAGCGAATAGCATCGCCCGGACGATAGCGAACAAGTTCCGACATACGGTTAAGAATACGCGAGAAGCCGCCCACGGGAGATAAACTAGGCCCAATGGCGGTCGACCTCAAGAATCTCGTGGAATCCTTGCGGTCGCTCAGCCGCCTGCGATCCACCGAGGCGGTCCGCACCGAGCTCGAGGAGATTCGCCCCGAAGACCTTGCGGAAGCTCTGCCTCGCCTGGATACCGACGAAGCGCTGAGCCTGCTGCAGATGATGGAGCCGGACGCCGCGGCCGATACCCTGGTCGAACTGCCCCCCGAAACCACGCGCAACATCGTCGCCGAACTCGACGACGCCACGCTCGCGCACTACCTCGACATTTTGCCGATGGACGACGCCCTCGACTTGCGCGACGAGGTTGGCGAAGAACGTTTCGATGCGCTCCTGAACGTCATTCCGAAGCAGGACGCGCTCGAAATTCGGCGGCTGCTGAACTATCCCGAAGATTCCGTCGGACGCCTCATGACCGAGGCGTATTTTGAGGTGAAGCCTGGCACCACAATGGCCGAGCTGATTGACGACATCCGCCGGAGCCCCGCCGAAAAGTACGAAATGGTCAACGACATTTACGTGCTGTCCGAGGACAAACATATTCTGGGCGTGCTCAGCTTGCGCAAGGCCATTCGCGCAAACCCGATCAGCACGGCCCGCGAGGTGATGAAGGAGTCCGTGGTTACGGTTTCGGCGCTGGATCGCGACGAAGACGGCGCGCGCCTGATGTCGCGCTACGGTCTTTACGCGTTGCCGGTCGTCAACAATCGCGGCCAAATGGTGGGGCTGTTCACCGGTGACGACGCGCAAGCGATCTTGCGCGAAGCCGACACCGAAGACGTTCTGAAACTCGGTGCCGTTTCGGGCGATGCCGAGGCGTACCTCTCGCTGAGCGTGCTGCGGCTCGCGTGGAAGCGAATTCCCTGGTTGCTCGGCCTCTTCGCCGCGGAGACGCTGACCGGCATGGTGATGCGCCACTACTTGCGGCAAGAGCAAGCCAACATCACCGTGCTCGCCTCACTCATGGCGTTTCTGCCGCTCATCATCGGCGCGGGCGGAAACTGCGGCTCGCAGGTCACCTCTATGGTCACCCGCGGGTTGGCGGTCGGCGAAATCCGGCTCGGCGACTCGATGACCATTCTTCGGCGGGAGCTCGTCACCAGCATCCTGTGCGGGCTGGTGCTGGGCATTTGCGGCTACGTGCGCGCCCTGCTATGGGGAAGCTCCAATCAGGTCAGTTTGGTGGTCGGATTGGCGCTGCCGCTCGTCATTATCTGGGCCGGGACGGTTGGCTCGCTCCTCCCGATTGGGGCAAAACGCGCCGGCATTGACCCCGCCGTGATGTCCGCGCCGTTCATCTCGACCTTGGTCGATGCAACGGGTTTGATCATTTATTTTGAACTTGCGCGTAGGATCATCGGTCTAGGCTGGAACAACTAGTAACAAACTTGCCTCGAAACACCATATAGTAATGGGTAAGGATTTGACAAACAACATGAAAACTCTGCGCAGTCTCGCCATTGTTGCCTCGGTCGCCGTTATGGCGGCCCCCGCCTTTGCCCAAAGCACCAGCACCGTCCCGGTGGAAAAGGGCAAGATCACGCCCGAGCAGAAGAAGGAAGTTCTCGAACAGCTGAACAACATCCTGCTCAACAACGCGTTCATCCCGGGCGTCGATTTTAAGAAGTGGCCGGAGTATCTGGAGACCCAGCAAGCAGCGCTGGACAAGGCCGAAACCGCGACCGCGTTTAGCCTAGCCGTCAACTCGGCGATCAACCGCTTTGGCGCAAGCCACATCGTGTTCAACACGCCGGAAGCCGCGGACTTCCAACGCACCGGCAAGATGGTCGGCCTCGGCATTCAGCCCGAAGTTGTCGAAGAGGGCATGAAGATCATGTTCGTGTTCGAAGGTTCGGCCGCCTCGGAAGCAGGTCTGGAAGTGGGCGACATCATCATGGAAGCCGATGGCAAGAAGCCGACCGGTCCGGGTTCGCTTCGCGGCGACGAAGGCACCAAGGTGCAGCTGAAGGTCAAGCGCGGCAAGAACGGCAAGGTTGACATGATCACGGTCACTCGACGTGCGTTCAGCACCCTGCAAAAGGAAGAGCTGAAGTGGCTCAACGCCGACGTCGCGGTGCTGAAAATCCCGAGCTTCATGACCTACGATTTCAAGCTCGTCGAAACCCTGATGAAGGAAGTTGCCGACAAGGGCGCGAAGACTCTCGCGGTTGACCTTCGCGGGAACGGCGGCGGCCTGGTGGTCGCGATGCAGCACCTGATGGCCCAAACCATGCCGAGCACGGCCAAAACCGGCGTGTTCATCAGCCGCTCGGTGGTGGATCGATTTGTCGAAGAAACAAAGGGCAGCGCGACCGACTGGGTGAAGCTCGCCGAATTCAGCAAGCTCCGCGTCGGACCGACCCGAGGCACCTCGGCCAAGCCGTTCGCCGGTCAACTCATCTGCATGATCAATGGCGGTTCGGGTTCGGCCAGCGAAATCTACGCCGCGGGCGCGCGCGATGCCGCCGGCGCCACGATCCTTGGCGAGCGCAGCGCCGGAGCCGTTTTGGCCTCGATGATGTGGCCGCTCAAGCATGGCTTCCAAATTCAATTCCCGTTCCAAGACTACGTGACCATCAAGGGCGTGCGTTTGGAAGGCAATGGCGTGAGCCCGGACGTGAAGGTGAAGAACCAAGTGCGACTGAGCGAGCCCGATCCGGCGGTCTCAGTGATCCTCGAACTCTCGAAGAAGTCGGCTTCCTCGAAGTAAGGTCCGCACAACAAAAGAGCCGGAGTGAAGTTCACTCCGGCTTTTTTGTTACCCGACGAGTTGGACAATCCACGCGCCGAGATAGGCGAGCGCGGTCATGTAGAAGAACATGAAAGCGGGCCACTTCCAGCCGTTGGTCTCGCGCTTCACCGCCGCGAGCGTGCTCATGCACTGGCAGCAGAGCGCAAAGAACACCATGAACCCGACCGCCGTGGTGGGCGTAAAAAGCTTGCGGCCATCGGGCCAACGCGCTTCTTGCATCGTCCGGCGTAGGTCGGCCGATTCCTCGTCTTGCTCCGCGCCTTGGCTGAAGATGATCCCCATGGAGGACACCACAACCTCGCGCGCGGGGAACGCGGCGACGATCGCCGTGCTGAGTCGCCAATCGAACCCCAGCGGACGGAAGGCGGGTTCAATCGCGCGGCCAAATTGGCCTAGGTAGCTGTTCTCCGCGGTACGCTCGGCCAGGAAATTCTCCTCGGAGACTGCCTCGCGGAAGGCCGGCGCTTGCTGGGCGTACTCGGCTCGCCACTCGGCTTGTCGGCCTTCGGACCGCGGGAAGTAGGTGGTCGCCCAAATGAGGATTGACATCGCGACGATGACGGTTCCGGCAGTGGTGACAAACACCTTCGCCCGGCTGTACATCGAAATCCACACGTCGCGGAGTTTCGGCCACTGATAGCGGGGAAGTTCCAGCACGAACGGCAGGCGCTTGCCTTTGAGCACGCCGCGATTGAGCACGAGCACCACCGGGATCGCGACCAAAAGGCCGAGCAGGTGCATGGCGAAAAGCGTGAATCCGGCCCAGCCCGAGCCGAACTGCGGCTGAATAATCGCGCCGATCAGCAAGATGTAAACCGGCAATCGCGCCGAGCAACTCATGAGCGGGGCGACCAAAATTGTCGCCAAGCGACTCTTGGGATCGGGCATCACGCGCGCCGCCATCACGCCCGGAATCGCGCAGGCGAAGCTACTCAGCAGCGGCACAAAGGCCCGCCCACTGAGGCCGCACCAACCGAGCAATTTGTCCATCAGGAACGCCGCCCTCGCAAGGTAACCGCTGCCTTCCAGCGCGGCGATCAGCGCAAACAAAATGACAATCTGCGGCAGAAAAACGAGCGCGCCGCCGATGCCCGCGATGAGGCCATCCACGAGCAGGCTTTGTAGCATGGGGTTGCCTTCGGTCCAGCCGCCGACTTTGCCGCCAAGCCAGCCAAAGAAATCCTCAATCCAGCCTTGCACCGGCCCCGCCAGCGTGTAGATCGACTGGAACAGCAGGTACATGATGCCGACGAAAATGATGAGGCCGAACACGCGGTGCGTGAGAATGCGGTCAATTTTCTTGGTCGTGCTGGTGGCGGGCTTCGGCGCGGGCACGATGACCTCTTTGCGTACCTCACCGCTATATTCGTAGCGCTGGGCGGTCGAGAGGTTGAGCGGCACGCCATTGTCGCCGGTTTCGGCTTGGCTCACCTCGACGATGGCGTCGAGCAGCTCTTTGACGCCCGCGCCCTTGTGCGCGATGACCGGCACCACAGGCACGCCAAGCAGCTGCGCCAGCGTGTCGCGGTTGTACTTGGCACCCGTTTTGGCCAGGGCGTCGGTCATGGTCAAAGCGACCACGAGCCGGGGCCGCGTCTCCGCAAGCTGAGTAAAGAAGAAAAGGTGCCGCTCCAGGTTGGTGATGTCGAGCACGTAGACCAGTACGTCGGGCGCGGGCGGCCCTTGAATCGCGTTCCACGCGACGAGTTCGTCTTCGGAAACCGCGTTGCTACTGTAGAGACCGGGGACGTCGTGGCACTCCAGGCGCACGCCACTGTGTTCGATGCGCGCGGAAACCTTCTCGACGGTGACGCCTGGGTAATTGCCGACTCGCTGATTGGAGCCGGTGAGAGCGTTGAAAAGGGAAGTTTTGCCCGCGTTGGGGTTGCCGACAAAGGCGACGTGGATCGGCTCAGCCGACATTATGAGAGCGTCGCGATGCGTTCAACTTCCAGGAAGTCCGCCTCGTTCTTTCGCACGCAGAGGCTTTGACCGCGGAAACTGATCTCGACCGGATCGCCGAGCGGCGCCACTTTCTCAACCGTGAGTTCGGTGCCGGTGACCAGGCCCATTTCCTGCAGGCGACAGGCCAGCGGCGATTCGCCATGAACTCCGACCACTCGCGCCTTATCGCCCTGCTTCAATTTGCAGAAAAGGACACAATCGCAGTGTTGGTCAGCCACAACAGTAATTTACCTCAGTGGTCGGGTCGGTGTAGGGCTTTTGCATCAGCTTTAGAACTTTAGTTTGAAGGTTTCGGGCGCGACTTCTGCGTTCAGTTTCACGTCGATTGTCCAGACGTTGGACACGGTGATTTGGCGGCCACCTTCCACAATCGGGACGCTCAGGGCGTAGCGCTTCAGGTCGCCTTCCGGCGTCGCCCACAGTTGCCAGGTTCCGGCTTCGGTGGCGAGCGGATACTCCTTGTAAGTGCCGCCGACCGAGAGCAGACCATTGGATTCCTGTTGCCAGGCGACCTTACCCCAGCAACCACGCAGGAACTCTAGGTCAATCCGGTAGCTCATCATCAGCCACAGTGGCGCGCTGTAATCGGGTAGCCGTTGCTGGCCGATCTGCACCACTTCGCCCACCGACATCGGCGCCTTGGCGCCTTCTTTCCAAACAAACTCCATGAGGCGTTCGCCGCGCGTGTTCTTGAGTTCAATCGGGGCGTCGTAGCTAAACTTCTTGCCATCGCTGGTGATCACCGTATCTTCCGGCACCGCGCCGCCGCGCACCTGGCGCAGATACACCTTGCTCGGGCGCTCAATCGCGACCGCCGAATTCACTTCCACCCGCAAGCCGTTGGCGGTGGATACGCACTTGAACGAGCCTTGAATGGTCTTGGCCTCGGCGTACCGGAAAATCACCTTACTGAGAAATTGTCCAGGCGTTTGCTGCGTCTCGGCGGGCTTATCTTGTTGAAGGAGCAAGAGGGGAAGTGTGAGGGCGATCATGTGCGAGGTTGCCAAATGTGGTCGGGCCGATCGGCGCGATGGTTCGCGAGGCGAGCCATGACGAACAGCCAATCGGAAAGACGATTGAGAAAGCGAAGGAGTTCAGGCCGATTCTCGTGAGCCAGCGCCGCGCGCTCGGCGCGACGGCATACCGTGCGGGCGACGTGCAGACGGGCCGCGAGCTCGGTTCCGCCCGGCAAGATAAAGTTGCGAAGGGGCGCGAGTTCGGCGGTGGCCGCATCAATTTGAGATTCGAGAATCGCCACGTCTGCCTCTTGTACGCTGACGATTGTTCGGGGCGTGGCTCCGATTTGGGCGAGTTCCGCGCCGAGATCAAACAGGCGGGACTGAATCTCCTGCAGCTGCTTGTGCAACTCCTCCGTGGCGATGCTCGCGGCCAAACCCAGGTGCGCGTTGAGCACATCCACCGCGCCGATGGCGTCAAAAATCGGGTCGGTTTTGGCGCGGCGTTCGTTGCCGAGCAGGCCGGTGGTACCGTCGTCGCCGGTCCTTGTGTAAATCTTCATGACCGGGTCAGGATGAGCCGCACAAACTTGGGCAGCGACTTGACCTTACTGATCTTGCTCGGATTGAGCATGAGCCGCCACAGCCATTCGAGCCGCAACGCCTGAAGCAGCTTCGGCGCGCGCTTGGTTTTGCCGGAGAACACGTCGAACGAGCCGCCGACACCCATCCCGATTTTCGCGCGGGTGATCTCCATGGTGCGCAGAATAAATTCCTCTTGGCGCGGCATGCCCATGGCGGCAAAAATCACGTCGGGTTGGGTGCGGGCAATCTCTTGCGCTACCACTTCGTCGCTGTCGGCGGGGAAAAACCCATGATGCGTGCCGACGATGTTGACGCCGGGATACTTGAGTCGCATCTTTTCGGCGGCGCGATCGGTAATGCCGGGCTCTGAGCCAATGAAATACAGCTTAATGCCCGTGCGGCTGCTGATCTCGCACAGGCGATCCACAATCTCAACGCCGCTCACCTTGCTCGGCGACTTCACGCCGGCCCGCTTCATCGCCCAAATCACGCCGACACTGTCGGCGGTGATGAGGCTTGCTTTGTGGAGCACCTCCTGAAATCGCGGCTTCTCCTCGGCGATCACCAGGGCGGTGGCGTCGGCGGTAATGACGAGCCGAGGTGTGTCCTCGCGAATCCATTTTTGCAGTTGCTCTAGCGTCTGCTCCATGTCCAACGTGCTGATCGGCGTCCCCAAAATTTGAACCGTGGGGATGAGCTCAATCGGGCGAGTGGAGGTGCTGGACATGCCTTAACAGTGTACCAGTCTACGCTTGCGAATCCGGCGGATCCGGAATCGACGCCACTCGCCGCTTACGAATATAGCCGCGCTTGAGCAACCCCTCGCGGACCAGAATTTCAATCTGCCCGTTGAGGCTTCGAAGCTCGTCATCAGCAAGTCGCTGGAGAGCTTCGAAAACCTCGGGGGTGAGCCGTAACGCGAACGGCTTCTTGTCGGCCATGGGTTAGTTCAGCGAGCCCGCATTGATGACCGGCTGAGCGTTGGTTTCGCCGCACAGCACAACCATCAGGTTGCTGACCATCTGCGCCTTGCGCTCGGTGTCCATTTCCACCAAGCCATCGGCTTCGATGCGCTTGAGAGCCATTTCGACCATGCCCACCGCACCATCCACGATGCGCTGTCGCGCGGAGATGATGGCCGCGGCTTGTTGCTTGCGGAGCATGACGCCAGCGATTTCCTGCGCGTAGGCCAGGTGCGAGAGGCGAGCCTCAATGACGCTGATCCCGGCGAGCGACAGCTTTTGCTGCAGCTCTTCGCGAAGGTGATCGCCGATTTCGTCGGTGTTGCGCATCAGCGAAATCTGATCGTCCTCGGCGTCGTAGGGGTAGCTCGTGGCCAGGTGACGCAAGGCGGTTTCGCTTTGCATGGCGACAAATTCGCCGTAGTTTTCGACCTCGAAGAGCGCCTTGTAGGTGTCGTCCACGGCCCACACGATGACGGCCGCGATCTCGACCGGGTTACCGACGTGATCGTTCACCTTCAGTTGTTGCCCGTTCAAGGTTTGAGCCCGCAGTGAGATTTTCTTCTTGGTGAAAAACGGGTTCGCCCAGTAGAAACCGTCGCCGCGCACCGTGCCCTTGTACTCGCCGAACAGCGTCATGGCCGTGGCGAAGTTAGGCTGGTTGACAAAGAAGCCGATGGGGAAGAACGTGCCGACGAGCGACATGAAAATGAGCAGGCCGACCATGGGGCCGCCGCCCTTTTCGATGTTGATCAGCGCGTAAAGCCAGATCGGGACAAGACAGAAATTGACGAAAAGCATGGGCCATCCCGAGATTGCTGCCTTCGAGATTTCCTTGCGATGTTCCAGATTGTGATTCATCACGATATCATACTGATATGAGTTTCGAAAGGTTGCAGGAATTATCTTTCCGGTTCATTTTGAGGCAACTTTTCGTGCCAAAATGAACGTACTTTGGCCATTAAACTCGCCCCTGAAATTGGAATTGACCTTGGCACCGCCAACATCCTGGTGTACCGCCGGGGCAAGGGCGTGGTGATGAACGAGCCCACCGTGGTGGCAATTAGCTCGAACAACGGCAAAGTGCTGGCCGTGGGCAACGAAGCCCGCGAAATGTTGGGCCGCACGCCGGGCAACATCCAGGCCATCCGCCCGCTGAAAGATGGCGTCATTGCCGACTTTTCGACGACCTTGAAAATGCTCGAGTACATCCTCAACAAGGTCACGGGCGTCAGTCGATTTTTCAAGCCAAAGGTGCTGATCTGTGTTCCGAGCGGCGTCACCAACGTCGAGCGTCGAGCCGTGATTATGGCGGCCAAACAAGCCGGTGCCGGGGAAGCGATGACCATTGAAGAGCCCATGGCGGCCGCCATCGGCGCGGGCTTGCCCATCTCTTCGCCCGGCGGAAACATGGTCGTGGATATCGGCGGCGGCACCACCGACATCGCCGTAATTTCGCTCGGCGGCATCGTGATCTCGCAATCGCTACGCGTGGCGGGCAACAAACTGGATGACGCAATTATCCGCCACATCCGGGCGACCTACAACCTGATGATCGGCGAACCGACGGCGGAGGAGATCAAGGTCAAAATCGGCTCGGCGTACCCGCTGCAAACCGAAATGCGGATGGAGATTCGTGGCCGCGACCTTATTGCCGGTCTGCCGAAAACCGTGGAAGTGAGCAGCGAAGAGATTCGCGAGGCGCTCAGCGACCCGGTTCGCCAGATCGCGGAGAAGCTGTGTGCGGTGCTGGAAGATACGCCGCCCGAACTCGCCAGCGACATCATTGAGCGGGGGATTTACCTCACCGGCGGCGGAGCGCTGTTGCGCGGACTCGATCAGCTGTTGCACAACGTCACCCAGATTCCGGTGCACATTGCCGAGAACGCGCTTGACTGTGTGGCCATTGGCACGGGCCGCGCGCTCGAAGAATTGTCGGCCATTCGCGCCTCGGGCGCCGTCGAAACAATATGAGAGTCTTGTTGCCGCTTGTCGTCGCGCTCGGTGCGGTTCCGGCCGTGGCCGGTGCCCCGCAGTTTGTGACTCGCGCCGAAGCCAGCATGGTGTTCGCGAAGATGGCGACGATGGTGAAGCAAGCCTCGAACGTGCAGGGCGCGGTCGCCTTCGATCGCGTGAAGGAGCCGAAGAAGCCGATCACCCGCAGCGAGGTGGTGCACGCGTACTACCTGCTTTACATGAAGGCCAAGCCTGGATTCCGCCTGACGCCGGTCATGACCAAGTTCGATCCGAAGTTGATCTCCGGCCTCGACGAAGCTGTGAAGGGCGAAGCGAAAATTCTGGCGCAGTGGGGATTCATCGGGCCGGTCGGCCCGCTGGTCACGGACATGAAGCCGCAGGTCAGCGTCCAAGTCTTCGGCGATTCGGTGGGGCTTTTCCTCTCGCGACTGGCCGACCTCACGCACACGCCGAGCAGCAAATATTCGCCAAATTTGATGATCGATCCGCCGCCCAAGCGCAAGAACTGACCTATAATCAGGGCGTGAAACTTTTCGCGCTTGCTCTTTGCGTCACCGTCGCCGCAACCAACTTCACGGCCACGCCCGACGAGTTCGACGGCAAGTCGTGGGGCAAGATTGAGCTCGGAGTGGCCACCGACGCCACGATCAAAAAGCAGTACAACACCGTCCGCAGCACGGTTCGCCCCGAAGGTTTGGGTTTGGTGCGCGCCGATGGCGGCACCAGTAGCGTGCTCTTGCAGGGCCGCGGCAGCAAAGCGCTGGCGATTGGCTTTACCCACGAGGGGTTCGCAGGCACTTTTGCCGATTGGAGCAAGGATCAAAAATGGGAGGTTCTGCACCTGCCGACCCGATTCACCGACGTCTCGGTGGCGGTCAATCCCGAGCGCGGCCAAGCCGCATTGATCAACGATCGCGATGCGATTTTGATGCTCGTGATGGCCAAGCCCGCGAACATCCAAACGATGGCGAATAGCCTGAATACAAACCCGGCGCCGGTGCGGGATATTCTCGCCGAGTTCGAAAACTCCGATCGCCGGATTCAACTGGGCCGGTCTTCGGTCAGCGTCACCATCCGCGACCTGCCCGATATCAGCCGCCGAAGCGTCGAGCGCGACGCGCAGTATGTCATTGACGACTACCGTTTCCCGAACTACGTTTCGTGGCGCAGCAGCCACGCCGGCACCATCAGCGTGACCCTCACGCTGGACTACAACACCAAGCGCGACGAGACCGAAATCCGCGCGAGCACCTCAATCTCGGGCGGAAACGGGTGGGGTACGGCCAGTGCGACCGGCTCGGGTGCGGTCACGCGCGGCGGTCGCCGCGCCGATCGCCGAGATGTCGAGGATGCGGTGGACGATTCACTGGCCAACGCGATGCGCGGATTGGGCGCGGCGGCGGAGAAGATCGCCCCCGCGAATTCGGATCAGCTAACGCGAGCGGAGTTCATCCGGGTTGTGAATCTGGCGGTCAAATGAGCTCGGCCATACAGCCCCACTTATAACCCGCCGTCACGCGAACCGTGACGAGCTCGCCGCGCAACCGATCGGCGTCCCCGGCGAAGTGCGTCATCACGAAGTTGCGCGAATACCCGCGCAGCAACTCGGGCGTTTTTTCGCTGCGGCCTTCGACCAACACCTCAAACTCCTGCCCGACAAACGCCTCGTTCATGCGCTGGGTTTGGGCGAACTGCGCGTCGGCCAAAATCTTGAGCCGCCGCTGCTTGAGCGCGTAGGGAAGCTGCTCCTGATCCGCCGCCGGAGTTCCGGGACGCGGCGAGTAAATGAACATGTACGAGCTGTAGAAGTTAAACTCCGCCACGGCCGAGAGGGTCGCCTCGAACTGCGCTTCGGTCTCGCCAGGGAACCCGACGATGAGGTCGGTGGTGATCAGCAAACCAGGGATTTTCGCGTTCATCTCGGCCAGAATCTCGCCGAAACTCTCGCGCGTGTAGAGCCGCTTCATGCTCCGAAGCATCTCGTTGTCGCCGGATTGCAGCGGCATATGGCAGTGCTCCATCACCTGCGGCACGTCGCGGATGGTCTCGATAAGATCGGTGCGGAAGTCGCGCGGATAAGGCGAGGTGTAGCGGATGCGCTCGATGCCCTTGACCGCCGCGACCTGGCGCAGCAAGTCGCTGAATGGCACCTTGCCCTCCTCCATGTTCTTGCCGTAAGAGTTCACGGTTTGGCCGAGCAACGTCACCTCCTTGGTGCCGAGCGCGGCCAGCCGCTCGACCTCGCTGACGATATCGGCGGTGGGTCGGCTGCGCTCGCGCCCGCGGGTGGTGGGCACGATGCAGAACGAGCAGAACTTGTCGCAGCCGTACTGAATCGGCACGAATGCCTTGAGCTTCCCGACTCGGTTGACGTCGCGAGTCGGCAGGTCGGTGACCACCGCTCCTTTGCGTTCGGGCAGGTCGAGTCGCTGGGCGAACTTGCGGCGCTGAATCGCCTCTTCCACCAGGCCAGGAATGCTGGCGATGTGCGCCGTGCCGACAACAAAGTCCACGTGCGGCGCTCGCTGGTGAATCTCTTTCGCGCGAAGCTGAGCCATGCATCCGCAGACGCCGACGACCAGGTCTTGCCGCTGATTTTTCATCAGGGCAATCTCGCCGAGCAGGCTAAACGCCTTGTCCTCGGGCTTTTTGCGCACCGAGCACGTGTTGAGCAAGAGCACTTGCGCCTCGCGTAGAGAAGCCGCCGGGTGGAACCCGATTTGCTGCAAGTACAGCCCAATTTGCTCGCTGTCCTCTTCGTTCATCTGGCAACCCCAGGTCTGAATAAAGTAGGTTCCCCGAGCGGTTTTTGGTCGGGGATTTTGCAGGAGCGAGTCGGGGCGGAGAAGGGTGCTCAACGTCAGTTGGCGGTGATGCCGTACTTCTTGCCGTCCACCTTGGAGGCATCAATTTCGTTCTTAAAGATCGAATCGCCGAGCTTCTTTTCGACCGCGTACTTGCCAAAAGCGGTGATCATCTTGCCCTTGGCCAGCTTCAATTTGGCGTCGGGGTGGCCCTTCATGTAGACCTTCACAAACTTCTTAGGGTCTTTGCCCACCAGCGAAAGCGTGGTGTACTTGTTGCCCTTCTTGCTGGTCTTCAGGTCCAGGCGGTCGATTTTGCCCGAGACCTTGACTTCCTTTTGGTCATAGGTCTTGGCCGCCTTGAGCAGGTCATCAACGGTGAGCACCTTGGGCGCGGCCGCCTTTTGGGCGAAGGCCAGCGAGAGCGCGAGGCTAAGGCCGAGAACGGAAAGAGATCGTGGGGATCGCATGAGTTTAGTACCGAATGAGGGCGTCAACGGGCATGTCGCCAAGTTTTTCGCGACCGCCCAGGAAGGAGAGTTCGACCATAAAGCCAAAGCCGCACGCCTGACCGTTCAGACGCTCGACCAGGCGTGCCGCCGCGGCGGCCGTGCCGCCGGTTGCCAGCAGGTCATCAACAATGTAGGCACGTTGACCCGGGTTCACCGCGTCGGTGTGCATTTCAATCGTGTTGGTGCCGTACTCCAGTTCGTATTCTTCGCTGATCCGGTCGTAGGGCAGCTTGCCCAACTTGCGGGCCATGGAGAACGGCAGCCCCAACGCCATGGCGAGGGGCACACCAAAAAGGAATCCGCGGCTTTCGATGCCGATGATCACGTCCGGCTGGTGAACGCGGGCGAGGGCGGCCATTTCTTCCACCACTTGCTGGGTTCCAGCGGGACTTTGGAGGACGGGGGTGATGTCCTTAAAGACAATGCCGGCCTTCGGAAAGTCCGGCACGTCGCGAATCAGGGACTGAGCGATCAGTTCGGGCATTGCCCCCTATTTTAGCAGTTCTGGCTTACTTCTTGACGCGGACCAGAACGAGGTCCTGATTGTTCTTGGACTTCATCGTGACCTTGTCCTCGCCATCCCATGCGAGTTTGCCCGAGTTGGTCTTGTTCATGTTGTCGAGCATGGTCTGCTTGCCCGCCGCGAGGCTGCCTTCGAGCATCTTTTGAACCGCCGCGTCGTCCGACTTCGCATCGAACGAGGTGAACTTCATCGTCAGGTCTTCGCCCTTGACTTCATAGGTGCCGCCGTAAATCATGGTCAGATTGATCGGCTTGCCGGTCGGACCATTCTGCGACATTTTGAATGTAAGGTTAAAATCCTTATCTTGGAAGGCCATTGTTGCCTTGCTGCCCGACGGCATGCCCGGAGCATCGAGACCCGAAACATCCCAATCACCGACAATGCCAGGCTTCCCGGCGCCACAGCCGACGACAATGACGGCCAGAATAGAGAGTGCAAATGCCTTCTTCATGCGCAGAAGATAGCACAAAATGCCAAGGAATTGGAGTTTTCGGCCCAATAATTGCGTTATGAACACTTGACCCATTCGGGTACCTTATGGCGCAAGTAATCGAGGCTCAACAAAACCCGCTTATGCTAACTAAGCTTTTCCAGAAATACAACTGGCTCCCCTATGTGCTGCCGATGGCGGTGTTTATGATCCTCACCCAGCTGGAGGGGAACTTTAAGGAGGCCTACCCAGCGATCTACATCGCCAAGGTCATCGCCGTCGGGTTCCTTGTGTGGGCGGCCAAGGGTCCGCTCAGCGAAATCAAGGCCGACAAAAAATGGCTGGGTTGGTCGGTATTTTGGGGATTGCTCCTGCTGGGAATGTGGATCCTCATCGAAGAGCGTGTGAGCTACGGCCGCGTCGGCGAGCGCTCAAGCTTCAATCCGTTCACCGAAATGGCGAATCCCGCGTTCGCCTACGTGTTCATCACCTTCCGCATGATCGGCCTCGCCCTGGTGGTGCCTATCATGGAAGAGATTTTCTGGCGTTCATTTGCCTTGCGCTACGCCACCGACAAGGACTTCAGCAACATTCCGGTGGGCGTGTTCAGTTGGGGCGCGTTTGCCATTGTCAATGCGGTGTTCGGCTTCTCGCACCCCGAGTGGCTGCCGGCGGTCCTGTACTCCGCGTTCTGCGGTCTGTATCTTAACTGGACCAAGAGCCTGTGGGCGTGCGTGGTGGTTCACTTGGTGACCAACCTTGGCCTCGGCATCTTCATCCTCGCCAACAGCGCCTGGAAGTATTGGTAAGCCCAGTTGGTTTAGATCACAAAATCGCCCTCGGCTCTGGTGAGTCGAGGGCGATTTTTTGTTGGACGTGGCGGGCGAGGCGGAGTGATTATTCGCCGTTCTTCTTGCGCTCGCGCAGGAAGGCGGGGATGTCCAGGTCTTCTTGGCTGAAGATTTCGTCGGCGCTCTTGGCCTCGTTGCGGCGTTCGGCGCTGGCCTTCTCCCAGATTTCTTTCGGCGAGACTTGCGACTGCTTGAATCGCTCCATGGCCGGTTCGACCCTCGGCGCGGCCGGAGTCGGCTCCGGCGTCGGGGCGACGAACGACGGGATTTCCGGTTCGTCGGTCTTGGTGGCCGGCGGAATCACGGCTTGCACCGAGCTCGCCGTCACTTCGGGGGTCGAGCGGTAAGCCGCTTCAACCACGCGTCGGCTATCACCTTGTGGCGAGAAGCCCGTGGCGAGCACCGTAATGCGCACCGTGTCGCCCATGGTCGGATCAACCACGAGGCCAAAGTAGATGGCCGCGTCTTCGGCATCGCACATCTGGTGGATGTACTCCATCGCCTGGCTGCTTTCGGCAAGCGTCAAGTCTTCGCTGGCGGTGATGTTGACCAACAGGCCCTTGGCGCCGTTGATCGTCTGCTCCAGAAGCGGGCTGCTGGTGGCGGTTTGCGCGGCTTGCAGCGCGCGGTCTTCGCCCACGCCGTAGCCAATGCCCATCAGCGCCGGACCGGCATTGGTCATCACGGCGCGCACGTCGGCAAAGTCAACATTGATCTGGCCGGGGACGGTGATGATATCGCTGATGCCCTGCACGCCTTGACGCAGCACGTCGTCGGCTACGCGGAAGGCTTCGGTGAGGGTGGTCTTGCGTTCCACCACGCTCATCAGCTTGTCGTTCGGAATCGTAATCAGGGTGTCCACGCGACCCATCAGCGAGATAAGGCCTTGCTCAGCAAGCTTGCGTCGCTTCGGACCTTCGAAGGTGAACGGTCGAGTAACGGTGGCCACGGCGAGAGCGCCGCTCTCACGGACCAAATCGGCGACCACGGGCGCGGCGCCGGTACCGGTTCCGCCGCCCATACCGGCGGTGATAAAGACCATGTCCGCGCCGTCAATGACCTTGCGGATTTCGTTCTTGCTTTCTTCGGCGGCACTCTTCCCGATCTCGGGGTTGCCGCCCGCGCCAAGGCCGCGGGTGAGGTTGTTGCCCAGTTGCACCTTGGTCGGGGCCAAACTGCGCTCCAGAACCTGGGCGTCGGTGTTCATCGCGATAAACTCCACTCCCTGGATTCCCGCCTCGATCATGCGGTTGACGGCATTTGAGCCACCACCACCTACGCCAATTACCTTAATTACTGCGGTCGACATCTGCTTACTTACCATCCAACAATTTGACCGAAACCTTACTGAATCGATCGATTTGACTTCAATTTGCCCATGAGGGCAGTCGTAATTTTAACGGTCCAACTTTGCTCACCGGCGACGGGTGCGAACTCCTCATCGGCGGCAGAATCGGCCATAAATCGGGCCAAACCTACTACACTAGCGAGGTCTGGACGTTTGAATTCCTGTGAGAAGGTACCCGTCACGGAGGGAACTCCGCCACGAACCTTCATATTCGGGAGGATCTGCTCGGCCAATTGCGGCAAGCCCGGAAGTTGAGCGCCGCCCCCGGTGAGGATCACGCCGCCCGGCAACAACCCGGAAAGCCCACTTTTGTCCAAGTTCAGCTTGGCAAAGGAGAGGATTTCTCGCATGCGGCTCTCGACGATTTCGCAAAGCACCCGCCGTTGCAAGTGGCGATGCAGGTCTTGCCCCTGCTGCAGCACTTCCACCGTGTCGTCTTCTTGCACCTTGCCCGAGAGCGCACTGGCTTCCTGCGTTTTGAGCCGGTTTGCTTCGGCCTCGTTGCACTTAAGGAGGGCCATCAAGTCGCTCGTTACGGCCTTGCCGCCGAGGGGAATCACGGCCTGGTAGGCGATGACGCCACCGGCGAAAATGGCGACCTTAGTCGTCTCCGCGCCGAAGTCCACCACCATCGCGCCTTGCGTGGCGGCGTTCGGATCCACCACCCCGGCACCGGCGGCAATCGCAACCGGCACGAGTTCGTTGGCGGTGAGGCCCGCGATGCGGCAGATGCGCTGGATGTTCTGCACGTGCGCGGCGTCGGCCGTGACGATGTGCGTCACGACTTCGAGCCGGCCACCGGTGCGGCCAATCGGGCGGACAATGCCTTTCTTGCCGTCGATGCGGAACTCGCGCGGAATCGCCTGGATCGTTTCGCGACCCGTCGGGGTGGGCGCTTGCCGCGAGTGATTGATCACCTGGAACACGTCGTCGCGCGTGATGGCGCGGGTGTTCGGGAAAATCGGGATCAGGCCCTGGGCATTTGAGCCCTCAACATCGGTGCCGCCGATCGCACAGATCACGGGCGCATCTTCAGAAATCGCTATGCTTTTGCGCAATTCTTGCACAAGCGTGGAGATGGTCGCGGTCGCGCCGTCGAGGTCCACCACCACGCCTTTGCTCACGCCCTCCGAGGGAATCTGCGCCACCGCGAGGGCGTCCAGCTCTCCGGACGCGCCGACGTGGAAGGCGGCTAAACGGGCCTGCGACGAGCCGAGGTCCAACACAAGTAATTGGCTCATAGAATAGGTTCTATCTTACTTGGCGGCGAGGGGGTGGCGAACGAAAAAACACCCGGAAAGTTGTACTTCCGGGTGGGAAAAGTTGGGGAAAAGGGGATTAACTTACCTTTGCCTTGGGCGGGTTGCTCGGCAACTCACCAATGATATGTTTAGGTCTGACCGGATATCCCTGCATCCACGGCTCGCGTTTGCGCCATTCGCGCCAGGCTCGCAGCAACTGCAAGTTTGTGGGCATGTTTAAGTCCTTGGCGAGGCCCACGCTCTTTAGGCCGCGAATGAACCAGTAGCTCGGGTCGAACTGCCAGCCGAACACGCCGTGCTTGGCCCAGAGAGCCGCGTTGTGGTGCGTGTTGTGACCGCCCTCGCCCCAGGCGAGAATTTCGATGACGGCGTTGTTGCGCGCGTTGTCCGGCGTGTCGAATGGCTTTTCACCCCACAGGTGACAAACCGAATTGACACAGAATGTGGACCAATTCATGAACAAAAGTCGGGTGAGCGATTCCCACACGCTAATGCCGCCAAGGGCATAGGGGATGTAGAAGCTCAGGCCGAGAATGGTGAGGTAGACCACCGGGTGGCTGATGAGGGCCACGGTCTTGTCCTTCTCAATCTCGACGATATCGTTGACGAATCCGGCCCATCGCTTTTTGAGAATGGTGTCGGTCGTGACAATCACTTCACCGGCGGGGTTTCGCACCTCCCAGTGACCGCGATCTTCCTCGCGGAATCGGAAATCTTCGAGCTTCGGCGGGTGCGCCAGCATGTGCGCACGCCACTCTTCCATCGTCATGTTCATCGGCTTGCGCAGGCTCGGCTCGCGGAACGCCCACATGACGAAGCTGTGCATGAAGCCCATGAATTGCTCCCACCAAATCGCGCGCTTTGAATCCTCAAACACGTACGGGCTGTGCACGTCCACGCTGGTTTCGCCAAAGGCGTGGTGCTTGGTGTGCTTCTTCATCCACTCGCCCGCCGGACCCTGCATGGCGCAACTGCCCATGGCGAGCACAACGCCGCGCACGACTTGGTTGGTTTTGTAGCTGGGGTGGGTGCCCGTGCGGTGATAACCAACGGTGATGCCCATGCCCGCGAGGAGCCACATGCCCATGAACCATACAAAGTGGTGACCGTACAAGTTGTACATACCCACGAAGAACGGGATGATCGCGAAGAACACCGCCCAGCGATAAATGGACCGCAGAATACGCGTGCGAACCGCCTTGTTGACCAAGGACCGGTGCCGCGGCAGGATCATCTTGGTGCGAGTGAACAGCTCCTTGTAGCCGGTGACGATGGGGAAGCGGCGGAAGTAGGGACGAACCCACTTGATATGCGCGCCCACGATGGCGACCAGGTAGGCCAGCCAGCCAATGGTGGCGAGGAACCGTGCATTATCCTGCAACACTTGATACAGCAACACGAGCCCACCAACGGGCGGCGCGGCGATAAAAAGGAGGACGATGAATTGTTCTAAGCGGCGATTGTTGTGCTCAGCGTAGCTCAAGAGGGAGGGTCTCCGGGGGAGGCAGACGACAGCCTGCACATCCTATCTATTGTGACGGATGGCCGCGGCGATTCGCTGGAACTCAGTTCAAACTAGGTCGAAAGGCTTGCGTCCACGTCGCGTCGCTTCTTCCAATCGTTGTAGCTTTGCAGCAAGTGCCGTCGAATCAGGCTGAGGTTGTTGAAGATGCGTTGACCGAAAATCAGCGCGCAAACCAGGAAGATGTCCACCCCAATTTGGTCGCCCATCCACGCTAAAAAGAACGCCAGCAGGCAGTTGGTGAAGAAGCCGCTGACGAACACATCCGCCGCAAACCGCCCCTCGAAATTGCTCTTGATGCCGCCGCACACGGTGTCAAGTCCGGCCAGGCAAGCCACCGCCAGATACACCCCGGCCGGGCCGCGCAAGTCTTGACTCGGCAGAAGCCCGATGAGCAGGCCCAAGATGAGGGCGAACACGGGAATGAGGATCACTTCGGCACCTCGACAGTTTTCACATGCTTCTTTTCGGTGCTGCCCGAATACGCCGGCAGCATCATCTTGTCCACCAGGACAATCTCCATCATGCGCGGGTCAATCGCCGTGATCTCGGCGTGAATGCCGCCCGGCATCTCGATGGCGCCTTTGAGCGACTTGGCATCGCCCAGCGCTTGAATCACAATCGGCGAAGCGATACGCACGCTATCCACCAGGATAGTCGAGCCAACGCACCGGAAGTTCGTGCCGAGCGCCACGCGATTGTTGTTGACCGAAACCGCCTCGGCGCCCGCGTTCCAAAGCTCGTTGACCACCTTCAGGATGTCGGTGTCGTGGATGATTTTATCTTCCACGAAATCCTCTTTCGCGTTCGGGGCGTCGCGCAGAGTGATGCGCACGCCCGGGCCGACCACCTCGGTGAGTCCGGCAAACAATTTGAGGTTCTCGGCGCTCTCGTAGATGACCTTGGCTTGGTCGGTTTCCTTGGAAAGAGCCGCCTGAAACTTCGTGTTTTCCTCGCGCAACTTAGACACTTCTCGGCGAAGACTGGCCACTTCTTCCTGCGTTTGGTTGTCGTTGACGTCGAGCCGCGCGGCGACGTTGGGGTCGCGGCGGATATCGGCCCGCGCGCGGTTTGTGCGGATCGCGCTCGTGGTCATCACACCCAACATCAAACACATCAGGCTGATGGTAATCACCGGCGATTTGATGGTTTGGCTCACGTTAAACGGATTCTTCATGTCGGGTCTTTTCATGTTTTAACGCTTCGTCACGATATCGGTGGGTGCAGAAACATTAATTTCCGAAACATTCTCCAAAAGTGTTACCTGCTTCGCCATTTCCTCGGAGAATCTCGACCACTTTTTCTGGAGATCAACAGGTGTTCCGACGATCACAGTGGCCTTCTCGTTCCCGCGGAAGCTCATCACGCCGCGGCTGTCGATGTCGAACTTCCACGCGTTGTCGGGTTGCCAGGAAACTACTTGCTGGATCAGCCACGCCATCCGCTCGGCGGGCCATTGCCCGGCCGGAATCCACGCCGCGCCCAGCATGTCCGGGTGAACGGTAAGGGTCGGCAGCGTCGAGCCATCGCGGCTAAGCTGAAAAACAGTGCCATCGTTGGCGAGCGCGCCCTTGGTGCCGGTTATGGTCGCCACTGGTTTTTGCAGTTTCAGGATGATCACGCCACGCCCCAGCAGGTTGATGCTCGACTCGACCGAGGCGATCTCGGAGTTGGGCATGATGACCTGCGCCAAGTGCGCGTTCTGAATCTGGCGACTCGGCACGCCTTCGTATTTGCGGAGCCGCTCGGCGATGCGCTTTTCGTCGCCGGCGGGCGCGCCCAGTACGCGCAGCTTTTGCGGGGCGGTCGCCGGGCTCCACATCGCCCCGCAGATCAAGTTGAACGCGATCAAACCGGCGAGCAAGCGGTTGGGGTTAGCGGGCTTTCGCGCCATAAAAAGTTAAGGCATCCTCCACAATCCATTGACAAAGCTCGGCAAAACTCATGCCCGCCGTCTCGGCCGATTTCGGAACCAGACTCGTCGGGGTCATGCCGGGCAAGGTGTTAATCTCCAGAATGATCGGCCCCTCGGCGGTGACGATCATGTCGGTGCGAGTGACCCCGCGGCAGCCGAGCAATTGGTGTGTGCGGAGGGCGAGGTCGCTGACCAGCCGCATGGTTTCCTCGGGCAAACGAGCCGGACAAATCTCCTCGGTCGCGCCGGGTGTGTACTTCGATTCAAAGTCGTAATCCTTGCCGCCGGTCGGGGCAATCTCGACCGGAATCAGAGCGCGATCGCCCATCACGGGCGTGCTGATTTCCATGCCGCGCAGACGACGCTCCACCAGCACCGAACTATCGTAGTGCAGCCCCTTAGCGATTGCCACGGCGAGGTCCTCAGGGCGATTGACGAACGTCACGCCGATGGTGCTGCCCTGGGCGTTGGGCTTGACCACCCATTCATCACCGCCCACCTCGCGGAGCACGCGTTCGGCCGCGTGCTGCGGGTCCTCATTTGCCGTCACCTGCACCCCAGGCGGGACGGGCAATCCGGCGGCGCGCAGAATCTCCTTGGTCTTTTCCTTGTCCATGGCCAGGGCGCTGGATTGAATTCCAGGCCCGGTGTAGGGAACACCGATCAGCTCCAAAAATCCTTGCAGAGCGCCGTCTTCGGCGCGGTTGCCGTGGGTCATCAGCACCGCCAAATCGGGGCGATTTACCCCGGTAAGCGGAGCTAGATCGCGCTGGCCGAGAAGAAGTTCAGTGGCGTCCAGCAGTCGAACTGAATACTGAGTGGAGAGAGCGTTGGCCACGGCGCGGCCACTGTGCAAAGACACCTCGCGCTCGGCGCTATCGCCGCCGTACAGCACCACCAGTTGCGGCGCGGCGGGGCGATCGAGCTCGGCCAAGAACGCCGGACCAAACTCGGAAATGTTGCCCGCGCCCATGCCGACGACCACGTCTCCGGCGCGAACCAGCTTGCGGACTTCGGTCGGTAAGCGGTGCCGACTGGGCACGTACACTACTTCGCAGGTGACTTGCTCGGCAATCCGCGCCGAGCTCATGCCGGGCATCGGAGCCTCGCGAGCGGGGTAAATGTCGGTGATCACCAGCAGATCAGCGGCGCTGAGTGTGCGCGCGAACTCGGGCAGAAAATCGCGAGTTCTTGAGTAAAGGTGCGGTTGATAGACCACCACGACGCGACGGCCCGCGTAGCGCGAACGAACCGCCTCGATGCTGGCCGTAATCTCGGTGGGGTGGTGAGCGTAATCGTCCAAAACGGCGATCTCGCCTTCGCGGAGCAGTTGCAACCGACGCTCGGCGCCGCTGTAGGTTTGCACCGCGCGCAGCGCGGGTTCGGCCCCCACGCCCAAGTGGTGGGCCACGGATAGGGCCGCGCGCGCATTCTGCCAATTGTGTCGGCCCGGCATGCGCATGAGCTGCGAATCCGGCGAATCCCAACCTTCGGCGCCGTAGGGCAGCAGAGTCCCGGCGAACCCGGCAGCTACCTCGCACGCTCCGGCATCGTCTTTGCAATACACCAGCGTCGAAGCTTGGCTCACGAACGAATTCACGCTGGCGAGGAGCGACTCCCAGTCGCCGTGAAAATCGAGATGGTCGGGCTCAAGGTTGGTGAGCACCACGATTTCGGCGGGAAGATCGCGCAGGCTGTCGTAGGCCTCGCAGGCTTCAATGACGACCCAATCGCCCGCGCCTTCGCGCACCGCGCCCCCGAAGTCAGGTACCTCCGCGCCCACAATCGCGGTGGGGTCGAGCCCTCCGGCCAGCAAAGCGCTCGCGACCAATCCGGTGGTCGTGGTTTTCCCGTGAGTGCCGGTCACGGCAATGACGCGCTTGCCATCCAGCAACCAGCCCAAGAGCTGTGACCGTCGAAAGATCGGGTTGTTGCCGCGGCGCGCGTCTTGCACCTCGGGGGACTCGTTCAGGTCGATCGCGTCGGTGAGAATCAGTGCGTCGCCAGGCATCACCCAGCCGTTGTCGTGGCCGATTTGAACTTTGGCTCCCGCCGCGCGCAAGGCGTCAATCACGGCTGAATCGGTGCTATCGCTGCCGGCTACTTGGTAGCCGCGCCGCATGAGCATGTGCGCCAGCCCGCTCATCCCCGCGCCGCCGATACCGACAAAAAAGAACCGTTGCGCTCGCCCAAGGTCCGCCGTCGAGGCGAAGCTACTGGCAATTTCAACCTTGGTGCGCATGGAGAATCTTTATTATGACGGACCGGCCCCGTCGTAAGTCGCGGCTACCAGCCGCTACTGCCGCTGAGCAAATTGCCGCGCAAGAACGAGCGCTGCACCAGCAGAAACACCAGCACCGAGGGGAGCACCAAAATGAGGCTCGCGCTCATGAGTAGCGGCCAGTTCGACTTGTCGAGTTGCTGCAATTGCAGAATGCCGACGCTCACGGTGTAGTTGTCCGGCGACTTTAGGAAAAGCAGTGGCCACACGAAATCGCCCCAATAGAACAGAAACGAAAACGCAGTCACAGCCAGCGTGGTCGGGCGGATCAGCGGCATCGCCATCTGCTGCCAAGCCATGAGGGGTGGCGCGCCATCGAGCTCAGCGGCTTCGTACACCTCCGCCGGAACCGAAAGGCAGGAGCGATAGAACAACAGGACATAGAGCGGCAACGAGCCGACGGCCACGGGGAGCACGAGCGAGGTGAGCGTGTCGAGCAACCCCAAATGCTTAACCAAGAAGAACCGCGGCAACCATAACGCGATGAGCGGCAGCAGTTGCGCGACGATCAGCAGAACCACGATTCGGCCCCGTAGCGCGGGCGAAAGTCGCGCGATGCTGTAGCCCGATATCGAGCCGACGAGCAAAGTGAGTGGCACGGCCACCGCGCCAACCAGCAGCGAGTTTTGCAGATAAGTCGCCATGGGGATGAGCTCGAATACCCGCGCAAAGTTGTCTAGGCTCCACTCGGCAGGAAGCCACTCGACCGTCCGCGGTGGTGGTAAGCCGGGTTTGCGCATCGCCGATACGAAGATCCAGTAGATCGGCGAAACAAACAGGGCGATCACCGCGAGGCGCGCCAGCAACGAGCCCAGGGACCTAAAGGTCAACGTGGTACCTCCATCGCCGCAGCCCGGTTCGTACGAGGCCAAGTACCGCCAGGCAGAGCAAGAACGCGACCACCATCATGGCCGATCCCAACCCGAATCGGAACCGGTCGAACGCCTCTTCGTAGATGATCAGGCCGATAAACATGGTCGAGTAGTAGGGGTCCCCCTGCGTCATCATGTGCGAAAACGTGAAGGTGGACTGCAGGCTCATCATCATGTCGCGAGCGCCCAGAATAAACATCCACGGGGCGAGTTGCGGCAACGTGACATGCCAAAACTGGGCCCACCGAGCGGCACCCGCGAGCTTCGCGTTTTCGTATAGCTCGCCCGCAATCTCCATGCGCGCGACCATGAGCACCACAAAGAGCTCGCCGATTTGAAAAAGCGACAATAAAACAAACACCCACGGGGCCGACTTAGGGTCGGCGAGCCACATCGGGGGGGCGATTCCGAACTGTTGAAGCAACAAATTGAGCGGCCCGTAGAGCGGATTGAAGATCCACAGCATCACCAACGCCATCGCTGGGTCCGGGATCACGCTCGGCAGGAAGACGGCGGCACGGGCCGCGCCCGTGCCGGGTTTGCGTGACTGTAACCACATGGCCAGCACGCAGGCCAGCGCGAGCTTTAAGGGCAGCGCAATGGCGAGAAACCAAAAGGTGTTGGCCACCGCCCGGAGGAACACGCGATCATCGGTCAGCGCCGCGTAGTTTTCGAGACCCGCCGACTGCGGCGAACTCAGCCCATCGTAGTGCGTGAACGACAGAAGCAACGAGGCCAGCGCCGGCCCGATGTACAGCAGCATCAGGCCGACGCCAAGCGGAATCAGGAGCCGGAGGTGGGCGGCGTCGCGTCGCCCGAGCTTCACTTTGCCAGCACGCCGTCCGTTCGTTCCTTCAGGGTCTTGGTCACTTCCGACGCTTTCAATCCGCTGTAAACCGCTCGCTCCAGTTCTTCTGTGGCGGTGGATTCCAGGTCCACCCAGTTTTCATTGACGGGCACCGCTCGCATGGTGGGCAGGGTTTCGAGGAACACCTTGCTGTTGGCGGGCTTTTGCGAGGGGTCGAGGAAGGCTTGCGACTCGGCCACCGCCCGGATCGAGGGCACTGTACGGCCCGACGCCGCGACAATTTCTTGTCCTTCCTTGGAGTTGGCAAACTCAATGAACTTCCAGACCGCGGCCTTGTCTTTGGCCGCCTTCGGCATAAAGTAAGCGTCCGCGTGGAGGATTCCGGCGGCTTGCTTGCCGACGGGCAGGGCCACAACATCCCATTCAAAGCCTGTAATCTCGCGATAGGTGGGCACGCCGCGGCGGCTATTCAAGAACATGGCGGTGCGCCCGTTTTGGAATCGTGTCTCGCTGTCCTCGCTCTTTTCTTCGACCTGATCCGGAATCACCTTGTGCACGGCGCGCAGGTCGATAAACCACTGGAGGGCTTTCTGGAATCCTGGGTCGCCGAGGTTCAAGCTTGTGGGGTTTTCTGCGTCATCCACGATCTCGCCGCCCGCTTGCCACACAAACGGGATGAGGCGTTGGAGCGAAACTTCGGTACCGAGCCCGTACACGTCCATCTTCCCGTCGCCGTCGCGATCCTTGGTCAGCATTTTGGCCGTCGAGACAAACTCGTCCCAAGTCCAGGTGGACTTGGGGTGGGGAAGTCCGGCCTCATCGAACAAGTTTTTGTTGTAGTAGACCACGAGGCTGGACAGGTTTTGCGGAATGCCGTAAAGCTCGCCCTTGAACACGAATGGCCGAATTGCTTCGCCGTAGAAGTCCTCTTTTTTGATGAGTGAGCTCTTCTCAAGATACGGCCCCAACGGCTCCACAACCCCTTTGGCGGCAAACTGCGCGTAACGCCGATAGTTGATCAGCACCACATCGGCGGGAGTGTTGGCGGCGAAGTCCGCGCCGAGTCGCTTGCGATAGTCGCCTTGAGAGGGAATGTGGATCAGTTCCACCTTCGCGCCGCTGTGCTTGGTTTCGTACGCCTTCACCAGGTTCTTGTAAGCCTCGTGCTCCCCCGGATCGCCAAAGATCATGAAGCTGATCTTGGACGGCTTCGCCGTGGCGGTTGCGGAGGGTTCGGCTTCGCCCGATTTGCTGCAACCAGCGAGCAGGGCGACTAGTGTGAGAGACAAGGTGACGGGGAACAATCCTCGGGCCATGCACAGATTCTATCACCCGTAGAGCGAGTTCGCGAACGATATAAGAGAATGCTTATGCTTTGGTCCGATCAATCAACAAGAGAATCATGAACTGGGTGGAAAGTGAATAACTTGCACACGAACTTCAGAATCGCGACATAACTTAGTCAGGAACTCCGCAAAATGTGAATAATTTGCACACGAACTCCCTGCGGCGGGTTTTGGCGAAACGTGCGTTAGAATAGAAATATGAAGGATCAAGGATTCCTCAAAGGGCTGCTTCTCGGCGCAGCCGTCATGTCACTCTTCATCGCCATCCGAGCCTACGCGACGCCGCAGCAGATCATTCCGAGTCGGGAGGTCGTCGCGATGGAAGACATGGCCCGCCAACTCCGGGTGATGAACGAGCGCGGATTGCGGGTTCGGATCGAAGAGCCGCTCGAAGTGAAGGTCAAAGACGAAGTGACGATGAAACTGCCCACGTTCACCAAACTCGAGGTCAAGATCACCGACCCGATTGACGTGCGCGTGAAGAACTAGCCGCTCGCCTGCGCGAGTTGAATAAGATCGCGGGGGGGAATGAATTGAATATTCTCCTCCACGGTCTGCACCGTGCGGATCGTCACGTCCGTGCGCCCTAGCAGCAGGCCCCCAATGAGGTCCTCGACAAGTTCCTCGGGCGTCGATGCGCCCGAGGTAATGCCGATGCGCGGGTAATCCGTGCGCCATTCCGGCCGAATCTCGTCGGGCGACATGAGCAGAAACGCCGGAATGCCATAGCTCTCGGCGACCTCGCGCAGGCGGTTGCTGTTGGAACTCATGCGCGAACCCACGACCAGCACCAAATCCACTTCGCGAGCCATCGCGTGCACCGCGCCCTGGCGGTTCGTGGTGGCGTAGCAAATGTCCTCTTTCGCCGAGGTCACCATGTGGGGGAAGCGTCGTCGCAGAACATCCATGATCGCGGTGACTTCGCTGATACTCAGCGTCGTTTGGGTGAGCACGGCGAGCCGATCGTAGTGCGGAATCTCGAGCGCCTCGGCCTCTTCGGGCGTCTCCACCAAGTGCATGCGGTCGGGCGCCTCGCCCATGGTGCCCTCGGCTTCGACATGGCCCTTGTGGCCAATGTAGATAAAATGATAGTCCTTCGCCAGGAATCGGCGCGCCTCGTTGTGGACCTTGGTCACGAGCGGGCAAGTGCCATCAATCACCTTGAGGGCGCGGCGCTTCGCGTCTTCGCGCAGTTGCGGGGCCACGCCGTGAGCGGAGAACACCACCGGCGCGCCTTCGGGAACCTCGTTCACATCTTCGACAAAGATAACGCCGCGCGCCTCAAAACCCTTGACGACAAACTCGTTGTGGACAATGGCGTGGCGAACGTAGAGGGGAGCGCCGTGAACCTTGAGCGCAAGCTCCACAACTTCAATCGCAAAGGCGACTCCCGCGCAGAATCCGCGCGGACCGGCGAGAACGATTTCCTGCACGGAGCTAGTTTACCGTTGGCGACTAGCCTGGCAACTCGCACACGAACATTTCGCGCGCAGGGCGAGGTTCAGGCGGTGGAACCACACCATCATCAGACCGCCGACCACGCTGACCACGTAAGAAATCGCGCCCAGGTCGTGCAGCGCAAAGTGCGCCACGCACACCAAAGTGAGCCCGCCGATAAACCAAATGGCCGGCGTCCAGCGCTGATGCACCTTCCAGCCGGAGCGGATGGAGAGCCCCCCAAAGAGAACTGCGAGCCCGATGAACGCGAAGTCGACGTTGTGCGAATGACTCTCTTGCAAGCCAAGGATCGGCAAAAACGCCATGAACACGGCCATGACCAGGCAGTGAACCGCGCAGACAAGCGAGGCGATGGTGCCCAGCTGATCCCAAGTTTTTCCGCGCACTCTTGCCATACGATTATTATTGCACAATTTTTGCGAAAAGAAAGAACTTGCTTATTGCAAGAAGAGGCGGACAAGGTCGGCTTGTTCCTGGTCGTCCAGCAAAAACGCGTCGTGCCCGAGCGGGCTGCCAAGCTCCACATGCCGGACCTTCGCCCACATTGAGAGCTGATCGCGCAATTCCTCGCTTTGCCAAGTCGGATAGATCCAGTCGCTTCGGAAACTTGTGAGCAGAAACTCGGTGCTCAGAGACTGCGCGGGCTGGAAGTCGAAGGCATCGAGCGCCCGGGTGAGCACAATCTGCGAGTTCGCATCGAAGCGCTGGGTGAACTTGTCGCCTTGATAGTTCAGGTAGCTCTCGACCTCGAAAATCTCGCCGGTTGGCGTGGGTCGGCGTTCGCGTCCGAACTTGCGGTTGAAGCTCGCCTCGCTCAAGAAGGTGAGGTGTCCCGCCATGCGCGCCACGGCCAAGCCATCGGCGGGCGGGGAACCGTCGTAATAGTCTCCGCCGGTGAAGTTGGCGTCGCGCAAAATCGCCTGACGACCGACCTCGTTGAACCCAATTTGCATCGCCGAGTGCCGTCCCGTGGATGCCGTGCACCACGCGCGCTGCACCGGGAAGTGCGTGCAAAGGTCGAGCACCTGCATGCCGCCCATGCTGCCTCCGACGGCGGCAAACAACTCGTTTACGCCGATTTGCGGGAGCATCGCCGCGATGGAGGCGGTCATGTCGCGAATCGTGACCGCCGGAAACCGCGAGCCATAAGCGCGGCCATCGTCGCGAACCGAAGAAGGCCCCGTGCTTCCGCGGCATCCGCCGAGCACGTTGGCGCAAATCACAAAAAATCGGTCGGTATCAATCGCGCGGCCGGGCCCGATGAGGCGTTCCCACCACACCGCAGCATTGCTGTCGCCGCTCAGCGCGTGGCACGCTAAAATCGCGTTGTC
The DNA here is from genome assembly GCA_016788425.1 of Chthonomonas sp. NCBI lineage: Bacteria > Bacillati > Armatimonadota > Chthonomonadia > Chthonomonadales > Chthonomonadaceae > Chthonomonas > Chthonomonas sp. The sequence continues at coordinate 569,055 of JAEURQ010000004.1, forward strand.
GCCGCGATAGGTGCCCCAGGTTTGGTACGCCAGGGTGACCGGCAGGCTCGCGCCACTCACCAGTTGAAACGAACCGAGCTCGGCCAAAGACGCACCAGCGCCCGCCTCCGAGTGGCGATCGTTTTCCTGAAACAGCGCGTCGTCCACTAGTCTCGCTTAAAGCCGGGGCGATTCGGCTGGCCCCGGACGCCGCCGGGAGCCGGGGGCGCAACCGGCTTTTCGGCTTCGGGAGTCGGCTGATTCCCGCGGAAGTCGGGCTGATTTGCGCCCGCACCTTGCCCGCCGGAAGGATCGTTGACCAATCGCATGAATTCGCCAATGTCCTTGGCTTTAGATTTCGCATCGTCCATGGTGACCAATCCGCGATCCACCAAACTCGCCAGCGATTGGTCGAGCGTGTTCATTTTGAGCTTGCTCCCGGTCTGCAAAATCGAGCTGATCATGTAGCTCTTGTTTTCGCGGATCAGGGCTTGAATCGCGTTCGTCGCAACCAGAACTTCAAAGGCGGCGATGCGACCGCGATTGTCCTTGCGGCGCACGAGGCTCTGGCTGATGACCCCAATGAGGTTGACGGAAAGCTGCATGCGCACCTGTTGCTGTTGAGCCACGGGGAACACGTCCACAATCCGGTCGATGGTTTGCACCGAGTCCACGGTGTGCAGCGTGCCGAAGACCAAGTGGCCGGTTTCGGCGGCGGTCAGCGCCAAGTGGATGGTTTCTAAGTCGCGCATTTCGCCGACCAGAATCACGTCTGGGTCTTGCCGCAACACGTACTTTAGCGCGTTGGCGAAGCTGAGCGTGTCTTGGTCGAGCTGCCGCTGATTGATCAGCGCCAAGTGGTCGTCGTGCACGAATTCGACCGGGTCCTCCACCGTCATGATGTGGTCGTGGTGGGTGCGATTGAGCTTGTCGATCATCGCTGCGAGGCTCGTGGACTTGCCCGAACCAGCCGGACCCGTCACCAAGACCAAGCCACGCGGTCGCTGGACAAAATCGTACGCCGCCGACGGAAGATTCAGGTCCTCCATGGACTGGATTTCGTACGGGATCACCCGGAACGCGGCTTGCGCGTGGCCCCGCTGCTGATAAATGTTGCCGCGGAACCGGCTAACGCCCGGAATCTCGATCGCGAAGTCGAGTTCGAGGAATTGATCAAAGCGCTCCAATTGGTGGGGCAGCAACAGCAACTTCATTTCCTCCCGGAAATCTTCGTCGCTAAAGTGCGGATATTCCACCTCGTGAAGGTCGCCGTTGATCCGGATATACACCTTGCCGGTATCGGTTTTTAGGTGCATGTCCGAGCCGCCCAAGGCGACGCATTTTCTCAGGAGGGCGTCAATGTGCTCCACTGGAAGCCTCCGTGAGCCCTTGCGCGGTGGCGCGGCGGGTGAATTCGTTGACGTTGCTGGACTTGCCGACCGCATGCTCGAAGTCAATCTGACCATCTTTGATGAGCTGCAGCAAGTTGCCGTCGAGGGTCTGCATGCCGAACTGCGAGCCGGTCTGAATGTCCATATAAAGCTGGTGCGTTTTTCCTTCGCGAATGAGAGTGCGAATGGCCGGCGTCGCGACCATGACCTCGAACGCCGCCACGCGTCCGGTTCCGTCTTTGGTCGGCAGCAGGGTTTGCGAAACAACCGCCTGAATCGTCACGCCAAGTTGGGTTCGAATCTGCGCCTGTTGACCGGGCGGGAAGACGTCCACAATCCGGTCAATCGTCTGCGCGGCGTCCACCGTGTGCAACGTACTGAACACAAGGTGACCGGTTTCCGCGGCGGTGATGGCGAGTTGAATGGTTTCCAGGTCGCGCATTTCACCGACCAGAATAATGTCGGGATTTTGGCGCATGACGTGCTTGAGCGCCTCGGAAAAGCTGTGCGTGTCCGTGCCCAGTTCGCGCTGATTGATGATGCTCTGAATGTCCTTGTGGACGTACTCGATCGGGTCCTCAATCGTCATGATGTGAGCCCGCTTGCTCAGGTTCACGTGGTTGATCATCGCCGCGAGACTTGTGGATTTTCCCGAGCCGGTCGGCCCGGTGACCAGCACCAGCCCGCGCGGCATCATCGAGATCGCCTTGGTCGCTTGCGGCATGTGCAAATCGTCGATCGTGCGGATGTTAAACGGGATCAGGCGGAAGACCGCGCCGATTTTACCGCGCTGCCAAAACATATTCACGCGGAATCGCGCGAGGCCCTCCACCTGGTAGCTGAGGTCAACTTCTTTGTAGCTGTACAGTCGCTCTTTGCGGTCCTCGCTCAGGATGCTGAGCAGCAGTTCGTGCGTCATTTCCTCGCTGAGCGGGGGTTGATTCACGCGCTTGAGCTCGCCGCGCACCCGCATCAGCGGCGGGTTATTCGCCTTGATATGCAAGTCGCTGGCGTCTTGCTGCACGAGCTCGCGTAATAGGTTGTCGATCAGTGCGGCCATGAAGGTTTGCAGTTTATCCCAGTTAGTCGAGCAGTCGGGCAGGGTGTTCCCGCCTCAGCGAGTTGAAGACGCGCAGCGGCGTGGACGAGGTGAGTTCTCGCATCAAAATGACCCGCTCGGGGTACGCGAGTTCGGCGCGCATGGTCCCGGGCAAAAGTCCCGAAGCCAAGGGCGGCGTCCACCACTTGCCATCGAGGAACGCGGCGACGTTGTAGATGGTCGTTTCGGTGACCTCGCCGCGCTCGTTGTAAAGCAGAACGTCATCGGCATCGCCCCGCTCAAACTGCTCGTACACCGCCCGGTTTGTGGTTTTGTGTTGCACCGCGAGATCCTCCGAGTAAATGGGGTGGCTGGCCCGTTGCAACTTGATCTCCCCGCGATTGGTGGGTAAGGTGCTGAGCTCGAGTTGTGGCTCTTCGCCGGGCGCGAGGGTGAGTCGCAACCGCCCGCTGCCGGTTTGCTGCTCCAGCTCTTGGCGGAGTTCTTCGGTGGAGAGTTCTTGGCCAAACAGCGCAAAGTGGCTCGCGGCCAGACGCGCCAAATGCGCATCCAGTCGCGGGATGAGGCCATCGGCCAGGCGCATGGTTTCCAGCAGTTTGCCGGGATATGGCACGTTTCGCCGCAGAATCTCGGCCTTGAGCCGACACTCGGCGTACTCGGCCTCGGCGGTGCTGTCGCTCACGACGCCGCTGCCGATGCCATAGGTGATTTGATCGCCCCGCTGAACCAAGGTGCGGATCGCCACGGAAAACTGGCCGACGCCTGGCCCGACCCAGCCGATCGCGCCAGTGTAAACGCCGCGCGGAGTCGTTTCCAGGTTGGCGATGATCTCGGTCGCCTTGACCTTCGGCGCGCCGGTGATGCTGGCGCAAGGGAAGAGCGAGGCCAGGCGCTCGCTGAGCGGGGCATCGGTTTCGGCGACTACGCGTGACGTCATCTGCCGCACGGTGGGGTGGTCCTCCACGCGGAAAAGCTCGGGTACTCGCACTGATCCGCGCCGCGCAATCCGCCCCAAATCGTTGCGGATCATGTCCACGATCATCAGGTTTTCGGCACGGTCCTTCTCGCTGTCGGCCAGCGAATCGGGGCTGCCGGCGGGGCGGGTGCCCTTCATCGGCTCGGACCAAATCACGTCCTCCCGCCATTCCAAAAAGCATTCGGGGCTCGCGCTGAGGATGCGCCAATCGCCATCCTCCAGCCACGCGCCAAACCGAGCGTCGCGGCAACTCGGCCAGAATCCGCGTCCGTCACCTTGTCCGGTTAGCGAAAAGGTGAGGTTGATCTGATAACAATCGCCGTGGGCGAGGTGGTTTTGCACAGCCTGGTACCGCGCTTCGTACTCCGAGGACGACCAAGTTGCCGCCAAATCGAGCGGTGTGCTCGCCAGAATCGGCGGCACAAACCGGGTGGGTTCGGTGACCAACACAAACCAAGCCAAAGGCCCCGTTCCTCGTCGAGCCACCAGCGACTTATCAAATGCCGGCGCGGCCTCGTAACTGAGGAATCCGGCGGCGAATCCGCCCTCCGCGACGTGCACCTCGACCTGCTCCAGAAGGGGCATGACTTCGCCGAGGGAATGCGCGACCAAAACCGAACCTCGCGAGAAGTCCAGCCAGCCGCCTTCCAAGTCGTTTCGGAGCCACGCCCGCACGGCTTTGATCCTACTTCATGGCGTCGCGGCAGATTTGCAGAATGTCCGCGAGCGCGTTCGGATTGTCCCATTCGGCGAGCGCCGCCGCGGCTTGCTCTCGCATTTCGGGTTCGTCCCACTGCAAAATCCGCGACTCGACCGTGCTCGGCTGGAGCTCGTGCTGGGGAATGATGGTGGCCGCGCCCATCTCGGCGAATTCTTGCGCGTTGAGCATTTGGTGATTCGCAAACGAGTTGGGGAGCGGCACCAAAATGCTCGGCTTGCGGTAAGCCGCGAGTTCGGCGAGGGTTCCCGCCCCGCTTCGGCATAGCGCCAGCGAACTGGCAAACACCGCCGTCGCCATTTCGTCTTCGCTCAGGTAAGCGCGCACCTTATAGTCGTCGCCGACGCCGAGTTTGCCGGCCGTTTTCTGGATCGCGTCGAAGTGGTCGGGGCCACTCAGGTGAATCCACTGCGTGTGATACCGAGCCATGCGCACGACGGTGGCCAGCACCGCCTCGTTGATGGCACTCGCGCCCTGGCTGCCGCCCATCGCCAGAATAACGGGTCGGTCGTTGCTCACGGGATGCTCAAAGTTGAGATTCGGCTGGCCGCGAAAACTCTTGCGAACGGGGATTCCGGTACGAATAACCTGAGCCTGCGGAAAATGTTCAGCGCCGCGCCGGAACGTCGTGCACACCGCAAACGACTGCGGGCTGAGCAGGCGATTGGTGCGCCCGGGCACCACATTCTGCTCATGAATCACGTACGGAATGCCCAGTGACCGCGCCGCGTAGAGCACGGGCGCGCTGGAATAGCCGCCGGTCGAGACCACGAGTTTCGGTCCGAACTCGCGCATGGCCGTTTTGGCCAGACGGACGGCTTTAGCTAGGTGGAAAGCAGCGCGCCATCCGCGCGGAGTTTTGAGGCTGTAAAGCGGCTCGCTTGGAAAGGCTTGGAAGGGGAGCGCGATGCGTTGGCACGCGCGGCCCTCTTGGCCCCGAAAGGACCCGAAGTACGCAACTTCGAGTCCTTCCGATTGGAGTCCGGCCGCGATCTCAAGCGCCGGGTAGATGTGCCCGCCGGTTCCCCCGCCGGTTACGATTGCTCGCATAGGCCTCCTGTGGTTGGGTCGCGTGTTCGACGGCGGCGGCGGATTGACCCAGACCGACGGCGATCCACAAAGCAATGAGGCTGGATCCGCCCGAGCTAAAGAACGGAAGCGGAATCCCGATGCTCGGCAGAGTGCCGTTCGCCATCATGACGTTGACGGCGGTTTGGATCCCGATCCAAAAGGCGAGTCCCAGCAGCACCAGCCCCGCAAATCGCAGGCGGCGCACCTCGGTGGGATCGCTGCCCGAGCTCAGCAGTTTGTCGGCCTTGCTCAGCAGGCGATGGCCTTCGCTGGCGAATCGGAAGACCAGCAAGCCGAGCAAACCGATCACAAAGAGCGATCCGATGAGGCCGAATTCTTCGCCGATCGTCGCCATGATGTAGTCCGTCGTGGCGGCAGGCAGGAAGTGCTTGGCCCAACCCGCGCCGGGACCGGCTCCCACGACTCCGCCACCGGCCATCGCGGCTTCGGCACGCGTGGTCTGGAAGCCGATGTCGTCAATGTGCTTTTGCTCCCAGCGGTTGCCGTGGTTGAGAATTCGCTCCATGCGATACGCCTGACTCTTGACCAAACCCACCAGACCAATCGTGCCGACGAGGGTGAGAATCGCGAGCGACTTCTTGCTCACGCCACCCACAAAAAGCATGCCGGCGGCGATCGCCATGATCACGGCCGCGGTGCCGAGGTCGGGCTCCAATTCAATTTTCAGGGCCACCGCAAGCACCATGAGCAGCGGCAAGGCGCGAACGCCCCGGTTCTGCCAAAGCCAGTCGAGTTTGCGGCTGGTGCTAGCGTTGCTCTTGAGCGGCTTTGCCATCGGCTTGCGGTAGCAGAAGGTGGCCGCCAGGAACAGCACCACGGCGACCTTGGCGATCTCCGAAGGCTGCAAGTTGATCGGCCCGAGCTTAATCCAGCGGGTCGCGCCGTTTTGCGTGTAGCCAATGACTGGCGCCATCACAAGAACCAGCAGAACAAACGCACCGGCAAAAAACTGCCCGGCTCGCTTGCGCCACCACTCGATGTCGAGGCGGCTACAAGCGGCGGCCACAAACACCATTAGCACGGTCGCGCCGATTTGCACGAGCACTTCGCGCGGCATAATGCCGTCGCGATCGAGCGCCCGCGCAAACCCGGCGGTATAGATCAGGAAGATGCCGATGACCGTGCATAGCGCGGCCAAAAACAGAGCCTGCGGGTCACCGACCCGAAACTTTAATCGCGGTGTTCTAACCATTCCTTGGCTACCTCAGTAAATGCGTCCCCACGCTCTCGAAAGTTGGCGTAAGGGTACGCGCTCGCACATCCTGGTGCGAGGACAATTGCGTCACCTGCAGAAGCAGACGTGACGGCAAAACGAAAGGCCTCAGTCATGGACTCAAACCAAGGCAGGTCTCCGCCGATCATGGCGCGGAGAGGGTCGGGGTTCGGCCCGAACAGAATTGCTCGGTGACCCGACTCGCGGACGTATTCGCCCACAGGGTGAAAATCGAGATTCTTGGTGACCCCGCCGATCAGCAGAATTTGCGGTCGGTTGAGCCCGCGCGAGGAGTTCACCACCGCCATCGGGTTGGTGCACATCGAGTTGTTGATGACGAGCACGCCATCGCGCTCGCCCAGGGGCTGCATGCGGTAGGTCAAGCGCGAGAATTCTTGCAAGCCGCGCACGGCGGTGGGTACGTCGGAGCCGGGCGCGTAGGCTTCGGCGATCGCCAGCGCCATCGCCGCGTTGGCGAGGTTGTACGGCTCATCAAACGGCAGCGTGCTTGCCGCCACGCGGTGCCCCTTGATGGTCAGCCCATCGGCGTCGAAGCTGATCTCGTGACCCGGGCCGTAGAGCAGACGAGCCGCCTTGTCGTTGCCGAAGACCGACATAGGCAGACTCGGCTCGTCGCTGCGAATTACCATCGTGTCGCCCTCGCCCATGGCGTCGAAGAGGCGCATCTTAGTCGCGAAGTAGTCCTTAAAAGTCGGGTGCCGATCGAGGTGGTCGGGTGTGATATTGGTGATGGTCGCCACGCGTGGCCGGAATTGGCTCACCCATTCCAACTGAAAACTGCTGATCTCGGCGACCAGTGGTTGACCCGCTGATCCGGCCAAGGCGGCCTCGGTCAACGTCAGCTCGGTATAGCCCGAGCCGCTGATATTTCCGCACAAAATGGGGTCGTGGCCGAGAGCGCGAAGCACCAGCCAGGTCATCACGGTCGAGGTGCTCTTGCCGTTGGTTCCGGTAATCGCGAGGATCGGCCCCTTGGCGATGCGGTAAGCAAACTCGATCTCGCTAATCACTTCCATGCCGAGCCGTTGGGCATCAACGATCGCCGGGTGGGCGCGGCGGAAGCCCGGTGAGGCGACCAAAATGTCGTGCTCGCCGGCGTCGAATCGGCCGTGCCATCCGCACACGCAGTCAATGCCTTCTCCTTGCAATTGGTCGACCAAATCTAGGCGTTCCGGCGTGTCCGCCGACTGCTCGTCGTACACAACTGGCACCGCGCCATGAGCGCGGGCCGCTCGCGCAATCGCAAGCCCCGATCGGCCCATGCCAGCCACTGCAATACGAAGGTCTTTCATGAGGCTGTGAAGCAATAGTACGCCACGGCGGCGCCCGCCAACTGGACGCCGGCGAAGAGTCCGACAATCTTCAGTTCCGACCATCCGGCGGCCTGAAACGCGTGGTGAATGGGTGTGCGCGGGAAGATGCGCTTGCCAGTGAGCTTAACGCTGAGCACCTGCAAAGGCGGAGGCACCAGTTCCGCGATCATGACAAAGGCAAAGGCGACGAACCCGACCCAGCTAAGGGTGGTCGGAAGGGTGGAGCCGATGAAATACATCATCAGACCAAGCACCGCGCCGATGGGCAGCGCGCCGACATCGCCCATGAACACCTTGGCGGGGAAGCGATTCCAATACAGGAACACGAGGAAGCCGCCGACCATGGCCCATTGGAACCCGGGAAGCAGACTCATCAGGGCAAAGAATCCAAACAGAATCAGCCCCAAACTCCCGGCGAGACCGTCAATCCCGTCGCTGAAGTTGTAGGCGTTGCTGAAAAACAAAATGGAGAACGTGCCCCAGGCGATGGTCAGGGGCTCATGCGAGATCGTCCACATCGCGGCGGCTCCGAGGAGCACTTGCAAAATCAGCTTGTGCCGCCATCCGAGACCGCGCTTTCCGGCCATCAGGCGTGGCACTACGAAGTCGTCTACAAAGCCGATCGCCCCAAATCCCAGCAGCAAAATGACGAACGGCATGTACTCCGACCGCCAATCCAGCGCGATGGTCACCAACGCAGCGACGAGAATCATGAGGCCGCCCATGGTCGGGGTGCCCTGCTTGTGGGCGTGCTCGGCGACGTGCTCGCTGATGGTCTGTCGCGACTTCAGCCGCTTGAGCAGGTCGAGCAAAAACGGCGAAGAGACCGCGGCGACCGCGGTTCCGATGGCGGCGGCGGTCAGCGAATTCATTTGGTCGAGGCTCCCGGCAAGGCTTCTTCCAGCCCCAGCGCGCGGCTGCCCTTGATCAGCACCACGTCGCCCTCGCTCAAAAGCAAAAGGCGTTCGCGAATCTCGTTTAGGTCCACGGCGCGGGTGATCAGCTCGGCGGGAAAGCCGAGGTTCACGGCTTCATCTTCGATCCAGTTTGCGGAATCGCCGAACAGAATCACCTGATCGAAGCGGCTGCCGACCAGCGCCTTGCCCACGAGCCGGTGACCCGATTCGGCGAAGTTGCCGAGCTCGCGCATTTCGCCGAGCACGGCCACGTGCCGACCTTGGGCTGGAAGCTCGTTCATGGTGCGGATCGCGGCCACGGTCGAGTCGGGGCTGGCGTTGTAGTTGTCCATCAAGAACATCACGCCGTCAATTTGTTTGGGTTCCATTCGCATTTCGGGGAGTCGGACATGGCGCATCGCGGCGCAGGCCGTGAGAGGGTCTACACCGCATGCTTGAGCGGCGAGCAGGGCGGCCGCGGCGTTCAACGCTTGGTGCCGGCCCACGGTGGGGATTTCGAACTCAAATCGGTCGGTGCCGAGTTGCACGAGGATGCGGCTCGTCTGCCAATCCAGCGCCTGATAGCCGAGAATCTGGCAATCGGCCTCGGCGGAAAAACCGAACGTCCGAACCGGGGTTTTCGCCATCGCGACGAGGTCGCCGTAGAAGTCATCTTCGCGCCAGAAAATCGCGAGATCACTGGTATGGGGCAGAATCTCCCCCTTGGCCCGCGCGATCCCGGCGCGCGAGCCGACCATTTCGGCGTGCGCCGTGCCGATCATCGTGATGATCGAGATCGTCGGCTTGGCGATGCTCGCCAGATGGTCAATCTGCCCGAATCCGCGCATGGCCATCTCGCTCACCACGGCTTGGTGGTTCTCGAGTTCGGCCCAAATCAGCGGCGCGGTGTATTCCGTGTTGCGGTTGCCCTCGTTTTTGAGGACGGGCCCGAGCGGACTCAGCGCGGCCGCCACAAACTCCTTGCTGGAGGTCTTGCCATTGCTACCCGTGATGCCGATGACCGGGCCGCCGAACTCGGCTCGAACGGACTTGGCGAAGTTGGCCAGGGCCTCCACCAGGCTTGGCGCGACGATGCACGGCAAACCAGGAAGTTCGCGTTCGGTGAGCAGCGCGGTGGCCCCCGACGCGATCGCTTGCGGGCCAAAATCGTGGCCATCCACGCGCTCGCCGCGAATGCACAGGAACAGACTCCCCGGCGCGACGCTGCGGCTATCCAAACTGAACCCGGTGAAGGTGGCATCGCCCGGCACTCCGGCGCAAGTGGCACCCGCGCGGCGGGCGAAATCGTCCACGCGCCAAGTCTTCACTGGGGCCTCCACTGGCTCAGGGCCTCGCGGGCCAGTTCCACGTCGTCCATCGGAATCTTCTCGTTCAAAATCGTTTGCGTTTTCTCGTGCCCTTTGCCGGCAATCACCACGATTTCGCCGACCTGCGCGGCGGTGACCGCGTGACGAATGGCGGCGGGGCGGTCAATCAGTTCAATCGCGTCGGTGCCGGGCTCAATGCCCTCGGCGATCTCGCGCAGAATCGTGTTCGGGTCTTCGGTGCGCGGGTTGTCGCTGGTCAGCACGACCCGGTCCGCCCACTCGCTGGCGACAGCCGCCATCAGCGGCCGCTTCGTGCGGTCGCGATCGCCACCGCAGCCGAACACCACGGCGACACCCTTGGGATTGAGGGCGCGGGCAGAGCGCAGCACTTTTTCGAGCGCGTCGGGTGTGTGCGCGTAATCCACAATCACTTCCGGTCCGCCATCGGCGGGCACCGCTTCAAAGCGTCCGGGCACGGCTCGCACCTGGCTGAGCGCGTCGGCGACCGCCGATGATTTGTAGCCCAAAGCAAGCAGAATCCCGGCGACCATCTGGAGGTTTTCGACATTGAAGGTGCCGCCCACCGGCGCGGCAAACGCGTGCCCCTGAAGCGAACCCGAAATCGAGCTCGCGCGGACCTCGTTGACGACCAGCGGGTTCGACTCGCGGGGGCTCACGCGATGGACGCGGGGAAGTGTGTTGGCCCAATTCGCGCCGACCGGGTCATCCACATTGAGGACGGATTCGAACGCCGGGTTGCTCGCAGGGCCGACCTCGGTGAACAGCCTGCGTTTGGCCGCGGCGTACTCCTCAAGCGTGGCGTGGTAATCCAGATGATCCTGCGAAAGATTGGTGAACGCGCCAACCTCAAACCGCATGCCGAGAAGTCGCTCTTGGTCGAGCGCGTGGCTGCTCACCTCCATCGCCAGATGCGTGCATCCGGCGGCTTGCGCATCGGCCAGCAGCGACCACAACTCGACGGGGAACGGCGTCGTGTTCGCGAGTTCGCGAATCTTGTTGCCGATCTTCAATCCGAGTGTGCCCAAATAGGCACAGTTTTCACCCAACGAAGTTAGGCATTGCTGGAGTAGGTAAGCGCAAGTCGTTTTGCCGTTGGTGCCGGTGATGCCGATCACCCGCATCTTGGCCGAGGGATCGCCGAGGACTGCTCGCGCGAGCAAAGAAATTTGCCCCACAAACCCATCGGGTGACAGCGCAAAGATCGGCCCAGAGTCGGCCAGAGCGGGGTCGTTACACACCGCCGCTGCCGCGCCTCGGCGCAACGCTTCGGCGATGAACTCGCCCGCCCGATCGCTGGGCATGGCGACAAAGAGGTCGCCGGGCTGCACCCGGCGCGAATCCGCACAAATGCCCGAGACTGCGACATCCGGCACCGGGGATACCGGGCGGCAGGTTGTCGCAGTGAGGTCGGGCAATTGCATGGGGATTACTTGCTTGGCTTCATTGTATCTGCGGGCAGGGTTTGGCCATTCCACATGGCCACGACCGAATCCATCGCCATTTGAGTAAGGGCGAAACTTGCTTGCGTGTCGGACTTGCTATCCATCTCGCGCGCCTCGGCGATGTCCGCCGCGGTCTGCGGCTTAATGCGGTACTTCTGAATCAGGCTCCGCGCGATCTCGCGGAACACCGGACCGGCCACCGAGCCGCCATAGTAGCTACCCGCTCGAGGATCGTCGATCATGACCAAGACCACGGCGCGGGGATTCGTCGCCGGCACGAAGCCGACGAAGTTCGAGACGTAACCACCGTTCTTGGTGCCCTTCTTTTCGGCGGTACCGGTCTTGCCCGCGAGGCGATATCCCGGAATGATCAGGTGCTTGCCGGTTCCACCTTTGTGGAAGACGGCTTCCATCAGCGTCAACACGTAGTCGGAAGTGGCCGCGTTGAAGAGCTGCTTCGGCGCGCGGTTCGGCTGCTCCACGCCGTCCACCGACTTGATCAGCCGCGGATGCACTTGCATGCCGTGATTGCCGATGGCGCTGAACGCAGAAAGAAACGCGATTGGAGTGGACTTAAAGCCTTGGCCGAAGCCCATGACCATGGTCTGCGCGATCGAATCATCCGAGGCGTCGTAAGCCCCGTGGGCCTCACTCACCACACCGATGTTGACCTTGCTGGTCAGTCCAGAGCGATCGATGAATCCGCGAATTTTCTCGCGGCCCATGCGAATCGCCCAGGTCGCGGCGAGCACGTTGGAGCTTTCGGCGATCGCCCGCTCCTGCGAAACCTGTCCGCTCACCGCGTGCGAGTCGGAAACCGTGATGCCCTTGTACGTGAGCGAACCCGAGCTCGGGATGGTTTCGCCAACCTGCGCGCTCCCATTTTGGAGCGCCTCGGCCAGCGTCAGAATCTTGAAGGTCGAACCCGGCTCGTAGGTCGCCATGTACGCAGGATTGTAGTCGCGCGCATTCTTGTTGACCTCAGGATCGAACGCGGGGAACTGAGCGCATGCCATCAGGTCGCCATTGCTGATATCCATAACCAGCGCCACGCCCGAGGTTGCCTTGTGCTCAACCACCGCTTTCTCGACAAACTGAGCCGCGACTTGCTGAAGCTGGGAGTCAATGGTCAGCACCATTTCGGCACCTTGCTTACGGTCAATTGACTGCTTGCTGCGCAGCGGCAAAAAGTTGCCGTCCACGTCGCGCATGCCTTCGCGCAGGCCGTCCACGCCGCGGAGTAGCTTTTCTTGACCCTGCTCCAAACCGCCTGAACCCTTTTCGGGCAGCGGCTTGTTGTGCTCATCGAGAATCGGCAACTCAGTTTTCGGGTCGAGTGGAGCCCGGACCAGGCCCAGAATGCCCGACGTGTCATTGCCGAGGGGGTACTCGCGGCGGGACACACGCTTGGTCGAAATACCGTTGGCGCGATACGCTTCCTTGATGCGCTCGACAGCCTCGCCTTGCGTGCTCGTGAGCAGCCGCGAGTAGTACACCGACTTGCGCTCGGAAGCGGCGGTTTCCAACTCGGCCGGGCTGATGCCCGCGGCCGCGCCAAGGTCGGCAAAGAGCGCTCGTGATTTGGGGATGTCGGCGAAGTTCACGCCGAATTCGTAAGCCGTTTCGGTGCGGGCCAGCACACGTCCGTCGGCGCTCATGATGGTGCCGCGCTGGGCGGCGAGCGTCTTGCTCTGCTTATATCGCCCCGCGTCATTCGCGAGTTTCTGAATCTTGCCGGAGGAAACGAGTTGCACGTTCACCTGGCTCAGCCCGGCGATCCCAAACAGGCCGCACATGGCGAGCGTGGCCCACTTGCTGCGCGAGTTTTCCTGACGGCGCTTCATCGCGGCTTCACCGTTGGTTGGGCATTGCTCGCTACGACGACGGTTTCGGGAACCTCAGCGATGGCGGGCGGAATCAATCCCATAGCCGACGCGTGCTGATCCATGCGGCGGAAGTATTCGTCTTGCATGCTCGCCTGCATCGCGCGGATATCGCGCTCAGCACCCTCTTCCACGGCTCGCCAGTGCTTGGTTTCACGGCGCGAAATCTCAACGAACGAAAAGGCGGCCACGGAGGCAAACATCCACGCGATGAGGAACGTCACGAACGGCGCCTTCCACGCCGGGTTGACGGTGGATTTCACCGCCTTCTTGCGGACGGCCGGCTTCCTTTTGGGAGTCGGGCGCGCGGCGGATTTCGCCGTGCGGCGAGGGGCGGGTTCGGGTTGATCTTCGTACTTACGAGCGGCGCTCATGATGTCCTTCCTGGTTGAGAATTGCCTTGCGGCGGAGGGCGCGCAGCTTGCAACTGCGGCTCTTGCTGTTGTTCGCCACCTCTTGTGGCGAAGGCACCAAGGGCTTCTTGGTGAGGATTTCAAATTCTTCGGAGTTCAGGCCGCGAAACGCCACCTTGGTCGCGCGATCTTCGCCGCTGTGGTAGCTCAGCACGACCATCACGCCGTGAAGAGCAAGGCTTTGCGCGGCGTCTTCGATGGCTTCTTCAAGGCCGTCGAGTTCGACGTTCACGTAAATGCGAACCGCCTGAAACGTGCGGGTCGCCGGGTGAATGCGCTTGTCCCGCATCGCCGGAGGCACCGCCGCCATCACACAATCCACCAAGTCTTGCGTCGTCGCTAGCGGCGTGACCTTGCGGCGATCGACGATGACCTCGGCAATGCGCTTGGCCCATCGCTCGTCGCCGTACTCCTTGAGCACGGTTTCAATCTGCCGGACGGTGGCCGTGTTGAGAAACTCCGCCGCGGTTTCGCCTTGACTGCGATCCATGCGCATGTCGAGCGGTCCCGGCTGCAGGAAACTGATGCCTCGCGCGGGGTCCGTGATTTGCGCGTTGTTCAGACCCAGGTCGAGGAAAATGCGGTCCGCGCCCGCCGCGCCCGCGTACTTGCGCACGAACTCGGCCAGATCGCGGTAATCGGTATGGACGAAGTGGGTGGTGACGGCGACCTCGGCGAGGCGTTGCTTCGCCTCAGCTAGCATGGTTTCATCCCAGTCGAGCCCGATAAACGTGCCGCCGGGAGCGATGCGCGCGCAGAACTCGCGGGCGTGACCCGCCAAACCAAGAGTGCCATCCACCACGGTCATTCCGGGCTTCAGGTCAAAAAGCTCCAGCGTTTCGCCGAGCATCACCGGGACATGCGAAAGGGCGCTCATGCTTGCGCCTCGCGGGCTGCAGCGGCCGCGTCGCGAGCGGCAAGCTCGTCCCACAGCGTTTGGAATTGGTCGCGCTCCGCCTTGCGGTAGGCGTCGGGGTACTTCTGGAATTCTTCCCAGTCCGAAGTGCGCCACACGTCCATGCTGCCGCCGAGCCCAACCACGGTGAGCTTTTCGCCGGCCAGGAGCTTGAGTTGTAGTCGCGAGCGCGCGGGCAAGAGCATGCGCCCTTGCGAATCGATGCTCAACCCTTCTTCGGCGCGGCCAAAAAATTGGCGCAGCATTTGTTCGCGCTTGGGGTCGAATGCGGCGCCGCCCAAAAGTTGGTTGACCACCTGGTTCCAGCGCCAAGCGGGGAAGATGGTGAGACAGTTCTCCGGGCGGAGAACGCAGGCGAATTCTTCGGTGAGGGCGGCCGCCTTTTTGGCGGTCAACTGGACCCGGCCGCGATCATCCAACGACACTTCTTCCGTGCCGAGAAGCCTTTTGCCGGCTATTTCGATGATCGTGCTCATATCCAAGTTCGGAACCCTCTAAGATGGCGAGAGTCGGTTCGCATCCTTGCTACCGACTCCCAATATTTTGGCGGGCCCCAACGACCTTGCCGGGAGTTCCTTCTCCGTGACTACATAGTAACAGCACATTAGGGCAAAGTGGGCCACCATGGGCCATATTTTGGAAAATTGCCGAAGGATTCCACCAATATTTCTGAGTTAAGTAGACATAAGAAAACTTAAATATGAGATTCTCATGACAAGTACTTCGCTGAAACTTGGCGATACGTTAATTATGGACCAGATGTGGAGTAGAATGAAAGCAAGATCGCCGGTCCGGGCCCCACACCACCGCGCCAGATATAATGAGCGTGTGAACGACTTGGGTTGGGATCACCCGAAAGAGGAGTGCGGCGTCTTTGGCGTGTTCGCCCCCGGGCTCGAAGCCGCGCGGCTTACTTTCTTCGGACTTTTTGCCTTGCAACACCGCGGGCAGGAATCCGCCGGGATTTCCAGTAGCGATGGCGTCAACCTGTTCACGCGCAAGGATATGGGGCTCGTCGCCCAGGTGTTTACCGAGGACGATCTTCTGCACCTCAAGGGCCACCTTGCCATTGGCCACAACCGGTACAGCACCACCGGGTCGAGCAAGCTCCTGAACGCGCAACCGATTTCGTGCATGACACAACTTGGCCAGATTTCCGTCGCGCACAATGGCAACCTGGTGAACGCGGGCGAACTGCGCGCCGAGCTGCAGGCCGAAGGCATCCACTTCGACGGCACCAACGATTCCGAGGTCATCGCGAAGCTCTTTCACAAGTTGCTCGGCGAACTCAGCCCGGTCGAGGCGACTCGCCAGATCATGGGCCAAATCCGCGGCGCGTACAGCTGCGTCGTGCTTCTCAAGGATCAGATTCTGGGGTTCCGCGACCCGAACGGTGTCCGTCCGCTCGTGGCCGGGCGAGTAGCCAGCGGCCACATGCTCGCCAGCGAAACCTGCGCGTTTGCGCCGGTGGATGGGGAAGTCACGACCGAGGTCCAGCCGGGTCAAATCGTCGTGATCGACGACCGGGGAATGCACATTCATAACGGCGTGGTGGCCGATCGGCCCGCCATGTGCATGTTCGAGTTCATCTACTTTGCCCGTCCGGATAGCCGGATGTACGGCACGAACCTCTACCTGGCGCGCGAGCGCATGGGGCAGGAACTCGCCAAGGAGCACCCGATCAACGCCGACATCGTGGTGCCGGTTCCGGATAGCGGGATCCCCGCCGCGCTCGGTTACGCCAAGGAGTCGCAGATTCCGTTCCGCGAGGGCATGATGAAGAGCCGCTATATCCACCGCACCTTTATTCAGCCCGACCAGCGCATGCGCGAGATGGGTGTGCGCATGAAGCTCAGCCCCATCCGCGAGCACATCGAGGGCAAGCGCGTGGTGTTGGTGGACGACAGCATTGTCCGTGCGACGACGACCAACAAGATTGTGCGGCTGATGCGCGAGAGTGGCGCGGCCGAAGTTCATGTCCGCATCACCGCTCCGCCGATTGTGCATCCGTGCTACTACGGCATTGACATGGCGCAGCGCGACGAACTCGCCGCCGCGAAATGGTCGATCGAAGAAATTCGGCAGCACCTCGGCGCGGACACACTGGGCTATCTCAGCATCGAGGGTGCGGTGCGCGCTGTCGGTCGTCCGATGGACGAGTTTTGCCTTGCCTGTTTCAATGGCGATTATCCGATCGCGGTGGACGCGGGCACGTCAAAAGCCGCCTTTGATAAGGCCGTTATCTAATCGCGATCGCACGGCTTAAAGCCGAGCTCGGTGCGGCGCGCGAGCACATCGCGGCTGTGGTGAAAGAGCTGTTCGGTCAGCGGAGTCCACAGATGGTAGATGTCGGGGAGCTCTTCCAGCGAGACGAGCTTGCGACCCCTGGATTCCTCGGGCATGGTGATCTCGACCAGTTCCTTGATATCGGCGACAAACACGTCGGCCCAGCGAATCTCGGTCTTCTCGCTGATGCGGTAACAACCAATGTACATCGGCTCATCCAGCAGAGCGCCGGCTTCTTCCAGGGCCTCGCGATGCGCGGCTTGGCAACTCGATTCGTCTGGTTCCACGCGTCCGCTGGGGATGCACCAACCGCGATCGCAGATGTCGCAGACCAGTACTTGGTCGTTCTGCCAGCAAAAGACAAGCGCGATGAAGGAGCGGAGCGGCGCCTTGTGAGGGGCCGGAAAAAACTCCAACGTTTGCCGTCCAAATTTGCCGCAGGGGAATCGCTTCATCGTTGAGGGACCACTTTTCCTACGACCCGATCGAGCGGCACCGGACCAAACGTGCGCGAGTCCTCGCTCTCGACCAGGTTGTCGCCAAGAACATAGAGGGTTCCGGTCGGCACGGTGTACTGCCCATTCTCAAAATCGTAGTTGCTGGGAATATTCAGAAAATCGACGGTTTCGCCGCCGAGGCGGTTCACGCGTTTGATCCAGAATTCGCCCGGCGTGGTGCCTTTGATCACAATCACGTCGTTGCGCTTAATCGGCCCCACCAGCCAGTACGCGCGGGTCGCCAGCAAGCGTTCCCCTTCGTGAAAGGTCGTCAACATGGACCGGCCCTTCACCTGAATCGTGAAAAAGTTTCGGTAGATGAAGATCACCGCAGCGAGCACGAACAGCATGATCACGCCGAAACCTCGCATTCTCGCGAGGAGCGACTTCTTGGTCGGGGGTGGGGGAGCGGCTTCGTCCATCGTCAACCTCTATTCTATTATCGGCGGTCCTTTGATTCTAACTTAACCAGACGTGCTAAAATTCTGAGCCGTCTCGGGCTGGCCGAGAAACTACCGTATGGGCGCTCTAGAAACCTTCGCGAAGCAGAATCTCGGCGTCGTTACCGCCGCCCTCCTTATCCTCACCCTCGCGGCACTGGTGCTCGCGGCGGTCGGATTTAGCAACGCGGCCAAAACCCGCAAGCAGTTGCGATCGTTGCTGGATGGGGTGCGCGGCGAAACTCTAGAGCAAATGCTGCATGCGCACATGCGCGAGCGAGCCGAGCAAGCGGCGACTCTGGCCGCGCACGCCAAGGCTCTTGAAACGTTAGAATCCAAAATGGAGTCTTCGAAGCGTTACCTGGGCGTGGTTCGATACAACGCCTTTGACGATGTCGGCGGCGACCAGTCGTTCGCCTTGGCTCTGTACGACGAAACCGGCCATGGCGCGGTGATCTCCAGCGTGGTCGGCCGATCGAACGCCCGCGTCTACTGCAAGGAGATTGAAGGCGGCCAAGCCAAAAAGGATTTGAGCCAGGAAGAGCAGGCCGCGCTTGAAGCGGCAGCACGAAACCGCGCGCTTGCGCGTCAATCAACAAAATGAGCGACAACACCACCGACGATCTGGTGCTCATCGAACGTTCCCAACGGGGCGATCGAGCGGCATTCGATCAGCTCGTGTGGAAGTACCAAACTCGCGCCTACCAGTATGCCTATCGCCTGACGCAGGATTCGGAGGCCGCGTCCGACATTGTGGCCGACGCGTTTGTGCGCACCTACAATGCGCTGCCGAATTTCCGCGCGCAGAGCGCATTTACGACTTGGCTCTACCGCATCGTGACCAATTGCTATTTGGACATGCGCAAGAAGGATCGTAACCGCAAGACGGTGAGCCTCGATGCGCCGGTCGGCGACGATACCGACATGACCTTGCAGGTCGAATCCGACGATGACGGCCCCGATGTGATTACCGAGCGCAATGCCCGGGAGCGGCTGGTTCAAAAGGCTCTGCGCCGCATGCCCGAATATCAACAAACCATGCTCACGATGTTTCATATCGAGAACCGGAGCTACGAGGAAATCGCGGAAGTTCTCGACCTGCCGATCGGCACCGTCAAGAGCCGCCTCAATCGCGCTCGCCTGAGCCTTAGGGAGCATTTGTCGGAGAATTTGGAACTTTTCGATCTGGCCTGAAGTCAGAATGCGCAAGCTATGAACTCAAGCAAAGCAAGAGAACATTTTTCGGACTACTACGAGGGGTCGCTCGACGCGCACCTGCTTCGTGGTTTTGAGGCCGAGCTTGAGCGCAACCCGACCTTGCAGCGCGAATGGTCGCAGTTTGTCGAAGCCATGGAAAGCTTGAACGAACTCCGCGACGTACCGGTGCAAGTCCCCGCCGATCTCAACGAGCGCATCAGCATGCGCCTGGATCGCCATATTTGGGAAGCCAAACAAGCGCCGGAGAAGGTGAGTTTTCTCAGCGGCTGGTGGCGATCGCTCGCTCTGGGCGGAGTCGCGGCCACCGCGCTTGTCGCCACGTTGCTGACGCTCAACCAGCGTTCGGCGAACTACACGGCGGGCATGGGCGAAGGCCAATCTCCACTTTCGGTTCGCGCCGTTGGCGAAGACCTCGAAATCATCGCGCAATCGCGAAACTCCACGCGGCTCGTCGTTCGCGATGTGACGCATTCGACGGAGATCAAAGTGATCGAAGTCAATCGTCAACGCGTCCGAAGCGTCATTGACAATGGCGATGCGAGCGGCCGAATCATTTCGGTGTCGCTGGGCGATTACGACAAGACGTTGGTCATCGCGTTCCCGGGCACTGTGGAAGAGTCCCGCACATCAGGCTCGGTCGCGGAGTTCAGTATGGCCGTCGCCACAGCTCGCCGCGCTCCCGTGGTGGTCGATGTCAGCGATCTCGCGGCCAAGGTCACGTGGACGAGTGACCTTAAATCAATGAAACTTGAGGCGAAGCCGGTTGGCTTCCAAGTCCAGTCCCGTTCGGGGGTCCTTTATCTGGTCGCCGACGAGGACATAAGCGCCCGATAAGGAAGATTGGGCGTTGGTGAGAAGGCACGGTTGCGAATAGCGGCCGTGTTTTCGCGCATTTCCGCGAGGTTGGTCCACGCGATTTTGCCTACGAACAGCCAGTTCGCGTTGTCGCGAATGCGCTTTGATGCCGGGGCGAGGACGCGATCGATGTCTTCAATCTGTGTGCGATCATCGCTGATCAGTTTTCCCAAGTGACCATAAACTTCGGCGAGCTGACCCTGCGGATCGACGTCGATCAGCGAAACCCACGCCAGCAAATGATTACCGAGGAGCCGAGACTCGGCTTGGCCCGGCCCGAAGGCAAGAATCGGGGCGCGAAGATTGTCGTCAAGCCCGTCTAAGATCGGACCGAACCGGCGAAACATACGATTGCGTTCGGCAAGGGTTGCGGCGTAGGTGCGCAGGTCGCAGTTTTCCACCGCGCGAGATACCCGTAGGCTCAACAGCAACGTGTTAGCGCCGGTGTCCATTCGGCCCGCCTGAAACTCTGTGAGAGAGCACGCGGCGAGCGACGCCGAGAGGTATTGCCTCAGGCTGAAAATCTGCGCTTTCGCTCCATCCAGCGAGGTGTCGCCGGGTCCCTCGCTTTCGCAATCCAAAAGAATGCCCGAATCCACCCCGTCTGCCCACAACTCGGCGACCGGTCTGATTTCGTCCAGCGGCGGCGGCTTTCCGTCGTACTTGCGCTGCAGTTTTCGCGCCGCACGCGCCGGCTCAATGTACATCGAAATGGCGGCATGGCCCTTGGCCGAGAGTTCGCGAGGACGAAAGTCGGATTGGTCGGCGTCGCTGAGAATCACCGCGACCAAAAACACTGCGACGGCCACGAGCACTACGTGAAGCGTCGTGCGTGAGAACATAAATTGAAGTGTCGGACGACCGCGCGAGCCTGCGCAGGGTTCCGCCCCAGATTCTTTCTAGGGCGGAAGTACCATCACCCCTAGCAAGATGACCGATAATAAGGTTGTTCCCCGTTGGGGGTGCAAAAAATGAAAACTGAAATTCGAAATCTTGATTGGGAAGCACATTTGGTTCAAGAATGTCAAAGTGGGTCCATGACCGCGTTCGAGCTGATCGTCGATCAGTATCGGGCCATGGTCTACGCCCACGCCTTGCGCTTGCTGGCAAGTCGGGAAGACGCGATGGACGTCACCCAGGAAACGATGATCAAGGCGTTTCGCGCGTTGCCGAAATTCCAAGTGGGTCGTCCGCTGCAACCGTGGCTGTTGCGCATCTGCACCAACTGCGCCATGGACCTGCTGCGCACGCGCCGAGTCCGGACCGCGGATCTGGAGGCGTGCGAGTTTCAACTCGCCGATAACGCGCCCGGTGCCGAAGCTCAGTTGGAGGCGGAGTTCCAAGGCGACCTGATCCGTCGCGCTGTCAACCGCCTGCCGAGACTGTATCGCAAGATCATCTCGATGCGGCACTTCGAAGAGATGGAGATCAGCGAGATCGCCGAGCGGCTTTGCCGCCCGGAAGGGACGATCAAGAGCTGGTTGTTCCGCGCTCGCGGACGACTTCGACAGGAGCTCCAGGCGATGGCCTAACCCTGGGGAAAACCCGGCCAAAAGGCGACGCGCAAGCGTCGCCTTTTTTGCGTTCGCCGAAGAATATTCGGCCCATATTGCTAACTTTGGCGCAAGAGACCTATCTTCTGCAGGTTTTTTTACAGGGAATACGAATTCTCGGAAATGTGGCGTAGACTACTTCTGTCAGCTCTTACAGTTTTCTTATGGATCGCTCTACCCGCGATCCATTTTTAGAAGCCACGAGAGCAAACGGGGACATTTAGTAATTCGACCGGTCCATTCCGTTCCGCCGCGTGGCATGTGGCAATAGGGAGTGGGGTTCGGCCGGATATGGAGCTTGTTACACACCAAGACTAAACCGAGACCTCACCGTGGAAAACTCATCTACTCCCGACTTTCACCTGGCAGGTGGCTTTTGAAGCTCGCCACCAGCCTTGCGCTTTCCTCCCTTTGTTTCGCGGCATTCGCCCAAACCCTGTTTCAAACCGGTTTTGAGCAATCCGATGGATACAACCCCGGTCCGCTTGCCGGACAAGACGGTTGGTCCGATAACACGAGCACCGGCGAAGTCATCGCCGGGTTCAGCAACATGGGTCTGCAGTCGGCCCTTATCCCCATCGACGAGGTCGGCCTCGCGGGATCGTTGTGGCCTCAGGTCAGTTTCAACCCTTTTCAGGCGACCAACAAGTGGCTGCGGCTTGAGTGGTCGCAGTTTGCTCGCCTTACAAATCGGCAGGTGAACTCGGCCAACGCGACCACCATTGGTTTTGAAATCCGTTCTGGCGGCCAACTCATCGCGGGCGTCAAAGTCGCGGGTGGCACCGACACGGTCTGCGTTTACAATCGGGTAAGCGGCACCTACATGGCCACCGAGGCGGTCGCTCCCCGAGAGGGTTGGGTCAATTTTGCGATTCAGCTCGACGCGATCAATG
The DNA here is from genome assembly GCA_016788425.1 of Chthonomonas sp. NCBI lineage: Bacteria > Bacillati > Armatimonadota > Chthonomonadia > Chthonomonadales > Chthonomonadaceae > Chthonomonas > Chthonomonas sp. Next base: position 591,459 of record JAEURQ010000004.1, read on the forward strand.
GCCGGGCCACTTATTCGGTGGATCAAGCCGTGGTTTCGGCGGACGTGCCCGCGGGCATCGCCACCGGCGAGCTCGACGCGTTCCAGTTCGTGCTGAGCGATACTGGGTTCGAACATCTGTACGTGGACGATGTGAAGTGGCAAGCGGTGCCCCAACGCACCGTGGTGATGCGCACCAACTCCACGAGCGCGGCGAACCTAGAGCAAGTGGAGCACCTCATCAAGTTTCAGCAGCCCAGCGACGGCACCGTGGTGCAGATTACAAACGTAACGCCGACCGCCTTCACGCCGATGACGGTTGTCGCGCCGAACACGAGCGCGCAGCTTTGCATGCGAGTCAAGCCACGCGGCCACCTCTCGCGCTTGGTGAAGAACTTCTACAGCTGGTCCACCGCGAACCAAGCGCTCACCGATGTGTTCGTGGCCGGCGACATCACGAGCGACGACATTATTGACGTGGGCGATTACAGCGAGCTCGCTTTCGACTTCGATAAGAACGCGCTGAGCCTGGATTGGTTCACGCCGCGCGCCAATGGCGTTCGTCCGTGCGATAGCGACTTGACTCGGGATGGCGTGGTGGATATCTCCGACTACGATGTCCTCGTGTTCGCCTTCGACCTCACTGGCGACCTCCCGTAAGCCTCCACAGGTGGGGGCTGGTACCATGAAAGCACATGGCCCCCACCGTTGAGGATGTTCTTCAGTCGCTCCGCCAAGTTCAAGACCCCGATCTGCGTCGGGATATTGTCAGCCTCAACTTTGTCAAAGATGTCGTGGTCAACGGCGCCGCAGTGGCGTTCACCGTCGAACTGACAACTCCGGCTTGCCCGGTCAAAGAACAACTCGAACAACAGTGCCACGACGTGGTCGCGGCGCTCGAAGGCGTGAGCCAAGTCTCGGTCACGATGACCGCGCAAACCCGCACTCGCCAAACCGAAGCGGAAGACCTGATACCGCAAGTAAAGCAGTGCATCGCCATCGCCAGTGGCAAGGGCGGGGTGGGGAAGTCCACGGTCGCTCTCAACCTTGCCGTCGCGCTCGCCGAAACGGGTGCTCGGGTCGGACTCATGGACGCCGACGTTTATGGCCCTTCGATTCCGATGATGATGGGCACGCAAGGCGACCGCCCGTTCACGCGCAATCAGCGCATCGTTCCCATTGAGCGCTTTGGTATCGCCAGCATGTCGCTGGGCTACCTGATGGAAGAGGGCCAAAGCGTGCTTTGGCGCGGCCCCATGGTCGCGGGCACGGTGCGGCAACTTCTGGCCGACGTGGAGTGGGGCGAACTTGACTACTTGCTCGTTGATCTTCCGCCGGGCACCGGCGACGCGCCGATGTCGCTCGCGCAGTTGGTGCCCCTCACCGGAGTTGCCATTGTCAGCACGCCGCAAACCGTGGCCGCGAACATCGCCGGCAAGTGCGCCGCGTTGTTCCGCCGCCTGAATTCGCCGATCCTGGGCGTGATCGAGAATATGGCGGACTATGCCTGTCCAAATTGCGGGCATGAATCTCGCCTGTTCCGCGGCCTGAGCGGGGAAGAACTCTCGGCCAATCTGAAGGTGCCCTACCTGGGTTCGATTCCCCTGGATCCGGCGATCGGCGAGTCGCAAGAGTCGGGTCAACCGGCGGTGCTGACGTCCCCCGAAAGTCACCAGGCGAAAGCTTTCCGCGCCGTGGCCGGGCGGCTTGCCGCGCAGGCGAGTATAGTAACGTCTGCACGAGCCCAGTAAGCGGAAAGAATTTTGTAAAAATTCCATGCCATTTGCGTGGGGTAAGTCGTCAAACATACGTTAAGCACATGGTTTCGCCATGTGTTGGCTATAATTCGTGAATAAGGCAATGAGGGTCTCAAATACGGTTGGGAAATCGCTGGGTCGTTTAGTCTCCGGACTTTCGGCATTGGCGCTCGTGTCCGGTGCGTTCGCACAGATGCAAAGCGGGGTTGGTCTTCAGCCCGGCGGAAAGGCAGTAGGGGCGCCTAAGCCCAAACTCGCCGGTCCGGCATTTATGGAGAACCGCGGACAGTGGAACGAGGAAGCACTCTTTTTATCGCGCGGGTCCGGACAGGATTTCTGGGTTACGCGCACTGGCTACACCGTGAACGTGAGCGAGGCGGTTCAGAACCAGCTTCGCCCCGGCGAGCGTGGACCGCTCGCAGGAAAGCGCGGTCACGTGGTTCAAGTCTCGTTTGAGGGCGCGAATCGCAACCTCACCACAAGCGTGGCCGGGACAACTCGCCACAAATTCGACTTCGTCCACATCCTGAGTCCGCAAAATACGGTCCGCGGCGTGCAATCGCACAGCGAAGCGACCGTCAACGGGCTCTACCCCGGCATCAACGCTCGCTACTACACCGAGCGCGGCGTGCCCCGATACGACCTTGTTTTGGGCGCGGGCGCAGATCCGAGCCTGATCCGCATGGAAGTGAAGGGTGCCGACAGCCTCGACGTGACGGCCGACGGAACCCTTGTCATGGGGACCACGGTTCGCGAGATCAAGCAAACCGGCCTGTTCGCCTACCAAACCATCAACGGCAAGCAAGTTCAAGTGGCCGCCAAGTTTGTCAAGATTGGCAGCGACTCCTTCGGCTTTAAGCTCGGCAAGTACGACGCGACTAAGCAGCTCGTGATCGACCCTGTCGTCTTCGGGACGTATCTGGGTGGTGACGGCGCGGGCGCGGGTGCAAACGACCAAACCAATGGTGTGGTCACCGATGCCGCTAACCGCATCTACATCACGGGTACCACCGCCGCGATCGACTTTCCGATCCTTGCGGGTCCGTGGGGTCCGAACCTCGTTGCTCCCAACGACGGCTTTGTGGCCGCGATTGATGGCGACGCTTACGACCAAGTTTACGGCGCTTACCTGGTGGGTAGCGGCGACAACGATAACTCGCAGTTCCTGAAGGTTGACCAGTACGGCAACCTCTGGTGCTCGGGTGAAACGAACTCGCTGGCCTTCCCGAGCGCCGCGGGCAACCGCCCGTCGGTCATCGGCTTCTTGCTTCGCTTCGAAGCCAACGCCCTGACGATTCTCGACCCGCTAACCAATCCGGTTGGTGGCAACGTTGGCTCGCTCACGGTGGACACCGACATCACCGGCTTTGGCATTGCTCCGCGCAACACGCCGACCGGCAATGTGGACCTGATTTTCGCGGGTAACACCACGGGCGCAGTGCTGGGGATCACCGATCCGACACCGGCGCTGATGAACGGCTTCATTACTCGACGCACGTTCAACCCGACGACCGTGTTCCTGGCTAACCCGACCGGTTCCTGGATTGGTTCGTCTTCGGCGGACATGATCACCGGTATGGCGGTCGGCGGCGACGGTGGCGCGTATGTCACTGGCGTCGTAGGTACGGCTGGCCAAAACGCGATCCTTTCGCCGTCGAGCACGATTTTCGCGACGACCTCGCCGACGATCCCGAACGGGACCGTTCTGCGTGGCGTTGACTACTTCGTCCGCAAGTACGCGGCCAACGGCTCCGTGGTTTACTCGGGCGTCTTTGGTTCGAGTGGCGACGAAGACCCGGCCAACTTCACCCCGACGGGTGTGGCGGTCCTCAACCCCGGTCTCGGAACTCAGTTCCCGGCAATCGCCGTGGACACGCTGGGTTCGGCCTACATCTCGGGTGTCGCCGCTGGGTTTAACTTCCCCAAGACGCGCGACTCGTTCCTTGAAACCTTCAACGCGGGCACCATTACGCTCACGAAGATTAATCCTTCCGGGAACCAATTCCTGTATTCGACGAGCCTCGGCACGAGCACTTCGGTTCCGACCGGCGTCGGTGTGGACCAACGCGGCAACGCCTACATTTCGGGCATCGCCTCGTGGGAACTCACCAACCCGTTCGCTCCGGCCCCGACGGCTCCGGGCTCCATCCGATTGACTCCGGTCGCTCCGGCGGTCCCCGGGCAAGAAACGGCAATTGACGCTGTCTATGATGGTGGCGATCGCACGTTCCCGCCGCCCCTCGGCCAACTGGTCTCGGGTCAAGAAGGCTTCATCACCGTTGTCAATAACACCGGTACCGGCCTCAACTTCAGCAGCTACCTCGGTGGCAACTTGGACGACGCCGCGGGCGGGGTTTACCTCGACCAAACGCAAAGCGCCTGGATCAGCGGCTACAGCAGCTTGATCACTCCGGCTTGGCTCACCGCCAACGCCTTTAAGACGGCGACGATTGGCGTCGGACCTCCCTTCGGCAACGACCAAGATGGCTTGATCCTGAAGTACCGCTTTGGTCTTCCGGTTCTGCAAGCGCTGATTCTCTCGGCCAACGAAATCCCCGGCGGACTTGGTGCGTTCGTGGATGGTCAAGTGCAACTGCGCGCTCCGGCTCCGGTCGGCGGCACTGTGGTCACCCTCCGCGTTACGAACCCTGCCGTGGGTCGCTTCACCAGCGAAACCGGTCCGAGCTCGATCCGCGTCACGATTCCTGAAGGGCAACAGTTTGCAAACTTCCAGGTGTTCTCGCGCCGAGTTCTGCAACCGACCTTTACCGACGTTCGCGCTGAGTTCGATAGCGACCTCCTCGTGACCCGTCTCAACGTTCGTCCTTGGCTCAACAGCCTCCAACTCAGCAGCCCGTCGGTTCGCGGTGGAAACCCGGCCAGCGGCGTTGTGACCCTCTTCGCCCCGGCCCCGGCTGGCGGCGTGGTGGTCAATCTGACGACGGATACGCCGAGCCTGATTAGCTTCCCCGCGCCGTCCATCACGGTTCCCGCGGGTCAGCAATCGGTGACGTTCGACATCGACACCAATGGCGTGGCCACCACGTCGGTGACGCAAATCTCGGTCAATGTCGAGGGCGTGGGTCAAACCGTGCCGCTGACGTTGCTCCCGGCAACCATTCTCGACATTTCGTTTAGCCCGACCGTGATCAACGGCGGCGAAACCTCGATCGGTACCATTCGCTTGGATGGCGAGGCCGTCAACGGCACTCGCGTCGTCCTCGACCAAACGGGTCTGCACAGCTCGGTTCCGAGCTTCGTGGACTTCACCAACGGTGAAACGCAAAAGACGTTCCAACTGACGCCTCCGCCGCTTACCGTGGGCGACCAAACGGTCACGATCACGGGCTCGCTGACGGGTAACACCGCCGTCGGAACGATCGTGGTCGAAGCGAACAACATCTCGGTGATGAATCTGTCGGCGACGAACGTCCTCGGCGGCACCGTAATCGATGGTTCGATCACTCTCGCACGACCGGCTGCGGCAAGCGGCTTCCGCGTGCCGTTGCACAACAACAATCCGGTTGCTGGCTCCATTGCCCCGCCGGTTGTGACGGTGCCTCCGGGAGCCACTTCGGTGAACTTCCAAGTGTTCACCAACGGCGTCTCGACAACGCAATCCATGACAGTCTCGTGCGACAAGGACGGCTACAACCGTAACAAGCGCGGCATCGTGGTGCGAGCACTCGAGTTCGACGTGGTGTTCAATCCGAACCCGGTCAAGGGCGGCAACACCGCCGTGGCCACTCTGACGCTCCGCAACGGCGAAGTCGCTCCGGCGGGCGGGATTCAACTCCTGCTGGCAAGCTCGGCTCCGTCGGTCGCCAATGTGCCCGGCACGGTTAACCTTCCGGCGGGCGCCTCGTCCATCACGTTCAACGTCACCACCGGTATCCCGGCGGACGACACCAACGTGACGATTACGGCGGGTACGGCAAGCGGCATCCAACGACCGTTCGGTCTGACCGTTAAGGGTATCGCGGTGCTCAGCCTCGCGATCTCGCCGAACACGGTTGTCGGCGGCGTCAACTCGATCGGAACGATCACCATCGACAAGCCGGCCCCGACGGGTGGCTTTACGGTGAACCTGTCGTCGAACAAGCCAGGGGTGGCCAACTCGGCGGCAACGGTGACGATTCCGTCTGGCCAAACCCAAGCGACCTTCTCGGTGGTCACCTTCCCGGTGAACTCGGTCCAAGTCGCGACGATCACGGCCACTCGTGGCTCGTTCGTCCAATCGGCCAACATCACGGTCAACCCGGCGACGGCCCAGTCGATCACGATGAACCCGACCTCGGTTCGCGGCGGCAACAACAGCGTGGCTACGGTCACTCTGTCCTCGCCCGCACCGGCTGGTGGACTCGTCCTGACGATCACGTCGAACAAGCCGCAATTCGTGAGCCACCCGGCCACGGTTACGGTGCCGGCAGGCGCAACCTCGGTTAACTTCACCATCAACACGACGCAGGTCACCCTGACCGTCGGCGTGAAGTTCACGGCAACCACCCCAGGTGGTAGCTTCGCCGAGTCGAACCTGTTCCTGACCCCGAACACCGGCGGCTAACCCCGCCACCCAACAAAAAGCCCCGATTCGAAAGAATCGGGGCTTTTCTTTTTTTGGCTTAAGAGAAAGCTAGTCCGCGTGGAGCGCTTCGTCTTGCAACTCGATCAGCTGCATGATGCCCTTCTTGGCCAGGGCGAGCATCTTGCCCAGCGTCTCGGCGCTAAACGGGCTTTCTTCCGCGGTGCCCTGAATCTCAATGAACTTGCCGCTGCCGGTCATCACCACGTTCATGTCGGTGTTGGCGGTGCTGTCTTCTTCGTAGCAAAGGTCCAGCATTTCGGTGCCGCGCACCACGCCCACGCTAATGGCGGCGCATGGCTCGTTCAGCAGAATCTTGTTGAGCATGCGCTGCTTCACCATCCAACGCATGGCGTCGTAGGTCGCCACGTAGGCCGCCGTGATCGCCGCGGTTCGGGTGCCGCCATCGGCTTGCAGGGCGTCGCAGTCCAGCGTGATGGTGCGTTCGCCCATCGCCTCCAGGTCCACGATGGAGCGCATGGCGCGGCCGATCAGCCGCTGAATCTCCATGCTGCGACCGTTCGGTCCGCGGGTGCCGTCGCGCTGATTGCGCTGGCGACCAGAGCGGGGAAGCATCGCGTATTCGGCGGTCAACCAGCCCTTGCCCTGGCCCTTAAGAAACGGGGGGACCCGGTCCTCAACGGTGGCCGTCACCAGCATGTGGGTTTCACCCATCTTAATCAGGCACGAGCCTTCGGCATATTTAGAAAAACCCCGTTCAATCGTCACGGGGCGGAGTTCGTCGGGTTTTCGACCATCAATTCGCATGTCGGGACTAAAGGGTACCTGTATCCGGAGCCGAGCCAGTATCCTAAAGCTGAGCATGATTCAAGCTACCGATCTTCGCAAAGTCTTTCGTGATCCAAAAAAGCGGAGTGATGTGGTCGCCGTGGATCAGGTGTCGTTCACCGCGCACGAAGGAGAAATCTTCGGTCTGCTGGGCGTAAACGGAGCCGGGAAGACCACGGTGCTGCGCATGCTCAGCACGATCATCAAACCGACTGCTGGGCACGCCTCGGTGAGCGGATCTGATATCGTCAAGGACGCCACGCGGGTCCGCGAGTCTATCGGCTTTATCAGCACGAGCACCGCGCTCTACCAGCGACTCAGCGGCCGGGAAGTGTTGCAGTATTTCGGCAAGCTCAACGGGCTCGCTCCGGCTCGCCTTAAGGAGCGCATGGATTTTGTCATCGAGACCTTGCGGCTGCAGGAGTATGTTGATCGCTCGTGCGACAAGCTGAGTACCGGCCAAAAGCAGCGGGTGAGCATCGCCCGGGCTATTCTGCACGATCCCCCCGTCCTCTTCCTCGACGAGCCCACCGCCGGCCTCGACGTGGTGACGAGCCAAACCATCATGGAGTTTATTGAGCAAACCCGTACGACGGGCAAAACGGTTCTCTTTTCGACCCACATCATGACCGAGGCGGAGCGGCTGTGCGATCGCATCGCCGTCATTCACCAGGGCCGCATCCACGCTGAGGGCACGCTCAGCGACGTCCTCGCGCAAGGCAACGCCAGCAATCTGGAGCGGGCATTCCTCAACCTCGTGGGCTACCAGGAGGGGCAAGTCGTTGGGTAAGGCCGCCGTCGTTTTTCGCAAGGAAATGTCCGAAATGCTGCGCGATCGGCGCGTCATTGTCGGCGTATTCGTCATGCCCGCCATCGTGTTGCTGCTGATGTTCCAAATGTTTGGTGCTATCGGCAACAGCATCGAATCTTCGGTGAAAGAAACCACACTCGGCATCGTCAAGGGCACGACCGGCAACCGCATGATCACCGAGCTGCAAGCCGCGGCTAAGTCCACCACCAACAAAGACGGGTTCAAGCCCAAGATCATTGAGGTGGAGAACGCGGCAGAGGCCCGAGCGCTTGTCGAGAGCGGGAAAGCCAAGTACGTGCTTGAGTTTCCGGCGGACTACGACCAAGCCTCGCAGATCGGCCAGGCGACCATCAAGACCTATTTTGATAGCGGGCAAGAGACCAGCGAGATCGCCGTCAACGGCATGGAGCGCTGGATTGAAACCCAAAACAAAGCCGCGCTGGTCAGCACTCTGGAGGCAGCCAGCATTCCGCAGGTCGCCATGGAGCGGGTGAAGCTCGAGCGCATTGATGTCGCCAAGAAGGGCGGCTTCAGCGGCAGCATCCTGGTGAGCATGTTGCCGTATCTGCTCATTCTGTTCGCGTTCATCGGCGGCATGTCGGTGGTCGCCGACTTGGTGGCCGGCGAAAAAGAGCGCGGCACTATGGAAACGCTGCTGATTTCGCCCGCCTCGCGGCGCGAAATCGCAATGGGCAAGTTTATGGCGCTCAGTCTCGTGTCGTTCCTCAGCGTGTGCAGCATCGTCGCGGGGCTCGTGCTCACGGTCGTGCTGGGCATGGGCGGAGGCAAGATGATGTTCCCCGAAGGTGCCGGCCTCACGCCGGGCGTGATCCTCACCATCATCGCGGTGCTCATTCCGCAGGTGCTGGCGTTCTCCGGAATCATGCTCGCCATCAGCGCGCTGGCCAAAAATATGCGCGAGGCGCAGACGTACCTCGGCATCGCCAACTTTGTGGTGGTGACGCCCGCGGTGTTCAGCCAGATGATCGGCTTTACCGACCTGAGCCAAGCGCTGTGGATCAAGCTCACGCCGGTGCTCAACACGGCCATGGTCATCCGCAACGCGCTCCTGAATAAGCCCGACCAAACGCTCATTGTGTTGACCGTGATCAGCAGCTTGGTGCTCGCCGCGATCGGTTTTATTCTCACCATACGTATGTTCCAAAAGGAATCGATTTTGGCGAGAGTGTAGATGGAGTGGCAATCCCGGGCCACTGGCGTAGACGTCCGCGAACTCAAGTTCGCGGGCGATGAGCCTTGGTCGTGGGTGCAGGTGCAGATCATGCCCGGCGTGGCGGACAAGGAGTTTCTTACCCGGGAGTTTGATCTCCCGCCCGAGTTCGTCGATCACCTGGTGGATGGCCGATTTCTCCCGGAACTACAAAGGGAAGACGACACGATTCTGCTGAATCTGCAATACGAGCCGAGCTCGGATGTGCCGCAGCCAACCAGCTTGCACCTTGCCATCATGCCCGACCGATTCATCTCGTTTAGCCGAGGCGAATGCAAGGTCCAGGGCTTTTGGTTTGAGCGGTGTGAGGCCGTGCCCGACCGCATCGCCAAGAACCCCTACGACCTCTTTTACGTGTTGTGCGACGAGATCCTCGACCGCCAGTTTAAGATCGTTGATCGCATTGAGGATGAGCTCGATGAGATGGAGGATGGCGTGCTCGAAGGCGGCGACGAAATGCTGCCGAAGATCATCGCGCTCAAGCGACGCGCCAATGAGCTACGTCGGCTCAACAGCCCCTTCCGTGACGCCCTGAATCGGCTGCTCCGGCCCGACATGCGCCCAGTGCCCGATCACACGCGGCGGCACTTGCATGAGGCCTACGAGCAGTCCCTACGCGTGATCGAGCGCATTGAAATCTGCCGCGAGACCATCGCCGACCTGGTCGAAGTCCAGCAAACTGTCCGCGGCAACAAGCTCAACAAGGTCATGATGGTGCTCACCGTCATCTCGACGTGCTTTATGACGGTCGGCCTTATCTCGGGCTGGTACGGCATGAACTTCAAGCACATGCCCGAGCTCAGTCACCCGTTGGGATACTGGATTACGATGGCCGTCGCGGCAGGCGCGGTGGGGCTGGAACTCCTCATCTTCAAACTGAAGGGCTGGATCTAACGGGTATCCTATCGGTTCCGGGGTATAGCGTAGCTTGGTAGCGCGTCTGGTTTGGGACCAGAAGGTCGCAGGTTCGAATCCTGCTACCCCGACCATTCGGTAAGCTGGCACTATGCCCGTCATCGTCATTTCGCACCCGCTCGCCCAGCACCTCCTCACCACGTTGCGGGATGTTCGTACCGAGCCGGCGCAGTTTCGTCAGGTAAGCAACAACTTGGCCACGCTGCTGGCGATTGAAGCCACCCGCGATTTGGAACTCAGCGTGCGCGACGTGCAAACGCCGCTGGAAAAGGTGGAAGCGCCGATTCTTGGTAAGCGCCTGGCGGTCGTGCCGATTCTGCGCGCCGGCTTGGGCATGCTCGAGAGCGCGCTGGACCTCTTTCCGGAGGTCAGTGTCGGCTACATTGGCCTGGAGCGCGACGAAACCACCGCCCGCGCGCACACCTACTATTGCAAGTTGCCGAGCCTGGAGGGCTGCATGACCTTGTGCTTCGACCCGATGCTCGCGACGGGCGGCAGCGCGAGTCAGGCGATCTCGTTTTTGAAGGCGAAGGGGGCGGACGACATTCGGTTTGTGAGCATCATCTCCGCGCCCGAGGGCATCGATCGGCTGGAATCGGATCACCCGGACGTGCCGATTTACACGACGAGCGTGGACCGCGAGTTGAACGCGAACAAGTACATCGTGCCGGGGCTGGGAGATTTCGGCGACCGTTTGTACGGGACGCCTTAGTCCAACGCGAGTTCGCGTCGTGCGGCCATCAATTCCTGAGCGGCGTCGATGGCGTTTTGAACCGCCTCTTCCTGGGACTTTCCTTGCGAGAAGGCCCCAGGAATTTCAGCGATGGTGGCGATCCACCAACCATCCTCACCACGTTCGATGACGGCGGTTAGTTTCAAGCGCTTGTTTACGGCAACGGCGTGACGCTGAAGCCTTGCGAGGAGAGCTCTTGGCCGATGTGGCGGAGCTTCTTCATCGCGCGCAGCTCGATCTGGCGGACGCGTTCGCGGGTCACGTTGAGCGCGGCACCCACTTCTTCCAAAGTGCGCGAGCGGCCATCGTCGAGACCAAAGCGAAGGCGGACCACGTCGCGCTCACGGGAGGTGAGGCGACCCAGGATGCCGTCAATTTCTTCGCGTCGAATCAGCGAGAAGGTCACATCGCCCGGCGAGGGCATGTTGTTCGAGGGGATGAAGTCCCCAATCGAACTGTTGTCCTTTTCACCGACTGGCGTTTCCAGCGAGAGCGGTTCCACGGCCACGCGCAACATTTCTTGCACGCGATCCTTGGGCATGTCTACTTCGGCCGCAATTTCTTCCGGCGTCGGTTCGCGATGCAGGTCTTGCTGCAGGCGGTTCGCGGTCTTCATCACCTTGTTGATGAGTTCGGCCACGTAAACCGGGATGCGAATTGTGCGACCTTGGTTGATGATGGCGCGAGCGATGGCTCGGCGAATCCACCAAGTGGCGTACGTGCTAAAGCGGAAACCCTTGCGCCAGTCAAACTTTTCAACCGCACGGATGAGGCCGAGGTTGCCCTCTTGAATGAGGTCAGCCAGGGGGATGCCGCGTGCGTTGTACTTCTTGGCGATCGAAACCACGAGTCGCAGGTTCGATTCAATGAGGTGCTGCTTGGCTTCGATGCCCGACTTGATGATCATGCGGACTTCGTCCTCGTTGAAGTCATCAGCGCGGTTCAGAAGCTTGGCGACTTCCTTGGTTTTTCCCGCTTCAATCAGGTCGCGAGCTTGCACTCGCTTGGCCAGGGCCTCTTCTTGAGCCGGGGTCAGCAGGTGGGCGCGGCGAGTCTGCCGCATCCACATTTCCAATTCTTCGGATTCGTTGCCAGTATGAGCCGCAGGCGTGTTTTCTTCTTCGACCTCTTCTTCTTCTTCGGCCAGCTCCAACAGGTCGTCTTCGCCGGGCTCACTGCTCAGGTCATCAACGAGCGCGCTCGCCGCCGGATTTGAGAAGGGCGATCGGGCAGCACTGCGAACAGTGATCGGTTTTCCGCGTCGTGCGGGGGTAGTTCCATTTTCCAAGGGCATGCGTTTATCTGTATCTCCGTCGCGATTGGGACATGTCTTATTTGTTAAAACTGGACTTCTCGTGAAAAGGTGTCACCTTTTCCAATATCCCATTACTTTCTCCCCAAATTCAGGTTCAAGACCATGCAGTTTTCGTGCCAGAAGGCATGTTGCAGGGGGAGCTTGCGCGGTTGATCCTTCTCTAAGACGAAGCTTAGCGACGGATTGTTACACACAGCCCTTCAACATCCTGCTTAATGGTACGACATTTGCGGTTGAATCGCAAGAAAAGTGTCGAGAATATTAAAATTTTCTTACCGGCTGACGGCGGCCATCGATTCCTTGATCAGGTTCGGCACGTCGCTGGTGCGGTCGGCTACCTTGGCGCCGGCGTCGAGCAGGGCGCTCACCTTGCTTTCCGGCGTGCCCATGCCGCCCGAGATAATCGCTCCGGCGTGACCCATGCGCTTGCCGGGAGGAGCTGTGCGACCGCTGATGAAGCTCACGACCGGCTTGGTCATGTGCTCCTTAATGTAGGCCGCGCCCGCTTCCTCGTCGCTGCCGCCGATTTCGCCGACCATGACCACGGCCTCCGTCGCCGGATCGTTCTGGAACATCTCCAGCACTTCAACAAATCGCGTGCCCGGGACGGGGTCGCCGCCGATGCCGACGCAAGTGGTTTGGCCGAGGCCAGCGCGGGTGAGTTCCCACACGATTTCGTAAGTAAGGGTGCCGCTGCGGCTGACCATGCCGATGGGGCCGGGGCTAAAAATGTGGCCGGGCATAATGCCGAGTTTGCATTCACCGGGAGTAATGATGCCCGCGCAGTTTCCGCCCAGAAGTCGGCTGCGGCCGCGCGCATGCACCTTGTTCACGACCTTGACCATGTCCTGGGTCGGAACGCCTTCGGTGATGAGGCAGATGAACGGCACGCCAGCATCTTCGAGTTCGAGCACCGAGTCGGCGGCAAAGGGCGCGGGGACAAAGACGATTGCCGTGTCGCAACCGGTGTCGCGCACGGCTTGCGCGGCGGAATCAAAAACCGGCACCCCGATGTGAGTGGTTCCGCCTTTGCCCGGCGTGAGCCCCGCCACGACATTGGTGCCGTAGGCGATCATTTGTTCGGTGTGATAAGTTCCTTCCCGACCGGTCATCCCGGCGACAATAACTCGTGAATCCCGGTTTACGAGAACTGACATACGCGGGCAGTTTACCCGCGCTTAACCCTGAGCCCGACGAGGCGAAGGCGTAGCGCTGCGTTGGCGGCGCACGCCTCGCTTGCCCTGACTGGCGCGTCGCCCCTGAGCTCGAGCGACTCGCGGGGCAACGGTGTTCCAGAGAGAGAGGGTGGCGTGCCGAGCCGAGGGGGCCGGGGTCGCCGATGGTTCACGGTCTTGCATAGCATCACGGAGCGAGAACGGCTTCCACATCAACCCGGCTCTGGAAAATGTTTTCCCAGGGGTCTATCAAGTCGCGTTCCGCGTTGAGAATTGACTTTATTGTAAACCTTCCGGGGTGACAAAGAGATAGGTCTTCCCACAAAATTGGCATACTTACCGGGGCATTTGGCACGGCCCGCACCGAGTAAGGGGCCGGCAACGTGCGCCCACGTCCATTTTGGTTGTAATCAAAGTACACCTTGTCCGGACGCTTCTCCTTGGACCACTCGATGGTGAACAAGTCGGGCCGAAGCTGGGTGACATGGGTGGCGAGCATCTGCGCAATGCCCTTGGTCGCCGCGAAATCGAGGTTCCGCACGATGGGCACGTAGACGTGCAGCCCACTACGGCCACTGGTTTTGATGAAAGGAGTCATGCCAATGCCGACCAGCACTTCGTGCAGGAACGCCGCTCCTTCCTTGACCATTTCGAACCCGGCCACCGACTTGCCCGGCGGGTCGAGGTCGAACACGATGAAGTCGGGATAGTTGAGGACGGATTGTTCGAGATTCGCCCGCGAAGTTGCAAAGTCGCGCGAACGCTTGCCGACCGGCTGCACCGATGAGTACCAGGCGTGCAGTTCTAACATGCCCATTTGCGCCAGCCAGAGCAAGGTCTCCAGGTTGTTGACCATCACAAACTTCGTCGCTTGCTCGTTGGTGTCCGACCAAATCTCCACCTGCTGCACGTAGTCGGGCGGCTCGTGTTGAAAGTGCTTTTGGTACACGCCGGGCGTGTCGATTCCATCGGGGAATCGGATGAGGGTGAGCGGTCGCCCGGCAAAATGTCGCTGCGCGAGCGGCCAGATGCGGGCGAAGTAGGATAAGTACATGCCCTTGGTCGCGGGGGTGTCACCCGGCCAATTCACCTTGTTCAACTTCGTGACCGGAAGTTGGAAGTTGCCGTACTGCAGAGTTGTCTCGGTTACGCCCGATCCCAGCTGATCGATGAGTATGGTTTCGCGCGAAAGTTGCTCAACCTTGAGCATGCGGTCTTGCCGTTCGCGAAGGAATACGGGCTGACGCAGATGCTGGTTCGGACCCCAATCCATAAAGCGAACCTCCACCCAAAGTCGAGGTTCGACCGCTTGAAACTGCTTTTCCTTGTCGCACGGGATGACCGGCTCGACGATCTTCGCTTCGTCCAAGATGCCGCGGAGTTCTTGCAGTTTCTCCTCGGTGAAGCCGGTGCCGACTGAGCCGACGTAGCGCAGTTGGCCGTCCTCGGCTTCCTCGGCGAGAAGCAGGGAACCGATCGAGCTTGCGCGTCCGCGTTCGCCAAACGCGTATCCGACAACCACGAATTCGCCGCTGAGGTAGCTCTTCACCTTGAGCCAATCGGGCGTTCGGACCCCCGGTTGATAGCGAGACGAGAGCCGCTTGCCGACCACGCCTTCGAATCCGAACTGCATGGCCAGCTTAAAGGCGACGTCCGAGGGTCCGGGCAAGGGGTCCATGCGCCGAAGCGGGCTCCGGAACGCCCACTGGTCCAGCCGTGCGATGCGCTCGCCGAGCGGCAGATTGAGCAAGCTTTCGTGGTTGGACTGCAACATGTCGAACACACAAAACTCGATGTTGGCGAGCGATCGCCCCGCCGAAGAGCGGTTGATGTACTGCATGAGCGTGGCGAAGTTGGGCGCGCCCCGCTCGTCGTAGTAAACAATCTCGCCGTCCAAGACAAAGGTCTCGGCGGGCAAACGCCGAAGCGCCTCGACCAAATGCGGAAACGCGGCGCTCAGGTTCGCGCCATTGCGGGTGAACAGGTCTACCTGCTGATAGTTGCGTACCGCGATGCAGCGCACGCCATCGAGCTTAATTTCGAACGTCCAATCATCGCCGCCAAACTTGGCCACATCGTCGCCGATGGTCTTGGTGAGTTCCTGAAGCAGCATCGGCTTGAGATAGCGCGCGCTTTCTTGCCTGGATCGCACCGAGCCCGGCAGGGCGAGGATGTCGAAGTCGCACGCAAACTCGTCGCGGTGCTTTAGGAGCAGCCAGTGGTTGGGGCCGCCCGAGGTCTTGACCAAGGCGAAGCTTCCGCGTAGCTTGTAGCCACGCAGAGTGACGCTGATCTTGCCGTCTTTCAGTTGCTGCGCGAGTAGCGCATCCCCCTTTTCCCGGTCCAATTCGGTGGTGCCGTCATCCGCCTCGGGGTAGATGTCGCCGGTGTCCCAGATGATCACCTCGCCACCGCCGTATTGATCCTTCGGAATGGCGCCTTCGAAATCGCCATACGCCAGCGGGTGATCTTCCACGCGCACGGCCAGCTTCTTGTCGTCGGGGTTCAGGCTGGGGCCCTTTGGCACCGCCCAACTGAGCAAAACGCCACCGCACTCCAAGCGAAAGTCGTAGTGCAGGTTAGTCGCGTGGTGCAACTGGATGACGAATCGCAGGTGCTCGGCGGGTTCCGCGAAGCTGGAATCGGTCGGTTCGGGTGTACGATCAAAGTTTCGTTTGCGTACGTATTCGTCGAGCGGCGGCATTAGCGTTACAATACCGGTATGGCTCGAGCAATTTGGAATGGCGTGATCGCGTTTGGGATGGTGAGCATCCCCGTCGGCGTGGCGCCGGCCACCGGCGACAAGGATCTCGCCTTTAATCAACTGCACACCAAGTGCAATGGTCGCATTAAGCTGCAGAAGTTCTGCCCGACGTGCAACGTGGTGGTTCCTGCCGACGAGATCGTCAAGGGGTACGAGTTTGCCAAGGGCCAGTACGTGGTGATGAACCCCGAGGACTTTGAAAACCTGCCCATTGCGAGCTCGCGCCGCATCGAGATTGTCGCGTTCGTGGACGCGGCTCAGATCGACCCCGTGTACTTCGACAAGACCTACTACCTGGAGCCGAGTGACCTCGGCAAAAAGCCCTTTGCGCTGCTGTTTAAGGCGCTGAGTAGCAAGGGTGCCACCGCCGTGGGTAAGGTCGCCATCCGCCAAAAGGAAGTGCTTTGCCTGCTCCGCCCAACCGAATATGGCATCGTGCTGGAGACGCTGTTCTGGCCGGACGAGATTCGGGAGCGCGTGGCGTTCAATGCCTCATCTGAGCAGGTGAGCGATATCGAGCTTCAGATGGCGCAGGGGCTCATTGACTTGCTGTACGGCGAGTTCACGCCCGAAAAGTACACCGACGAATATCGCGCTGAGCTGATCCGCCGCATCGAGATCAAGCAAACCGGTGGCCAGATCGTCTCGCCGCAGATCGTCGAGACCGGCGAGAAAGTGCTCAACCTCATGGATGCGCTCAAGGCAAGCCTGGAAGCTCAAAAGAACAAGAGCACAGGCTAAACAAAAATCTCCCGCTCGCAGTGAGCGGGAGATTTTTTGTCTAAAATTGGACGATCCTAGAGATCGTAGCGCTTGGGGCCGTCGGCGTTACTGTTGCCTTGGCTCAGGCGCTTGACAAACGTCAGCAATTCCTGCGGGTTAAACGGCTTGGTCAGGTACATGTCGGCTCCGTAGTGGTAGCCCTCAAACACGTCCTTATCCTGGGCTTTGGCGGTGAGCATAATCACCGGGAGGTCGGCGGTATCTGGCTCGCGGCGCAGATTCTTGAGGACCTCAAACCCATCCATGTAGGGCATCATGACGTCAAGCACGACCATGTCGGGCTTTTCGGCGCGGATCTTTTCGAGTCCGTCCTTTCCATCATAAGCGGTTACAACCGTATAGCCTGCCTTCTCCAGATTGACCTGGATCAGGCGGACAATATTTCGCTCATCGTCACAAACAAGTACCTTCGTTGGCATCGGAAATCGAAAGCTCCTTTAGCTTGATCAATATCCTACCTTAGGTTTACCGAAAGTGGGAGGCGGGGAGCAAAAAAGGCTCACAGAGGTGTGAGTTCTCGGGGATCGTACGGCTTGATGAGATAGCGGTTGGCGAGTTCCTGGCACTGGTGATAGGCCGGGCAGTCGTCGGTTTGGGTGCTCGTCACGGTCACCGGTAAGTTCTGAAGCGCGGCATCGCTGCGGATGGTTTTCAGCACTTCGAGGCCATCCATGCGCGGCATGATGAGGTCGAGCACCACATGATCGGGCACCACGTGCCGAATCAAGTCGAGTCCGCTTTCGCCATCGTGAGCGACATGGACGGTCGCGCCGTGGCTCTCCAAAAATCGCTGAGCCATTTTCGCCAGCGCGGGTTCGTCTTCACAAACCACCACGACTTTTCCTTGCCAGATCATATCCATCGTTTTGCTCCTGCCCATTTCTACGCGGTCGCCAGGCGAGCCCCGGACCAAAGTCCGCTCGGGTACCTTGGAATCATGAACCTGTGCCGCTTTGCCCTCCACGATTCGCCGGAGGTGGCCCGCTCAGGAATCTTCCACGAGAACCGAGTTTATGAAACCGATGGCGAGAAAGCGATCGGGATTCACGACCTTAGCAAGTTGGCTCTGCTTCCACCGATTGTGACTTCGCCCAGTGTTCGATTGTTCGGCAAAACTGCCCACGATTCGGCGGGTTACCACTACGTAAACCCATCGGCCATGCAAGGGCCGCTGGGTCAACTTGGACTTCCGGCGGGTTTCGCCGGGCTCAACATCCGCTGGGCCGCCGTGGTCGGCGAAGCCGCCGAGGCGTTGGACGCGGGCGAGGCGGCGCCGCATATCTTGGCTTACACCCTGTTGGTCAACGTGTTCACCGAACCGTTTGGCGACGACTTTCCGTTCGCGTGCGGGCCGTTCCTCTTTACGCCGGACGTGCTGGACTTTTCGAAGCCGATTGCCGCCGAGGTGAAGGTGGGCGACCAGGTGTTGAATCTGCAGATGCCGCTGCCCACCCTGCACGAAGAGTTATCGGTCGCCTCGCAAACGCGGTTTATCTTGCCCGGCGACCTCATCGCCGGACGCCCGCTCCCCTTTGAGTGGGGCGCCACGCCGGCCGCCGGACAGCAACTCAGCGCGCGCCTCGGCGACCTCACGCCGCTCGTCGTTCACCTCACCTAGCGCGTCATCGCACGGCGCATGAAATCGTTCACGTCGAGCATCAGCTTCTTGCGGCTGCCGTCGTGCAGATACATCATGTGGCCGGCTTCGTAGTACGTGAACTCGATGTTCTTGCGGAGCCTTGCGTCAAGTGGCGCTTGGTACACACCAAACTCACACGCCGCGAACGGCGTGGCGAAATCGTAGTAGCCGTTCACGTACATCACGCGCATGAAGGGGTTCTTCACCATCGCCTGGCGCAACGCCTCGCTGGTGTCGGCGATGCCGTTACCGAAATTCCACGGCCCGCTCAGGCCCTCGCCAAGCACGTAGTACTTGAGGTCGGTTTGGTAGCCGAGCTCGTTGCGGAGATAGTCGTTCCAAGTCGCCGTGAAGGGCGGCGTGATGTCCGTGTTCGAAGCATCGTAGTCGGCGCTGGCTTGAGCGCCCGATCGCTGATAGCCGGTGAAGCGGCCGTCGAGCCGTCCGACGCTCAGGCGTTGATCGCGGAGCAATTCGCCCCAGAATTGGCCAAGGGTCACGCGGCCATCCACCTTGCGTACGAAGTCGAGACTGAGCCCGGTGAACTTGGCGACGCCTTCATTCACTTCGGCTTGCTCCTTGGCGGTCATGGACCAGCCCTTGCCGTACATCGGAATCAGGGTCGAATACATCCAGGCGCGGGCCTCATCTGCCACCTCCTTGACGGACTTCTTTTGCATCGCCGGCGAAAGGCGCTTGTGGTACCAGGCGGTGGCGGCCATGCTCGGCAGGTTCAGCGCGATAGGTATCGGGTTAGAATTATCGCTGCGCACGGTGCCGTAGTTGGTGAGCGTACTGACCATGACGATGCCGTTGACGGCGATTCCGTTATCCACCAGCCAGTTGCTCACGCCCGCCGCGCGGAAGGTGCCATAGCTCTCGCCGAGCAGAAAAATGGGCGAAAGCCAGCGGTCGTTTTCGCCGAGGAAACTGCGGATGAACTCGCCGACCGAGGCGATGTCTTCTTGCACGCCCCAAAATCGCGTGCCGAGTTCGGGTCGAGCAGGGCGACCAAGGCCGGTGCCGACGGGATCGACGCAAACAAAGTCGCTGGTCGGGAGCAGGCTCTCCTCGTTGGTGACGAGGTTGAACGGGGGTTGCGGCATGAAGCCTTCGGGCGACTTCATCGCCACGCGCTTGGGTCCGACCATGCCCATGTGCAGCCAAATGCTCGCCGAGCCGGGGCCGCCGTTCCAGACAAAGGTGATCGGGCGACCGGTTTTGCCGGGCATTCGGTAGTAGGTGTAGCCGATGTGGCCCTCGGTTTCGCCGTTGCGATTTTTGATCGGCATGCGCCCGACCTTTGTTTCGTAATCCAAGGTTTTTCCGCCGATGACGATGCGGTGCTGTTTGGTGACAGTGGTTTCGGCAGCGGTTTGGGCGAGGCCGTGGGCGGCGAGAAGGGAAGCGAAAGCAAGGGCAAAAAGACGCATACTAGCCTCGTTTTACCCAGCGGTCTGCGGTTGGCGGCGCGCGTCCTAGCAACGTCCAACCCCTTGACAGCGCGTCGTGGGTCGGGTATCGTTTCCTTGTTACCGCGGGATGGAGCAGTCTGGTAGCTCGTCGGGCTCATAACCCGGAGGTCGTTGGTTCAAATCCGACTCCCGCACCCAACTTTATAGTTGTTCCGAACAACTGACCTGGCATTTCTGAGATGGAGACCATCTTAACGACGGCCAGGTCTTTTTCTTTTATCTCGACTCGTTCGACCAGTGACTGCATTAGTTCGACACGCTCCTCCGGTGTTGTCAACTCCCAGAGTTCAAGCGCTTGCAGCCACACGGCCTGCACATCTGCCGCCTTTGGCTTCAGTTTCGTAGCTGCTTCGATTTCCGAATCTAGGTTGGCGATTCGCTTTAAAGTCACCTCCTTCTCCTTCTGGTTCGCTAGGTAACGGTCGTCAACGTCGAAACCTTTTTCGAGCGCATTGATGAGATGGGTTCGTTGGGTTGCCAACACTTGGAGACGCTTGCCGAGGTTAGAGCGTTCAGCCAAAACTTGCTCGGAAGCCGACCCCCATCCCCCGGAGTCCCGGATGACTTCGCTCATGACGGTCAAGTGCTGTGCCGCTTGATTGATGGACGCCAGAACAGCCTGATGAAGTGAATCACAGTTGATTCGAACGACGGGGCACTTGGTCAACCGCTTCTTGGCGAGCAGACACTCGTAATAGTGGACGGCTCCGCCCTTCGCAAAGCTATTGGTGTAAGTGCAGCCGCAGTGTGGGCAGTGAATGAGCCCTCGAAGGAGGTATGCGTAGTTATCCGATTTTGGAGCTCGACTGCGGTTCTTCTTGAGGAGTGTTTGAACTTCTTCGAATACTTGAACGGACACAACGGGTTCGAATGCATGGAGGTTCAGCCACTCTCCGAACCGCAATTCGCCTAGATACGAACGATTTGTGAGCAGGTGCTTTGTCGTAGTGATAGTCCATGCTCGGTGTGTAACTGCCTTGAGAAAGTCGCAGACTGCAGCAAGATTTCTATCTTGAAGCATCCTATCAAACGCTAAAGCTACGTGCGTAGCTGCTTCTCCGTCGTGGACGATTCGCTTTGGTGATTCTGGATTATCGTTCTCGGGCACGGCAACCAGCCCGTAGGGCAGTTTCCCAACGCAATATCCCCTCTCCACCATGTTCTCCATCTTGGTCTTTGTCCAGTCGGAAACCTGGACAGGATAGTATCCATCCATCATCTGCTTAAACATCTGTTGCAAATATCCAGCGCTTCCATCTGCAAAGGTTTCGTCGGTAGTATAAATCTCAACCCCAAACTTGTTCAGGCTGGCTTCAGCAAGCGTGAAGATTTTTCCACGCCCCAACCGGTTCATGTACGTGACCACGACTGCGTCGAACTTGCCTTCACGGGCGGCATTCATCATGCGCTTTAGGTCCGGTCGGTTAAGAGTTGTTCCCGTCCACCCATCGTCAGCGAATGTACCTGCGACAATTCCTCCCTGCGAGAGAATGTATTTCGTTGCGTTGGCAACTTGGACCTCGACGGAAGAGTATTCCTTGCGGGACTGTTCCAAAGTGCTCACACGGCCGTAAATCGCATACCGCTTCGGAGAGACATTAGCTAGCTTGTTCATTGGCAGGGCTCCGTTTGTTCAAGACTCGTCATGTCTGTCGAATGCTCACCTGTTTTTTTCATTTTCTTCATCGCTGAAAACCCTATCGTTCTGGGGCTTGGTCTTTCGCACAGCTACCTGATGTTTCCTTTACTCACCACTTGAATTCGGATTGATTTACGAGCAGTCTCCGTCCGTTTTCGGTCGGAATTCTGGGTTAAGTCGAGAAATCTTTGACATCATCCAGGTTCAGAGCGCAACGATTTGAACCTGATAAGCGCTTGAAAGCACCAAAACTCTCGACTTGGATTGTTCACACTCCGACTAAATCGCCCTTCACCCGAGTTGGAGCAGTTGGCGTGTCATCTTGATGGTGAGTCCCTTGAATCCAATCAGCCGCTCTTTGAGCTTGGGACGCCGCTCGAATAATGTAGGAGGAGTCGTTACGCAACGCCTTCAAGAGCCATGAAGCAACGTAGCTGGTGCATGGCGTGATGTTGTCGATTCCAGCTTCGGAACACAGGAATGCTGCCCCGATTTCAGCCAAAACTTCCTCAGCTCCGTAAGATTCAGACCCAAACTTGACTTGCTGTTCAAACACCGGGCGATTGAGTCGGGTCGGATGCGCTGTGCTATGAACCAGTTCGTGCAGGAGCGTCGCATAGAAGGCTTCTGGCGACTCGAAATCTCGCAAGTGCGGCATCACCACCTGGTCACGCTTTGGGTAGTAAGCGGCAATTTTAGCGCCTACCTGGATTTCAGGAGCGTCCTTATAACCTGCGACGATGGCTTTCGCTCCCTCAACCCCGAATAACGATTCTTGCTGTGGTTTCTTTGACTCGGGCAATTGAAGTCCTTGGCATTGTTCGATATTGAAAACTGTGAAAGCTCGGCAAACCAAGCGCTCCTTCCCCGTTTCCACATCCTCTACGTCCGACCATAACATCACGGTCGAACCCCGCTCGCCACGCTTGACCGAACCAGATACACTCTTTGCCTGATTAAAGGTGAGCCATCGGTGGTCGGTGTACTCGCTCATTGAAAGAATGAAGCGGTTGATGCCCCGATAAGGTCTCCCGGTGAGTGCATTACAAGGAGACTTCGACTTCCACGGCTTGTGCCACGGGAGAACGTCGCCACGTTCGATTGCCTTGATTACTTGGTCGGTGATTTTCTGATAGGTGCCTCGCATGGCTTGATACGCTCAGCCCACATCCATTTGAGGAAATACTATTCGGTGTCCTCACAGCCTTCCATAATCGTGCCTTCGAATCGCTTATCCCAGTCCGGTAATTTTCCCTTCGGAACGTGTGAAAAAAGCATTACGTTTGATGAATAAATTCGAAGCTCCGTGTAATAGACGGCTGCTGCTATGCGTCGGTGCACGTCAGGAATCAGGTTCAACGGTGGCTTGATTGGAACCTCCTCGACTATTCGCCCAAGATATTTAGGTTCATTTGTTGGAAAGAACGGGTCGTCCCGCATCAGGTACCCGAGCAATTTCGTTGAGTGCTTGACCAAATGTATGACAGTGGTCAGCGAGACTTCAGTAATTACATCTCGGACATCATCTTCATCGAGCGGAGTGCCGTCGTAAAGGAGACCGAGCAACTCCATCTTTACATCAAGCGCCGTAGCTTCTCTCACCCACTTCATGACATCCACAATCGGGTCGCTCATCAGACAATCCTCCGAACTAGCCTGTCCGAATATGAACGAGATTTGGCAAGCCGACGGTGGAGTTTGGCGAGAACAACACAATTGTGTGTTTTGGAGCGAGATTCATTGGCCCGGCGAATGGTCGTTTTCGTTTTCACACCGCTGTAGCTAAGCGTGCTCGAAACTTGAGGAATTCCGGGAATCGTCATGAGTCTATGTACCGGGCTCGAAATGCGGATTTCTCTGTTGCAAGCGTTCGCATGACTCCCATTTCTGCTATTACGGCGTCGAAGGCACGAAGAGTGAGGTTAATGATGCGGGTTGTATTCAGGGTTTCTCCTTTGCGATACGCACTGACTAAGATTGCTAGCACGAATGCTTGGTGGTGAAAAGGGTGGTCACGTTGGTTGGTCGAATCTGCCTCCGGTTTGCTGTAGAGCGGAAGTAGAAGGTTTTGTCCGTTCAGCCCGTCACGGATGCAATTGCAGACGACATTCCAAATGAGGGCGGTGACCTTAGAATCGGTGGGAACCTCATTTTCAAGGTGCAACCCGGCAATCGACATCTTGATGTCAATCACACAACCCTCGATGAGCCAAGTCCACAAGTCGTCAGCTTTATTAAGCATTTTCGCACCTCAAGTTCTTCATTGAATAGCTCTCGTTCCAACCCGCAAGTTTTCGCACGAACTCTTAAGATAGGAGAAACTCCATGCTGGCTCTGGCTAAAGTGTCAGCGAAACGAGCTCTGTCAAGATTGAACGGGCAACCCCAAATCGCTCTAGATGCGAACTCAAATCAGCAAGTTCGTTCTGCTCGACGGAGCGACGATATGCTTGGTCCGAGTCAGATTCGATGCCGTAGAGTCCAGCGCTAGTCAGCCGTTCGATGCGAAAGCACCCGTTGCCCGTTTCATATCGAACCTCCGCTTCAGCCCTACACGATTCAAACCACCAGTTGTGCGCTCGAAAATCTCGGAGGCGCTCAGAGTCCTCACGAGCGTAGTGTTCGCAAGCATTCCAAATCGACCCGAACCGCTCGGCAACCCTTGCCTTGTCTGCATTCGAAACGTGTGACCAAGCAGTTCCATCGACCCCAAAGTGGTCTTCAGCAGAGCGTTCCAGATAGTCGGGTTCCCCATGTGGGTCGTGCTCCCAAACGAGTCGAACCGAGTGAACAAATGGTCGTGAGAGGTCAGACATAACTCTCTACCAATCAGCATTGCGCAGTTGAGGAAAGTCTGTCAATTCTCCGGGTATCGTATCATAGAAAAGTATGATACGAGAGGAGTCACGATGCTCGATTTAAGGCAGGTCTATTCACTCACAGATTTTCTTCGCAACCACAAGGAGCACATCGCTCGTCTCGTGGAATCGAAGGCACCGGTCGTTTTGACTGTGAAGGGAAAGGCATCGCTGGTGCTCCAGGACGCCGAGGGGTATCAAGAGCTTCTGGAGAGACTCGAACGGGCTGAAGGGAAAAGGGGATGAACGCACAAACGCTGGGCTGGATTACAAACTTCATTTGGGGCATCGCCGACGATGTGCTGAGGGACGTTTACGTGCGGGGCAAATATCGGGACGTTATCTTGCCAATGGTTGTGATACGCCGCCTTGATGCCGTTTTGGAGCCAACCAAGCAGGACGTCCTTGACATGAAGGCGACTTTAGACCAAGCGAACATCGCCGACCAATATACGGCCCTTCGCAGCAAATCTGGACAAGCGTTCTATAACGCTTCACCCTTCACCCTCCGGGACCTTCAGTCGAGGGCAAAGTCTCAGCAGCTTAGGGCAGACTTCGAAGCCTATCTCGACGGTTTTTCACCGAACGTCCAGGAAATCCTCGAAAAATTCAAGTTCAGAAACCAGATTCCCACGATGGTTGATGCGGACATCCTAGGCAGTCTGATTGAGAAGTTTCTCGACCGCTCCATCAATCTCTCTCCGAACCCAGTGATGAATGTCGATGGAACTGAGCGAATCGCTGCTCTCGACAATCATGCGATGGGCACGATGTTCGAAGAGCTCATTCGCAAGTTCAACGAAGAAAACAACGAAGAGGCAGGAGAGCATTTTACGCCCCGTGATGTGGTCAAGCTTATGGCAGACCTGATATTCTGGCCAGTCGCCAACAAAATTGAGTCGAGCACATATCTGGTCTATGATGCTGCCTGCGGGACAGGGGGGATGCTCACCGTAGCTGAAGAACGGTTGCGTGAGATTGGGAGTGCCCAGGGCAAAGATGTTTCGATTCATCTCTACGGTCAGGAGGTCAACCCGGAAACATATGCCATCACCAAAGCTGACCTACTTTTGAAAGGCGAAGGCGACGAGGCAGAGAATTTTCGATTAGGTTCAACACTGTCCCAGGATGGTTTCCCAACCCGAGAGTTTGACTTCATGCTCTCCAACCCACCCTATGGCAAGAGCTGGAAAACCGACTTAGAACGGATGGGCGGCAAAGCTGACCTGTCGGATTCTCGATTCATCATCGACCACGCTGGTGACCCAGAGTTCAGTCTTATCACCCGTTCAAGTGACGGGCAGCTAATGTTCCTGGTCAACAAGCTCGCCAAGATGAAGCACAACACTCCGCTCGGGAGCAGAATCGTCGAGGTTCATAACGGAAGTGCTCTCTTTACCGGTGACGCAGGGCAGGGCGAGTCGAACATTCGGCGATGGATTCTGGAGAACGACTGGCTGGAGGCAATCATCGCCCTCCCGCTCAATATGTTCTACAACACTGGTATCGCCACGTACCTTTGGGTGCTAACCAACCGAAAGCCCGAACATCGCCAGGGCAAGGTACAGCTCATCGACGCAACCCAATGGTTCAAATCGCTTCGGAAGAACCTCGGCAAGAAGAACTGCGAGCTGGCACCAGAAGACATCCAAAAGGTTATGGACTCTTTCCTCGCTTTTGAGGAAAATGAGCAATCCAAACTATTCCCCAACGAAGCGTTCGGATACTGGAAAGTCGTGGTCGAGCGCCCACTTCGGTTGCACAGCCAATTCACTCGCAAAGCAATCGAATGTCTACGATTTGCGACCGGTGACGAAACGCTTCGGCGTGAGCTGTACGCCGAGTTTGGACAGCGGCTCCCGTCCGAGTTCGCCAGCATTAGAGCTGCACTTGAGCTTCGGCTAAAGGTTGATGAACCCGAAAGCGATAGCGATAGTGACGAAGAAGAGACACCTAAGAAGAAGCAAGCAGTCTCTGAAAAGCGCCGAAAGAAGCTCCTCGACGCCGAAACTTGGAAGCGTGACCAGCGGTTGCACGAAACGGCGAAACAGTTGTCGGGAGCCATCGGGGAGACCCTCTTTGAAGACCACAACGAGTTTCGTCGGCGTGTTGACAAGACACTCAAGACCCTCGGAATCAAGCTCAGCCAGACAGAGAAGAAAATCATCCTGAAGGCGGTGAGTTGGCGGGAAGAAACGGCTGCAAGAGTCATCTCAAAGATTCACAAACCCGGCACTGTGGAAGCTGACCCAATGCATGGACTATTTGAGCAAGTCATCGACGGTAAAACCTGTGTGGTCGAATTCGAACCTGATACCGACCTTCGAGACACCGAGAACGTGCCATTGCTTGAAGAAGGTGGCATCGAAGCGTTCATCAATCGAGAGGTGTTGCCGCACGTCCCAGATGCCTGGGTGGACCACACCAAGACCCAGATAGGTTACGAAATCAGCTTCACTCGGTACTTCTACAAGCCCAAGCCTATGCGGACGCTAGAAGAGATTCGGCGGGACATCGAGGCGCTGGAACAGGAAACCGAAGGATTGCTTGATGAAGTGCTCGTAGAGGTGGAAACGTGAGCACGGTCGTTGCGCCAATCACACCCGAGGTTCTCGTTTGGGTTCGACGCCAATCTCACCGCACTGAAGAAGAGCTTGCCCAATGTGCGGGCGTACCGCTTGATAAGTACAAGGAGTGGGAAACCGGCGTCTCCAAACCAACACTGAGGCAGATTGAGAGCATCGCCAATAAGGTCAAGCGCCCATCGGTGGTCTTCTTTATGGCGAGTCACCCTGAAGACCCGGCTGACCTGCCCGATTTCAGAACCATTCGGAACGATGCAAGAGCGGATTTCACACCCGAGCTTGCGCTAGAGATTCGTAGAGCCCGCTACCTGCAATCTAGACTCGCCGAGGATATCGCCGAGGTCATCCCTGATTGGGAATCGGACTTGCCTTCGTTCAAGCTATCGGACAACCCAGTGGAGTGTGCAGCCGAAATCAGAGGTCTCCTCGGCGTTACACTTGATGACCAAAGGAAGTTCAAGCTTGAGAATCGAGGACTTAGGGAATGGCGAAACGCACTCTTCGAATTTGGGGTGCTCACCTACGGGTTTCGGGTCGAACGTTCCCATGCGCTTGGATTTGCTATTTGGAACACGACGGTTCCTCTTGCTGGGTTCAACCTTGAAGGATTCAAGAATCAGCAGGTGTTCACGCTGTTTCACGAGTTGGCTCATCTGTGTCTGCGGCAGTCGGCAGTTTCAGACCTCGGTGCCGATAGGATGCAGAGTGGCGACGACCTGGTTCGTCTCACAGAAGTCTTCTGTAACCGATTTGCCTCGTCTTTTTTGCTGCCCCCTGGGCAACCCGAGGTTCAGTCGCTCATTGACCGGATTGAAGCCGACGACGCAACAGATGCTTCTGCAATTGATAAGCTAGCGAGGGGATTTCGAGTTTCAAAGTATGTTTTGTTGCACAGGTTGCTCGAAGCTGGCAAAATCCCACCACAGCATGCAAACGGTGTGTTCTCTGGATGGAGGAGCATCGACGAGGAAGAGAATGAGCTCAAACTTCAAAAGAAGAAGGAGAAGGCCGAACGAGATAAGCAAACCGGAAAGACTATTCAGAAGTCTCCTGCTGCCGAGTCAGTCACTGCTAGAGGTGAGTGGCTTGCACGGCGAGTTTTACATGCGTTTGCGAACGGAAAGCTACATTCAAGCGATGCACAGGACCTGCTTGATATCAACGAGCAGCAATTTGCGTCACTTGAACGAGAGCTGTCTCGGAGGAAGGTGGTCGAACCATGAGCCACACCTTCTACTGGGACAACAACATAATGACATGGCTCGTTGACCGTTATCCCATCCCAAAGCTCCATGAGCTTGTAGATTCCCAGATTCAGAATGGTCACTTAAAGGTGTGTGAGCATGTCTACGATGAAGCGATGGGAAGTCCCGCAAAGTCATGGGCGATGCAGCGTCGGGATGAAGTCCTCGTGCCGATGACGACGGAAATCCTGCTCGTGCTTCGGGATGTATTGGAGCAACTTCCAGCTTTCGTTGACCACGCTAAGCCAAAGGGCAAGGATGCTGACCAATATTTTGTCGCAACTGTATTGGCGCACCAACGTGGAGTCGGGCAGAACCTGTTGTCTGGCTCACCTGTACTTGTAACTGCCGAACGGAACATGCAAGGACGGGAGACCCGAATGCGAATCCCAGATGCGTGCGAAGCACTCGGCATCCCATGCGTTGACTTCCACGGCTGGCTGGACCTCTGCGGCTATCGGATTGACATGGTTCGAACCGATGGAGGAGTCTGATTTGGGAGTCCCCGCCACTAACATAGACTACGAAGCGCTCAGTAAGGAGAACTTGATTCGGTACGGAACCGATATCAAGGACACACTTGAGCACATCGTTGGACTGTATTGCGAGCGAACCCACCTGGTTTTCGAGCTTCTCCAAAACGCTGAGGATGCGCTTCGAAAGAGGAATGGAGATGGGTCTCGCTCGGTTCGTTTTGAGCTGAGCCGAGCCGGACTAAAGGTTTCGCACTTCGGGAAACCATTTGATGAGCCCGATGTCCGTGGAATCTGCGGCATTAACAGGAGCACGAAAAAGGAAGAGCTAACCGCTATCGGTCGATTTGGCATCGGATTCAAGTCGGTGTATGCCATCACAGACCAGCCCGAAATTCGGTCTTTGGGTCAGGACTTCGTAATCCGGGACTATGTCCAGCCACATCGCTTGGAACCGCAGCCTCAGCCGCAAGGCGAAACGTCTTTCTGGTTTCCTTTCAAGGGCGACCAGGCTTCCGCCTTCGGTGAAATTGGCGAAGGGCTCCAAAAGCTGGATGCCAAAACCTTGCTCTTCCTCGGCCACGTCGAAGAGGTGGATTGGCGCATCGAAGGTGGCGCAAGCGGCACCTACTGTCGAGAGTCCGTCGAGTTGCAAGACGGATTGAGACGGGTCACTCTCATCGGCACGACGAGCTCAGGCGAAGAACTTTCTGAAGAGCAATGGTACGTGTTCTCTCGACCGGTTGAGTCAGATGGCATCGAGGTTGGAGCAGTAGAGATTGCCTACTCGGTGGATTTGACCGCATCAACAGACGATTTGAAATTGAAGACTGTTTCAGACTCAAGGCTGGCTGCTTTCTTCCCGACTGGTGTCCAAACCAATCTGGGGGTGGTCTTACAAGCTCCGTTTCGAACCACTCCAGCTCGGGACAACGTGCCGCCAAAGGACGCCTGGAACCAGCGTCTTGTCCAAGAAACTGCATCCCTGCTAGTCGAATCGCTCGGTGTCCTTAGAGACTTGAACTTACTCTCGGTTGATGTCCTTTGCGGCATGCCGATTGATGAGGACGACTTCCAACCAGGCTCGATGTTCCGACCACTCTATGATGCGCTAGCCAGCGCTCTCCAAACTCAAGAATTGCTTCCAAAGAATGGTGGAGGTTGGATGCCGAGCTCACAAGCCGCCCTGGCTCGTGGTCAAGAACTTTGTGAACTCCTAGACTCCGCACAGTTGACATCCCTCTTTGAATCGAAGGAGAATTTGGACTGGCTCAGCGACGCCATTACCCTGGACCGAACTCCCGTGCTTCGTAGCTACTTGATGCAAGAGCACAAAATCCGGGAAATCCAGCCTCAGACGTTCGTATCAAGAGTCTCGAAGGAGTTCCTGGAGGACCAATCTGATGAATGGATTTGCAAGCTCTACGAGTTCCTGTCCGGGCAATCCTATCTTTGGAAAACACCTGGGAATCTGAACAAGCCCTGGGTTCGCTTGACTGACGGCACACATGTCGTTGCTTTCACCGGTGAACAGCCCAACGCCTACCTTCCTTCGAAGTCCAGTTCCGGGTTCCAAACAGTGAGTCCCGCTGTTTGTTCCTCCGAAGATGCTCTGAGCTTTCTCAGCAGCAACCTAAAGCTCAGCGAACCTGACCCCGTCGATGATGTCATCAAGAACATCCTGCCCCTTTACGAAGAGGGCATGGAACACGATAATCTCGGCCTCTACCGAGAGCATCTCGAAGCGATAATCGCAGCCTATGGCAATCAAAACACCCGAGAGCGGTTCACTTCGGCACTCAAGACAAAGCACTGGGTCGCATCCATTGACAACGAAGGCAACAAGAACTGGCTGACACCGTTCCAGTGCTATCTGCCCACAGACCGTCTTCGCCAGCTCTTTGAAGGCGTGCCTGACATCGACTTCGTGGATGACTCGGTTCAGGGTTTACAAGGCGAAGCAATCCGAAACATTCTTCGTGCCTGTGGTACGGAGCGATATTTGGACACAGTCCCCCCTGCTCAGGAGTTTTCATCCGATGAATGCTACAAGCTTAGACAGAAGTATGGTGACACCGGATGTTCAGGAGGGGAAAGTCAAGATGACCGCACTCTCCACGGTCTAGATGGAATCCTAAAGCGCATTGCCGAACTTCCACATGCCAAAGCCGCCGAGCGAAGCCAATTGCTCTGGGATGCCCTAGCAGACGTGGTTCAGGACAAGCGCCAGGGCGTGGTGAAGGCAACTTACACCTGGACTTACTACAGCCAGCGGAGTATCGAGTTTGACGCTGCCTTTATCCGCACACTT
Source organism: Chthonomonas sp. (assembly GCA_016788425.1). Classification (NCBI taxonomy): domain Bacteria; kingdom Bacillati; phylum Armatimonadota; class Chthonomonadia; order Chthonomonadales; family Chthonomonadaceae; genus Chthonomonas; species Chthonomonas sp. The sequence goes on from JAEURQ010000004.1 coordinate 622,515, forward strand.
AAAAGCACTCCGTGGATTCCTGCAAAGGACGGCACACTTTCCACTCCTGATGAAGTGGTGTTCGAGCATCTAGACCCGACTTGGACACCGAATCCTGTCCTTCAAACTGCCCTGAACTTCCGACCATCCGAACTCGAACAATTTGCCAAGGCTGCTGGATTCGACCTCGGCATCCTCAACATTCTGAAGAAAAGCGGCATCACGAGTGAATCCGACTTAAAGCAAAGGCTTGGTCTCACCAACGAAGATGAGTCATCTCATGATGATGATGAACATGAAGCTGGCGACCATAACGATTACCAGAATCACGAAGAAAGCACCCAAGGCGGCGATGATGATGGTGGAGTCGGTGATGGTGCGGGAAGCAATGGCAAACAACGGGAAGAAGAGGGAGCAGGCTCTGGTGGCAGAGGTGGGCGCTCAAGTTCGGGTGGCTCCGGCTCCTCAAGTGGTGGCGGTATGTCCAACTCATCGCCGAACAAGAATGCTCATGCCGGACGAACGGAATTCTTCTCATACTTAAAGACCCATCCGGTCGAGGTTGAGGACGATGAGTTCTCGGACTCTGAGACTCATGAACAACGGATGCGAGTCGAAGCGGTCGCCATCGAACACATCTTGAAACTGGAACCAGATTTGCTACGGACTCCCGCTGGGAACAAAGGGTTTGACCTCTGTGGGACTGGCGAGAGTGGGCTACCCAATCGCTGGATTGAAGTCAAGGCTATGGTCGGAACCCTTGCTAGTCACCCCGTAGGAATGTCGAAGGCGCAGTTTGAGAAGGCGATGAAAGAAAAATCCAACTTCTGGCTCTACATCGTTGAAAACGCCACATCAGAGGAACCAAGAATTTTGAAAATACAAGACCCTGCCGGAAATGCCCGTACCTTCACATTTGATGAAGGATGGAGAGAGATTGCGATGGTGAGCCAAGTCAACGTCGAGACGGGCGAGGTGAAGGTATGAGTCAGGTTCTCAGGCCCTATGAGGAATATTCAGCCAGTCCCGCCGATTGGTTAGGCGTCTTGCCAAGCCACTGGAAGACCCTCCGGTCTCGCTACTTGTTCAAGGAGGTTGACAATCGAAGCCAAGCTGGAGAGGAGACGCACCTTTCAATGAGCCAGAGGCTTGGGCTTGTTCCAAGCAAGGATATGTCTGAGCGACGCTTGGAGTCCGAGTCCTATAAAGGAGGGAAGCTCTGTCAACCTGGCGACCTGGTTCTGAACAGGCTTAAGGCTCATTTGGGTGTCTTCGCAACCTCTCGCTACTCAGGCGTGATTAGTCCAGACTACACGGTTCTGAATCCAATCACGGACCAAGTTCGAGCCGAATACTACGAGTTGGTTCTCAAGTCGCCTGGATGCCGGGGGGAGTTAAGAACCCGGACGAAGGGGCTGGTTGAGGGGTTCTGGCGACTCTACACCGACGACTTTTATTGCATCCGACTTCCTGTTCCGCCTCCTGATGAACTAAACAAAATTTTGCGGTATGTCCGCCACCTCGACCATCGGGTGAATCGGCTCATCAAAACCAAGCGGCGGCTCATCGAGTTGCTCAACGAGCAGAAGCAAGCCATCATCCACCGTGCCGTCACCCGAGGTCTCGACCCCTCCGCCCTCCTCAAACCCTCCGGCATCGAATGGCTTGGCGACGTGCCTGCGCACTGGTCCGTGAAGCCCTTGAAGAGGTGGGCATCAATGAACGCCCAGACACTTACGGATAAGACTCCGGGCGATTTTGAGTTTCGATACTTGGATATTGGAACGGTCGGTACGGGGCGTCTTGTGCGTGAGCCCGAGCGAATGCTGTTTGAGGGAGCACCGTCCCGAGCAAAGCGTATCGTGAGAAGCGGAGACACGATAATCTCGACTGTTCGCACCTATCTGAAGGCGATGTACTTCATCGAAAGCGTGGAAGAGCCTGTCATCGCATCCACAGGATTCGCTGTGCTGAGTCCGACCCGAGCCATTATTCCTCGATACCTTTCATATCTCATTCAGTCTGCTGACTTTATCAATCGGGTCACCGCAAATTCCATTGGCATCGCCTATCCTGCGATTTCCGAATCGAGAATGGGCTGCTTTCACCTCGCCGCTCCCGAGCCGAGCGAACAGCTTGAAATCCTTGCTCATCTTGACTTGGCAACTGAACCTTTCGATAACGCACTCTCAAAGGCACAAGCTGAAATCGACTTCATCCGTGAGTACCGAACCCGACTAGTCGCCGACGTGGTGACCGGTCAGCTCGATGTCCGCCACCTTGCCTTGCCCGAAGTCGAAGAATCGCTCATCGAAGCGATTGACGCAGGCGAATCCGACGACCCAGATGAAGAGCTTGAAGCCCAGGAGGTTGAATAGCAGTGCTTACCAATATTCAAATTGACGACGGAGCTCTCGGTCGCTTACTTGAAGGGCTTCAGAAGCTAGGCAGGGAGTGTGAGTGGGTTGAGTTCAAAGAGAGCTGGGATGAGCCAGAGGACATCGGCGAGTACATTTCCGCCCTTTCCAACTCAGCGGCAATAGCGGGGATGCCACAGGGCTACCTGATTTGGGGTGTTCAAGACGGCACTTTGGACATTGTTGGCACAACGTTCGACCCATCGAGCAAGAAGATTGGCAACGAAGAGCTTGAGAATTGGCTTTCCTACCAGGTAGCTCCCCGGCTGAATCTGCGGTTCATCAAGTTTGAAGTTGATGGAAAGCCACTCGTGCTTCTCGAAGTTGACCGGGCATTCCGGCACCCTACTCGATTTAGAAACGATGAGTTCATCCGAGTCGGCTCCTACAAGAAGAAGCTCAAGGAGCACCCGGAGAAGGAGGCACTTCTTTGGAAACAGTTCTCAGAGACACCCTTTGAGGACTTGGCGGCAGCATCTGACCTGACTGCCGAGCAAGTGGTTGAACTGCTTGATATTGAGTCCTACTACCGATTGAACGACCGGCCGCTCCCCGGCGACCTGATGAAGAGCCTTGAGGCGCTCATAGTCGATGAACTAATCAAACCGGAGACTTCCGGTCGGTGGTCGGTCACAAATCTTGGGGCTGTGCTTTATGCTCGCAATCTAGATTCATTCCGAAATCTTGGGCGCAAGGTCGTTCGAATCGTTCGGTACAAGGGCAATGACCGTATTGATTCCGTCAAAGAATGGTCCATCTCCAAGGGCTATGCGGTCGGATACGAAAGTGCAGTCGAACTCGTGATGGAGCAGATGCCGTCAAGGGAGATTATCGAAAGCGCCAGAAGGATTTCGTTGCCGATGGTGCCCAAAGTGGCAGTCCGTGAAATTCTAGCGAATGCCTTGATTCACCAAGACTTTACCGTTGCAGGAGCAGGCATCATGGTCGAAATCTTCGACACTAGGGTTGAGATTTCGAATCCGGGTGAACCGATGGTTGACACCAAGCGTCTGCTCGACCTTCCCCCTCGGTCTCGGAACGAAGCGCTCGCTTCCCACATGAGACGCATCGGCTATTGCGAAGAGAGAGGAAGTGGCATTGACCGAGTAGTGAGCTTAGTCGAGGCATCTCAACTTCCTGCTCCCGAATTCTCTGTTCCTGACGGAAGCACGAAAGCGACCCTCTTTGGGACTCGACCGCTCAAAGATATGGATGCTGATGCCCGCATTCGGGCTTGCTATTGGCATGCATGCTTGAAGCGAGTGAGACATGAGTACGTGACCAATGCAAGTCTGAGAGAGCGATTTGGCATTGACGAAAAGAACAGCGCCACCGTATCCAGACTCATCAAAGAAGCAGTCGAGAGTGGGTTCATCAAGCCTCATGCTGAGAACTCATCGAATCGCCTCAAGCGGTATGTCCCGTTTTGGGTCTGAGTTTATTTGATGGGTATTTGATGGAACGCCCCTCTGGGGACTGATTTAGGTTCAAAAGCGACCCCATTTCTATTTGATGCTCATTTGATGGCTTCCGCTGCGTCATCGTGAATGGCAGACGTGCGTCTCCTTAACCTGAGAGCTGCCAGGGCGCACCCTTTTCGAGAGCATTGAGTGGCTTCAAGCGACTCGCCTGTGATGCCAGAGTTTATTTGATGGGTATTTGATGGAACACCCTTTTGGAGACTGATTTAGGTTCAAAATCAGTCCGAATCTTATTTGATGGTCATTTGATGGCGCTCCATCGGGTTTCGGATATTACACTTGGGGCATAATTATTCTGTGCGTGCAAGTCAGGACATCCGAATCGAGCCTTCTGCCCTCTCTTTAGAGGCTTTGGACAGGCTCTCTAGGCTCTTTAAAGAAGGAGAGAACTCTACTCTGGTGAGTCAGAGCGGGGAAAGGATGGTGCTGCCTTCGGAGCTGCGCAGGGTGTTTGCCTTCGTACTCAAAGCCTTGGAGAAGCGGCAGTCGGTGTGTCTGATTCCTGAAGATGAGCCGTTCACGACCCAAGCCGCCGCAAATTTCCTTGGGATGTCTCGCCCATACTTCATGCGGTTGCTCGATGCTGGAGAGATTCCCTTCCACCGAGTCGGCACCCATCGCAGAGTGCTCTACAGAGACCTTGTTGCATTCCAAGAGAGCCGAACTGAGGTTCGCACAGCATCTAATAGCAGGATGACTCAGGAGCTGTCTGAAGCAGGTGCCTACGACCGAATGGTGGAGGAGAAAGGAGCGTGAGCACAGATACAAGCGAAAAGGGCTTGGAGCTACTCATCGTCCGGCACTTGACCGGACTAACCAACGAGCAGATTCTGAAACCGTCTTCACCAGGCGTTGCCGAGAATCCTACTGGCTACATGGGAGCTGGCTACGCCTTGGGGCGAACTGAAGATTTCAATCGAGATTACGCCATCGACCTGGTTAAGCTCTGCGCCTTTCTCTCAGCGACCCAGCCAAAGGTTTTTGCCCAGCTTGAACTTGGAACAGAGGGAATCAAACGCCATCAGTTCTTAACCCGGCTTCAAGGCGAGATTGCCAAGCGAGGCATCGTTGACGTGTTGCGCAAGGGGGTCTCGCACCAAGCTGCCCATGTTGAGCTGTTCTTCGGAACACCTTCACCGGGAAACAAGAAAGCCAAGGAGAACTGGGACGCCAACATTTTCAGCATCACTCGGCAACTCAAGTATTCCAAGGATGAGACGCAGCTTTCACTCGACCTCTGTCTGTTCCTAAACGGTCTACCGATTGCCACCTTTGAACTGAAGAACAGCCTGACCAAGCAGACGGTCGAAGACGCCGTTCAGCAATACAAGCGAGACCGGGACTCCAGAGAGCTTCTGTTTCAATTTGCCCGCTGTCTGATTCACTTGGCCGTCGATGATTCGGAAGTGCGTTTCTGCACCCACCTCCGGGACAAGGCTTCGTGGTTCTTGCCCTTCAACAAGGGTTGGAACGACGGGGCGGGAAATCCACCCAATCCAGATGGGCTGAAGACCGACTATCTCTGGAAGGAGATTTTGACTAAGGAAGGGCTGACTGACATCCTGGAGAACTATGCCGAGCGAGTCGAGGAGAAAGACCCGAAGACCAACAAGGTCAAGCGCTCGCTCATTTTTCCTCGCTATCACCAACGAGACGTTGTTCGAAAGCTTATTGCCGACGCTAAAGCCAATGGGGCTGGCAAGCGGTACCTGATTCAGCACTCGGCTGGGAGTGGAAAGTCGAACTCGATTGCGTGGTTGGCTCACCAGCTCGTGGGCTTGGAGAAGGACTCCACGCCAGTTTTCGACTCGGTCGTAGTTGTCACTGACCGGGTTCTTCTGGACAAACAGATTCGAGACACCATCAAGCAGTTTGCTCAGGTGGGTTCAGTGGTGGGTCATGCCGAGCGGTCTGGACAGCTTAAGGATTTCCTCAAAAACGGAAAGAAAATCATTATCACAACGGTTCAGAAGTTTCCGTTCATTCTTGATGACATCGGTTCAGCCAACAAAGACAGTTCATTTGCCATCCTGATTGATGAGGCGCATTCAAGCCAAGGTGGTCAGACCGCCGCCAAAATGAACATCGCTCTCTCGGGAACTTCGGCTGAGGAAGACGAAGAGGACACTGAAGACCATATCAACCGCATCATGGCAGCTCGAAAAATGCTGCCGAACGCTTCTTACTTTGCATTCACTGCAACGCCTAAAAACAAGACCCTAGAGGTCTTTGGAGAAGCGTATCCTGAAGGCGACGGCGTGAAGCATCGACCATTCCACAGTTATACGATGAAGCAAGCAATTCAAGAGGGCTTTATCCTAGATGTTTTGAAGAGCTACACCCCCGTGAACAGCTACTACAACTTGGTCAAGACGGTGGAAGAAGACCCTGAGTTTGATGCCAAGAAAGCTCAAAAGAAGCTTCGTCGATACGTTGAGTCCCATGAGCACGCCATCCGGGAGAAGGCGGAAATCATGGTTGACCACTTCCATGACCAGGTCATCGCCAAGCAGAAGATTGGCGGTCAAGCCAGAGCGATGGTCATCACGGGCAACATCAAACGTGCCATCGACTACTATCACGCCTTCAAAGATTATCTGAAGGAGCGAAAGAGCCCGTACAAAGCAATTGTCGCCTTCTCCGGTGAGCACGAATACGGCGGTCAGAAGGTCACCGAGGCTTCGCTTAATGGATTTTCGAGCAACAAGATTGCCGAGGAGATTCAAGAAGACCCTTACCGCTTCCTGATTTGTGCAGACAAGTTCCAGACGGGATACGACGAGCCACTGCTTCACACGATGTATGTGGACAAACCGCTCTCGGGAATCAAGGCGGTTCAGACTCTTTCTCGATTAAACCGAGCGCATCCCAAGAAGCACGACACCTTCGTGCTCGACTTCGTAAACGACATTGACACGATTCAGTTGTCCTTTGACCAATATTATCGGACGACGATTCTGGCACGGGAGACTGACCCCAACAAGCTCCACGACCTGAAGGCAGACCTCGATGCCGCCCAGGTTTACGATGATGCTTCACTGAAGAGGCTCGTCGAGTTGTATCTTCAAGGAGCAGACCGAGACACTCTCGACCCGATTCTAGACGCATGTGTTGCGACGTACCTAGATTCACTTGATGAAGACGGTCAAGTCGAGTTCAAAGGCAATGCAAAGGCATTCGTGCGAACCTACGGATTCCTGGCGTCGGTGCTCACTTACAGCATCGCTTCCTGGGAACGACTGTCCATCTTCTTGAATTTCCTAATTCCCAAACTTCCCGCTCCTAAGGAAGAAGACTTGTCCAAGGGCGTCTTAGAATCCATCGACATGGACAGCTACCGTGTCGAAGTTCGGTCGGCTCTGTCTATCTCATTGACTGACCAGGATTCTGAAATTGAACCGGTACCGACCTCTGGTGGGGGTCATCTTCCCGAACCTGAACTAGACCGTCTCAGTAACATTCTGAAATCGTTCAACGAGCAATTTGGCAATGTTGAATGGAAGGATGGAGACAAGATTCGTGATGTCATCACCCAAGAGATTCCGGAAAAGGTCGCTGCCGACAAAGCCTATCAGAATGCCATGCTGAACTCGGACAAGCAAAACGCCCGCATCGAACACGACAAGGCACTTCAACGGGTTTTGGTGGAGCTTCTTTCAGACCATACAGAGTTGTTCAAGCAGTTCTCAGACAATCCAGCCTTCAAGAAGTGGCTTTCTGACGCGAACTTCGCCGTCACCTACAACGCAACGCCATAAGTTAGGGCTTGGGCGATTAAGGTGGTCGTTGAGGATTGCTGGGGATGCCGGTCGCATCCCCGAGCAGTTATGAGAGTGTCAAGCTGCATGACCGGTTGACAACTGTTTCTTTCTGAGTCGGCGTCCGAGACTCCTGCACCACCATTTGTGGATTTTACACGCTTTCGTCCAGTTCATCGTCTGCTTGAATGTCCTCGGGATAGCAAATTGGACAGATGCAGTCGTCGCAGTCCGATTCATCGTGACAGTCTTCGCATGCGAAGGGCACATCCGTGCTTTCAGCCCAGTGGCCGAGGAACTCCTTGATGTTTAGAGCGGCGCTTCTTGGGCAACAGCACGCTTCGACGTAATCACGAAGAAGCTGTTTCATTCTGTGCTGCATTGGGTCATGCCCGACGAGCTCGCCACCGTCGAAACTTTGTTCCGGCGGAAGTTGTATTGAATCTGATTTGGTTTTCATGTGGTTTCTCATAGCAGCCAGAATTGTTCTGACTTGCCTTCAAACTGACTATCGTGCGAATCTCATAAAAACCGCACGATAGTCTGTTCATGGAGAAACTCGACACCAACCTCTTCGGATGGAATAAACGCCCACTTTGTGAATACCTTGACCCCGGATGCCCTGTAATGCGGTTCGAGAGACTGAAGCTGCAAGTTTTGAAAGACGTTTGCCCCAAGACTTTTGCTCTCGCTCAAGAAATCGGCAATCAGCCCTGGCGAAGAGATGTTTGGGGGATGGAAAGCGATGATGGCTCGTTCTTCACGATTTCGACAGGAAGCGGCAAGAAAGGCGCTCGACCGTTCGGTTGGCGAGAAGTGCTCCGAACACTAACGGGAAAGCAGTGCGCAGTCACCACAAGCGACGCTCCATACCACAAGCCAACGAACTGGCTTTCCGCCCCGAAGTATGTTCGAGTTCTCCGCATTGACGTGGACGATGACCGGGCATGGGAGAACGATGACGAAGTCGCCATTTTGAGCGAAATCCGGCGTGAGCAACTCATCTGCACCAAGCTTGGATTTCCATACAGCGCATTCAAGACCGGTCGCCGAGGCCATCAAGGCATCATCCCGCTGCCGGTAGCTATGCCGCTCAGCTTGGCTTCTCTACTGATGGAGATGTACATCCACATCCACGAGCGAAGTGGAACCAATTCGCCGATGGTCGATAAGACCAATTTGACTGGGCAGATGCGAATGCCTGGAGGGCTGCACCGAAAGACGCAAGACCTTGCGCTTTTTATAGACATTGATAGCGGAACGCTCTACGACATCGACACCCAGGCTGAACTGATGGTGAAGGCGTTCTCATACTCCTCCATGAAGGAATCTGTTCATTGGGATGAGCATGCGTTCAAACCGGCTGCGCAGGAGATACTAGACTGGACGACCAATCAAGAAATTTCCCGAGACCGCAGAGTTTTGCCCACCGAAATGCGTCATGCGGTGACTGACCTTGAAGCCAATGCAATCGTTCGTCGCTTCCAAGAATCCTGTGAGTTCTTTGGGCTCAAAGTTATCACTGCATCCGACCAGGTTTCAAACTCGCCGAAGCTGGAAAAGAGACATCAGACTTCGAGCGACGCTTTTAGCAGCCAATGGGCGCAGCAAATTTTTAACGAAGGGTTCAAGCCAGGGGGATTTTGGGATTGGATAAACATGGGCGGCAAAAAGGCGATTCGAGCTGCCCATGTTCTCTTTGGCGAGGACGGGGCAAGAAAAGCAATTGAAGACAAGGCGAGAAGTATTCCATTCAAATCGGATAATGACCTATTCGACCGGCTGAACACGATTCGCTCTTGCATGTCTTCGTTTCACTTTCAAGCTGAGAACACTCCAGTGGATGCAGAAGAAATCCGCTCTCACTGGAATTCAGCCAAGGCAGAGGTGAAGGCAAGTCTAAAAGACAAGCCCAAACCCCGTTGGAAGCTAGAACCTGCAATTGCCGTGCTTTCAGTGTTACTTGCAGATGCTCAACTTCAAAAAAGACGATTCACAAAACTTGGGCTCCGTGAAATTGAACGCAGAGTATCTTCAACTTATCCAGAAATCAAGTGCTGCACCAATACAGTAAAGGCATCGCTACAGCGACTCGTTGAATCTGGACTTGTCCGAAAGCGAAGAGCTTCCAAAGCAACGAGTGTCCCGGACGTATATCAAATTCTCAAGGCTGCTCCGCAAGCCAACGAGGAGTGGATTGAACTCTATTAGCAGCTTGTTCTCATCTCCCATTGCATTAGGCTGCGATGCAGTCGAGACAACTTCAATTTGGACATAGTTTAGTATTGATATGTAAGTAACCCTTAATATACTGTGCAACTTTTGAACCTGATTTTGAGGATGAGGTTAGAGCCCGACCATTCCTGAGACGTTTTGGTCAAACATCGTTGCTTCCCTAAGATAGTCATTGATAGAGTTCGAACGGTGGCGGCTGTGCTTTGCAATGACCGCTTGGGCAGCACCCACGCTGAAAGCGTCTGTGATAAGACCTGCTCGACAGCTATGCCCACCAACAAGAGCATCGTCAAGACCGACTAATCGAGCAAATTGCTTCAGCACCTGGCAGACTACTTGGTCAGTCAGCCTTGAATCCTGGATGCGACCTCCCTTGGCTATAGGTCGGAAAACCGCACCGCTGGATATCTCAGATACCTGGAGCCAATTCCGCATAGCGTTGACAGGACAAGTGTCTGTGCGACTCCCACGTTGAATCGCAATCTTCACTCCCGCCGATGTATGGTCGGTCTTGCTTGTCCGCAAAGTCAAAACAAGCCCCTCCTCTACGAATGAGATGTCATTGACGTCAAGCCCAACAACTTCGCTCCGGCGGAGGGCTCCAGCATATCCAACCAAAAGAATCGCTCTATCCCTGATTCCCTTTGTATCTGAGCGCATCAGGTCAACTCCCTCCCGGATGTGCCGAACCCTCACCGGAATCACCTGGCGCTTTGCTGTACCGTTCGCCCGCTTCACTCCAAGAAGCGTCGAGCGAACCAGCTCGGATTTGGTTGGCGATGCGTGACCAGCAGCCCGGTGCGCTGTCGAGATGGATGACAGTCTTCGCTGAATTGTCGATGGTCGATGGGTTTCAGCAAGATTTGCGATGTACGCTGCTACTGTGCTTTCGTGGCAAGGAAGAACCACCAAGCCATGTGCCGTGCAGAAGGCGGTGAAGTGCTTCCAATCGCAGGAATACGCTCGAAGTGTTGATTCAGCTCGTGAACGACGAGCATAGTCCACGGCGTTGGTTTGGAGGCGCTCGATTTCGGTCGATTGACCTGGGGCCAACTCGGTTAAAGATTGAAACTGATACTCTTTCATTATCAGTAGTAAAGGGTCACGCTGAAATGTTGAGGAAATTTGCTGTGACGATGCCCCGTCTGTAACACGCTCATGCCGACGGGTCGAAGCTAACCAGTGCCGAACCTACTTTTTATTCGTCGATTGGTTTCGAGTATTCAACCCTGCGATGCTGCAGCTTCACTAAGAAGTCGCCGAGCAGCTCAATCGGGTCGATTCCAACAGCTCGGGCAAGTGCCACGAACTCTACCACGTCCAAAACTCTTGCTCCGCTCTCCACCTTGTGGTAAACCGTGGGGTGAAAGCCTAGCCTTCGACCAACCTCTCGTTGCGACAAGCCTGCCGACTCTCTTGCCTCACGAATCGTCGTGAGCAGAATGTCAGTCTCAATGGAGATTGAGGATTGTCGAGTGCGCTTAGCCAACCTAGCTACAGAATTGCACTCTAGCCTGTAGGTATCATAACTACATCTCGGGCCTGTGCGTGGTACGAAGCCCGCTCGTGGAGTTCAGTTAGATGGGAAATTGTATATCGTGCGGAGCTTCCCTAAGGGGTGGTGAAAAGTTTTGCGGAGCTTGTGGAGCGGGCTGTGTGGATGGACAAGTTCCTCCACAATCAACTTCACTCCAACTCTTTGAGGCATTCTTTGGGCCAAACGGCAACGTAACGACCGACTCTGCGACTCTACAGATTCATTGGGGCGGGATAAAGTTTGTGGGTGGTCAATTCTCCATTCTCGTTGATGGCACCACTGCTCACATCTGTGATTTTGATGAGCCATTCACCTGTGAGCGGACGCTGAATCCAGGAACGCACATGATTCAAATAGAGATTCCTGTTCTGGGAACAGGCGTGAGGAGAAACCGACTCTACACTCTAAGCCTGAGCTCCGGAAAGCACCTGGCTCAACTGAGATACAGTCGGTTGTGGGGGAACTTTGAAAAGCAACTTCAGCTTCAAAGGCTTTGATGTGGGTTGTTGGATGGCTCGAATCATCCTTCAGGCAACGGTGAAAAATGCAGAACTGTAGGTCATGTCAGGCCTCCCTAAACGGGGATGAGAAGTTCTGCGGAAGTTGTGGAGCGGCGTGCGTGATTGCTCCGCCAAAAGAAGATTCCGCAAGACCTTTGAGCGATGTCCATCCACCCACTGCTCCGGTACCTCCGCCTGCTCGGCATGTATTTATTAGCTCTCCAGAAGTTCAAACGCAACCGCCGAAGCGCACTACGACAGGGCGCATCCCTATCTTGCTCATCGTGGGATTAGTATGCGCTCTCTCGCCGTTCCTCAAACGTTCGATTGACCAAGCCGTCAATCGACCGCCCCCAGAGTTGACCCCTCAGGACTGTGTGCAGAGCATCTTTAAGTTCAATGGGATAAACCTGTTCTCTACCCAAAGGCAACGAGTCCTCGACCGCATTGCTTCGATGAACTGTGATGAGTTAAATTTGATGATGCTGTCAGCCCGGCAGAACCAGGAGAAGTTCAAAACACTCACACCGCAGGAAACTCAGAACGCTAATGAAGTGGGAGAGGCGTTCAAACTTCGGTTGAGCGTCGCTGGATGTCAGGTCACCGCCGATGGTTCTTATGTCGAGCCTTCGACCGGCGGTGTAGGCAAGTGAGATTCTGCACGACGTGTGGCTCGAAGCTTGACTCGACTAAATTCTGTACGAACTGCGGAGCGGAAGTTGAGCAAGAAAACGTTCAGCCGGGGTCCAATTCATCTCCAAAACCGTGGTCTGCCACTGTTGGACCCAATGGACTCACTCAATGCCCCCAATGTGGCAAGACTCTTCGAGTCAACTGGACCGGAAAGCCAGGAAACTTTGTTTGCCCAATCGGTGCAGGCGGATGCGGAATCACCTTTTCTGTGACATTGGACCCCAAGTGGAGCAAGTCTACGACTGGAAGTGGGCAATATTCAGCGCAGGCGCAATCTAGTCAACAAAGCCAAGCTTCGCACCCTGTCACTAAGTTCATTTTGGCCTGCCCAAAATGTAATCAGGCAATAGGGCTTCCTGCTTCAACTTACGGGATTTCCCAGTGTGTTTGTGGATTCTGTTTTCGGTTCAGAACACAAGAAAAGGTGGGAGTTATTGTTCCCCAAGTTCAGTGGCTGTATGTGCCGCAACAAGACCCTCACCCAGAATACCAAGTGTCCCTCGAAAGCACCACGATTCACTCAGACGGCTCAGTCAGCCTCGACTGCCCTGCTTGTGGGATAAACACCACGGTCGTATCACCAGGCTATTCCAAGGCAGCAAGCAGTGCAGCTAGATGCCCACAGTGCCAGCAGCGCTTTCTGTTCGCCCTTGCAAAAGCGCCCAATGGAGTGAGGAATCACGCTCGACCCTTCGAGGACGGAGTCCCGATGCGTCCATTCAAACCCCTACCTTTGATATCTGAACGAATCATCTATTGTTCAGTATGCTCGAATCAGCTTGGTCCCGGTCGAATTCCACCAGAATCAACATTCAATAACTCCGGCGCTCCGGCAGCGTACGACCAAAGAGTGCTTCCGACGGTGGGCGAAGTCTGGACGAAGTGTCGCCAATGTGTCGATGCTGAAAACGAAGCGAAGCGCTTAAAGGACATCAAAGCGATTCCTGGTCTAGCCTGGGGTGCGGTAAAGCTCGGTGTTGGATGCATTTGGTGGGGTATGTGCATCCTCGCTGTACTAATATTCTTGCTTGTTACACCCTTGATGCCGTTAGCACTAGTAGCCTTGGTGATTCTTGGAATCCTTGCACTCGTGAAGTTTTTGTTTAAGGACTAACCCCTTGAGCCGGTCGGGAATTGGGGCTTTCCAATATCGAGAAATTGAACCCGTTGCTTTGACCCACAAGCATTTCTCAAGGCTGAGCGCACTGGAAGGCGGTCGCCACCTCCCGTTGCAGCATGCGCTTAGCAACTTGCAAGTGGGAACGAAGCTGGCTATCCGCAACCTGAAGAATCTCCGCCGCTTCAGAATACGTGTACTCTTCCAAGTAAATGAGAGACAGTGCATGGGCGACTTGGATGGGAAGCTTCTCCATGAGGAGTTTCACGTAGAGGTCTGAGTCCAGGTCGTTCATTGCCGTGCACCAGAATCGCTCGGGGTAGTCTGCGCAAGTGGGGGCGTCAAGCTCTAGGAACTGGAACACAAGCGCACCAAGTGTCTCTCGCTCATCCGGTGAAAGCTCTTGTCCATATGATTTCTTGGTAAGGGCCAGGTTTCGAGCTTTGCACTTTTGCGAAGGGCAGCGCACTCCGCCGACGCAATCAATTGTCGAACGCAGGTGACATTCTGCCGAATAGAGAAGATAGCGGTCGATTTCACATTGGGAGCGAGTAGGGTCAACTCGTTCTGAGGCGATGAGCACGCCTAAAATGAGCTCTTGGCGAGCGTCCTCAAAATCTAGCGATGTTCGTTTTGACGAATACTTGCGAGCAAGAGAGTTGATGTTGCGCCCAAGTCGTTCGAGAAGTGGGCTTCCGAACCGGAATTCGGTACTGTTCGAAGAGGTGTGGTTGTCGGAGTCGAGAAGGGCGGTTGCGCCTGATTTGCATGGTGTGTTTTCCATGCAGCTCTATCAAGAGCCCGCAACAATCTGAGGGTTTTCGCCCCTAGCTTCGTGTAACTCCCTGCCTCAGAAGTCGGTTTTGAGCTGAGACACGGCACGAAATTGTCTGCCAAACTGGTCAGATGAAGGAAAAGCGCATCACAATCCGATTCACCGAAGAAGAGTACGAAGCAATCGAAAAGGCCGCTGAACTGCTGAATGTTCAGATTTCGACGTTCGCTCGAACAGCGATTCAAGACTCATTGACCGAGCGACATGAAAATCGGCGACTGCTAGCCAACCAGTGCCTCCGGGCAAATAGTGCTTTAGGGGTGGCGCAGAGGCATGTTGAGGCTGTTCTTGACCAGCTTGGAGTCCCTTATGTTCACGTGAAGATTTGACCAGTTATTAAAGTCCGTACCCTTGTGCGGGATTTGGCGCCTGGGAATTACAGCTCTGTTACCGGACTCCGTTTCACACGAAACTCCGGCGAGCTCAAAATGCTAAATCAACGAACATATATAACTAACCCCATCACGCTGACCTCCTTCGGAGTCACTCGACCGTCGCTTTTCGCCAACCTGCCCGAGGTGCTTCAATGAGTTTCAAGCACGTGCTCCTTGATGGGCGTGGAGACCAAACTTGGACGACTCCCAAGGAAGTCTTTGATGCGTTCGACAAGAGATTTTGCTTTGCTGTCGATGCCTGCGCATCTCAGGAGAACTCGCTCTGCGAACAGTTTTGGACCGAACAAGATGACTCCCTCGCTCAGGATTGGGGCGCACAGTCGATTTGGGTAAATCCACCATTCGCTAAAGCAAAGAAGTTTGTTGAGAAGGCAGTGGAGTCAGCATCAAGTGGTGCACTGGTGACGATGGTCATTCCCGCCAACATGAATTCCTGCTACTGGCATGACTACATCCTTGGAAATCCGAATGTAGAGGTTCACTTTCCACGTCGAGGGCTAAAATTTGGCGGAGCGAAGAAGGTCTGCCCTTGTCCTGTCGCTGTGGTAGTGTTTCATCCAGGCTCTTCTTCAACAACCTCCGGTTGATACTTTCAAAAAAGTACCGTGACTGTCACCCCAACGTCCGAGCCTCTCGGAGTTTGGGGTTCCCAATTTGGGAATATGGAACCCCCGATTTTGACCCACCGGGGTGAGTGCGGAAAACCGTCAGTTGGAATGACAGCCTATACATGGCAAGACCAGCAACAAAGTTAAGAGTTCATGCAACAGTATCTGGAGGAGCTTCGAAGCAAGAAGTCCGAAGATGGGTGAATGCGACAAAGCTTCTGTTTGAACTTCAGAAGCGAAAGGAGGAGAGACTAGCAACGGAATCAAAATAGCTTCCCCTGAGAATCGAAAAAACCGTTCCAATGTCAACAGCCAGTCCCGGAACGTGACTGGCTGTTTTTCTTTGTTTCTAACCCGTGGTATCCAAATCAAAATTGTCTGAGACGCAGCTATCTCAATGGTCGAAAAAGTCCCCTAGAAAATCGGTAAAGTCAGTCCGCCAGTTCCACGGATTGCGAAGATTTCGAAGGAGACTTCTTAGGACGACCACCTTTGTCCCTTCGCTTCTTGCCGAATCGGAGGATTTGAACCTGAAAAGTGATAGTCCCGTAGTTCGGAATGGACTCACGACCCGCACCCAAATTTTGAAGGCTCTCGAATCAGTTGATTCGGGAGCTTTTTGTTGAGTTTTTTCACGAGTTGTTCCAATATGTAGATAGTTGTCGTCATATAACAACGTTATGGAACATTCGCACCAAGCCGAGAAGGAGTTCGTCCGTGCAAAAGGGGTTGTTCGCAGTCGCGATTGGACTGCCGCGGGGTACTCACGGGTCTCGCTTACGAGGCTCCTGCGGGCTGGTGAGATTCAGCGCCTCGCGCGCGGTCTTTACGGCCTGTCCGACCACGGTTTCACCGAATGGCACGACCTCGCTCTCGTCGCGCTGGCGGTTCCATCCGCAGTTGTTTCCCTGGTTTCGGCTCTCGCCTTCCACGGAATCGGGACTCAGCTACCTTACGAGACTTGGATTGCCGTGCCAGAGCGAACTCGAACGCCGAAACTCGCTCAGAAACTGCGAGTTGTACGCTTCTCTGAGCCCTACTTCTCGGCCGGCATCACCACGCACGTCGTTGAGGGTGTCAAGTCCGCATCTACTCACCCGCAAAGACTGTCGCCGATTGCTTTCGGCTGCGCTCGCAAGTGGGATATGACTTGGCGATTGAAGCCCTTAAGGAGGGCTGGCGTCTGCAAAAGTTCACATTCGAGGAACTCGACCACTTTGCCAAACTCAACCGGGTGGACCGCATTATGCGCCCCGATATCGAGGCCATAACAACATGATTGTCGCATAGATGGCTCTTTGCTTGAAACTCGTTGTGCGGTTGGCTAGCCCGTTGTAAGGATTTGCCGCCTTGGCCGGGCGCCCCGACGTAGAACCATTCATGCGAAAGCTTCTCATCATCGCTGGGATTGTTGCCGTCGCGATCGCCGCGGCCCGAATGAACGACGTCAAGATCGTCGAGCTCAAGGACGGGATTGTTCGCATCGAAACCAAGGGATACAGCTTCGAGATTCCTAAGGAATGGACCGTCGGCAAGGAGACGCCGTGGGGCGCGAGGGACATTAAGTCCACCACTGCTGGCGGCAAGCTCGGCACCATGACCGCCAACGCCCAAAGCGAAACCTGGGATTCGCTGTACCGCACCTCGCTCTACTTCATCACCCGCGAGGAGAAAGGCGAGCCTACTCCCTACCGCCAGATCACCTCGAAAATGGGCTACGAGGGCATCGCCTTTGAAGTTCTCGACGAGAAGCAATACGCCAAGCGCCGGTTTGTTCTGATCAAGAACAAGGAAGGCCGCGCCCTGGCCCTATCGGTGGACATCAAGAACCCGAAAGACGAAAAGAAAATCCTCCAGGCGTTTGATCGCATGGTGGATACCGCGACCATCCGTTAAGAGACCGTAAAAGTGCCGGTTCGCGGCGAAGAATTGCCGATTTCTGGATTCGTTTCGTACAATAAAATCGTCCGAACAAATAGGATCGGAGGCAAAACCAGGTGAGCACGCCGCCCCATATGAGACAGAGAACCGACATGTTGAATCGTGTCGCCCGTGCGGCTCGCGATCTTGACAGCCCGAACGTGTGTGCGTTCGGGCTTTTTGTTTCCGCCGCAGGAGGTGATCGATGACGAATCAGGAAGTGCTGCTGTTAAATTCGGACTTTGAGCCGCTGAACGTAACCAACATTAGGCGCGCCTTGGCGCTCGTAATGCTGGGGAAGGCGGAGATTCTGGAGAACCACGAGGAGGCGATCATCACCACGCGCGGCGAACTCGAACCTCCGAGCATCGTAAAGATGCGCTACCACGTGCGCCGACCGCTGCCGCAGCTGCGACTCTCGCGCCATTCGATCCTCGCGCGGGATGCCTACACCTGTCAGTATTGCGGGGCAAAGGGCAAAGATTTGACCATTGACCACGTGAAGCCGCGCTGGATGGGCGGCCCCAACACCTGGGACAACCTCGTCGCCTGTTGCCGGAAATGCAACCTGCGCAAGGGCGATAAGACGGTGGAAAAGGCGAACATGAAGTTGCTTCGCCCGCCGCGCCGACCGCACTTCATCCCGTACATTTCGCTCCCCGCGTACCAAAAAGCCATGCGCCGCGAGAGCTGGGCGTTCTACCTTCCGGTCTATGATGCCTTCGCCTCTAAGGGCAGTTAGCCGCGCGATTGTATACTTGCGGGGATGCGAGAAGTTTCCTCCCTGAGCGACCTTAAGGGCCGGCGTGTGCTGGTTCGTTGCGACTTCAATGTGCCGATGGATGGCGCGACCATCACCGACGATCGGCGCATCGTCGGCGCGTTGCCGACCATCAACTTTCTGCGCGAACAAGGTGCGAAGGTGATCCTGTGCTCGCACCTCGGTCGCCCGAAGGGCGTGACGCCCGAGTTCACTCTCGCACCCGTGGCCGCTCGGCTGACCGAACTTCTCGGCACCAGGGTTCGCCTTCTCAACGATTGCGTGGGCGAAGAGGTCGCCGCCGAAGTCGGCAAAATGACCGATGGCGAAGTCGTGCTGTTGGAGAATGTGCGGTTCCACCCCGAGGAGGAGAAGAACGACCCCGACTTCGCGAAGCCACTCGCCAGCCTGGCCGACATCTACGTGAACGACGCCTTTGGCACGGCCCACCGCGCTCACGCCAGCACCGAGGGGGTCGCCCACCTTATCCCGGGTTACGCGGGCTTCCTCATCATCAAGGAAATGGAGTTTTTGGGCAAGGCGATCGCGAATCCGAAGCGGCCTTTCGTCGCGATTTTGGGCGGCGCGAAGGTCAAGGACAAGATCACCGTCATCGACAATTTGCTACCCAAGGTGGACAAGCTCATCATCGGCGGGGGCATGGCGTTTACCTTCCTCAAGGCGCAAGGGCACGAAATCGGCAAGTCGCTGCTCGATGAATCCAACATCGAATACGCCGCCGAACTGCTCAAGAACCACGGTGACAAGCTGATGCTGCCGACCGACGTCGTGGTCGCCAAAGAACTCAGCGAAACGGCGGCCACCAGCGTGGTGGGGGCCGACGCGATTCCCGCCGACCAACTCGGGGCGGACATCGGGCCGGAAACGCTGCAAGCCTTCAGCGAGGTTATTCGCTGCGCGGGCACGGTCATCTGGAACGGCCCCATGGGCGTGTTCGAAATGACGCCGTTTGAAGCGGGCACCAAGGGTGTCGCGATTGCGCTGACCGAATCAGCCGGCACCACCATCGTGGGCGGCGGCGATAGCGCGGCCGCCATGGAGCAGTTCGACCTCGCCGAAAAGGTAAGCCACGTCAGCACCGGCGGTGGCGCATCGCTGGAATTTTTGGAAGGAAAGGCGCTGCCGGGCATCGTCGCGCTGCAATAATGCCCGTCGTCATCGCGCTGAACGTCACCTACGTCCCTTGGGAAATCGAGGGCCGCGCGGCGGCGGATCACGGCGAACCGGCGATGGTGCTGCGGTTCCTCCAGGTCGCGCGCGAACTCGGGCTGAAGTACCAATTTTTTGTGAGCCAAGACGTGCGGCGCGCGTTTCCGAAGTTGGTGGATACCATCCTCAACGAAGCCCACGAACTCGACGTGCCGCCCGCAAATCAGGCGAGTTTTCTGCGGCCCGAGGAAGGGAAGACCCTCCGCGCGTGGGCTAACCAGGTGAGCGATGACCCCCGCACGGCCACCGTGATCGCGATTGAGCCAGGGTTTTGGGGGCAGCAAGACGCGAACCTGAGCGTGTTTCGCGGCCTGGTTCAGCGGTTGCTGGCTGGTGGTCAGCAGTTTCGCACGCTACGGGAGCTCGCGCCGTGAACGAGCGTCTGGACCGGCTGCAGGCGTATCCGTTTGAGCGGATGCGAGCGGAGTTTGGCGCCCTCTTGCCGCTCCCCGAATCGGGCATCAATCTCAGCATCGGCGAACCTAAGCACGCGCCGCCCAGCTTCGTCCAAGAAATCCTCAACGATGGTTTGCGGAGCCTGGCGACCTATCCGCCGACGCAAGGTCCGGCGAGTCTGAGGCAGGCCATCGCGAGTTGGATCGGCCAGCGGTTCGGCGTGCAACTCGACCCCGAGACGGAGGTCTTGCCGGTGCTTGGCTCGCGCGAGGCGCTTTTCGCCATCGCGCAGGTCGTCGTTTCGCCGGGCCGCAAGGTCATTTGCCCGAACCCGTTCTATCAAATCTACGAAGGCGCGGCGCTCCTGGCGGGGGCCGAACCGGTGTTCCTGAACCTCGATGCCACCCACGGGTTCGCGCCGCATTGGGAGTCGATCACAGATGAAACCTGGGCGCAAACCGACCTCGTGTATCTCTGCAGCCCGCATAACCCAACCGGGCGCATTACGTCCGCGGGCGAGGTGCAGATGCTGCTGGCGATGGCCGCCCGGCACGACTTTGTGATCGCCGCGGACGAGTGTTACAGCGAGATCAGCACTGGTGATCGGCCCGACGGCATTTTGCAGAGCGCGATGCGCGTGCAGGGAAGCTTGGACCGCGTGATCGTGTTCAACAGTCTCAGCAAGCGCAGCAGCCTGCCCGGGTTGCGAAGCGGGTTTGTCGTTGGGGACCGCGACCTCTTGCGCAAGTTCTTGCTCTACCGCACCTATCACGGCAGCGCAATGAGCGAGCTTGTCGCACGCGTGAGCGAGGCTGCCTGGCGCGACGAGGCGCACGCCGACGAAAATCGTCGCCGCTACCAGGCCAAGGTCGCGAAGGCGCAAGAGATTCTGCCGAACTGCCCGGTCCCGGAGGGCGGCTTCTTCTTGTGGCTACCCGTGCCGGGCGGCGACGACGTCGCCTTCGCAAAAAACCTTGTCCAAACTAAGCAGGTGCTCGTGCTTCCGGGCCGGTACCTGGGGCGCGAAAACAACGGCACGAACCCGGGAGCCGGATTCGTGCGCGTTGCGTTGGTGCCGGACGAAGCCACCTGCGAAGAGGGGCTGCGCCGCATCGCCGAGCTGCTTTAGCCGCCGATCTTGTACCGCTCCAGCATTTTGGTCACTTCGCTCTTAAACTGCGCCTGTTTGACCTCGATGACGGCCGTCTTGCGGGCGTCGCGAAGCCACTTTTCCACGTCGTTTTTGGCCATGCCTTGGTCCACCATGAGCGATCGGCGCAGGTCGCGCTTGAGCTTGGCATCGAGGGGCTTGATCTGTTGCGGCACGACATCGTCGACTCTAAATCGGAGCCACACGGCTTCACCTTGAAGCCAAGCGGTGAGGCCGCCGACCTTCACGTCCTTCACGAGCCCGCGCATGGTCTCGGACATTTCGGGTTCGCTGACAAATCCGACCACGCCATTGTTCTGGCTGGAAGGATCCGTGCTCATCTCCTTGGCGACGGCGCCGAAGTCCTTGCCCGCGGCCAGCGACTTATCCACGTCGGCCTTGCGGAATTCGGGCACGGCGATCACGCTTAGCTTGGTCTTCTTGTAAATCGTGAAGCGGCTCGGGTTTTCCTTGTAGTGCTTCTCGACCTGCTGGTCGGTGATGTTAATCCCCTTGGTTTGCAGCTTAAACTGGCAGAGTTCGAGCGTGATTTGATACTCGACATAGGGCTTGGTCACGCCCTGCTCTTGGTAGCTCTTTTCGAAATCCTTGTTTTCGGCGGCCTTCTCGGCATAGATTTCGGCAACCTCGGCGGGCGTCGGATACACGCCTTGCTTCTTCGCCACTTGGAACAGCAGCTTTTCTTCGATCAGGCGATTAAGGACGAGGAAGCCGGGCGCGGCCTCCAGAAAGCGATCGCCGGAGCGCGTGCCGATGCCGGGCAGAAACTCCATGCGTTGGTAATATTCGGCGCCCTTAATCTCCTCGCCGTTCACCACCATGACCGTTCGGTTCGGGTCAACCTGGGCGAAGCTCGCCGCGGCCATCACGGCCAATGCAAAAACAGCAACTCTCTTCATAACTGAATCCTGTTAATCATACGCGCCACGGACCTCGAAAGGACGCCCAAATTTGCGCTGCCCGGTTCCGCTACAATACTAAAGGTGAAGCGCATTGTCATGCTGTCGTGGGAATACCCGCCCCGGATTGTCGGGGGGATCAGCCCGCACGTCTATGATCTTTCCCAGCAGTTGGTGCGCAAGGGTGTCGAAGTTCACGTGGTGACGAAGGCCACGCCGCAAGCTCCCGACGAAGAAGTGGAGCCGAGCGGCGTCAACGTTCACCGCGTTCACTTGGCCGAAGAGCCGACCGATTTCGTCCACGAGATTCAGCTTTTGAATCAAGCGACCGAGGTTCGGGTGCGGCAACTGCTCGAAGATTGGCGTCCGGGTGGGCAGCCGACGATTTTCCACGCGCACGATTGGCTGAGCCTGGATAGCGCCCGCGAACTCAAGTACGAGTACAAACTACCCGTCGTCGCCACGATCCACGCCACCGAAGAAGGGCGCAACGGCGGCATCTTCAACGACCTCCAAAAGTACATTCACGAGAGCGAATACTGGCTGACCTACGAAGCCTGGCGCGTCATCGTGTGCTCCGACTTCATGAAGGGGCAGGTCGTCAAGAGTTTTAATATCCCCGAGAACAAGGTGGATGTCGTGTTCAACGGCGTCAACGCCGGCAAATTCCAGTTCGATTGGACCGAGAAGGAGCGCGCAACCTGGCGGGCGCAACTCGCCTTGCCAAAGGAAAAAATCGTGATGTACGTCGGGCGATTTGTCCGCGAAAAGGGCATTCACGTGCTGCTCAACGCCGCCGGCATGGTGCTGGCCAACGAGCCCGATACCAAGTTTGTCATCGTCGGTGGCGGCAATCGCGAACGACTTGAGCGGTTCGTGCGCTGGTACGGCCTGCAAGACAAGGTTCTGTTCACGGGGTTTATGGCCAATCGCAGCCTGCACCAAATGTATCGCTGCGCGGACGTCGCGGTGTTTCCTTCGCTGTACGAACCGTTCGGCATTGTCGCGCTGGAAGGCATGGCCGCGGGTTGCGCGGTGGTGGCCAGCGACGCGGGCGGTCTGCGCGAGGTGGTGCTGCATGATGAGACCGGGACTCTCGCGTTCTCGGGTGACGCGGCGAGTCTGGCCTGGGCTATCCTGCGAGTTCTGAGCGACCCCAAGCGAGCTGAAAAGCTTAAGACGGCGGCGACCGAGCGGCTTGATACCGACTTTGACTGGTCGGGCATTGCCGACCAAACCATCGAAGTCTATGACCGCGTTTGGGAAGAATTTTTGACCAGCTATTGGGCCGACGCCACCGTATGGCCCGTTTCGCCGGGCGCCGAAGAACGCGCCGCCCAACTCGCGCTGAAAGACAAGGCCAAGTCGGCGGTGGTCAACCGACCGATGCGCCACACCACTCAACCCGCGGTGGTCGCCAACACCAACATCGACGACACGCTCGCCGAGCTTTTTGACGAAGACAAAGAATGAGCCTGCAAACCCTGATTGCCGAGGCGTGGGAAGGCCGCGCCAACCTCTCGCCGACCGCGTGCCCCTCGGAACTACGCGCGGCGATTGACGAAGTTTTTGCCGGACTGGACGCCGGGCAGCTGCGAGTTGCTGAGAAGATTGACGGCGACTGGGTGACCCACCAGTGGATCAAACAGGCGGTGCTGCTCTCGTTCCGCGTGACCGCGAACCAGGTGAGCGAGTCGGGCCCGATGCGATTTTTTGATAAGGTGCCGCTGAAGTTCAGCCAGACCACGGCCGAAGAGTTTCAGCAAGGCGGCTACCGGGTGGTGCCGCACGCCATCGCGCGGCGGGGAAGTTATATCGGCCCCAACGTCGTGCTCATGCCGAGCTACGTGAACGTCGGCGCCTATGTAGACGAGGGCTCGATGGTGGATACATGGGCCACGGTTGGCTCTTGCGCCCAGATTGGCAAGAACGTCCACCTAAGCGGCGGTGCGGGCATCGGCGGGGTGCTAGAACCCTTGCAAGCGAACCCCACGATTATCGAGGACAACTGCTTTATCGGCGCGCGCTCCGAGGTGGTCGAGGGCGTAATCGTCGAAGAAAATGCGGTGCTCTCGATGGGCGTGTTCATCGGGCAATCGACCAGAATTTTGGATCGCGAAACTGGCGAGATCATTTATGGGCGCGTCCCGGCGGGATCGGTCGTGGTGCCCGGCACGATGCCGAGCAAAGATGGCTCGCACAGCCTGTATTGCGCGGTGATTGTCAAACGCGTGGACGCCCAAACTCGGGCCAAGACCTCGCTGAACGAGCTGTTGCGCGCGGCGGAATGACGGTCCGCGACCTCGCCTGCCAACTCATCGCTTGCCCCAGCGTCACGCCGGACGAAGCCGGTTGCATGGCGATGATTCGCGAGTTTTTGACCGCGCACGGGTTCGCTTGTCGCATGCTTGATCGCGGCGGAGTGACCAACCTTTGGGCCACGCGTGGCGAAGGTCGCACGTTTTGCCTTTATGGGCATTGCGACGTTGTGCCGCCCGGGCCGCGCGAGGCGTGGGCGACCGACCCCTTTGTGCCCACGATCGAGGGCGACACCTTATTTGGTCGTGGTGCGAGCGACATGAAAGGGCCGCTCGCCGCGGTGCTGATCGCCGCCACCCAAGCGCAAACGAGCGGGCGCGTGGCCGTGTTTGTGACCTCTGACGAAGAGGGTCCAGGTGTTCACGGCACCGAGTTTGCGCTGCCCGCCTTGCTCGAACAGGGCGAGCGGATTGATGCCGCGCTCGTGGCCGAGCCCACCAGCGAGCAAGTCTTCGGCGACGTGCTCAAGGTTGGGCGGCGCGGTTCGTTTGGCGGCAAGATTCGGTTTTTGGGCAAGCAGGGGCATGTCGCTTATCCGCATCTCGCGGAAAATCCGATTCACGCCGCCGCTCCGGCCTTGCAGAGGTTGCTCGAAACGACCTTGGACACGGGCGGCGATGGCTTTGCGCCGAGCGCTTTCCAGGTGACGAACATCCAGGCCGGAACCGGGGCCACCAACGTGACGCCCGGCGAATGCGAGGTCATGTTCAACATTCGCTACGGCGTGAAATCCACCCCCGATAGCCTGCGTCGCACCATCGAAACCGCGCTGCAAGGAACCCGTTACGAGCTCGACGCGAAGAACAACAGCAGCCCGTTTCTCACCGCGCCTGGCCCGCTCACGAGCCTGTTGGCGGAGGAAGTCGAGCGCGTTGCCGGACGCCGTCCGGAACTGGGCACCGGCGGCGGCACGAGTGACGCGCGCGTGTTTGCAGCGTGTGGAATTCCGGTCGCCGAATTCGGCCCGAGCAACGCGACGATCCACGCCGCGAATGAGTGCGTCAGCCTCAGCGACCTGGAAAAGTGCGTCGAAATCTATCGGGCCGTAACCGAGCGCTTTCTAGCTGACGAGCTCGCGTAGGTCGTCGTCCTTCACTTCGGTTTTGGTATCGGCCATCACCAGGAACTTGCCGTAGATTTCCTCGAACCGGTCTTCGTTAAAGTTGAACCCAATCTCGCTCAGGCGGTGCTTAAGGCCGTGACGCCCCGAGCGAGCGGTCAGCACGATTTCGCTTTTGGCCGCGCCGACGAGCTCGGGCGAGATGATCTCGTAAGTCGAGCGATCCTTGAGCACGCCGTCTTGGTGAATGCCGCTGGAGTGCGCATAGGCATTCGCCCCGACCACCGCTTTGTTGCGCTGCACGACCATGCCGGTGTGGCTCGCCACCAACTGCGAGAGAGCCAAGAGACCCTGCGGCTTGATCGACGTTTCGAGCCCGCCGAAGTAGTCCGACCGAATCATCAGCGAGACCGCAACTTCTTCGAGCGCCGTGTTGCCGGCGCGCTCACCGATGCCGTTGATGGTCACCTCGACTTGCCGGGCGCCACCCAAAACGCCGGCCAGCGTGTTGGCGGTCGCCATGCCCAGGTCGTTGTGGCAGTGGCACGAGAACACAGCCTTGTCGCTGTTTGGCACGTTCTCGATGATGCCTTGAATCAGGCTACGATACTCCTCGGGGTAGGTGTAGCCGGTCGTGTCGGGGACGTTGATGGTGGTCGCTCCGGCGGCGATGACCGCCTCCACGACTTGGTAGACATAGTCGCGATCGGCGCGGCCCGAGTCTTCCATGAAATATTCGATGTTATCGGTGAATTGACGCGCGCATTTGACGGCGTTCACCCCGGTTTCCAGGGCTTCTTCGCGGCTCATGCGCAGCTTGTTTTGAAGGTGGTTTTCGCTGACGCCAAGGCCGGTGTGGATGCGTCGCGACTCGGCGGGGGCGAGGGCTTCGGCGGCAACTTCAATGTCCTTTTGGCGAGCTCGCGTGAGGCCACAAATGGTGACGCCCTTGATCTCGCGGGCGAGGGTATTCACCGATTCGAAGTCACCCGGCGAGCTGATGGGGAATCCAGCTTCGATGATGTTGACCCCGATGTCGCGGAGGGCATGGGCAATCTCCAGCTTCTGCGCCATGTTCAGGCGCACGCCAGGGCTCTGCTCGCCATCGCGAAGGGTGGTGTCAAAAATCAGAACTTGCTTGGACATGGGGCTTCCTACCCCGAAATTATACATGCTGATTCACGCCGCCTCGCCGCTTTGCGGGTAATCTCACGGGGTCGTGGAAAGTGTCCTTTTGATACTGTGCCTCTTAATTGCGCTCGTGGCGTTAGTCATGTGCATCTTTATGGTACAGACTCTGAAGGCCGTCGAGCGTCGCTTGGTGGACCTTCACAAGCAACTGGGACGTTTACAAGGGGAGGTGGCGAGCGCCGAGGCGAAAATCAAGGCTCTTTCTGCCGCCCAGGCACATCGGGGCAGCGGAGTCGAGCAATTGCTCGGCGTCGCAACAGGATTTCTCGGTGCCGGAAAGTGGGGAACCCTTTCCAAACTTGCCTTGTTGGGATATAACCAGTACAAAGGGCGTCGGAAGAACGGGTCAGCGAAGGCATTGCCCCAGAGCTCAGGCACCCATGGAGAACAAAATGGCTAACAACGAAGAAAACAACAGCTTGGTTTATCTGCTCGCCGGTTTCGGCTTGGGCGCATTGGTCGGAGCCGCAGCCGGCATCCTTTTCGCACCGAAGGCGGGCGACGAAACCCGCGAAATGATCGGTGATAAGGCGAAGGAACTCAAGGGTCGAACCCAAGAGTGGATCGCCGAACAAAAGGCGAAGCGTGCCGCGGTCATTCCGGCCGACGAAGTTGGCGCCTAACGAATGAATCCCGGAGGTGGGAACTGGTGGCGAATCACCGTTTGGGTGATCGTAGTTGTACTGCTGTGCTGGTTCCTCTACGCCGTCCGCTCGATCCTGCCTCCGTTCATTCTTGCCCTTTTAATTGCGGTTCTCTTGGAACCGCTTGTCCAGCGCATGATGCGCCGAGGCGTGCGCCGTGTGGCCGCCGTCATCGCCGTCATGTCAGTCTTCTTTCTGGGGGTTGGCGGCCTCATTGTGCTCGCCGTGCCCAGCGTGACCCAGCAGGTCACCACGCTCTCGGCCCGGGTCGATAGCCTCACCAATTCGCTGCTCAACGAGCCGGCGAGCCGCAGCCCGTTTGTGCGGTGGAACCCTGTGCAACAGGCAACCCCGCGCACCGCGTCGAGCGTGGACAAACTTCTCAAGAGCCAGGAGGGTCTGCTCGAACGAGTTGGCCTGCCGACCACCCAGTCGGGCCTGGTAAAGGAATACGTAGACCCGCATCGCGAGCGCATCACCGGCTTTGTCCGTGGATTCTTCTCCAGCTTCATCGGCATTCTCGCGAGCGCGGCATCGCAGATATTCCTGCTGTTGTTCACGCCGATTTTTGTGCTTTTGCTGCTGCTCGATATGGATGGCCTGCGGGTGCGCAGTATTAGTTGGATCCCGCCGAGCATCCGCCGCGGCACCCTCGGATTGCTGCGCGAAGTCGGCCAGGTCATCGTCGCCTACATCCGCGGCCTCATGGTCACCGTCGCGATCTGGACGACGCTCTGCGCGATCGTGCTGACGGTACTTGGCGTGCCGTATTCAATTTTGCTCGCCCTCCTTTTTGGTGCGGTGTATATCATCCCTTATGCCGGGGCGATCATCATGAACGTCTCGGTTTTGCTGGTCACCGGGTTTGCCGGCGCCAACGGAAACTTCTTCATGTCGTTCAGCGATCCGTGGACCTTCGCGATGGTGGTCACCGGTATTTTCTTTGCGGTGTTTATGATCTACGACAACATCATCAACCCCAAAATTGTGGGCGGCTCGGTTGGGCTCAACCCGCTGCTCAGCATGTTCGTCGTGTTTAGCGGTGCGGCGCTCATGGGCCTTATCGGCATGCTCATCGCCTACCCCCTCGCGGGCACCATCAAGGTCATTCTCAACCGCGTGTTGCGCGTGACGGGCGCGACCACTGACGAGGTCGCACTTCCCGCCGTCCCCCTGCGTCATCAAAGTACGTGAAGTTTTCTCTCCTTGCCTTCAGCGCGCTCCTCGCGAGCGTGTCGCTTGCCTCTGACCGATGGTCGGTGGACGCCCAACGCGGCCTGATCTGGAACGGGAGTCCCTACCAGCCGATCGGGTTGCGGGTCGAGGGAACCCCCGCCGCGATTCAGGCGGCCTACGATGCGGGCGTACGCGACGTGCTCGTCTCGTTTTCATTGAACTTGGAAGAGTGGCGCACCGCCATTCAGTTGCTCGACAAACTCGGCATGCGCTACTTGGTTACGCTCGGCGTGGCCGCGCCCGCTTGCACTGGAGTCTCCGTGCAGCCCGAGAGTTACCGCATTCCCAACTTCAAAGCCGAGCGCTACCTGGAGTTTCCGTTACCCAACTGCGATTGGGCGTACGTCGCGCTTGCTTATGCGCGCGACGGTAGCCTCGCGAAGGGTCAACGAATCCCGACCAAGGCGGGTTACTTCTCCTCGAAAATCGCGCCCGAGGGCGAAAGCGAGCAGGTGCTTTTGTTCTATCCGCATCAGCAGGATATGCAAGTGCCGGACTACTGGTCGGGGCTCGACGAGCATCGCGATCAGCTGCTACGATGTTTGGTCGCGAGTCAACCCGGACCCGGATTTCGGGGCTTGCTGAACCCGATGGGCGAAGTGCCGGCTTTCGAGCCGCGCAAGTTTGTGCCCACCAACCCGCTCTTTCGGCGCGAACTCGAACTCTTTCTCAAGCAAAAGTACACCAGCATCAACAGCGCGGTGCGGGCTTGGTCGGTCTCAGCTGCCGACTTTAGTTCGTTCAAAGAGATGTCGGGGCTCGTTCCTATGTGGGGCGAGGCGCGCGGCGTGGGGCAGTTTCTCGATCCGACGCGCGACACGATGTTCCGCACCGATTTGGCGAAGAGCCAAGCCTGGACCGACATCGAAGCGGTGATCAACGCGACTGCCGCGCGGCGCTATCGCCGGCTGGTCGAGAGTATTCAGCAACTTGCCGACGTGCCCGTGATCCAAGATTGGCGCGGGTGGAACGGGCCTTACGTGTTGGGCTCCGGCCTGAGCGGGCTCGGCACCAAGATTCGGGGCCAAGTGGCGGGGCCGATCGCGGCGGAAGTGGGTCCGGTGACGACCACCACGCAGGTGTGGACGAAGCCCAGTTGGCTGGTGTGCACCGACGCGGTGGCGCCCGATGGGAGCGTCGCGCAAACCCTGATTCAGGCGAGCGGCGGCATGGGCGTGCGCGGCTGGTTTTTCCGCGGCGAACCCGCCCTCATCAAAGATTTGACCCCCAGCGGGGCTTCGCGAGTGCGCACGATTCCGTTCCCGATTGGCGCGGCTAACCCCGTGGAACCCGGCCCCTTGCCCAACGGCGCATGGTGGTTGGCCGGCCCCGGCGCGGGCAATCGCCTCGACCTCGGCAGCGGTTTTCTCGGCTATCGATATAGCGACCAGCAGGGAAGTTTTAGCGCGATTTGGATCGCGCCGGGAACCGCCGCGCGGCGTGTTAAGCTGATTGCGGGCGTGACGGAAGGCTGGAAGTTTGAGTCCACTGGCGGCGTGGACCCGGCGGCGCGCATCGTCAAGGGCGGAATCGAAGTCTCGGTGGGCTCGTCGCCGCTGATTATTCGCGGGACCGAGGAACTCCCGGTGCCCGAGGAATCGGTGCAAGAAGCGCTGGGTCAGTGGGAAACCATCAAAGCAAAGCTGGGCGGCAACACCGGCATGGTCACCGAGGACGGCCTGGAATTCGAAGAAGCCGTGAAGGGCATGACCCGCAACCCCAGCGGTAGCTTCGCGCAGATGCGCTCCACGATCGCCCGAATTAACCTCAACCTTGCGCCATTTAGCTGGATTGAGGCGGAGCGCAGCCGCGACCACACGTTTAGCGGGGTGGATAAAATTTCTGGCATTTCGAATGGCTCGGCGTTGACCTTGCACTCACGGCTCAGCAGCGACCTATTTCCGCTGCGCGCGAGTTATCCCTTTGAGGCGCGCGCCAACGGCATGCACACGCTCTGGCTCGCGGCCAAGATTCCGGCCCAAGACCGCAACAAGGTGCGGCTCCGCATCGGCGAGCAGGTGTATCAGCTCAGCCCGACCCCAGCCAGCAGCTACGGGCCCGATTTTGCGTGGTATGAAGCGGGCGAATTGAACCTGAACGTCGGGCAAACGATGTCGGTGGTGGTGGAGGTCAGCGGCGTGCGCGCCGTGGATTTGGCGGTAGACGCAATCCTGATTACGCCGAACAGTTTTCCGGCCAAGGGCCCGACGCCGCCCATGACGATTGTCGCGAGCAAGCCACCGAAAAAGAACTAGGCTAAAATTGGGCAATGTCTGGTTTGTCGCCGTCAGTTTCAGCCCACGCCGTTCCGTTGGAAACCGGTGATCGGGCCATCTTCGACTTGATTCGAGCGGAGGAGGCGCGTCAGCACACGAACCTGGAGCTCATTGCAAGTGAAAACATCGCGAGCCTCGCGGTGCGGCAAACCATGGCCAGCGTCCTCACCGACAAGTACGCAGAGGGCTACCCCGGCAAACGCT
Source organism: Chthonomonas sp. (assembly GCA_016788425.1). Taxonomy (NCBI): domain Bacteria; kingdom Bacillati; phylum Armatimonadota; class Chthonomonadia; order Chthonomonadales; family Chthonomonadaceae; genus Chthonomonas; species Chthonomonas sp. The sequence continues at coordinate 653,376 of JAEURQ010000004.1, forward strand.
ACTACGGTGGTTGCGCCGTGGTGGACGAGGTCGAGACCCTGGCGCTGGATCGCGTGAAGCAACTGTACGGCGCGGAGTTTGCCAACGTGCAACCGCACAGCGGCGCGCAAGCCAATATGGCGGTGTACTTCGCCTTTCTTAAGCCAGGCGACACGCTGATGGCCATGAACCTGGCGCACGGCGGCCACCTTACGCACGGCTCGCCGGTGAACTTTAGCGGCCACCTTTACAATATCGTGCCCTACGGCGTCCGCCAAACTGACGAACTGATTGACTACGACGAATTCGCCGCGCTGGCCCGGGAGCACCGCCCCAAGATGATTGTGAGCGGAGCCACGGCCTACAGCCGCCAGTTCGATTTTGCCCGAATTCGCGCGATTTGCGACGAAGTCGGCGCGTATCACATGTGCGATATGTCGCACTACTCGGGGCTCATCGCCGCGGGCGAATACGATTCGCCGGTGCCGCATTGCGACTTTGTGACTTCGACCACGCATAAATCCATTCGTGGTCCGCGCGGCGGCATGATCCTTTGGAACAAGGAGGAATACAGCAAGCCGATCAACATGAGCGTCTTCCCGGGCATCCAGGGCGGCCCGCTGATGCACGTGATCGCCGGCAAGGCGGTCTGCTTTGGCGAGGCGTTGCGACCCGAGTTTAAGGATTACGCCCAGCGCGTGAAGAAGAACGCCGCGGCCCTTGCGGCGGCCATGACTCAGGAGGGTTTCCGCATTGTCAGCGGCGGCACCGACTCGCACCTCATGCTCGTTGACCTTCGCCCGTTTGGCATCAACGGCAAAATCGCGCAGCAGGTGTTGGAGGATGTGAACATCACGACCAACAAGAACGCGATTCCCTTTGATCCGGAAAAGCCCTTTGTAACCTCGGGCGTGCGGCTCGGAACGCCGGCCGTCACTACCCGCGGGATGAACGAGGCCGACATGGCCACCATTGCCAACCTCATCGCACGCTCGCTGCGCGGACGAGAAGACGAGGCACAACTCGCCGCCGTGAAAGCCGAAGTGGTCGCTCTTTGCGAGCGCCATCCGGTGCACTAGGTCTTAGCCGGAAATCTGGAATATCCGGACCTGGAGTCGCTCGCTCCGGGTCCGTTCCCATTGCAGTTGCACGCGCACGCCGTGGACCTCCACCTCGAGTTGCTCGGGGTTCGGGGCGACCGCACGGAGTTGCTCGCGCACCACTTGCTCCATGGCCGCCTCCACCGCGGCGGTGGCAATCACTTCTTGGTCCAAAGGTAGGGCTGCGGTCTCCCACTCGGGCAGGCCAAGTTTCACGAGCCCAAACGTGCGCACGCGCCCGCCTGCGGTCTCGGGAAAGAAGCCGACTCGCACCAACTGCTCGGGCTGATCCACTTGGGGTCGCGCGTCGAGCGCGGCAAAAAACTCTGCTTGGGTGGACATGCATTCGGTGACGACATCGAAAATCACGGGCGACTCCATGAGGCTGGCGTAGGCATCGGCGAGGTGCGCCATAAACGGGATGTGGCGGTGATCGGTGAGCGCACCCTTGCCGACGTAGCGCACGATGACCGCGCTGGTCTGTTCGGACAGGTGCTTGAGCGACTCGCGCGTGACCCCGGCCGGATGGTCGGCGAGGAGGTCGGGCCGAAAGAGATGCGGGTTTTTCGCGCGCAGGGCCAGGCGCACATGGAGCCTCACGTCGGAAAAGATGAGTCCTTCGCGCGCGCCGATGGGGGCAAAGCCGCGCCGGTTGTGGGGATTGCCGGCGATCATGCGGTCCATGATGGCGGTGCCATCGGGCAGTTTTGGCTGCTGGCTATAGATCCACCACTCGCATCGGAAGATTTGTTTGGCGAGGGCTCGTCGCTGGAGCCAGGTTTTCCACATGGGCAAAGTCTAGCCCAGCGGGGCTTGAGGCGACATCCTGGTAATTTTTCGGAAATTTTTTCTTGTGCTGGACGGTACAAGGTTGTGGGTTCGAAATTGGAATTTGAACCTGCTCGCGTGGGCGGATCCCGGCAATTCTGAAAGAAAACCGGGGAAAAGGTGCCGGACCCCCTTGACACCGTTCGGGGGCACTGGTATAACTTCTCTTTGCCGCTGGACTGAAGTTCAGGACGAGCGGAAAGAGCGAAAAGCACTTTGACAGTTGCATATCGAATAGTGGAACACGCATCGAACGCAAGTTTGAATACAATTTAAGCTACGAAGAGCATGCGGTGAATGCCTAGGGATGAGTTGCCGATGAAGGACGCGTAAGCAGCGAAATGCTGCGGGGAGCTGCACAATAGCTTTGATCCGCAGGTGTCCGAATGGGGAAACCCGGCTGGAGTAATGTCTGGTCACTCACATCTGAATACATAGGGTGTGAAGAGGGAACCTGGTGAACTGAAACATCTAAGTAACCAGAGGAAAAGAAATCGAAGAGACTCCGTAAGTAGCGGCGAGCGAAAGCGGAAGAGCCTAAACCGGTTGGCTTGCCAGCCGGGGTTGTGGGGCATCCACTAACTCCCTCAATTCAAGCCTTCGGGTTTGTGTTGGTGGAGTTAGAAACGAGTATCGAACAGAGTTAGAAGAACAGGATTGGAAAGTCCGGCCATAGAGGGTGATAGCCCCGTATTTTGAAAACTCAATCGAATTCAGGATGTACCCGAGTAGCGCGGAGCACGAGGAACCCCGCGTGAATCTGTCCAGACCACTGGATAAGGCTAAGTACGACTCATCACCGATAGTGCATCCAGTACCGTGAGGGAAAGGTGAAAAGAACCCCGGGAGGGGAGTGAAATAGAACCTGAAACCGCATTGCTTACAAACAGTCAGAGCCCTATGGCGCTTGCGCCCAGGGTGATGGCGTACCTTTTGCAGAATGAGTCTGCGAGTTACTAGGACGGGCAAGGTTAAGACTCTAAGAGTTGAAGCCGGAGGGAAACCGAGTCTGAATAGGGCATCAAGTCCGTCTTAGTAGACCCGAAACTGTGTGATCTAGCCATGGCCAGGTTGAAGTGTTGGTAACACAACATGGAGGACCGAACTCATTGACGTTGAAAAGTCTCGGGATGAGCTGTGGTTAGTCCGGTGAAATGCCAATCGAACACAGAGATAGCTGGTTCTCCCCGAAATGTATTGAGGTACAGCGTTACGTGTTTCGTTTAGGGGGTAGAGCACTGAAAGGGCTAGGGGGCTTACCAGCTTACTGAACCCTATCAAACTCCGAATACCTAAACGTGAAGCGTAGCAGTGAGACTGCGAGGGATAAGCCCCGTGGTCAAAAGGGAAATAGCCCAGATCGACAGCTAAGGGCCCTAATCATAAGTTAAGTGTGAAACGATGTGAGATCGCATAAACAGCCAGGAGGTTGGCTTGGAAGCAGCCATCCTTTAAAAAGTGCGTAATAGCTTACTGGCCGAATGTGATCTTGCGCGGAAAATGTATGGGGGCTAAAACTTATACCCGAAGCTTCGGGATCCCGCAAGAGCGGTGATCGGTAGGGGAGCGTCGTAAGTGCAGTGAAGCTTGAGCGTAAGCACAGGTGGAGCGCTTTCGAGTGAGAATGCAGACATTAGTAGCGATAAGACAGGTGAGAATCCTGTCCGCCAAAAACCTAAGGTTTCTCCGGCTATGTTCGTCAGACGGAGGTTAGGCGGTCCCTAAGGCGAGGCCAGAAGGCGTAGCCGATGGACATCGGGTAGATATTCCCGACCTTGGTAATTGAGTGATGGAGGGACGTTTCCACAAAACCCATCCCGCACCGTTGGTTGTTGCGGGCTAGGCCGATATCCTATTCATTTAATAGATGATAACGTGGAAGGGGCCGGGGAACGGCGGTCTTCGGACCAAAGGAACTGGGTGGCGTGGGGGCCGAGAAAAGCTTCTAAACTTATCAATTATCAAACCGTACCGTAAACCGACACAGGTAGGTGAGTCGAGGAGACTAAGGCGTTCGGAAGAACTCTCGTTAAGGAACTAGGCAAATTGACCCCGTAACTTTGGAAGAAGGGGTGCCCCGCAAGGGGCCGCAGCTAAGCAGCCCGGTCGACTGTTTACCAAAAACACAGGTCTCTGCTAACACGTAAGTGGATGTATAGGGGCTGACGCCTGCCCAATGCTGGTAGATTAACAGGAGATGTTAGGAGCAATCCGAAGCATTGAATCGAAGTCCCAGTGAATGGCGGCCGTAACTCTAACGGTCCTAAGGTAGCGAAATTCCTTGTCGGCTAAATACCGACCCGCATGAAAGGCGTAACGAATTGGGCACTGTCTCAACGAGAAATCCGGTGAAGTTGTAGCACCCGTGAAGATGCGGGTTCCGCGCAGTAGGACGGAAAGACCCCGTGGAGCTTTACTACAGCTTCAGATTGGGAGCTGGATGTACATGTAGAGCGTAGGTGGGAGCTTCGGCACCAATGGAACACCACCCTTGTACTTCTGGTTTCCTAACCGGACCCATTATCTGGGTTCGAGACAGTCTGTGGCAGGTAGTTTGACTGGGGCGGTCGCCTCCCAAAGTGTAACGGAGGCGTACAAAGCTGCACTCAGCCTGGTTGGAAATCAGGCGTCGAGCGTATAGGTATATAGTGCGGTTGACAGTGAGACACACAGGTCGAGCTGGGACGAAAGTCGGTCTAAGTGACCCTCTGATGGTGCGTGGGCACGTCAGGGTTCAACGGATAAAAGCTACCCCGGGGATAACAGGCTGATCTTGCCCGAGCGCTCATAGCGACGGCATGGTTTGGCACCTCGATGTCGGCTCGTCGCATCCTGGGGCTGTACAAGGTCCCAAGGGTTCCGGAGTTCACGGATTAAAGCGGCACGCGAGCTGGGTTCAGAACGGCGTGAGCCAGTTCGGTCCCTATCCA